>JADFZJ010000025.1 GCA_015232555.1 Desulfamplus sp. | reverse complement strand
GATGCTATGGGATATTTAACATTCAACATCTCAGACAACGAATACTATTGGATACCATTGGGGCTGAATTTCTTATTACAAAATAGGGCACTTGTCAACCACGGAAAATCTCGGAGAGCCATATTTTCTCCTCTGTTTGTCTTTTTATTCAGCATTTTCAAGAATTTAACAAATCATTGATATTATTCCACATATCTTTTTTCACAATTTCATTTTCAACCATTTTATTTTTAAATTCAATATCCAATCTGCGTATCTCATCCCACATACGCCCTTTAAGCATCTCAATCTGTGCCTGTCTTACGCCAAATTCTTGTAAAAGCTGCAAATTTTTATTGGAAAACTCAGCTTCCATTATCGCTTTATCCTGATACTTGGCAATACCAAAATTCTGGTTAATATAGTTGACAATAATTCCCATCAGACCCCCAAACCGAGAACCAATAAGCTCCCCATCTTTTATATTTGATGCCTGCCCAATGCTTCTACCCAATTCCATTGATGATTTTACAAGAGAAGAGATGCTCTGCTTTGCTGCAAGAAAGTTATCAAGCATGTTTATAAGACTCATATCCGAATATCTGCCTTGTGATGCTGCAACTATGTTGTTGATAATCTCATCAAGTTTATTGAACAGGGCTTTATCGTTGTAATCAGAACCAATTGCAAACGAGGAAAAAGAGTCAATGTTCTCATATTTTGCTTGAATCTCGTTAATTATTTCTGGTTTGTTTTTTGACAATCCAGAATTTTGAACGCTGTTTTGAGCTGCAATAATTGAGGTGTTAAGAATCAACTCTTTTATCTCTGTACCAGATTGAACATCAGATAATTTGTTGCTGCCAATCTCTTTAGAAATATCTTTTAAAGTCTCAAACACGCTCAAAAGACCATTTGTAATATAGCCTGTTGAATCTGCTGATATAAAGAGCTTTTTTGCAACTTTGCCGATTGTGTGTGTTGAAAGAGCATCAAGTGTAGCACCGATAACCCCACCAGCTACAGGAATAAGTTTACCAAGATTGATAACCCCTTTTTGACCAAATCTTGTTATCAGCCTAAAACCAACCTTTTGATTTATCTTTGTCAGACTTTTTCCAGAAATTTTTGTAACCATGTTTTTGGTCAATTTAGTTCCAATCTGGATTCCAGCCTCTTTGATAATATCTTTTGCCTCGTTACCAACCAAAGAGGTATAGACCATTGTTTTTACTTGGTCATCATTCAGGTCATACCCGCCCATGTAGGCAATTGCACCAATCATACGCATCTGGACATAGATAACGCTGGTAATATTTGTTGGAATGCCTATTGTCAATGTACTAATAACACCCCCGCAGTTAGTTACAAATCCTGACGTTGCAGCTTTTGTATCTTGCCATTTGATTAAAGAGTTGACTTTATCGTAAATATTGCCATCTCCCTTCATGTAGCTCTCTGCCAACTCTTGAGCTGTATCAAAACCGGGTATTCCGCCGTTGACAGCTTTATCATAAGCCCAGTCAACAGCTTTTAATATAGTGCTTTCATCTACTTTTTCTGATGAGCTTTCTTGTTGAGATTGACTATTGTTTTCTGACATATTGCCTCCTTATATGTGGATGTTTGTTTAATATTAATTTCAAATGTAGCACTACATTTAATAAAAATCCATAATCTTTGATATCTATAGTTTTCCAGATAATTAAATTGGCAAAATTGCTCTATAACCCAACGAATAAAGGGCTTGTTGAATCAAAATACTTTTCTGGAAAACTATATATTTACATAGACTTATTCCATTAGACGTAACGCTAATCATGTTTTTTAAATTTATTTTAACTGTTTGATAATGTTATGCTGTTGAAAGAATCTGGAGCGGAAAACCAAAAATGGGGAAGAGGTGAGGGGAGTGAGGTGATGAATAAAGATTGTTATCGCTGCGTTTGTGAGATCTTGTTTGTAGCTACAAACAAGCTGGTTTTGATTATCATGGCAAAACAATATCTTTAATGTTCTCTTTTTTACGATAGACTGTTCCTAAAAACACGGCGATAATTTCACCATCTTCATCAGTAATCTCAATTGAGTAGGTGCCAAGTCTGCTGTTTTTTGATACCTCTGTGGCAGTTGCAAACAGAGTTCCTCCTTGTGCAGCTTTTATGTAAGATACGCTGACGCTTATCCCAAGTGAGACTACACCGTGAGAGTTGGATGCAACTGCAAATACAAGATCAGCCAGCCCGAATATTGCCCCGCCATGCACAAGATTGACTGCATTTAGATGATGATCCTCAATCTTCATTTTTGCTTTGGCACTTCCTGGAGTGACCTCAAGTATTTCAATTCCGATATGTTCGGCAAAACGATCGTTTTTAAAGTAGTTTTTTACAATATTCAATGAATCCATAATGCTGCTCTTTAATTATATAATTTGAATTTTTATTGATAAATCAGTCAAAGGGTTTTTGTTGACCTACGAATAACACCTAACTTGACAACTTATAAATTGTATGCAAAATGTAGTGTAATTTCAATCTAAAAATTTAAAGGAGATGTAATATGGAGAGCAAAGTTATCAATGCAGCCGACAATATCCATCAGGTTCAAAATGTAGATTGTGTTAAAAGCCCCCCTCCTGTCATTTCGATAATAAGCAAAAAAAGATCAGGCAAGACAACATTTATTGTCAAATTAATACAGACGCTGAAAAATAGAGGTTACCGCGTAGGCACTCTTAAACACGATACTCACGGTTTTGATATTGATCATGAGGGGAAAGATACATACAAACATAAACAGGCAGGCTCTGATACGGTTGTAATCTCCTCACCGTGGAAAATATCAGTAATAAAAGATGTGTGTGTGGAGCTTACAGTTGACAATATTGTTGCAAGCTTCTTCATGGATGTTGATATTGTGATAACAGAAGGTTATAAAAAAGCAAACAAGCCTCAAATTGAGATATTCAGAAGCAGTGCTCATCAATTTCCTATTTACAGTAAAGGAGAAACTACCCCTCTTGTTGCTATGGCATCAGATATAAAAATAGATATGGATGTCCCTGTATATAATATCAATGATGTCAAAGGGGTGGCGGATTTGATTGAAAATAGATTCCTTAAAAAATAGCCGCCTCAGAATTAAGCAGATTCGCTGCAATTTTTGTTGGATTGAGATTTTTTGAACAAGAACAATCTTTTAAAGATTTGCCTTAATGTATCTTGTCTGCTGCTTTAATAGCTGCTTCAAGGGCTTGAGGCGTGTTCACATTAAAGAAAGATATCATTTGCGGGTCTGCTGCTTCTAATTTATCCTTGCCGAGCTTTTTTATATTAACCGAATGAAAGAAATTATAAATACGATAATCACCAGAATTTAGAAGAGATTCTATTCTGGTGATACATCGCTTTGAATATACTGCACAAAGAGGTTCGTAATGTTGATCGTAGTAAGGAATGACAATATCAGAATCTGGTTCTATGGAATCAAGAAGAAGCCTAATTAATGAAGGTTGAATAAAAGGGGCATCGCATGGAACTACAAACGAGAAATAGTTTTTTGCATGGTAAAGACCTGAATGAATGCCAGTTAATGAAGAGCGATCGCTATACAGATCGGTTACTGTTTTTAGTGTAGAACTATTACTCTTATAATTGCCTTCAACGTAAGGAATGACAATATCAGAATCTGGCTTCGGATTCTCTTCAATTGAATCAATTGAGCGATCTCTTTTATCTATATAGCTGCTGTATTCTGAAGGATTTTTAGTTACAAGCAGTATCTCATCAAAATATTTTTCTAAGGTATTAAGCAGGCGAGATAGAATCGTTTTACCGCCAATCTTCAAAAAAGCCTTGTTATTCCCTCCCATTCGTGAATTTAATCCTCCAGCTATAATTACAGCGCTGAATTTCTGATGCTGCACCTTAACCTCATTTTGAATCTCATTTCGATTTTCAAGATGGTTTGAAATCTCATTTTTACTGGATGTGTCCATACACTCTTACCCGCCAATACTTACCATTTTTGTTTTAAGTATCTTTTCACCCATAAATGTCAATCCGTGTCTGCTATTTTTCAAAGCAAGAGCCTGAAGAAAAAGTGCCTCTATCTCCTCGTCTGATGCACCTTCTCTAAGTTTTGTAATAACATCAACCTGCTCCTCAGAAAGAAGGCATGGTCTTAAAAAACCTCTTGCTGTCATACGCATTCTGTTGCAGGATTCACAGAAATGCTGGCTCATTGAGCTTATAAATCCTATCTCGCCCTGTGCATTTTCAAAACGATAACGCTTTGCGGGTCCGTCAAGTTTTTTATCTTGAACAGGTATAAGTTTTCCGCAGACATCTTCTAATCGGCTTTTAAGCTCCATTGAAGGTATAAAGCTGTCAGATGCTGTTTTAGGGTCAACTCCGATTGGCATATACTCAATAAATCTTACATGAAACGGATATTTTAAGGTAAGATTTGCAAGTGCTGGAACTTCGCTGTCATTAAATCCTCCCATAACAACCGTGTTTATCTTAACTGGTGAGAAACCAGCTTCTGCTGATTTCATAATGCCATTCCACACTTGATTAAACTTATCTGCACCTGTAAGTTCTCTGAACTTCTCTCTGCTTAATGTATCAAGACTGATATTAATCCTGTTCATGCCGGCAGCTTTAAGACGCAGAGCCTTTTCTGCAAGCAAAGTGCCGTTTGTGGTGAGAGAGACCTCTTTTAGCTCTTCAATCTCGCACAGCTTTTCAACAAAATCAACTACACCGTTTCGGAACAGAGGCTCTCCGCCTGTTAATCTTACCTTTTGGATGCCAAGTTTTACGCCTATTTTAATAACTCTGTACATCTCTTCAAATGTAAGCAGTTTATCAATTTGAATTGGTTTTGGCATAGAAGGTGCACAATAACGGCAGTTCAGGTTGCACCTGTCTGTTACAGAAAGGCGGAGATACTCCACCTTTCTTTTGAATAAATCGACAAGCTGATTTTCTATAGGTTTATTTTCATTAAAGATTGTCATTGATTCTCCCACATCCTGAATTAAGTGATGATATGATTTGAACCTGAATAGCAGTGCCAGCAGCAATGAATGTTTCTCCTTCTGGGATTATTGCAATTGCAGTAGCTTCTGCCATTGATTGAAGTCTTCCTTTCTGGCGGAGCGAATGGAAAACAGGAAGTTGTGACACATAGTTATTGATATTATCAGGTTTATATTTTTTGCTATTAGAGTTAGTTTGCAATAACACGTTTGTCATGGCGTTATATTCAACAATACCAAAAACAAACTGTGTCCAGTCAATATCGCGACCATGAAGATCAGAGGCAAGCCGAACCATTTTTGTCTGAAGACCGGGAAATGGGTGTCCAGCAAGTCTCATAAGACCGGGAAGAGCAATCTGCAAAAAACCCATCAGGTTAGAGGGGGGACCTCCAGGAAGGATAAATATAGGTTTCTCTTTTAACATTCCAAAACCCACAGCCTTGCCAGGACCTATTCTGATACGGTGAAATATCTGCTTCCACCCCATATCTAAAAGTATTTTTGCAACCATATCTCTGTCACCTGTCCATGCTCCGCCGCTTGTTATTACTGCGTCTGCACTCTCCATAGCACAGTTTAGAGAATTTTTTATCTCATTTTCACTATCTTTTGCAGTTATAGTCATTGTTTTCATGCCATAACCATGACAGAACGCACTTAGTGTAACCATATTGCTTGCATAGAGTTTACCATCAGGAAGAGGCTGACCTGGGGCAACAACCTCATCACCAGTTGCAATAATTGCGACTGTTGGCTGCTTGAAAACTGGAATTTCACTAAAACCAGCAGCAGCAAGAAGACCTGTAAACCCGGGAGTAAGGAGTTGATTTTTTTTTACAATACACTCACCAGCCTTAACATCAGAGCCTTTTGGCAGAATATTTCGACCAATCTCTGCAACATTCTTTGCAACTATTGTGGTTTTTATAAGATTTGGATTATTATCAATAGAGCATTTATTTAGAGAAGATGTTACACTTACATGGTGTGAACTTTTGTTTTCAACCTCCACAAATTCCTCTGCAAGCACTGCATCAGCTCCATCAGGAAGTTTTGCCCCAGTTAGAATACGAAAGGCTTCACCAGAATTTAGGCTGCATGAGTTCATATCTCCAGCAGCAGAAGAGCCTGAAAGAGTTAAACGTATTGGGTTTAATTCAGAAGCAGAGATAACATCCTCTGATTTTACAGCATAGCCATCTTTTAGTGACGCATTAATTGATGGTGAATCCACCTTGGATATCAAATCTGTTGCTGCAAAACGTCCTGTGCTTTCAGATAGAAAGACCATTTCAGTTCCAAGGTGTGCTATTGTTTCAATGGTTTTTCTCAATGCTTCAAGAAAACCTATAGGCAGCCATTTAGTCATTTCAATCTCCTGTTAATGGGAACTTAGAACTCAAGTTATTTACCAAAAGAGCACCTTGGAAATGTGCAGTGTTTGCATTTAAGACAAAGTCCGCCATGACCTGTTGCTGCAATCTCTTTGCGTGTAATTTTTTCTCCAGCAAGAACTCGTGGATAGATAAGATCAAACATAGTTATAGATGCAAAAAGTCCGCAAGCTGGAATACCAAGTACAGGAACATCTTTAAGGTATGAAATCATAAACATTGCCCCCGGTAAAACTGGTGTGCCATAAACAATATCTTCCGCTCCAGCACGTTTTAAGCCAAAACGGGTACGGTCATCAGGATCAACTGACATTCCGCCAGTTGTAATTATTACGTTTGCACCCTGAGCAACCATCTTGTTTGCTGCTTCTGCAATCATGGTATCGTCATCAGGAAGAAAAACTACGTCCATAACCTCGCCGCCAAGATCAGCAACCTTATCTCTTATGATAGGTTCAAACTTGTCTTGAATGCGACCGTGATAGACCTCGTTGCCTGTAATCATAACTCCTGCATAAGCCGACATCATTGGTTTAACCCTAAGCACTCCCTCTCTTGCCTCTTTTGCTGTTGCAACAGCACGGTTTACAATCTTGCCTGCAATCAGAAGAGGAATTGCCCGTGTTGCAGCTACCTGCTCACCTTTTTTTATAATAGTGTTGGTATGTCTTGTTGCACACATTACCTCTCCAAGTTCGTTAAAGCGGTTAAGTGTATCAACATCAACTGTAAACAGCCCGTCCATTGTAGCTTTGAGAGAAATTTTACCTTCACGAGGCTCTTCGTCCCAGAAGACTCCCTCACCGCAAAGAGCATTGGCAATCGCCATTGCAGCATCATCTTCGTGCATTTCGCTCTCTTCTGGCTTTAGGATATAAAGATGATCCTTTCCCAGCCTTCTTAAATGATCCAGATCACGACACGTAAGAGTATGACCTTTTAGAAATGCAGGACCTTTAAACTCTCCTGCTCTTATCTCTGTAATGTCATGTGCCAACGGATAACCTACTGCCTCTTCTATTCTAACTACCTGAATCATAACCGCTCCTTTATTTAATAAAATTGATATAAAATTTATAGAACATAAGCAGCTTAGCTGCAATTAGTGTTGGATTGAAATTACTAAGCAAAAATATATTGGGACAAATTATTTATCTACAGAGTAGACTGAACTTTCTTTCCCCTGATTACAATTGAACAACATCAATAATTTTAAAATATCCTTCACTGCCGCATATCTTACAGAGTGGTTTTCCATTTACAACAACCTCTTTGTTGTCTCTTACCATCTGCCCACAACGGCTGCACTCTGTGTGTTTTCCGGGAGGTCCTGGCATGTCATGCTCAGGAAGCACAACATTCACCCGCTGAACATCAAAAAGTTCTCTGTCAGGCATAAGGCGGTACCCTTTCATCTGCTGATGATAATGGCTTGTCTCATCGGGGGCATATTTTTTTACAAGATCGCGTGATCTCTCTGTGGAGATTATACGAAAAGCGTTAGCAGTCTCTATATTTACAAAAGTTGCTGCATTAATACCAAAATCTTTAAATTTTAATGTTCTTTTGCCAAGCCTGCAACCAGTAACGCTTTCGATAGCATCAGTTGCACATCGGTCAATCTCAACATAAACTATCATTTTTTTACGATATTGGTCTGATTTAGGTTCATCAATGCCGACAAGGCGGCATCCTAACATAGCCATTCTGACACCGATAATTTGCCCTGCACAGAGGTGTCCATGACGTTGAACAGATTCAGATAGCAATATATCAAAAGACCTCATAATGTTCTTTCTCCCATCTTTAAATAGTATCTGTAAAACATAGATATGCTCACCAAATTAAGATGATATTCAACAGGTTATAATGTTAAATCGTTTTTTCTAAAACTGTATTTTTAAGCGAAGGGCAAAAACTGCCATTCGATGGTAAAATTTTAGCCAAGTTTGATTGTAGCATAAAAGAAGCCTCTTGTTGATAAGAAGAGACATCCTGTTCAAATCCGTTTCTTATCTTTGTGTACTCCTCTATCAGTTTATGTGCGAGCGGTGTAAGAGTAGCACCGCCTCCATGACCACCTCCACGATATGCTTTGACAAGAGGCTGTCCTATATGTTTTTCCATGTCACACAGAGCACCTCGAATTTTTCTGTAGGATACTCCGATTTCCCGTGCAGCATCAATTATTGAACCATTCTGGTGGATTGAATTTAGCATTGCAAGCCTTCCATCACCGATTATTGGATGTCCGTCTATCTCAAACCACACCTTCAGCCTGATATCCCACTTTAAGTCATTATGCTTTTTTAGTCCATTATCAATCTTCATAATTTAGTTTTTCCTATGATTAATCTATTGATTGGCTAATCAATTTAATACTATATTACATACAATTTTGAATAGCTGTCAACTTAATTTTTTAAAAAATACCTTATAAAATTATTTATACTTCATTAAAAATGCTCTTATACCAAAGATTAAAAATCAATTCTTGATATTTGCAATATTAAATGGTATTAAAAATAGTATGTAATCACTGTGCCTCTTACGGCATGTTCGTTATATAAATAAGGAGTAGATACACTGTTGAAAGACGCAAAGAATTTAACATTAACAGCTTATAATAAGATCAAACAAATGATGTTTGATTACGATATTGTGCCTGGTCAGAGACTGGTCTTTGTCGATCTTGCAAAACAGCTTAATGTCAGCAGAACACCTGTAAATAATGCTCTTAGTATTCTTGCTAAAGAGGGATTTCTTGATTTTGTTCCCAACCAAGGCTACTGGGTAAGAAAACTGACAAAACAAGAGGCAGAATCTCTCTATGAAATAAGAGAGATTCTTGAAACAGGAATTATTGGTAAGGCAATACGTAACCTGAACGATGAGAAGATAACAAAACTTGAACAGTGCAAGAACAATTATGAACAAGCAGTAAATGACCATGTTTCAAGAAATTTATTTGTTCTTGATATGGAGTTTCATGGCTGTATCGTCGATTTCATTGAAAATAAATTTTTATCTGCACAATACAGAGAGATTTGCCATAAGATATTCTTACGTTTTAGAACTGAAAAATTGCTGATTCAACGCATCAACGATATCGTCAAGGAGCATAAAGAGCTATTTGAAACTATCAAAATAAAAGATGTCGGACGCACTTTAGAGCTGATTAAAAATCACAACCAAAATGCAAGGCTACATCTTTTTAAGATTATTTTTGATGATTAAAGTTATTTTTAATCATCAAAAATAAGATTGTTTATACCTTAAAGCGGTTGACCATTTCCTGAAGTTTTTCTGCAAGCCCTGAAAGTTCAGCCGCATTTTGATTAACCTTAACGCTATTTTTTGCAATATCTCCTCCAAGATTGTTCACAGAACTTATCTCTTTTGCAATGTCAGATGCCACTAATGAGCTTTGAGAAACATTTTCATTAACATCAGCAATGCCCTGAGATGCCTGAGAAATATTATCGGCTATCTCCGTTGTAATGGAAGATTGCTCTTCTACAGCAACAGCAATCGCAGATACAATAGTGTCAATATCCTCTATGACTTTAACAACTTCGGCAATATCTGTGACCATCTGTTCAGTTGAGCCTTGTACGCTTCCTATCTGTTCACGTATCTGTAAAGTTGCTTCAGCAGTATGTCTTGCAAGCTCTTTAATTTCATTTGCCACAACGGCAAATCCTTTACCAGATTCTCCAGCCCTTGCAGCCTCAATTGTGGCATTAAGTGCTAAAAGTTTGGTCTGTTCAGATATTTCCGTAATCACGCCTGTAACCTTACCTATCTCAACAGCTACGGTTCTCATCTTACCTATATTTACAGATGTACTGTTACTTACAGTTACTGCTTTTGAGGTTATCTCTCTTGCAGTATTAGCATTTTTAGCAATCTCATTGATGGTAGATGTCATCTGTGTTACAGAATCGGTTACAATAGATATATTAACAGCAGCCTCTTCTGAAGAAGCTGCTACAGAGTTCATATTACTGCTCATCTCCTCTGTAGATGCAGCTACACCGTTCAACCCTTTTGACATATCGTCAGATGCGTTAGACATGCTTTGGGATAGAGCTGACATATCCTTTGAAGATTGCTTGAGAATAGAAGCATTACCTGCAATATCTCTTATCATCTCTTGAAGTTTTTCAATAAACTGGTTGAACCATAAAGCAAGTTCTCCTACCTCATCTTTGCTTCTGATCTTAATTCGCATAGTGAGATTTCCCTCTCCTTGTGCAATATCTTTAAGACCAGCCGACATTTTTAAAACGGGCTTTAAAATTGCTCTGCTAATAACAAAAGAGAGAGCCATACCCATAAAAACCGCTACCGCAATAAAAATGACGATGGTAGTTTTTGCAGCGGTTTCAACTTTACCCATTCTTTCAATGGTCAGAGCACCAAGATTGGAAAGATTACTATAAAGTTCTGACTGCTGCTTCTCCATCTGTTTAAGTATAGTATCGCTTTGAATCTCTTCACTATGGTATTTTGTTAGCATATCTTTAAATGCAGTTGACTTTACCCCCATGTTTTTTCCGATTGGTCCGAGTTGCTCAGAATTTTCCACCTTTTTTGCCCAATCTGTAACTGCTTGATTCTGCTTTGTAACTGCCTGTTCAAGTGCCAGATAACCTTTTTCTGTACTTCTTTGGATATAACTTGAACTCTCTGCAAATAAAACGCTGGAACTTGATATCATCTCTTCAGCTAAAAAGAGTTCTCCAGCGAGCATTTTATCTATCTCGTCTTTTGTTGTGAGCATATCTGATGAAAGCTGCATCTTTACCTGTTCTGATTGATTAAGCTGTTTATACATTTCTATGTATTTATTAATGTTATCAGAACTTTTAACTACAACATCTTTTAATGCAGCTTCTGTTATTGTATCGTTTTTGGCAACAATAAGTCCTCTGCACTCTTCAAGACCTTTAACTGCCTTAATGTATGCCTCCTGCTGTAGTGCTCTGCCATCTGAGTAATCATTCATAAGATAGATAGAAATCTGCTCTTTTGCCTGTGCAAAAAGTCGTTCAATTGTGTTGATATCACGATAAAATGCAGTTGCTTTTGCAGCATTGCCAAGAGAGTAATAGCCCGCTCCTCCTACAACAACAATCAAAAAAAGAGTTATTCCAAATCCAAAACTGATCTTCTTACCAAGAGGTAAATTATTAAACATCTTATCTCCTTTAATAATTTATATGAAAATCATCATAATAGCCTGTTTTTATGATTATTTTCATTTTTTAGATTGCAGCAGCCATTCGTCATGTGTGCTATATAGCTGCTTATGTTTATTGCATAAGAGCTGTTATTTATAAATACCGCATCCTATGAACATGTCGTCATTAATTTTTTTAATATAGGAAATTTTGGGTTGAAGTTTTTTAGTTACAGGATTCTCAAACCAATACTCTACCCATCCGCTGCCAAGTTGAGCAACTTTTATGAACTCCTGCATAAACGCAAATCCTAATTTGTCTTTCAGATCGTGATGATCTCCACCTTGCATTTTAGGATTTATGTGAGAAAGATTCAATCCTTGCATATTGTCGGCAAAAATATAAAGCTCACCTTTTGTAAATTTTCCATCAGGTTTTCTGAACTCTTCAAATGCCTTTTTCACCCCAACTTCTCGTATATAACTTGCTGCACTATCTACAAACTGTTTTAGCTCATCACGGGTATAAGCCTTTGAAGAGATTGTAAAGAGTCCGTATTTTTCCATAATGTTATTAAGTGTGCCATCTCTCTTAACCTCTCTTAATCCAGCATTAAACTCTTCAACCATTTTTGCTGAATCAGGATGATTTTTTGTAAAAGCCACATAGATAGGTCTTACAGAAAATGGCGGATCAATTTGTTCAATTGAGTTTGCTATATCTGCAAGTTCATTTTTAAATAAACTATCTGCAACATATTTATCTGCAATTACAATATCAATTCTGCCTTTTGCAAGTTTTAAAAAATTTAGCTTATCTGTTCTTGCCGTGTCTTTTTTAATGTAAGTGGCACTATCAAATTCAGAAGTGTAAGAGAATCCAAGAACAGTTCCAAATACATAATCCTTTAAATCTTCAAGTTTTGTATATTGCAACGGCTTATCAGATTTTTGTCTATACAAAACAATAGCAGTGCCTGCAAACGGTTCAGATAATATAAACTCCTCGTTTTTGAGGTCTTCCTCTTGAATATAGGGAAACATTGCCATATAAAGCCCGTCTTTTGTAGATGCGACAGCCCGTTTTATAGGAAAAACATTTAATGAAGTAGTATAACCTCTTCTCTGCCATGCTGTTTCAACTATCTCTGAAACAAAGCCTTTTTGATTAACAGACTCTCCCGAATATGGGGGCCACTCAATTATTGCAAATTGCATCTGTTCAGAAAATGAAATCTGAACCAAAGCCACTGACAGGATAAAAACTGATAAAATGATCTTTTTCATGTTAATCCTCTTCTTAATTTATTGTTTGCATTTACCACCTGTGAGCCAATATACAGGCGGGGGTTAGTTAGATTGAGTTTTATAACTATGGTGCAGGAAAATATTTGGAAAAGAGAGAAAATACCACAGGAATTGATATTATAAGTGCAATATAGCTTGCAACAAGAAACTGGTTTGTTATAGCAGCATTTCCACCCATACGTTCGGTAATAATAGGAATGGCTGTAATAGGAGGAACTGCACTTTGAAGAAAAATAATAAGTGCCATAGAATAGGAAGGGCGAAATATGAGTAGTAATATTAGAAAGACAATTGGAAAGAGAAAATTCTTAACAACAACAAACTTGATCACCTCTACAGTCTCAAATGTTCCTTTTTTCTGAAAATCTACAAATATGCTGCCTCCAAGTATTATCATAATAAGAGGCAAAGCCATTGCTCCAAGCATTGACAAACCTGAAACTATAAACGATGGAACCATAGCCTGTGCCCCATAAAGTCGAATTGTAAGGGCAATCAAGGTCATAATCAGAACTGGGTGGATTATCTTTTTCCAGTCAATAGGCTTAACAGAGCCTGGATCCGAAGAAGATTTATCTTTAAAAAAGAATCTGTATGTGGTGAAAAAAAGGGCGGGATGAAACGAGATGAATAGAAAGAGGGTTACAAGATAGATAGAGTCTTTTCCAAAAAGTCCGCTTATAATGGCAAGAGGGAAGAAAATCCCATTCTGATAAAAGAGGCTTATGGCAAATTCGCTGCGAGTTTCAGGCTTTGATATTAATGCAAAAAGTAATGTAATTATAAGGAGTATAATAGTAAATAATATCCACCAAAGCGGTACTGTCCACCAGTTGGGAAATTTTTCTAACGTAAAATTTTGAACAATACTGACAAATATCAGACTTGGAAGGGCAATTTCAAGAACAAGCGGAGACAAAAAAGCTAAAGCGTTTCCGGGCATCATACGTCTTGCAATAATACAAAATCCAAGAAGCCCTAAACCAATAAGCACACCTACAGACTGAACAATAGAAAAAAAGACTGTCATGTAACCTGCCTCTGCTGCAAACTTAAGATATTAGACGTAGAAAGTAAATAAAATGATAGGAACTACGGTAAGTTAATACTAAATAGTATAAATCACTACTATAAAAAATGCAATATGACATGTAATCTTTTATTTAAACTTAATTCTATTTTTAGAACCAACTTCTATTTTAGAACTCCTATTTTTTGATCAACAATATGAGTGGCTGGCTCAAATCTCATCCAAACATCAATTTCATTATCTTTAATATCTGATTTAAGATTCGGGTAACATTTCTGGAAAACTCTTACCATTTTTCTGTTTTCAGCAAGAACAGATGCATAAAATCCTATGTATCCGTTTTTAGATGCTATCTTTTCAAGCTCGTTCATAAGATAGACAGCGATCCCTTGACCTTGAAAGTCTTCACGCACAACAAAAGCAACTTCAGCCCATTTTTCACAATCATTGTAATCACTGTTATCATAAGCTGCATAACTACCAAGAGCCATAACTTCATTATTACCTCTATTTCTAACAAGACCAATAAGAGAGATAAAGTGTCGATAATCCATATTAGCCCAGTGTTCCTGAGCCATTTTACGAGAGAAGATTGTAATTGAATGGAAAAACCTAAGATAGATGGTCTCCTCTTTTAAAGAGTAAAAAAAGTTTCTGTAGGCTATCTCATCTGAAGGCAAAAGCGGTCTTACAAGCATGGACTTGCCATTTTTAAGTTCAATCTGGCTCTTGTAATCTTCAAGAAAAATGAGGTCTTCTGAAAGAGGGGGGAGTTGATCAGCGAAAATATAGTGATTTTTTTTAGCAGCTTCAATCAGCTCTTCCCTGAAAGCAGGATGTGCAATCTGAGTAAGTTCAACCACCCTCTGGTAAATACTTTTGCCTTTAAGCTGGGCAATACCGTATTCAGTAATGACAAAATTGACATCAGCTCTGAGAGTTGCAACACCAGCCCCAGCACTTAAATTTCCGACTATTCGTGAAACCTGACCATTTTTTGCGGTTGACGGAAGAGCTATAATGGAAATTCCCCCTTTTGAAAGAGTTGCACCTCTTATAAAATTTGACTGATCACCAGTGCCACTGAAAAACTGCCTCCCTACAGAGTCAGAACAGACCTGACCCGTCAGATCAACCTCAAGAGCAGAACTTATTGATATAAAATTGTCATTTCTGCCTATAATACCCGGTGTGTTTACAAAATCTGCTGTCCCAAAGTAGAACTGAATATTGTTGTCAATATAATCATAAGCAACTCTTGAACCCATGCAAAATGTTGTAACCGCACGATCTACCATGAAATTCTTCTTTTTATTATTTATAATTCCCTTTTCAAAAAGCGGGATAAAAGCATCAGAAATCATGTGTGTATGGATGCCCAGATCGTTTTTATTATCAATATATTTAAGAATGGCATAAGGAATATTTCCATATCCAACCTGAAGCGTGTTTCCGTCATCAATTAACTCATTAACATACATTGCAATTCGTTTTGCAACTTTCTCATCAACAGGCTCAATTGTATTTACTAAAATATCCTCTTCAAATGGGACTATATAATCAATATCATCAATATGGATAAAGCCGTCTCCATGAGTTCGAGGCATCTTAGGATTGACCTGTGCTATAACCATTTTAGCACTTTTGACAGCTTGAAGAGTAACATCTACTGAGACTCCAAGACTTGCAATTCCAAATCTGTCCGGCGGGCTTATCTGGAGAAGTATTACATCAATGCCAATCTGATTGCTTCTGAAAAAATAGGGTATTTGAGATAGATAGGCAGGTATATAATCAATTTTACCTTCAAAAGCAGCCTGCTGCATCGGCTGTGTCACAAAAAAGAGTTTAAGTGCAAATCTTTTAAAAAAATGCTCATCTTTTAGATATTGGGCAAGTGTGAATGAAAGCATCTGAAAAATCATCACATCCTGAATATTGTGATTGCGAACCATAGCATGTATTAGATGCTGAGGCTCTCCACACCCTGAGCCGATAAAGACCCTGCTTCCATTTTTAATTTTTGCCACTGCTGCATCAGCAGAAAGGGTTTTGTTTTTATGCATTTTATCTTTTTTAATCCTTATTTAAGATATACTGCTTTTTAAGTTAGTAATGATATAAATTTTAACCTGCATTGAGCACTGTTCTTATTTTTTCTGCAAGGTCTTTCATAATAACTGGCTTCATCAAAATTCCTTTGATTCCAATAGCATCAACCTTTTCCTGTGATATTTTATGGCTAAATCCTGTGCAGAGCAGTATGGGAATATCTGGTCTGATTTTAATCATCTCTGCTGCCAATTTATCCCCTTCCATTACTGGCATTGTCATATCTGTGATAACGAGATCAAACTTGTTAGGATTTGTACGGAACACCTCTAATGCTTCAATGCTGCTCACACTTGAAACAACTTCATATCCGATACGTTCTAACATTTTTTTCTCCATTTCAGCGACTGACTTCTCATCATCTACAAGAAGAACTCTGCCCGTTCCTTTTATTATCTCCTTTTGCGTCTCCAAAGAGTTATCTTCAGATGAAATTTTAACCACAGGCAGATAGATATTAAATTTTGTTCCTTTGCCAGGTTCGCTGTAAACATTTATCGTGCCATTCATCCCTTTTACAATACCATGCACCACTGAAAGCCCAAGTCCCGTGCCTTTGCCAGCCCCTTTTGTAGTAAAAAAAGGATCAAATATTTTTGGTATAAGCGAAGAATCAATACCAACGCCCGTGTCTTCAATCGCTAAACAGGCATAGGTTCCGGGAATTAGACAGGCATAGTCTCCAGCCGAGGACGCAATATCTCCATCTGGCATATTGCGATACGCATCAAGCAGATATGCCACAGAATCAGAATCATAAGGACCAAGCTCAACCTCTTTTAGGTTGATTGTAAGCTCTCCGCCTGTATCTTCCATGGCGTGAAAGGCATTGGTAACAAGATTCATTACAATCTGATGAATCTGGGTAGGGTCAGCCTTTACATGTCCGCATTCGCTTTTGATATCTTGTCTTATCTCAATGGTGGTTGGTATTGTAGAGCGAATGAGCTTTAGAACCTCTTTTATAATAGGCTGTATTTTGATGATTTGTATCGCTGTGCCGCTCTGGCGTGAGAATGTAAGTATCTGCTTTACAAGCTCTTTAGCTCTTAAAGCAGCTTTATATATCTCATCGAGACATTTTATGTCATTAAAATAGTTAATATTGGCAGGTTTATCAGAGTTATCGTTATCAATTACAATATTGCGGGCATCGTCAATAAGTATTTCTGTATAACCAATTATTGGAGAGAGAATGTTGTTAAAATCATGGGCAATACCTCCTGCCAATGTTCCAATAGACTCCATTCTTTGAGCCTGCTCAAGTTGAGTTTTGAGCCTTTCTTCTTTCTCTTTGGCAAGTTTACGCTCTGTAATATCTTCAAAAATAGATGCAAACTGCATAGGCTGAGGCTGATATACAGTAACATTAAGATGGCGTTTCATTCTTCTTGAATAATATTCAAATGTAGTGCCTTCTCCTGTCAGAGCAACATGTCCATAGGTATCAATCCAATACGATTCTATATTTGGTCGAATTTCACGTATAGTTTTTCCAGTTATTTCAGACGAACTCAACCCGCTCATCCTTTCAAATGAAGGATTAACAGAAAGAAAACGGAAATCCATAGGTTTTCCATACTGATCACAGATAATTTCATGGAGAGCAAAGCCGTCAACCATTTTATTAAACAAGGTTCGATACTGTGTATCTGTTTGCTGCTGTGATTTCATTGCATCCATAAGACTCTCTGTTTTTCTTGCAACTTCTCTTTTTAAAAACCAGATACCTGCAATTGCAAGAACAAGCATTAATGGAACGACGATAAAGAGCAGATATTTAAGAATAAGTGTAATTGGAATAGGCGGTTGTGGAAGGATAGGAGCAAACCATTTATTGTAAAGTTCATTATATGTTCCATTTGCGAACACAATAGCAAGCCCTTCGTTAAGAAGTCCTAAAAGGAGATGATCCCCCTCCTGAACTGCAAAACAAAATTTCTGCTCAAACTCTTGATTTGCTTTATTAAAAGCTATTTGACTGTCTGACGTTGTTTGATTACTCTGTGATATTTGGGGGTATGGTAGTTTTTTTATATTTGGTTTAAGATTTGTCTCCTCAAAAGCCTTTACATTGACAACATTGGATATCCCGAGCTTCTTAATAAGTTGAAGCCCTACTAACTGCTGGATAATTACAGCATCATGCTCTCCTTTTGAAAGAAGAAGCATCGCCTCCTCAAAGGTATCTTTTACTATCAGCTTGTCAGAAATTCCAGTTTTGACTGCATATTCATGGGCAGTATCTCCACGCATAACTAAAACTTCTCTGTTTTTTAGTTCAGCATAACCATGAATTGAACTCTCCCCTTTACGCACAAAAACTGCAATACTGCTCATTCTCAAATATGGGGCAGAAAAGTCATATATTTTCTCCCGTTCCTTTGAATAGGCTACAAGAGGTAGTACATCAATCTCTCTGTTTTTAAGACGCTCCTTGAGTTCATGCCATGGTCCTACAGTTATATTGACCTCAAGTCCAACTGCTTTTGTAACAGCTTTAAGCAGTTCAACAGAAAAACCATCTGCAGTGCCGTCAGCTCGGACAATGGCAAACGGAGGGTAGTCAAGTTCGCTTGCAGAACTGATTATTTTTGGGGTTTTAGTCCCACCCGATTCTGTATATTTTGGGGTTTGAGTCTGATCTGCTTTTAAATGATTTTGGGGTTTTACAACACTCTCTTCTGAATTTGCCGCAGCAGTGAAAGAGACATCTGACAGCAGAATAATCAAAATGGAAAAGATAAATGAAGGCGATACAACTATATTATAGAAAAAATTAAGTTTTATATTATATTTAAACATGGGCACCTCAATATTGCTTACAATTGCTTACAGAATTTATTATAATGAATAATTTGAATTGTCCATAATATCAAGACAAAAACAACTATGAGAGTAAAGTTAGAAAGATTTAATCGGGAGTAAAGATGTCAAAAATAATCTGGTCTGAATTTTTGAGCGTAGAAAATGAGGAGATTGACAATCAGCATAAAAATTGGATTGAGATATTCAACACCTCATACGACAGAATGATGGGTAAAGATTACTCAACATTATCACAGATTGGAGTTGATGCTCTGATCAACATGCAGGAATATACAGATATGCATTTTGCATTTGAAGAGAAGTATATGCAGGAGATAAATTATCCTGACGCTGCTGAACATAAACTCAAGCACGATTTCTTTAGGATCAAGCTCAAACGGATACGTCAAGATTTTGATAACGGCAACCCAAAACTCAACTCTGAGGTTATGAAGATAATTGAGACGTGGTTTGTTGAGCATATACAAAGAGAGGATCAAAAGTATAACCTTTTTAAAAAGAAGCTCATGCCCTAACAAGCTGAGTATGAGTGTAGCCTTTTTGCGTTTTTTATTAAAAGTAGAGACACACGGCTGTGCGTCTCTACATCTGCAATTATTGTTGAATTGAAATTTCTGAATAGTAAAATTTAGAGACGCACGGATGTACGTCTCTGTTTGCAGATGCTTTAATTTTGCCTGTCAAACTGACAGGTGCTACTTATTTTCTGATTCATGAACCGCATGAGGCACCTGCTTCTGCTGCTTTTTTTGCCCCTTTTGCGATCCAATCAAGAAATCTTTTAAAAATATTATCTTGTTTTTGACTTACAACGGATATTGTATCTTTATTTTGCTGATAGATTTTATTATCTGACATTCTGTTTCTCCTTTTATGTTATTATTCAGGAATTTCAATCTAAGAATAATAGCAGTTAATCTGCTTATGTTATTTTTGCTCATTGCTTTCAGCTCTCATTCACAGCTTTTTTTGAATTACACAAAAAATCACCTTACTTGACATATAAGCATTTTATTAATAAAAATAAACTGTCTTTATGTTTATATTTTTATAAAACGGCTCATAGGTGCAGTTTTGGCAATAAAATCCAATACAGAAATCAGATCAAAGGCATTGAAAGCCAATCTTGAAGAGACTCGGGTTCATGTTGAAATAGAAGAAAAATATAAGGTTATTCTCTCTGTTTTTGAGCGTTATAAGGGAGTTCACCATGAGCTTGTAACTTTTTTAAAAGAGCTGTCAAACCCGATGCGGAACTGGCAGTTTATTATTTCAGAGGCGAGAAAATATGCCTTTGATCATCTGCATCTGCTCCTTTTCCACACTGACGCAGCAAAGGTTACGAGTCTTTTTCTAAACATTTTCCATGATGCGATCGAGGCGGATAAAGAGCTGCCCACACAAAAAAGCCGGGGTTGGTTTCAATCTGGCAATCTTAATGCTGAATCAGCCATAAAGGCAGAGGCGGTTGACTATCTGATGCAGTTTATCCAGAAAATAATCAAAGCATCAGACAAAAATTTTGATATTCTTCTGCCTGTTCTCAATGAAACTTTTAAGCGTATCTCCAGCAGCAGCGACCATACTTTGCTTCTTTTTTCAAGAAGTTACTACCGACTCAACAGGATAGCCTTACAAATCATACAGATATCAGAGGGTAAACAGATAACTGGTTCAGATTGGCACGCTTTAAATCTTCTTATGTTTCGCTACCATGAGACAGCATACCAAAGCTGGCTTAACGAAAACGATCCTCTCTCTTGGTTTGAACGTGAGATTGAGGTTATGAACACAGAGAGAAACAAAAGCGTTGAACGGAGCAGAAACAGCGAAATAACTGATAAGGCAATTGCTGAAAAGATAATGCCTGAAAAGGTAAAAGAGCTTTTTGCCCCAATATCCCATAAGAGAATGGAGGCTGAGCTAAACAGTCTGGCAGCTTTAAAAGAGAAGTATCAAGAGAGATGCAACTCTTCAGACTTAACACTTGAACTTACAAAATTCCCAGAGAACAACGAGATAATAGAGCTTTATAAAGCCATGCCTGCAATGCTTCTTAAAGCAGGTTCTACAAGCAGACAGGGCAATCATTGGAAGGTGCTGTTTTTGTTTCATATATTAAATATTCCAGGACTCTCCATGATCCATATTGCTACCTTTCAAGATATTAACAACACTTTAAGATGGCTGATTGGCGTTGAGAACACAGCTTATCTTCAGCAGCTTATACGACAGACGTTTACAATTCTAAAACTTCGATCTGAACAGTTTCCAGAAACAATTCTTGACTCTATTCTCAACATGGGCAGAGGCGTTTACAATACTGGCGATAGTGCACTTGTCCATTTTTTTCTTGACTGCGTGATTGATGCAGGATTCCAGATTCCTATAGTGCAAGGGGTTGGCAGAGATTGGCAGCTTAGGGATAACGCGGCTCATATCAAAAATTTAAGGGTGTGGATGTCGCTTATTGCCATGAATCCATCGTGGTCAATCCGCCTTATATCGCATCTCATCATCTATCTTTCAGTCTATGGTGTTCTGATTAAAGACACTGATCTCTTTCCAAGAGAGATTACGCAGCTTCTAAACAGCCCCATTGAACCTGTATATAATCTTATAAAGCAGCTTGCACGTTTGTTTCCTGTCTATTTTAACGAGATTGGGGCAGAAGGAGCGATCCGCGACACCTCAACCTATTTAGATGATATATGCCATAGAAAAGATACGCTTATCCATTTTTATCGTAAACGTATTCATGTTGAGAGCAGCAACCGCATTATTTACATGACAGAGGCGATTTTCAAATATTGGCTGACACGCGACACAAAGTATCTTATACCTTACGTTCCAGAGGATTTTATAGGTCAAATGAGCGGGTCAGGAGATACAAGTAGGTTAGTCGATACAGGCAGATTAGAAGATACAAGCCTGTTAGGCAACATAGGCAGAGTAGGGGATACAAGCCGTGATGCACGCAGAGCAGGGGATTTGATGAACCTATTTCTTGACGGTGTCCATTCAGATATGAAACATCTTGAGAAGAATGGGCTTCAAATTCCTGCTGATCTGCTCACAATGTCTGGCGGAAGAATCAAGTCGCTGCTTACATTGAATAAGTCTCCCCACATAACAGATATTGACCATGAAAGGGTTATGTCGATTATCACCCTTTACAAGCTGCTCTACCAAAAATACACGCCGTCATTTACAGAAATCAACAAATATTTGGAAGTTGTCAATACTGCTAATATCCCACATATTGATAAACTTAAAGAGGCGTTATCAGAACAGGAGAAACCAGATTCAAAGGTCAAATGGAAACTTCAGCAGTTGCTCAACTATTTAAGACTGCTAAAAAAAGAGATGTTATCAAAAGACAGGCATGAGGCACGAGAAGATATTTTCAAAAAAAGACACGTTAACACAGATATTCCATCGCTTTACGGCAGTTACCATGAGCCAAAATTCGATGCACTTGGGCTTACATTCCGATTGGAGTCAATGGTAAATCCTCTGTTTGAAGAGATAGTTGAGGAGCTTGATCTTACGCTCGTAACACGAGAGACTCTGCACAAGATAAGAAACAGACTTCAGATGTTTTACGCTGCCTTGAATCTTGACGGAATCACATCAACCGAATATGAGTTTCAGATGAACCTTCTTACCCACTCCCTTGATGTACAGGGCTTTACTTTTACCCAGTATCTTGATATTTTTCAAGCACTTAACAAGGCAGTTAAAAATATCATCAACGACTATTTTCACACAACCCATCAGGAAAATTTAAACAGCGTATTGGATCATATACCGTCAAAGTATATTTTGGGTAAATACCATATTCGTAAACATGACAGTAACACAAACAATAAAAATATTTTTGAAGTAAAACAGCATGATAACAGCGGAAACCTTAAGAATAAATTTGAGTTAAAACAGAGGGTCGCAGAGATGTTTTTTCGTGACCGCATGTCTTCATCTTTAGGGTTGCAGCAGTTGGACAATTTTTTGACCAGAATTCAGACTACTCTGTTTCAGCAGGCACAGAGTTTACCATCTGAGCATCTGCAAAAACTTTTGATGTATGACCCCAAAAAGATTATAACATCTCTTAACGACCCTAAACCGTGGGTGCTTGGAGCTATGGACCTTGGCAACAAGGGCAACAATCTTATGACCCTATCTGCGTGCAGGCTTCCCGTTCCCCCTGGCTTTATAATAACTACAGAGGCTTTCCGATATCGTGAACTGATAGACTATTATCAGCCAGCACGTTATAATTTCAGAGAGCAGGTAAAAGTTGAGCTTGAGAGGTTAGAAAAATCTACTGGAAAAAGATTTGGTGACCCGTCAAATTCTCTGCTGCTCTCTGTCCGTAGCGGTTCAGTTATATCCCAGCCCGGCATGATGGACACATTTATTGATGTCGGTATAAACGAAGAGATTGCAGAAGGTATTGCAAAAATGACAGGCAATTGGTGGCTTGCATGGGACAATTACCGCCGTTTTCTGCAATGTTTTGGCATGGCTAAGGGGTTGAAACGAGATGCTTTTGACGCTATTATTACGCATCATAAGAAAAAATGGGGTATTCCATACAAAAAAGATTTTACAGGCGAGCAGATGCGAAATGTTGCCCTTGCATATAAAGAGCATATTATTCAATCGGGTTTTGCTGTAAATTCAAGTCCTTTTAATCAACTGCTCAGTGCGATAAAAATGGTTTTTGACTCGTGGGATGCTCCGCGTGCAATGGCATACAGACGAATAATAGGTCTTTCCCAAGATTGGGGGACATCAGTGACGGTTCAGCAGATGGTTTTTGGCAACATATCCTACAATTCAGGCACAGGCGTTGTGCTCACTCATGACCCCCGCTCTCCACGCGATCAGATAAGTTTATGGGGCGATTTTACCCGCGGCAGTCAAGGAGAAGACGTTGTAGCTGGACTTGTGAACACATTTCCCATATCAGTTGCGCAACAAGAGCGAGAGATGCGTAACACTGACACAACTCTTGAAACTCATTTTCCACAAATTTATCAGGGACTTATGAATTGGGCTGCCGAACTTGTTGAAAAACGGGGATGGAGTCCGCAAGAGATTGAGTTCACATTTGAGGGACCTGAAATTGACGATCTCTATATTCTCCAATCTCGTGACCTTGGTATCAGGGAGCGGAAAACAAGACCTGAGTTTGATCCAGTTGCAAAATCTGTTGCAGTTGAGACAGAGCGGTATATGGGCAACGGCATTGGTGTAAGCGGGGGGGCAATGTGCGGAAGACTTGTCTTTACACTTGAGGATATAAAGCGATGGCGAAAACTTGAGCCTGCTACATCTCTTATACTGGTGCGAAATGACACTGTGCCTGATGATATCCGCGAAATTCATGCTGCTGACGGTCTTCTGACTGCACGGGGCGGGATGACTTCTCACGCATCAATTGTTGCTTATCGTCTTGATAAAACCTGCGTTGTCGGATACAGAAACATGGTGTGCTACGAAATTGAGAAAAGATGCGTTATTGATAAAACCTCATTAAGTTCAGGCGATTTTATCAGCATAGATGGGCATGAAGGTGCTATTTTTAAAGGCGAACTTGGGATTGTAAACTAATCATGTATTCTTACTTAAATAGTCTTAATTAAAAAAATTTTATATTTAATTTATAAATTAAAGGGGGCACTATGGAATCTCAATCAAACAGAAAACTTGGTATCAATGGTTTTGGACGTATTGGCAAGCTCAGTCTCTGGCATCACATCAACAGACGATATTTTGATGAGATCGTGATCAATGTGGGAAGAAACGTAGGCAGTGGAATGGACGATATTGCCCACTATATGGAGCGGGATTCAACTTATGGATGGCTTGCCAACTATCTGCATGGATGCAATGCAAAGCCTGTTATAAGCGATATCAACGAATCAGAAGGGACAATGATTGTTGACGGCATCAATGTTAAATTTCTCCGTGAGGCACGAAATCCTGCCGAGATTAAATGGAAGGAGAACGGAGTATCCATTGTTGTTGATACAACAGGACAGTTTCTTGATCCTGCCCAGCCTGCTGATCATCCTAAAGGTTCAGTAAGAGGACACCTTAAAGCAGGTGCGGAAAAAGTGGTTGTATCAGCTCCCTTTAAACTCAAAGATAAGGGGATGGATTTAAAAGGTGCAATGCCAGAAGATGCAGTAACAACAGTTATGGGTATCAATGACCATATATATGATCCGAGAAAACATGCAATTATATCAAACGCTTCCTGCACAACAACCTGTCTTGCCCACATGATGAAACCTGTTCTTGATGTGCTTGGTCAGAAAAAAATCCTTTCAGCTTCAATGGCAACTATCCATTCTGCTACAGGCTCTCAGCAGGTGTTGGATCGCCTTCCGGGAGCTGGCAAGACCGATTTGAGAAAAAATAGAAGTATTTTAAACAACATAATTCTTACATCAACAGGAGCAGCAAAGGCACTTGCTCTTGTTATTCCAGAAATGCAGAAAATTGGGTTTATTGCAGAATCTGTAAGAATTCCTACAACCACAGGCTCTCTTGTTATTTTAGTGCTAAATCTGCAAGAGGATATTCAGGGGCAGCAGATACGAAGAGATTTTATAAATGATATCTACAGGCAGGCATCACAGAACGATCCAAGGGGATACTTGCACTACACAGACAAACAAAATGTATCATGCGATCTGATTGGCAACCCAAGAGCAGCCGCAACAATCGAAGGGCATGAAACGCACACCAGAACTGCTGAAGTAAATATTGATCTTACTGCTGTGCCAGGGCTTGACCAGAATATCATTGCAACTTTGAATACTACAATGATTCGTGTCCCTGTAACACAGACAGTAATATATGGCTGGTATGATAATGAGATGGGAAGCTATGTTAATATATTAGGAGATAGGACAGTTTCCATTGCCGAAGATATTTAAGGAAGCGAAGATATTTGAGGAAAATATGTGTTAAGTGTGTTTAAGTCAGAAGCTAAAGAGTCCTTTCCGTGCTTTATATTATAGCAGTAGGGACAGAGCAGTGATACTGTCCCTACTGTTTAGAGTTTTATTATGCGTTGTGCCATAATCAGCGTGATTCGGCTATAGGAAACATAAGCTATATTTAAAAATCTGCCATATTTTTCAGACCATCTACAGAGATAATCATGGCAACGCTTCCGTCTCCCATCATTGCAGCACCTTCAAAACAGTCTCTCTCAACAGGCAGAGCCTCTACATGTTTGACTACAACCTTCTGAACTCCAAGAATATCATCAACACAAAGTGCATAATTTTTTTCTCCCATCTCAATGGTTATCATCACCTTATCTATTGGTTCTGATATATCAGCACAATTATCCATTCCAAGAACCTTTGACAGATGAACAACTGACATGAGCAAACCTCTGCGAAGCACCATTTCCCCTTTGCCCCCGCTTACAGTGCTTATATCTTTTTTATCAGGAACAAACGACTCTCCGATAATCTCCATTGGCAGAACATAAGTTTCATTACCAGATTTGACCAAAAAACCGTCAACAATCTGGGTGCTTACACTTTTGGGAAGCGTGATCTTGAATGTTGTGCCGTGTCCTTCTCTTGTCTCAACATTGATAAAACCTCCAGCAGAATCGATATTTTTTTTAACTACATCCATTCCGACTCCCCGTCCTGATACATCAGTAACCTCTTTGGCAGTAGAGACTCCAGACATGAAGAGCATATCTATTATCTTATTCTCATCCAATTTTTGACCGCGGGCGATAAGTCCCATTTCGGCTGCCTTTGCGGCTATTGCAGGCAGATTCAAACCTCGCCCATCTTCTGAGACAATCAGCTCAATATTTTCTCTGTTCTCTTGAACCGTAATTTTTACACTTCCCTTTTCAGACTTGCCAGCAGAAATACGCTCAGAAGGAGGCTCAATACCATGGTCAACTGCATTTCTTACAATATGTGTCAAAGGAGCATCAAGAAGTTCAACATAGCTTTTATCAATCCTGATATTCTCTCCTTCAATAGTTACATCCACAACTTTTCCTGCATCATCAGCAACAGTGCGTATAATTCTTGGTGCTTTTTGAAGCAGTGCCTGAGCTGGCACACTTCTTATCTCAAGAATGCTGTTGCGAAGACTGTCTGATAGGGTGCTGAATGTCTCAATAACTCGTTTAAAGTTCTTTGCAATATTCTGATCCAATGAGAGTGATGCAAATTTTTTCTGAAGATAGTTGAACATCTCTTCAACAACAACAAGCTCACCAACATATTCAAGAAAAGAGTCTATGCTCTTTTCAGATACCCGCATTGTTTTATCGGCTTCAAGGTTTCGCTCTGTCCGCCTGTCACCTTTTCTTCTATCTCCGAATCGCCTGTCTCCTGCTCTTCTGTCTTCTGAACGTCTATCGTCTTTGTTGTTAGGTTTTATAGGTTCAGAAGGTGTCTCTAAAGAGCTTTCTATTTCAGAAGTCGTTTTAGGAGAAATTTTTTCGTCAGGAGGTGTCCTTGAAGTAATTTTTGATTCAAATTCCTCTATTTTATCCAGCTCTTCTTCTATTTGAGCCTCATTTTCTACACTCATTTTGAAAAGCACTTCCATAGCAGCATCAATTATCTGTAAATCATCTGCTGAAACAATTGGGCGGATAAAATTGAGTTTTTGTATAATATCTCCAAGAAGATCAGGAGGTTCGTATGAGGTTTCATCATAAACGGGTGCAGCTAATCCTTTTTCTGTTAATAGCCGCTCTTTTAATTGCTCTCCCTCTCTATCTGATATTACATATAGCAAATCGCTATGAGATAAAATATCTTCTACCCGTTTATGAATCTTTTCATATTTTTCTAACTGCTCTTGATCTCTAATTTCATTTTCGCCTGAACGGACATTTTGAAATATAACGTTAAGCTGATCAATCCCGGGCAGCAGTGCGTTTACCACCTCTTTTGTCGCTTTTTTCTGCCCTTTTCTGACAGCATCAAGCAAATTCTCCATGCTGTGGGCAAGCTCTTTGGTTTTTATCAGCCCAAAAAAACCAGATGTCCCCTTAAGCGAATGGATTGGGCGGAAAATAGCGTTGACAATCTCAATATCATCAGGATTCTCTTCAAGATGAATGAACATCTGCTCCGCAGCTTGAAGATTTTCTATAGTTTCGTCAATAAAACCTGCAAGAACTTCTGGATCAATATCATACTCTTCCATAAATATTATTCCTCTTTTAAGAACACTCTGTCCAAGTGAACTTACTTGGTATTATTGTATCTTCATGGATTGCAGTTCCAGCAGTTTTTTCTGCCAGTGTTTAAGATATTCAACACAGCGTCTTACAGCATCGTCTAACTCCTTCATATCGTTGATAGGCTTAAAAACGCATGTGTATGCTCCATGACGAAAGGCATCAAGAAGGCTTGTCATAGTAACATAGCCAGTAATAATTATAACTTGAACCATCTGGTAATCTTTGCGGATTCTTTTAAGAAGCTCGATTCCATCCATGACAGGCATTTTGATATCTGAAATAACCACTTCTATGCGATGCTTCTTTAAAATCTCAAGCGCATCTTCTCCATTGCCGGCAGTCGTTACATTATACCCTTCAAACCTGAAATTACGAGAAAGCATCTCCTGAATGTGCTTTTCATCATCAACAATTAAAATATGTGCTTTTTTCTGGTCATCTATCATATTAACCGTCCTAATAAGTAATTTAAAGAGGAATTGCTTGGATAGTGATATTTTCTTTGCCAGTTGATCTCTTTTTTGATAGTCAGAATAATATATTTTATATCCTACAACAAGATGTAATGATAATTCTATTTTTGTCTATTTTAAAGAACATCATTCATCTATTTTTGTAACCACTCTTTGGAGGTATCATGTCTGCCGCAGATATCAACAATATGTCGATCATATCGGCATTAACAGATGAGATAGTAACTCTGAAAAAACAGAATGCCGCTCTTGAAGCCAATTATCGGTATGTATTTGACGGTATGACAAGCTGCATGGCTGTATATGAGGCTCTAAATGAAGGTCAGGATTTCATTTTCAAAGATTTTAACAGGGCAGCAGAGATATCAAGTCTTATCAGCCGTGAAGATGTAATTGGTAAAAGTGTCCAAGAGGTATTTCCAGGCGTTATTGAGATAGGACTCTTTAAGGTATTTCAGCGGGTATATCGGACAGGTATAGCAGAACTTCATCCTGTAGCAAATTATCAGGACGAACGCATAACTCTATTAGTTGAAAACTATATTTACAAACTCCCTACAGGTGAAATAGTAGCAATTTATGATGATATAACTGACCGAAAGCAGGATGAAGAGAACCTTAAAAATCGTATGGCAGAACTTGAGTCAATCAATCAGATGAGTCGATCTGTCTCAATGAACGTCTCTCTTGATGAGATCATTGACTCTGGTTTAAACCAACTTATGAATACTTTGGCATCTGATCTTGCTCTTATTTATCTGCTTGAAGATAATCAGATGCGGCTTCAGGCTGTAAAGCGAAGCGATAATGTTCCTATATTCACAAAGCCTCAGAAAGCTGTCCTAAATGTTGGAGAGTGTCTTTGCGGTATTGCTGCAAGAGATGCAAATCCCATATTTTCTCTAAACCTCCACAAAGATAAAAGGTGTACAAACAGTGAGTGTAAAATGGCAGGTATCCACTCTTATGCCTCTATTCCACTTATGAACAGAGAGCAGCTTATCGGAGTAGTTGGAGTAGGTTCTTGCCATGAACGCAACTTTGCAATGCAGTCAACATTTTTACAGTCTCTTGCATCTATTATAGCTGTATCAATTGCAAATACTTTACTTCAACAGCAGGTCGTAATACATGCCGAACAGTTGATGAATCAGGCTGTTGATCATGCAGAGCAGTTGAGTAAACATGCAGATGACCTTGAAAAGACAGTAGCAGAGCGGACAGTTGAACTTAAAAAGTTTTTTAATGCCGTAGAATCATCTCCAACCACAATCGTAATTACGGATGTTGATGGAAATATTGAGTATGCAAATCCATTTTTTACTCAACTGACAGGTTACACACGAGAAGAGGCAAAAGGACAAAATCCAAGAATACTTAAATCAGGATTTCACTCAAAAGAGTTTTACGAACAAATGTGGAAGACTCTTATTGCAGGGGATGTTTGGCGGGGTGAAATCTGTAACCGCAAAAAGAATGGTGATCTTTACTGGGAGAATGTAGCCATCTCTCCTTTACGTGAAAATAAAACCATTAAAGGCGGGAATATTATTCAAGGAGATAAAGATAATTCTGGTAATATCATCCATTTTGTCGGCGTTAAAGAAGATATTACAGCCAGAAAAAAGACTCAGGAGATTCGGGAGGATGTTGAGCGTATTCTTCGCCATGATCTTAAATCTCCCCTAAATGGGATCATCGGATTTCCACAAGTTATGATGAACGATAATAATCTTACTGACGCTCAGAAAAAGTATCTTAAGCTCATTGCGGATGCAGGTAGAAACATGCTCGATATGATAAATTTATCCCTGACCATGTATCATATTGAAATGGGTACATATAAATACACTTCAAGCAGGTTTAATTTAGTCAATGTGCTCCAACAGTGCATATTGAATACAACCTCAATATGCGACATGAAAGAGATTTCTATTAAACTTTCAGTTGATAATAAGACTGATGGATTGGACATTAAATTTTTTACTGACAGATTTTCTATTGAGACGATTGAAAAGATGGAGTTTAATGGCGAAAGGTTACTTGCATTTTCTGTCTTCTCAAACCTTATTATCAATGCAGTTGAAGCATCACCTTGCAAAGAGACAGTAAATATTGTTATTGAACCTCTTTTTAATCTCGTTACATCTGACTCTCTTGCCACGCATTGTAACCTTTCAATCAGAGTAACTATTCACAATCAAGGAGCAGTGCCCTCAGATATTAGGGAACGTTTTTTTGATAAATATGTTACCAGCGGCAAGCCAAAGGGGACAGGTCTTGGGACATACAGTGCAAAACTGTTAGCAAAGAGTCAAGGGTGGGATATAGAGATGAAAACATCAGAATCGACTGGAACTTATCTTGTCATTACTATTTTATAATAATGTCAGATATTTACAACTCCAGTACCCATATTACCAAGTAACATCTGAAGGTTTCCAGTTGACATTATTTTTACCGCAAATTATTAAACTGTAGATACGCACGGCCGTGCGTATCTACAGTTTAATATCATATTCCAGATAGAACCTAACAACCCTCCCCTTAAATAGGCTTTCAATCATTATAAACTTTTACCTTCTTGTTTTTTTGAAGATAGAGCTGTCCAAGTGCATCTTTCCATCTTTTGTTCTTCTCAATGGTGTTATTAATTGCCTTAATAATATCTTTGCAGTCAAAAGGTTTTACTACAAAGTCATTAGCTCCAGCTTCATAGGCTTCTAAAAGATTTCTGGTATCCTCGGTTGAAGAGACCATAATCACCTGAACGTATGGATATTTTCTCTTTATTTCACGCAAAAATTCAATTCCCCCCATTCCGGGCATGTGAATATCACTTAAAACAATTAAGTCATAACCTTCAGGAAAATTATCCAGAGCCTCTTCTGCTGAAGTTGCAATGGTTAAATCCCAATCTTTGAGTATATCTTGTATAACTGCATGGGTCATTAAATCGTCATCTACAAAAAGAATCTTCATCTGCTGCCCTTAAATTTATATTTAAATAGTTGGTTTAAATTGAATTGATTTACAATAATTCGTTCTAATCGTTCTATAACACTTCCGTTTAATATCATGGCGTTTAATATTTCCGTTTACAATTTTAAAACAAAAATATAAAAAAACAGTTAAGGTTATTTTAATTATTGTATTTAAAAGAATTTTGAGTTTCATGTCAAGGTAGAAAGGAGATGGAGTAATGTCTGGTATTCCTAAAAATTTGAAAATTCTTCTGGTAGAAGATGACCGTACCATGCGTCAAATTGAAATTCATACACTAAAAAAAATTGGATATACAGATATTGTGCAGGCTGCTAATGGAGATGAAGCTATCCATATACTTCAGAAAGAGCAGGGTATCCATCTAATTATAAGCGACTGGAACATGCCTAAAAAAGGCGGACTTGAGCTTTTAATCTGGGTAAGGGCAAGTAATAAATTTAATACTATTCCATTCATAATGGCAACGGGTCAGGCAGATAAAAGACATGAAAAGCAGGCAGTTGATGCGGGTGTTACAGGATTCCTTGTAAAACCGTTTGCTGATGATGAGCTTAAATCCACTCTTAATCAAGCATTTGGTATCAGTGCAGATGAGTTTAAAGAGATAGAGTCAATTCCGAGAATCGCACCATCAGGAAAGGTTCGTATTAAAATTGCCCATATTCAGATTACTGACCATTTAGTGATGGGCGTTTTAAAACATCTTATAGACAAAGAGGAGCTTACGGCTAACCATTTTGAACTTGAGCTTGTCTGTATGCAGGGATGGAATCCTGTTGCAAGAGCACTTGAGCAGGGTGTTGTGGATGGAGCCTGCATTCTTGCACCGCTTGCATTAGACCTTTACAGTGTTGGAACAGCGATTAAACTTGTAATGTTGAGCCACAAAAACGGCAGTATTTTTGTCAGGACAACCCAGAAAAAAGATAATACACGTTCAAAAGACAATATCAATACAAAAGCTGATACACGCAAAGATAATGATAAACATAAAGAAGATACTCCATTGCAGGCTTTTTTTAGAAACAGCTCTTTTCTGATTCCCCATAAAATGTCTGTTCATCATATACTCTCTCACCTTTTTTTAAGCAGGGCAGGTCTTAACCCCTCAATGAGCAAGGGCGAGCAATATGATATGGAATTTGAAGTTACTCCACCTTTAAATATGCCTGAATTTATTAATAAAAACTCACATTACAGTGGCTTTATGGTTGCAGAACCAATTGGAAGTTTGGCAGTTCAATCTGGTATTGCAGATTGTCAGTTTCTTTCTGGCGAATTATGGGAAAATCATCCTTGCTGTGCGGTTGTGATGCAGAAAGATTTTATAGATAAATACACAGATGCTATGTTTGAATTAACCCGCTTGCTGGTTAAAGCAGGTAAATTTATTGCGGATAACCCTGATGATGCAGCACAGATAGCTGTTCAATTTCTTGATCCTGATCGAACAGTTGGTCTGACAGCTCCCATATTAAAAAAAGTTCTGACAGCTCCCAACGGTATAACCACAGATGATCTATATCCTGTGGTAGCTGATCTTGATACTATGCAGCAATATATGGTCAAAGAGATGGGAATAGGAAGTGCTGTAAATATTGACGAATTTGTAGATTTAAGGTTTGCCGATAACTCCTGTGATATGGGGCTTGCTGATTACAAACCCTCTGTTCTTCACTCTTCAGAGGAAGATATATTGAAAATTTTAAACAGAGCATTTGCCCAGTTTGATAATATCACAGATGCCACACAGATAACTACGGAGTCTGTCGATGCCGCACAGATAACTACAGAGTCTGTCAATACCAGCAATGTTAATTCTGAAGAGGTTAAGCCTGAGCGAGTTGATGGTGAGTCAGTTGTAGCTCAAGGGGGTAAATATCTCACTTTTTGTCTTGCATCTGAGGAGTATGGGATAAGTATTAGAAATGTGAAAGAAATTATTGGCATGGCAGCAATTACTCACGTACCCAGAACACCTAAATATGTCAAAGGCGTTATAAATTTAAGGGGTAAGGTGATTCCTGTAATGGACCTTCGCATAAAATTTGGCATGGAGAGTGTTGAATACACTGACAAAACCTGTATTCTTGTTGTTGAAGTGCCATCGGAACGCAACAGCCACAATGTCCATATCGGTGTAGTCGTTGATTCTGTCTCTGAAGTTATTAATGTTAAAAGTGATGATATTGACTCAAACCCAAAATTTGGAGCATCTTTAGATACAGAGGCAGTTATTGGAATGGCAAAGGCTGGTGAGAGAGTAAGGATTCTGCTTGATGTTGAGAAGGCGTTGGCTGTTGAATGGTGTGAAACTTGTGCAATAAAAAAAATGCACTGACAGCTCTTTTTAAACTATGATGCAATAAAAATATTGCTGTGCATCTTTTTTATTGCGTCAAATATTAGGCTTTGCTGTTAGATAAAACTACGATTTTACGCTAACAAAGAGGCTTTTTTTATGCAATTTTTAGATGGCATAAGAATTGCTGTTTGCCACATTTCAAAATATCAATGCGTTGTAACCTGTAGGAAGATTCCTGCTGACGGAGGATTAAATGAGCAAATACTATCTATTTCAAGATGTAAGAAGGTGCATTGGATGTCATACTTGTGAGGTTCAGTGCAAATCAAATAAAGAGCTTCCTCAAGGACCAAAGCCGTGTCAGATTGTTCAGGTAGGTCCAAAGATGATCGATGGTCTGCCTCGTTCATCATTTATTTTTATGTCATGTTTTCATTGCGAAAATCCGTGGTGTGTCTCTGCCTGTCCCACTGGAGCCATGCAGCAGAGGCACAGTGATGGAATTGTCTTTATTGACAAAAATCTTTGTGTAGGCTGCAAAGCCTGTATATCTGCCTGTCCATGGGGTGCACCTCAATGGAATCAAGAGACAGGTAAAGTTGAAAAGTGCGACTACTGTATGGATCGTATTGATAGTGGTCTTAAACCAGCCTGTGTCACCACCTGCACAACAGGATGCCTCAAATTTGGCAAGGTTAACGATCTGACCCATGTAAAGAGAGAACGTCATGCACTTCATGTTGCATATCTTCCCAATTCTGCATTTTAAATAAAGGAGGCTGCATGGATAAACCACTCTGTCCTGTTCATTCAACAATATTATACCTGTCTGACCAGCTTGATTCAGGAAAAATCAAAGAGCCGAGGATCAGGCGTATTTCAGAGCAGATTCTAAGGCTCGTTGAAGAGATATCAAACGGACATGCGGGCAAAGACCATCTTCACGCTGTTGAGGAGCTTGTTGAAGAGTATTTCCAAAACAATAGTATTTTAGAAAAAAGTGTTTCAGATAATAAGGATTCAGAGATAGGCATATATCTGAAATCTGTATTAACCAGAGAGCGGGAAACCTTTCAAAGCCACCTTGAGACAGGCAACTGTGCATCAATGGACTGCATCAGACTTACACCGTCTCCCTGTCAGATGGCGTGTCCCGCTGGAATTGATATTCCTACTTACCTTAGCTTGATTGGTGAAGGCAAAGATGCTGAGGCAATTGAGGTTATCCGCCGTGATAATCCTCTTCCATGGGTGTGTGGTTTAGTTTGCACCCGACCATGTGAGATGATGTGTGTGAGAGCAAGAATTGATACTCCTGTCTCAATTAAATTTCTCAAAGCATTTGCTGCTGAACGTGCAATGTCTCTTGGTCATTATCTCAATCCTCCGCAAAAACCTTTGAACGGAAAAAAGGTCTGTATAATTGGTGCTGGACCTGCTGGATTATCTGCATCTTACTATCTTGCTTTGATGGGCTATCAGGTGAGAGTAATTGAATCTCTGCCTGTTGCTGGCGGAATGCTGATGGTGGGAATACCAAGATACCGTCTGCCTCGTGAGGTTATTGACAGAGAGGTGGCAATGATTGAAGCTCTTGGGGTTGAATTTTGTTACAACACACGTTTTGGAAGAGATGTTACTCTTGACTCTTTGAAAAAAGAGGGTTTTGAAGCCTTTTTTCTTGCCATTGGTGCACATAAATCACACAAACTTGGAGTAAAAGGGGAAGATTTCTATTCAGGAAAAATTAGTGTTGATTCAATGGCATCAGGAAAAGATGTTATGGTTTCAACATATCATGAAGAGGATAAACGTGTTGATTCAGATTTGATTGGAGCAGGAACTGGTGTTATTGATTCTGTTGAGTTTTTAAAAAGGGTGGCTCTTGGTAACAGACGAGTTCCGGGAAAAAGGGTAGTAATTATCGGAGGCGGAAATGTCGCTATTGATGCTGCACGAACAAGCCTTCGACTTGGTGCCGAATCCGTAACTCTTGCCTACAGAAGAACCCGTTCTGAAATGCCTGCTGATATAGAGGAGGTTGAACAGGCAGAGGAAGAGGGTGTAAACTTCTCATTCTTGACAATTCCTACAGCAATTGAAGGAGATGGGAAAAAAGTAACTGGTCTTAACTGTCTTAGAGCAGAGCTTATAAAAAAAGAGAACGGCGACAGACTTTACCCTGTTCCAGTAGATGGAAGTGACTATACGATTGAGGCTGATGCTATTATCAGTGCAATCGGGCAGTTTGTCGATATTGCTGGAATGGAGGTATTTACTGGAATCAAGTGGACAAGAAGAGGAACCATTGAAGTCAGGCACACCTGCATGGAGACCTCTGAACATGGTGTCTTTGCTGCTGGCGATGCTGTAACTGGACCTGCCACTGTAATTGAGGCAATCGGTGGTGGGAAGCGGGCAGCCGAAGCTATTGACAGGTATTTTAACCATATTCCACAGCCAAGGATTCCAAAAGTGCCTGTTAGATACCGCCGTGAAAATCCGATTACAATGTCAGCCAGCACTAAAATGGTACTCAAACGTCCGAAAATGGACATGCTCAATATTGACCGCAGACGCATCACATTTCAACAGGCAGAGCTTGGTTATACCGAAAATATGGTAAGAGATGAGGCAAGAAGATGTTTAAGGTGCGATATATGCCGAAGATGTGGCAAATGTATTGATGTATGCAGGGACAAAATGGGCATTGGAGCTCTACAATTTGGTTATATGGACTTTGACCATCCTGTAGATACCGATTTCAGGAAAACTTCTGAAACCTGCATAACCTGTGGAGCCTGTGCTGCCAACTGTCCCAATGAGGCAATTGTGATTGAAGAGAAAAATGGAGAGAGGCTTTTGAAGTTGTGCGGAACCATACTTAACCGTCAGAAGCTCTTATACTGTGAATCGTGCAACGCTGTTTTGGGATCTGCAAAATATTTGGATTATGTTCAACACAAGACTGCAAATGTGGCAAAAGTGCATCAGCAAAAAAGAAGATTGTGCGGGAATTGCTTACGCAAACAGAGTTTCCCAATTTGATTTTAAAGATATTTAAACGTCATTAAGCACTTCAAAAAAAGTTTAAAAGCCAATAAATGCTTAAACACTAATAATAAAGAGAGGTGAGAGATGGAGTTTCGCAAAGGTCAAAAAATAGAAGTTTTTCAAAAATCAAAAGATGAGGCGTGGGAACCATACATGGATGAGTTTATTGGGGTTCATGGAATGATTACAGACCCTGATACAACAATTAATGACCCTGATGCACTGATTGAGGTCAGCCTTCAAGGTCTGGGAACTTACAGGCTTCCACAGGACTGCCTGAGGCTTATTAAGTAGATTTAAGATTTAAGCAATAAGATTTATTAGATTTAAATTTATAAGTTTTTCAACCTATAATCAAAACTAACATTTTAATTTAAAGTATCTATTCCTTAGGAGAAAAGTATGAAGAAAATTGTTTCAAGGTTTATTGTTATGACTATGACGTGCATTGCACTGTTTACAGTAGCAGTTCCATTTACAGCAATGGCAGAGGGAGAGCCTGACACATCGGCTGCGTCCAAAGATACTACTACATCAACAGAAGCAATAGATGCAGCCAAAGCAGCAACAGCGGCAGCAGTAGATGCGGCTAAAGCAGCAACCGCAGCAGCAGTCGATGCAGCTAAAGCAGTAACAACAGATGCAATAAATACAGCTAAATCAGCAATAACAGAAGCAGTAGATGCAGCCAAAGCAGCAACAGCAGCCCCACCCACAATAAACATTGATAAAACCACAATTGAAAATGGGGGAACTATTAAGGTAAGCGGTCAGGCTACTGCTGGAATGCCTGTCTATCTTGAGGTGTGGGCAGCAGAGCACACGGTAAAATCAAATCTCTTTGACAGCAAAAAAGATAAAGAGACAGGCAAAATTCCGTATATATTTTATATTACAGAAGAGATGCCAGCATATTACAAGATTTTTGTTCCAAAAGAGATGCAGCCAAAAATTGATGCAGCCAAAAAAGAGGGGAATAAATGGAGTTACTCCGCACTTCTCAAAGAGCTTGGTGCAGATGTCGCTTACAGTATTCCAGCAGTTGCAAAGATTGATAGATATCAGGCGACCTTGATGGCGAGTATTGTTGGAAGCCGTGGAAAACTTCTTGACCAGATGGATGCAAAAGAGAACAAAAAACGCTCCATGCAGTTGGTTAAAGCCCGTTTTAGAACTATTGGCAATGTTATTGCTGCAGAAGTAAATGTCTCTCCAGATGGTTCATACACAGCAGAGATCAAAGTTCGTAAAGGGGTTTCACCTGGTCAATATAAAATCGTGGCTGTATCTTCCAAAGATTTAAAGAGCCAGCCCGCAACATTTGAAAATAAAATCAGCCCTCCTACAGTTTACATGAGCAACGCTGGAACAAGCATGAATCTTATATATCCTTTTGTTTTGACTCTTGCGGTATCAATATTTGGAGTTTTAATGGGTGCTGGTGGCGGTTTTATAATGAATCCGCTTCTTATCTCACTTTTTCCTGCTCTGCCTCACACAATTGTTGCTGGAACTGTTACCCCTACGGTTCTCTTTTCTCAAGGCAGTGGCATCTTCAACTACTCCAAAATTAAATTTATAAGCTGGAAACTTGGCATTGGTATTGGATGTGCCATGTTGCTCGGTGGTTTTATCGGTCCTAAACTTACCGAGATGATTACACTCGACCAGTTCAAGTTTGCTTTTGGCTGGATACTCATAGTGCTTGCAGCTCTGATGTTCTGGCAGACGACTCCTGGTTATATTGCAAAGAACAAAAAAGAGCAGTCAATTCTCAACGAGTTCAAGAAACGTGCTCAGGAAGCATCTACGGGCAGATAAACTGACTTCTACTTGGTACATGTGTTCAGCTTTGATATTTGCCTGATATTTGATATCTGGCTGATGGCGGAATAAAAAAACAACATCATAGAAACAATTGATATTTAAGGAGAAATTTTAATATGAAAGTCAATTTCTGGGGTCAGGAATTTCAGGTTAATATGTGGGTAGGGTGTTTAGGCGGTTTTCTTATAGCAATTATGGCATCAATGTTCGGCTTTGGAGGAGGACCATTTATGGTACCTCTTATGAGTGTTGCACTCGGTCTTCCAATGTATCTTGTTGTAGGAAGTTCTCTTCTTGCTATATTTTTCAACACAACCATCAGTACAATGCGTCATTATCAATTTGGCAACTTTGACCTGATATTTTTTCTTGCCATGTTTCCAGCAGCACTTCTTGGAGGTTATATAGGTCCTCAGATTGCAAAGCGTGTAAGTCCATTGGTTGTAAAACGAGTTGCCTGCGTTGGGTTGCTACTTCTTGCCCTTAATTTATTGGGCGTTTACTAATTATTTTTAAGTGTAGCCTTTTTGCGTTTTTATTGACTGTAGAGACACACAGCCGTGCGTCTCTACAGTTTGGGTTAAATCTAAAAGGCTACATTCTATTCAGATAGAAGCACAGAAAAACTGTTAAACAGTACCCATACATCATCTCCCTCTTCAAGAGCGAGACGCCGACAACTTTCACTGGTTACGATAGAACAGACTTCGGTGCCGTCTGAAATTCGCACAATATATTCTGTGTTGATTTCACCTTTAGATATGCTTTCTACAGTTCCATTGAAGATGTTATCCGCACTGCATCTGATTTCATCGTCTGTCTTTTGCAGAATTACGTAAGGGGCTTTGACTTCGGCAGTAATCAACATCCCTTTTTTCAGACCAAGCCGATCTAAACTGCTATTTGTTATAATTGTAGTGATAAGGTGTCCGCCTAATGTTATAAGTTCAACACGTGTCTGTATATCTCCTTTTTGAACTGTTTGTATTTTTCCAAAAAAAGAGTTTCTGGCACTTGTTTTTCGGTTGGACTCCTTTTGCATGAAAAGTTTTGTAACCTCCTGTAGATCATCTTCAGAAAAAGAGACATAGGATGAGGTAAGATTGGGGGTTGAGTGTCCTAAAAGCATCTGGACTGCTGGCAGAGGCATATTGTTCTGCATCAGTTCAACAGCACGAGATTTTCGTAATGTTTCTGGTGCTCCAAGGTGCTTTGGTATTCCACATGCCTCAGCACGTTCATAAAATTTACGCCTTACAAATCCAGGGTCAACATTGGGCTTACTCTGTGAAACATCATCTTTTAACGAAAGGTCGCTGATGACTATCTCCCTGATTTGATTACAAAGGGTGGCAGATATTTGCACTTTGCGTTGAGAAGTTCCTGATTCTCCATTTGAACGCCCAAAAAGCAAGAACTGATTTTCAAAATCAATATCTTTTAATGGATCAAGGCTTAACGCTTCACTGAGTTTTGCCCCTGTATAACGAATCAGTAAAAAAATGAGTAAAATACGTCTGCGAGATAAACGTACATCTGAACGGGATGCATTTTCAATCCAGTCCCTAAATGATTGCTCCAGCTTGTTTAGCTGGAGTGTGTCAAGGCATTTTTCGTTGTCCGATTCAAAAGATATTCGTCCGTGAAAGTTTTGTTCCTGTATTGGCACCAAATTATTACTTTGTTTTTCCGTGTTATTTGTATTCTCTGTGTTCATAAAAATCCTGAATAATCTAATTGTTTATTAGAGTACTAACTGCTCTTCACCTTTATAATAGACAGTAATCCGAATGTTTTAAAAGAATTTCTTGACATTTTTTTTGGATGCTATTTAATAATCACGATTATTAAATTTTTCGTGATAGTAAATCAATAGATACATGAAAAATTTATATTATTATTTTTTCTCGTATTCCAAAAAATAACAAGGACTCATTAAACAGGAGGATTAAACAATGGATTTTCTTTATGTAACATTTGCGGTATCTGGCGTTAAGACATGGGTATTTCTTCCACCGTTGGTTGCGTTTGTAGTCTCTTTTTTTACCTCAATGGGTGGAGTATCCGGTGCATTCATGCTTCTACCTTTTCAGATGAGTGTATTGCATTATACAGCCCCATCGGTTAGCGGCACCAACCAGTTGTTCAACATTGTTGCTATACCGAGCGGTGTATGGCGGTATATCAAAGAAAAAAGAATGGTCTGGCCGTTAGCATGGACAGTGGTGATTGGAACATTGCCCGGAGTATTCATCGGCGTATGGGTAAGGCTTGAATATCTGCCTGATCCTCGTAACTTCAAATTTTTCGCGGGGCTTGTTCTCCTGTATGTAGGTGTCAGGCTCTTTAGAGATATTATTAAAACAATGAAAAAGCCATCTGGTGGAAACGGCAAGCAGACCACAGGCGAGACAACTCAATCTGTTCCTCAGGCAACCACGCAGGCTGCTTCTCAGAATTTTGTTGTTACTGACACCCGCTTTTCATTGAAAAAGATTGAGTTCGGTTTCGGTGGAGAACATTTTTCTTTCTCACTTTTAGGTGTTCTTACACTCTGTTTTATTGTGGGGATTGTTGGCGGCATTTACGGTATTGGCGGTGGTGCTATTGTTGCCCCTTTTTTTGTGGCTTTTTTTCATCTGCCTGTACATGCAGTTGCAGGGGCTGCACTCTTAGGAACATTTATGACCTCAATTGCAGGAGTTGCAACATACCAACTGCTTTCAAATTTCTATGTCGGCGTTTCTGTTGCACCTGACTGGTATCTTGGGATTTTGTTTGGAATTGGGGGATTTTGCGGCATGTATCTTGGGGCAAGATGCCAGAAATATGTCCCTGCTCACAAGATTAAATTCATATTGTGTTTCTGCGTTGTTTTTATTGCTGTTAAATATATTTTTGATTTCATTAAGTAAAAATGAAAAATATTATGAGTTTAAACTTTTTAGGTTCTCCGAGCTTTCCCGTGGTAGATATAATTTTTTATTTGTGATATAGGCCTCAGCTACTCTTCGTAACTATCTAAAATAATTACTAATATCTTAACAGCCTAAATTAGTGTCAATCAATGAACGCTATTAAAATTGGACAATTTTACTAAAAACCACGGAAAATATCAGAGAGCCACTTTTTATGTTTAAATTCTGTAGGAGTGCAGCCTACTGCACTCCATTAACTAAAAAAAGGTAATCTTATGACATTAATATCGGCTGTTAATCTTGAAAAGACTTATCAGGCAGGAGAGGTCATTGTAAAGGCATTAGATGGAGTCAGCTTTGAAATAGAACCATCCTCTTTTGTATCCTTTGTAGGTCCTTCGGGAAGCGGAAAAACCACTCTTTTGAATCTTATCGGATGTTTGGATAAACCAACATCAGGTGAACTGCGAATTGCAGATACAGAGGTTCTTTCGCTGAACCGCAGAGAGAGTGCCCTCTTCAGGGGAAGCAACATCGGATTTATTTTTCAGGATTTCAACCTGATTCCAGTACTGACTGTTTATGAAAACATTGAATATCCTCTTCTTATGGTTCTGACTACCTCTGTTGAGGAGAGAAAAAAGAGAGTACTTGAGTTACTTGAAATAGTTGGAATGAAAGATCAGAGAGATAAATATCCTGATCAGATTTCAGGAGGTCAAAAACAGAGGGCTGCTGTTGCAAGGGCATTGGTTACAAATCCCAAGCTTGTGCTTGCAGATGAGCCTACTGCCAATCTTGACAAGCACACTGCCTATATGGTCATCGAACTTATGAAAAAAATGAGAGATGATTTTAAGACAACATTTATCTTTTCAACCCATGACCCTAAGGTTGTCGGAGAAGCCGAGATAATTTATACGCTGGATGATGGAACAATCATTAACAAAGCGATTAAAGCAGGTAAAAAACATGATTAATCTTTTCAAAATCGCAATCCGAAATCTTATGAGATATAAAAGAAGAACATTGCTAACTGCCTCGCTTATTACAATCGGCGTGGTTTTTGTTCTTGTTTTTGTTTCTGTATCAGGCTCTTTCAAAAATATGATGATAGGACAGATAACAGATTCTGTAATCGGTCATATCCAGCTTCACCGAAAAGGATATGTGGCATCTATTGAAAACCTTCCGCTGACCATGAATATGAAAGCAAACAGCGTAAAGCGTTTGGAAAAAATTATAAGCGATGAACCGCAGATAGAAGCATTCTCACCCAGAATAAAATTTGGCGGTATGTTCAGCAATTTCGCAGAGACAACAAATATCAGATTAAACGGAGTATATCCTGAAAAGGAATTTGCAACAGTTCCGTTACTGCCTTCACGCATAACTAAAGGAGAAAAAAGTCTGAATCTCGGAGAAATTATTATCCCTGAACTATTGGCAAACGGGATGAATGCAAAAATCGGGGATACTGTGGTCATTGTTGCAACCAACCAGAACGGCTCGGTCAACGGAAAACAGTTTAAAGTCTCAGGAATATTGGAAAGTGTTTCTGGACCAGGAGGAAGAGATGGCTATATTCATCTTGAAGATGCTGTGGAGCTGTTACGCATGGAGGAGATTGAAATCAGTGAAATAGCTGTTAGATTGAAGAATTTTGACAAGTTAGATATCGTTACCTCAAAATTAGAGGAACTGATTTCAAAAGAACTTAATAAAAACGATAAACCCATGTTTGAAGTACATCCGTGGAAAAAGCTATCTCCTTTTTATCATATTTCACGAATGATTGATCTGTTGACTTTTTTTATTAAAATCATGCTGATTGCCATTGTTCTGATAAGTATCATGAATGTGATGATCATGGCAGTTTACGAGCGGATAAGGGAAATCGGAACACTTTCTGCCATTGGAACGCTTCCTTCAAGAATACTCTCCATGTTTGTGATAGAAGGTTTCTGCCTCGGATTTATAGGTGGTGTTATCGGCGATATAATCGGAATAGTGATTGTTTTTATTATTAATATGGCGAAAATTAAATTTGATTTCGGTATGCAAAAAGGTCTTACTCTTGTAGCCAGTATTCATCAGGGAGACCTTTTGGCAATCTCTGCAACGGTCATCATTGTTTCGGTCATTGCAAGCCTTCAGCCTGCATTAAAAGCATCAAGGATGAATCCGATTGAAGCGTTAAGACATGTATAAATCTTGTTTAAAAAAAATCTTATTTTAAAAAAATATACAGGAGAATTTAAAAATGCCCAGACTGATCACAGTGCCTATGGTGATATTGGCTCTTTTGATGACAGCGATTATGGTGGTTACTTTGACGATTCCAGTCCATGCGTCAGATGACGATTCACAGCTTTTGAAAGAGATTGACAGAAACCTAAATCCCGAATCCTATGAATCTTACAGAAAACTTATCAACATAGAGCCTGACGGCAAAAAGAAAGAGTATGTTCTTTTTACAGTCAAAAAAGGGACAGACAAGATTGCATCGCTTTTTATCTCTCCTGCAAGCGAAAAAGGGAGAAGCACTTTGAGGCTCGGCGATAATATGTGGCTCTATATCCCTAATGTGGGTAAACCTATTCGTATAACAAGCCTTCAATCTGTTGTAGGCGGAGTATTCAACAATGCAGATATATTGCAGTTGGATTATACGGCAGAATACAATGTTGAAAAAAGAGAAGATAATGAAAAGGAATATCTGCTTTATCTCAAGGCAAAAAACAGATCAGTTGCTTATGACCGTATTAAACTGTGGGCAAACAAAACAGATAAACTGCCTCTTAAAATAGAGTGTCTTACAGAGGCAAACATGCTTATCAAAACGCTCTATTTCAAGGATGTCAAAGACTTCGGAGATGGAATTGTCAGACCATCTGTTATTGAGACAGACAGCCCTATGTATAAAAATTATAAATCCGTTATTATATTTGCAGGAATCAAAAAAAGAGATGTTAAAGATGAAGTGTTTACCCTGACATTCATGCCAAATGTGGAATCTCTTAGAAGTCATGGAAATTAGAAAGAATCAGGGGGAAACCATGTGAATTAAAAGATGTCATAAAAATTAAAATAACTCTGTGAAATTAAAAAAAATCACAAGCAGGAGAACCAAAATTTGAAACCCAAGAAAAACAGAGTGTTTGTGGTGGTTCTAATTTTTTTACTCTTTTTCGTTTTACGCTCCACTTCTGTTTATGGGGAGGATTACTCTTTTGATGTCTCGGAGATAGAAAAAAAATCATGGCAATTCGGAGGATATGCTGAATTCAGCCCCGTACTTTTTAAACTTAATGAGGAATCTTCATTATATAAACTCGGATTTTACGACAAGGATAAAAAGAGCAATATTAAAGAATATAACTTCAAAGTCCAGCTTGAAGGAAGTTATGAAAAAGGGATCAGCAAGGTTTTCATCAGGACAAATTCGGAACTGACAAACTCATATTCTGAATGGTCTGATGAAACAGCCATTTATGAGGGGTATTTTTCTTTAAAACCATCATCATCTTTCAGAATTGATATTGGAAAAAAAGCTCTGAAATGGGGTAAAGGCTATGCTTGGAATCCTGTAGCATTTCTTGATCGACCAAAAGACCCTGACGACCCTGAACTCAATCTTGAAGGTTTTATTGTTGGCTGTGCAGACTATATTCAATCTTTTGAAGGAGTTTTGAAAACACTCGCTCTTTCCTCTGTGGTAATTCCTGTTTATGAGGATATTAATGATGATTTTGGAAATATTAATCACCTTAATTTTGCGGAGAAAATTTATTTTCTACTTTATGACACGGACATTGACCTAATTTTTATGACAGGAGCAAGCATCACTGGGCGATATGGATTCGACTTTTCAAGAAATATATCAACCAATCTGGAGATACACGGTGAGTTTGCCTATATTGATGATTATCAAAAACGATACACAGATGACTATGGAAATATTCGTGAAGAGGTTGATGATGTCAGGAACTATCTTTTTGGAATAAGATATCTGACAACACATGACACAACCTTTATTGCTGAATATCTTCGGAACGATGCCGGTTATAAACAGGATAAAATGAAAGACTTTTTTTCATTGATTGACACAGGATATGAGGATTATCTGGTTGATGGAAGTCATTCCTTGCTCAATAAGGCAATCAACATACAAGGGAAATATGGAAGAAATCCCATGAAGGACTATCTATATTTCAGAGTCAGTCAGAAAGAGCCTTTTGATATTCTCTATTTTACTCCATCTGTAAGCTCCATATTCAATATGGATGACAGAAGTTTTTCCTTGTCTCCAGAGCTGCTATATAACGGCATTACCAATCTGGAACTGAGGCTCAGAACATCTTTTCTTGAAGGAAAGGAAGATACAGAATACGGCGAGAAACAGAGCGATTGCAGAGTAGAGTTCAGGGCAAGATATTATTTTTAGCCGTCTAATCTTAACGGAAGAGAACACAATCATAATAATTAACAAAATAAGGATAAATAAATTGGAAATAATTGGTATTATTCATTCACCTTTTGAAGAGATCGAAAACATGCCGATACAGCCTAAAGGTGCATCAGATATTGAAGGGACAGTGCATTTAAACGAGCTTTATGTCGAAGCTCTTAAAGATTTAAATGGATTTAGCCATATCTATCTTATTTATCTCTTTCATAAAGCAAAAAGAACCAGCCTCACTGTAACACCTTTTTTGGACACATCAGAGCGGGGCGTATTTGCAACACGGTCTCCTTTAAGACCAAATCATATAGGGTTATCAATAGTTCAATTGGTAAAAATAGAAGGGGCAATTCTCACAGTTAGAGGTATTGATGTTCTTGATAAAACTCCTCTGTTAGACATTAAACCCTATATTGACAATTTTGATTCAGTAAGAAACAGCTCTTCAGGTTGGATGACAGCGAATATAGAGGAGGTATCAAATAAACGTTCTGATAACCGTTTTAAGTAGAAAACTTCTAATGGGGGTGATGGGTGTTGCCATATCGCTTTTTATACAGCCTGAATATGCCCATGCTACACAGATGCACAATGCAGCAGAAGGGGTTGTTGTGCACCAGATAGGGCATCTCTTTTTTCTTATATCAATGGTTATTCTTTACTTTACGATAAAAGGAAAATCGCTTGATTCACAAAAAGGTTGGAGGCTTATTCAAATCTCTGCCCTTCTTTTTGTTCTTTGGAATTTAGATGCTCTTATTGTTCATTTTCTGGACAACCAGATAGGACTTATCTCTCCTGTTCCGCTTTCTATATGTGATATTAAAATAGAGGTGACAAATAATAGTCTCCCACTTAATGGCAATATGCTGACTGCTGAAAATATTACGAATGCTCCTTCTATTTTGGCTAATGACAATCTGTCTATTAATAAAAATATGTTCCTGATATGGTTCTACTATTTTTTAAGACTTGATCACCTATTATCTGTTCCGGGAATGATATTGCTATGGCGTGGACTTGGTCTTATCGTTCAACAAGATATTTCTATGAACAAGCAACCCGATATATCCATTAATGTTCTGCAAAATATTTCCATAAAGGGCAATAATGATATTTTAGCAAAGGATGAGAGCTTGTGATTCTGCCCTATTTTCCAATCCTTGCCGTAGATATACTCGGTTCGCTTGGCATGATACTGTTTGCAATGCTTGCCCTTAATAATGCCATAAAACTTAAGAAAAGAGATACAGATAATGTTATGTATCTCTATCTTCTCTGGATATGTTGGGGTTTTACCATTTTTGCTATTTCACGAGCTTTAGGGCATATTGTCAGGCAGTTGATGGTAATTTATGGTCACTCTGACTGGTGGGCTTCAATAAGTCCCTACAGCGGCACTATAAATACAGTTTCTTTCATGTTGATGGGAATTCTTACGCTATTTTTCAATCAGAACTGGAAGATCAACATGAAAATCCTTGAGAGCCGCCGAGCACTTGAGGAGACCCATAAAACTCTTGAAGATACACACGCTCAGCTTGTCAGACTGAACCAGACCCTTGAACAGAAAGTTGCAGAACGAACAGACATAATTATGAAAAATATCAACGAAAAAAAGGAGATGGAGCAGCAGATCGCACAGGCTGACAAACTTGCAGCACTTGGAGAGCTTGCTGCTGGTGTGGCACACGAGATTAATAATCCACTTGGAATAATTCTTGGCTACACCCAGCTTATGCTAAAAGATAAATCAATTGGAAATTCAGATTTTTATGAAGACCTTAAAGTTATTGAAAAGCATGTGAAAAATTGCAAATCAGTTGTTTCAGACATGCTTACATTTTCACGTAAAGGGTCTGTCAAGCAGGGAGTTGTGAATCTTAACCATGTTGTAAATGATGTTGTAAAATTTCTTCATAACCACTCTGACTTTAAAAATATTGAGATGACTCTTGAACTTTACAGCCAAGATGTTTGCAGTATAGGAGCTTGTTGCAATGTGTTGGGCAATGAGCAAGAGCTTCGTCAGGTGGTCGTTAATCTTCTTATAAATGCCTGTCATGCTGTTGATAAAAAAGGAAAAATAAACATTAAAACACGCTTAGATAATCATAAAATTGGGGCGGAGTCAGATGGAGTCGGTGTCGGTTTAAATTTAGAAATGCTTGATACAAATATAAAAATTAACGGAGAAAATGCGGAAATATGGGTTCAGGATAATGGCAAAGGGATAACACCTGAGAATCTTTCAAGAATTTTTGATCCCTTTTTTACAACAAAGCCAGTTGGGCAGGGTACGGGTCTTGGGCTGTCAGTAAGTTATGGTATTGTGAAAAAACATGGGGGCAGGATTGAGGTGAACAGCGTAGAGAATGAGGGTGCTCTCTTCAAGGTTATTCTGCCTTGTGCATCAAGTTCTCTAAAATTAGTGGAAGAAAAAAAATAAGCTCCTGAAAATTAAAACAAAATAACGTAATAGGATAAAACGAGTCATAATAAGGGCATACACAATGAAGATATCTTACATTCCGAACATTCTTATCGTAGATGATGAAAAAGATATGACTCGTCTTTTGAAACGCTCTCTTGAGATGGAGTTTGAGTGTCATGTTACTATGGCATTTTCTGGTGAAATGGCACTTTCCATTCTGAATCAATCCAATATGGTAGAGCAGGATATTCAAAAAAAGCATATTGGACAATCAAATGCCGTGCAGTCAGATATTGCTCATGAGCCGTTTGATCTCATGCTGTGCGACATCAGAATGCCAGGAATGGATGGATTTCAACTGCTTGATTATGCCTCAAAGCACTATCCAGATTTAACAGTAATCATGATTACCGCATTTGGCAGCATTGATGTTGCAATTGAAGCCATAAAAAAAGGGGCTTACGATTTTATATCCAAACCATTTGAGCAGGACGAAATACTGTTCAGGGTTAGAAAAGCTCTTGAGCGAAGTGCCCTTATTAGAGAAAATCAAAAACTCATCAAGGAAAAATCATATCGCTTGGGAAAATTGATTGGGGACAGCCCTGCAATGCAAAAGGTTTACGAAAAAATAAAGATGGTTGCCCAAAGTGATGTTACTGTCTTGATTACAGGCGAATCTGGAACGGGCAAAGAGCTTACAGCACAATCTCTGCACGCTTTGAGTCTTCGTAACAATCATAATTTTATCCCAATAAACTGCCCTACAGTGCCTGAACATATTTTAGAGAGTGAGCTTTTTGGTTATAAAAAAGGGGCGTTTACCAACGCAATCAGAGATAAAAAGGGGCTTTTTCAGGAGGCTGACAAAGGCACTATTTTTTTAGATGAGATAGGAGACATTTCGCCATCTGTTCAGACTAAACTTCTTCGAGTGCTTCAGGAAAAAGAGATAAGACCGCTTGGCGATAACCATACAGTAAAGGTTGATGTCAGAATTATTGCATCAACCAACAAAAACCTTTCACAGAAGATTGCCAATGGTGAGTTTAGGGAGGATTTTTTTTATCGGCTAAATGTCTTTACAATTGAACTGCCGCCATTAAGAGAGAGAATAACCGATATTCCAGCCATTGCAAATCATTTAATAGCCAAACACTGTCAAAAGCTCAATAAACCAGAAATAACAATTTCTCCTGATCTTATGACATGCCTGATGCGGTATCATTGGCCCGGAAATATACGAGAGCTTGAAAATACACTTATTCAAGGGATTCTTTACTGCAACTCTAACACCATAACTGAGGAGGATATTCATCTGGAAGGTGTTGATATTTTTAAAGAAAGTAGAGAATCACAACCGTGTAATTCTACAGTAACTCCCTCTAACTTTGCTGTTACTGAAAGTAACGAGAGTTATATAGAGCAAAGTATAAATGAACTCCTAAAACTGCCCTACAAAGAGGCAAAAGAGAGAGCTTTGAACATATTCAACCATAACTATATCGGTGCTATGTTAAAATTAAATCACGGCAATGTTACTCAAGCAGCAAAGATGTGCAATCTTGAAAGGCAGGCTCTTCAGCAGATTATCAGACGTTTTGACATCAGTGTTGATGAATTTAGGTAGTCTGGCAGATGTTTAATTGTTTTTGCATAAGTTAAATTTTTAATAGGTAAACTTTTTAATTTGTATATATTGAGATATCAGTAGTTCAGGATGACGAAAAAAGGAGATAGATTATATGACACAAGATTTTGTTTACAGTATTTGCGGTATGTGCACTGTAAGATGTCCAATACAGGTGTTTACAAAAAACGGGCAGATAGACTTTATTAAAGGTAACCCTTATGTTCCGTCAATGAAGGGTGCTGTATGCCCAAGAGGTGCGGCTGGCAAGGCGTTAATCAACGACTACGAGCGTCCCCAGACTCCGCTTATCCGCACAGGAGAGCGAGGAGAAGGTAAATGGCGTAAAGTCTCATGGGACGAGGCTCTTGACTATACGGCTCATAAACTTAACGCCATTAGAAAAAAATATGGCGACAGAGCAATTGCACTTACAGATAGAGGAGGACCTTTCAGAGATTTTCATCGAGCATTTTTAAGAGGCATCGGTACACCAAACTACTGCAACCATGACTCATCATGTGCAAGAAATGTCCAGCACGCTGCACTATCTCTAACTGGCATGGACAGAAAATCTGTTAAGTATGATCTAAAAGCTGCTCGTCACGTTGTGTTGCAGACAAGAAATATTTTTGAGGCAATAAATGTGCAGGAGGTCAATGATCTTACAGATGCTCTTGAAAGTGGCTGTAAACTTACCGTAATTGATATTAGAGCAAACATATCAGCTACAAAGGCAAGTAGATATTTTCAGATTCGACCCGGAACTGATTATGCCTTTAATCTTGCGGTAATCCATGAGCTTATAAATAAAAAACTTTATAATAAAGAGTTTGCAGATGCTTATATTGAAGGATTTGGAGAACTTGAAGCGTTTGTAAAACAATATACTCCGCAATGGGCAGAGTCTGAAACTGGAATTCCAGCATCGCATATATCTGAATTTGTGCAGGAGTTGTCTTCAGCACAGCCTGCTGTTATCTGGCACCCTGGCTGGATGACCGCAAGATATAAAGACTCCTTTTATGTATCCCGAACAATTTATATTATCAACGCACTGCTTGGAAGTTATGGTGCAAAAGGAGGGTTGCCGTTTGTGAGCAAACCAGCAGATGTAGGCAACAAAGGGCTAAAAGAGTTTATGAGCCTCTATCCAAAACCAAAGGAGAAACGTGCTGACGGTGTTGGTTGGAAATATCCCCATTTTGAAGAGGGTCCAGGTCTTGCACACCTTCTTTTTAAGGCAATGGAGACAGATGATCCATATCCTGTCAAAGGTTATATTGCCTATCGCCACGATCCGCTGATGGGATTTCCTGATCCTGAGCGGATGAAAAAGATATGGGATAGACTTGATCTGCTTGTCTCAGTAACATTTAGTTGGTCAGATACAGCATGGTATTCAGATGTTGTATTGCCGTTATCGCCATATCTTGAGAGAGAGAGCATAATTGCAACCAAAAACTCTTTAAAGCCACATTTTTTTGTCCGCCAGAGGGCACTTGAGCCACGTTATGATACCAAAGCAGATTGGGAAATCGTAAGCGGACTTGCAAAAAGAATGAATCTGCCTGATCTTGTTTTTGATAATATTGAAGATATCTGGAAATTTCAGCTTACTGATACTGGTATAACTATTGAAGATTTCAAAAAAACTGGAATGGTACAACTGACAGACAAGGCAATTTACAAGGAGTTAATTTCTAAAAATTTTGGTTCTGCAGATTCTGTTTCATTCAAGTTCAAGACTGACAGCGGCAAGATTGAGATTATCTCAAAAAAATGGGAAGCTGCTGGAATTCCTTCACTAAAACCATATATATCTCCTCAATCACCTCAAAAAGGGCAGTTCCGTCTTACATTTGGACGCTGTGCGGTTCACACACAAGGGCACACTGTGAACAATCCCATGCTCTTTGAGGTGATGCCTGAAAATGTGCTATGGATTAATAATAACGCCGCTGAAAGATTGGATATAAATGATGGAGACTATGTTAAAGTTACTGAAACAGGCTGTCCAGATGCGAATCAAAATTCAGAAGAGCACTTAAATAAACATTTTGAATTGATTAAGGCAAAGGTTACTGATACCATTCATCCAGAAGCTGTATTTGTTGTTCACGGTTTTGGACATAAGCTGCCGGTTGAGAGCCGTGCATTTGGCAAAGGTCTTGCTGACAATAACTTTATGCGATGCGGAATGGATATTTGGGACCCTGCCGGCGGAGCAGTTGCATTACAAGAGCATTTTGTAAGTGTTGAAAAGGCAGAAGAGTTATAATAACTTAAATAATCAACTGCCGCTGTGCCTCTTGAAGTGGTTGCAGTTATTCGCAATAACGATGAAATTGTAGAGACGGACGGCCGTGCGTCTCTACTTTTATATTTTTATATATGAGCGTCTCTAATTGCATAAAAAATTTAAACAAAGGGGAATTTTAGAATGGAAAAAGAAAATAAAAGCAATTTTGGCAAGGATTTCGGAGTTGGCTGTATGTCAATAATTTTTATACTTTTTGTGGTTTTTATTGTCATTCCTGTCCTTACCTTCATATTCAAGGTATCGTTTGCTGTCGCTATCCTTGTTGGGATTATAATGATTGCTGTAGTTGGCGTTGCCTTCTTTGGCAAGATAGTACTTTATATAAAAGAGAAGTGGTAAAATTATCACCCTTTCAGAGCATCACCATTTTTCAGTTCAGAGAATCATTTTCCTATAAATATTTTGTAAATCAATCTCTGTAGTTTCCCTCCATAAGGCGGATAGACAAATTTTCCGCTGTTGAATTTAGGTTTTATAAGCACCCCTTTTGCCTTTGAAAAGGTCAAAAAACCCTCATGCCCGTGATACTGACCCATACCTGACTCCCCAACACCACCAAACGGCAGATCATCTTGTGCCACATGGACAAGCGTGTCATTTATAAGTGCACCTCCTGAATAGGTATGTGTGAGAATATAATTTACACGCTCTCTGTCATAATCAAAATAGTAAAGAGCTAACGGTCTGGGTCTGCTATTTACAAAATCTATTGCATCTTCAAGTTTATCGTAAGGTATAACTGGTAAAAGAGGACCAAATATCTCTTCTTGCATAACTCTCATCTGGCTATTTACATTAAGAAGCAAAGTTACAGCCATCTTTCTCATACTGCCCCATGTGCCGTTGATAGTGTCAAATGGCTCTTGGGCAGGATTGACAGGTATAATCTCTGCCTCTTTTGCCCTTGCATCATCTAAAATCTCCTGAAGCCTTGAATATTCTTCTTGATTAATGATTGAGGTATATTGGGGATTATCTTTCATCTTAGGATACATATTCTTAATAGAGGCTTTAAAACAGTTGACAAATTCGTTGACTCTGTTTTGCGGGCATAGAACATGATCAGGTGCAACACAGGTTTGACCCATATTAAAAACCTTTCCAAATGCTATCCTCTCTGCTGCATCTATCATTGGAAAATCAGGGCTGATTATAGCAGGAGATTTGCCTCCAAGCTCTAACGTTACAGGTGTAAGGTTTGAAGATGCTGCTCTCATAATCTGCCGCCCAACAGAGGTTGAGCCTGTAAACATAAGATGATCCCAATGTTTTTCTGCAAAAGATGAACCAGAACATTCATCTGCTCTCATAACAGATACATGATCCTCTTCAAAGCAGCTTCCAACCATTGCCTGAAGAGTTAATGCTGTATTTGGCGTATTTTTGCTCATACGAATCATCACTTTGTTACCAGCACCCAATGCACCAGCCAATGGTCCCATTGAAAGATATATAGGATAGTTCCAGGGGGTTATAACTCCCACCACACCAAGAGGCTGATATATCACCATTGACCTTGCAGGCTGAAACATAATTCCTGTTGTTTTTCGAGAAGGTTTCATCCATTTTGTCACCCTCTTTTTTATATAACGAATATCTTCAACAGAAGGTATAATCTCTGCAAGCCTTGTCTCATCTGCACAACGACAACCAAAATCCATGTTTAACGCTGTAATTAATTTGTCTTTGTATTTTATGATTCCCTGCTCAAGGCGGTTGAGATTTTCAACACGTTCTTCAGCAGACGGCATAAGATTTTTAGTAAAAGCTGATTTTTGTGCTTCAAAAATTCGATCAAGTTCAGTTGTATCTGACATAAATATCCTTTATTGAGTAATGTAATTTTTTAGGGGATACGGTTTTCCCTCTCCCCTACATATTTTATAAAGATGCTGATTACGATCAAGCTCTTGATCTTTGCGAATCAACATCAGACTACGGTTTGACAGGTTCTATTTTTGCAAGAGACAGAAAGGTAATAGCAGAACTTGAGAAAAAACTTACCTATTCAGCAGGCAACTTCTACATCAATGACAAAACAACAGGTGCATTTGTGGGACTCCAGCCTTTTGGCGGAGCAAGAACTTCTGGAACAAACGAAAAAGTAGGCAGCAAACACAATATTTACCGTTGGCTGATTCCAAGAACAATTAAAGAGAACTTCAACTCTCCAAAGAACTATAGATTAGAGCTGATGAAACAGGCTTGATTTAACAACTGATTTTAGATTTGACAATTTTTAAAAGTTATCAAATCTATTTAAAAATCTCAACATTAGAACTGCTATCTGAGTCCGATGGCAGTTCAATCAATTGTGCTTCTGAATTTTTGATAGAGATATGATTTCCAAGAGTTTTTTCAAACTCGTCATCAGTCATACGTTCAATATTCTTGTAAACCTTTTCAAACTCTTCAAGAAGAGCCTCTGCTAAAGGGGTCAACTGAGAACCGCCTCCTTTGGATCCACCCTGCTGTGTAATCAGCAAAGGAAGACCAAGACGTTTTTCGGTCGATTTAATTCTTGACCATATCGCACGATACCCCATACGCAATGCTTTTGATGCCCCAAGCAGAGAACCATGCTCTTTAATGGCATTTAACATCCGAAACCGCCCCAATCCAAAAACAACATTGCCTTCATCATCCTCGATCCATATTTTTGAACGGGTATAAAATTTTTTTCTCTTTTCTGTCATAAAATCACCAAACTACCTTTATTACTCCAAAGTTGATTGAATATCTGCTGGACAAATGCGGTTTGCCACTTTTCCTGCGGGCAAGAATAACTCTTGATTTTGGGAGTTGTTTTGGTATCAATAACTATTCTGTATTTTTTCATAAGGTTAGTGTATTAAATACCTTAATATTTTTCAAATAGTATTTCAACTTCCTCTGACTCACTTATTAATCTGATTGCACAGATTACTCCGTTTTTTGAATCCGTGAAATCCCTTAATCAGTGGTAATCCATGATTCAAACAAATGGTAAAATTAAGAAGCAATCCTCTAAACTTTTTAAGGAGATTTTTACATGATTTACAGAAAATTGAAACAAAAAAGATTCAGATTCTTTAACACAACACATTGGTTTTACATGGTTTTAATTTGTTTGTTGCAGTTGCCTTCAGTAGCAATATCAGAAAATCGTGTGGATGCAGAACGGCAAAATTGGGAATTTTTTATAAGCGGAAATTCTATTATGGCATTACTTGTCGCTGATGCTGGTGCAACCCTCTGGGTTGGAACATACGGTGGCGGACTTGAAAAAAGAGATGCTGTTACAGGAGAACTCAAAAACGTTTACACTAAGCAGAACGGTTTGCCGGATAATAATGTTCAATCTATTCTTTTAGATGACAATGGCGGAATATGGATAGGTTCAGTAAATTATTACGATTACGAAAAGAGTAAGGGTCTTGCCCATATGAAATCTGATGGAACATGGGAGGTCTTTAATACAGAAAATTCACAATTACCTCATAATAATGTCTATTCCCTTCTTTCAGACGGTCAGGGTGGAGTATGGGTTGGTATTTATGCCGATCCATGGTCTGGGACAGAGGGAATTGCACATTTGAAGGCTGAAGGAGCGAGATTTGTTTTTGATACAGGTATTTCCATATTGCCTGGTTACGCTGTCTATTCACTTCTTGCAGATGGTAATGGCGGTATATGGGCTGGTACAGATAGAGGGCTTGCACATTTGAAGGCTGAAGGAACACAACTTGTGTTGGATAAAGAGAGTTCTTATTTAATGAGTAATAGTTTTCTCTCCACCCGTTCTACACGTTCGTATGATCAGGACAGTATATGGATTGATGAGGATTCCAAGTTGCATTTAAAGCATTGCGTATGGGGTATCGTGCGATATGGTCAAGAATTAAATCGACCGAAAAACGTCTTGG
>JADFZJ010000024.1:47867-57500 GCA_015232555.1 Desulfamplus sp. | reverse complement strand
CATTGCTCAAAAATGCAGCCATTAACATCTGTAGAGAAATCGGCTTTGATTCCATCAAAGCTGCATCAATTTATTTTGCCAGTAATGTCAAAGAACTTTTTAAATATTTTAGAACTTAACAGCCCTGCCCCTAAAGGGTAGGGGCGTTCCTTGGAGAAATTTATGAAAAAGGATAGATTTAATAAAAAAATAGATGATTAATATAAATGCAACCCCACTATTTGAATACCATATTTCTGGCGTATCAGAAGCACTCACAAAAAAATCTCCCCTGTGGAACCTGCCCCTTTTAGGAAAAGATGCTGGAGGCATTTTGCTCCATGAATACTTTCAACTTGCAGAAAAATTTATTAGTTCTAATAATTACTATTTATTGCAACAGGGTTTGCAGTCTAACCTAAAGAAAGGATGCAAGGTTGAAGATATTATACAAATTGACATTCATCTTGAAAAACATGGTGCTTTTTACCATCCAGCCAAAATTGAAGTTGGAATGAGAATAGAAACTCCTATTTGTTTTGTCTTAAACACCGCTGTTTCTGCCCACGGACTTGCATTAATTAATAATGAATACAATATTCTTAAATCTCTAAATGAAATTGACGACGATTTTTTTGTTCCTAAAGTCTTTGGTGTTGAAACCATGACATGCAGAGGAATGCAGATATCTTTTCTTCTTGGAACTTGGTTCGATGGATATAAGGAGTTCCATTGGACAGGTATCTCAAACTCCGATGCTCCTAATTCTTGTGAGATTGATAATACCATACCTTCTGTCCTGCATCTTTGGAACAGTGACGGAACTGTTATCCCCGTCTCTCCTCCTTACTACTTTGAGATTTACGAAAAAGCTTCTGAAATCCTCACTCACTTTTACGATATCCATACGTTTAAACATATCTCTCCGTGGCATCATGCAGCAGGAGATTTTGTTGTCCGACCCACTACAGATATTGATTCCAACATAAAAGATTTTGCTCATAGTAATAAGGGGCTTGACGGTAATGAGCAGAGCTTTGATGTAAAACTGATAACGGTAAGAGGCTACAGTCCCATAGTTGAGGCAGAATCTTCTGAAATAGATGATGATGATAAGGATAATCATATAGAGGATATTTATAAGGCTCTTCTTCTGTTTTTTCTAAATCTCACACTACGTATGCGTATAGACAGGATTGATGGAACGGGCGATAGATGTTTAATTGATGGAGATGTTATCCCATTTATATTTAAAGGTTTTTTCAGATCACTTGATAATAAGTTCAAGTCAGTTGATAGTAATCAAAAAATAGCTTTTATTGAGGGATTTAAATCTTATTTAAGTCAGTTTAGCCATGAGAATTTATATCAGATTTTTCTTGTTATGACGGATATCATAGATTCGTGTGATAAAGATACATTTCACCAGGATAGCCCTGAAACTATTTTTATAAAAAAACATCTTAAAGCTCATTCGGAAATATTATCTTATAATATTCGTAACACCATTTTCCATGTTTGACAAAAAGGAAAAAAAATGCTTTTTTATTGACAATACTTTATAGAAATCTTATAGGAACAGTGATTATTAAAAACGCTTTCCTTAAAAATTAATTATGGACAAAAAATAAATGATGGCTGATTAAAGGTCATCTTTTAAGTAAGAGAGATAAGTGTTAAGCATCACTATTAAATGACGTTTAATATATATGTTAATAAATAATACGATTAAACGTCACTGTAAAAAATGTAATTTAACTTTTAACGGAGGTAAGTAAATGGCAAAACATGAAACTCCTTTATTGGATCAGTTGGAATCTGGCCCATGGCCGAGTTTTGTTTCTGATCTGAAGCAACAGGCTGCAGTCAGAGCAAAGAACGAAGCAGGTGTTGAGTTCCAAATTCCACGGGATGCTGTAGAGGATCTTCTTGGCGTTCTTGAACTTTCTTATAAACATGGAAGAACACACTGGAAACATGGTGGTATTGTTGGTGTTTTCGGTTACGGCGGTGGTGTAATCGGCAGATACTGCGATCAGCCAAAACTTTTCCCTGGTGTTGAGCATTTCCACACAATCCGCGTTGCTCAGCCTTGTGGTAAATACTACAAAACAGACTATCTCAGAGGCTTGACAAAACTTTGGGACATGAGAGGCAGTGGTGTTACAAACATGCACGGTGCAACAGGAGATATCATCTTTTTGGGTACAACAACCCCCCAGATTGAGGAAATTTTCTATGAGTTGACACACAATATGAACCAGGACCTTGGTGGGTCAGGCTCCAACCTGCGTACACCGGCCGACTGTCTTGGATCTTCAAGGTGTGAGTATGCCTGCTATGATTCAAATGCACTTTGTCACTTCTTGACCAACAACTATCAGGATGAGCTTCATCGTCCGGCATTCCCATACAAGTTTAAATTTAAATTTGATGCCTGCCCCAATGGCTGCGTAGCCTCAATTGCACGTTCTGACATGTCCTTCATCGGTACATGGAGAGATGCAATCAAGATTAATCAAGATGCGGTAAACAAATATGTGGCAAATGATGCTGCATATCCTCCCAACGCTGGTGCTCATAAAGACAAAGATTGGGGTCCATTTGACATTGAAAAAGAGGTTCTTGCACTCTGCCCAACAAAATGTATGAAGTTTGAGAATAAAACCCTTAAGATTGATAATGCTAACTGTACCCGTTGTATGCATTGTATCAACACAATGCCAAGAGCATTGAAAATAGGTGATGACAGAGGATGCTCAATTCTTGTAGGTGCCAAGGCTCCAATCGTTGATGGTGCCCAGATGGGTTCTCTCCTTGTTCCTTTTGTTGAAGTTAATCCTGATAATGACTATGAAGCAATCACAGCGGTCATTGAAAATGTCTGGGATTGGTGGATGGAAGAGGGCAAAAACCGTGAGAGACTTGGTGAACTGATCATGCGTCAAGGGTTCCAGAAACTTCTTGAAGTTACAGGCATTGAGGCACAGCCCCAGCATGTTGCATATCCGAGAACCAACCCATACATCTTCTGGAAAGAGGATGAGGTTACCGGCGGCTGGACACGTGACGTGGTCGAATACAGAAAACACCATCTGAGATAAGGGGAGGAGAAGCACAATGGCATTTATATCATCTGGTTATAACCCAGACAAACCGATGGACGACAGAATAACTGATATCGGTCCAAGACATTTCGAAGAGTTTTATCCTGAAGTAATCAAAAAAAACAAGGGCAAATGGTCTCATCATGAGATTCTTGAGCCTGGCGTGCTTGTGCATGTTGCAGAGTCAGGAGATGAGGTTTATACAGTAAGAGTTGGTGGCTGTCGTCTTATGAGTACAACTCATATCAACGAAATCTGTGACATTGCTGACAAACATTGCAATGGTCACCTTCGCTTTACAACCAGAAACAACATTGAGTTTATGGTTGATTCTAAAGATAAAGTAGAGCCGCTTAAGAACGATCTCAAAAGTCGTAAATTTGCAGGTGGAAGCTTCAAGTTTCCAATTGGTGGAACTGGTGCTGGTATAACCAACATCGTTCATACACAGGGCTGGATTCACTGCCATACACCCGCATCAGACGCATCTGGTACCGTAAAAGCTACCATGGACGTTCTGTTTGAAGATTTCCAGAAAATGAGAATGCCTGCACAGCTTCGTGTTTCTATGGCATGTTGCCTCAATATGTGCGGTGCTGTTCACTGTTCTGATATTGCTATTCTTGGTTATCACAGAAAACCACCAATGATTGACCATGAATATCTTGACAGACTTTGCGAAATTCCACTTGCTATTTCAGCATGTCCAACAGCAGCTATCAAGCCTGCCAAAGTTAAATTGGATGATGGAACAGAAGTGAAATCTGTAGAGATCAAAAATGAGAGATGTATGTTCTGCGGTAACTGCTACACCATGTGTCCATCACTTCCTCTTGCTGATACAGAGGGTGATGGTATTGTTCTCATGGCTGGTGGAAAGGTTTCCAACAGAATCAGCGATCCAAAGTTTTCAAAAGTTGTTGTTGCATTTATTCCAAATGAGATGCCAAGATGGCCATCCATGACCGATGCTATTACCAAGATCGTCAATGCTTATTCTAACGATGCTAACAAATATGAGCGTTTAGGTGACTGGGCAGAGAGAATTGGCTGGGAAAAATTCTTTGAGAAATGTGAGCTTGAGTTTACCCATCACTTGATTGATGACTTCCGTCAGCAGGCATATATGTCATGGCGTCAGTCAACACAGTTTAAGTTCTAATCAGTTTAATTATAAATTAACCATTTGTTTGTTTATAATCATGATGCTTTAAAAAGTATAGGATTTAAACAGGTTAAGTTATAGACTGAAATTATCTAAGCCGAAGTTGCCTGCAACCAATGTGAAGGCACTTCGGCTATTATGCTTAAAAAATAGAGTTTCTTAAAATTTAAGAGAGCTTTTAAAAAATAAAAAGGGGGAATTTACAATGAGTGAACTTCTTTCCAACAAAGAAGCAGCAACCCAGGCTGTTGTTGATTTTATGACAAAGAAATCCAAAACCAAATCCAAATTTTATTTTAATGATTTTCAGGATATTTTTCCAGATGACAAACTCAGAGATATCAAAAAAGTTGTCAATCTCTTAGTAACCGATGGCGTCCTTGAGTACTGGTCAAGTGGCAGTACCACCATGTACGGACTTAAAGGTGGTGGAAAACAGCATAGCTCTGAGGGTGAAGCTTAAATTTAACTGTTTAGTTTAAGCCCTTATAATTACATGCAGTTTAACGAAAAACAAATCCCCGGACTTGTGATTGCCGGACTTAAAGGTGGAACCGGTAAGACGGTTATATCTCTTGGAATTGCGGCTGCATGGCGAAATCTTGATATTAGAATTGCACCCTTCAAAAAAGGGCCAGATTATATTGATGCCGGCTGGCTTGCACAGGCAGCCGGCCGCCCCTGTTATAATCTCGACACCTTCCTCTGCAGCACTTCCCAAGTCAAACAATCATTTATTAAAAATTCATCTCTTGCAGATATAGCTCTTGTAGAGGGTAATCGCGGTCTTTATGACGGTATTGACACTGATGGACATACAAGCACCGCAGAAATAGCAAAGCTCCTTAATCTACCTGTTGTGTTGGTGCTTGACTGCACAAAAAGCACGAGAACAATGGCAGCACTCTTAATGGGTTGTATCCATTTTGATCCCCATGTGAACATTATGGGTGTTATCTTAAATCAGGTTGCAGGCAAACGCCATGAAGGTAAGGTAAGGGATAATGTTGAGCGGTTCTGCAATATCCCAGTCTTTGGTTCTGTTCCCAAACTGAGTGCTGACGATTTTCCTGAAAGGCACATGGGACTTATTCCATCTGCAGAACATGCCCTTGCAATTCAATCAATTGAAGCTGCGGCAAAGGTTGCAAAATCCTGCATTGATTTAGATGCACTTTATAAGGCTTCTATCAAATTCTCTACATCTCATACTCTATATGAAGCTCTTGAAAAAGACTATAAATGTTCAGCTTTCCCCCATACAAATTATCCTCTTGTTATTAATATTGATGATAAACCAACTATTGGTATCATACGAGATTCTGCATTTCAGTTCTACTATCCTGATAATCTCGAAATTCTTGAACAAAAAGGGGCTGTTCTTAAATTTATTAGCCCGCTGACTCAGACCCATATTCCAGAGGTTGATGCGATTTACATGGGGGGTGGTTTCCCTGAAACTCACGCTGCCCAGCTTGCTGAAAATGTCTCTTTCAGAAATGAACTTAAGGCTCTTGCACAAAAAGGGCTGCCTATCTACGCCGAATGCGGAGGACTTATCTTTCTTGGAAGAAGCCTAACGCTTAACCTTGTTCATTTCCCTTCTTCTAAAGGAAATGAACATTTAGGAAAAAATGAAAATGTGAACACAGATGAAACTGTAGTCTATCCAATGGCAGATATTCTTCCTCTTACTTTCGGGCTTTCACCGCGACCCGTAGGACATGGATATACAGAAGTAAGAGTTGTCAATGAAAATCCGTTCTTTGAAGTTGGAGAAATTATCAGGGGGCACGAATTCAGATATTCACACATTATAGATATTGAATATCGGGAAGAGGAGATGGCTTTTTCCATGATTCGAGGAAAGGGAATTATGGCTAAAAAAGACGGATTCTTCAAAGATAATGTTTTTGGAACCTATACCCATATCCTCGCCTCAGGCACTCCTGCATGGTCAGATGCAATTATCAGAAAAGCTCTTGAATATAAAAAACTGCATTCCTCCAACCCGCATTAAGCACTTGATTTTTTCGTTTTTTTAATTTAATCCATTCAAAACATTCTGGAAATTAGAACTTATTTGCATTCATTTTCTCTCTTTTCCTTACATTTTTAAAATTTCATCGTTTTCCCGTCTTATCGTTTTGCCATATTATTCGTTTTAAACTTAAAATTTATTGTTGGGAGGTCTTAATGAACTGGTTCGTTAATTTAAAAATTGGTAAAAAACTTATTCTGGTTGCCTTGCTCGCTATATCTGGTCTTGGAGGGCTTGGCGGCTATCTCATCAGCGGGATGGGAGATGTTTACACCAAAGCCAATTACGGCAATATTAATGTCGTTCCGAGTTTAGAGGTGATGTTGAATATTCTGGATGGCAGCAAGACTTACTATGCCCGTGTTCTACGACATATTCTCTCTAACGATGATGCTGCAATGAAAGCTATTGAGCCAAAGATTAATGAAGCATTGAAAAAGGCAAATGACGGACTCACCAGCTACGAAAAGTTTCTGTCCGACGATACTGACAGACAGATGCTTCAGAAAGATCGCGATGCTCTGTCCGCACTTGTCAGGGCTGTTGAAGAGGCACTTCCCCTTTCCAGAGCTCAAAAAGATGAAGATGCACGGAATATTATGACCGTAAAAGGGGTACCTGCACAGGAGGAGTTGGCAAAAGCCATAGACGATCATATAGAATACAATATGAAATTAGCAGCGGACGGCGGTAAAGAAGCCAATGAGACTTATGAACATGCACGCTGGATGGGTATTATCGCCATTATCGGCGTTGGACTATTCTTGTTTGTAATGATAATGCTTATCAGCAGGCTAATCACAAACCCTGTGCATAAAGCATCTTTACTTGCTGAAACTATGGCAAAGGGTGATTTTACTACTAAGGTTGAGGTCAATCAGACAGATGAGATAGGAATGATGGTTCAATCTCTTAATGCAATGGGACAAAAATTAGGTATCATGATCAGAGATATTGTTTCAGGTGTCAACAGACTCACCGCATCCTCCAATGATTTAGCTGCTGTTTCGAGACAATTATCATCATCTGCCACTGATACAGCACAGAAATCAGGAACAGTTGCCGCTGCTGCTGAAGAGATGAGTTCAAACATTCAGTCAGTTTCTGCTGCTATGGAACAGTCATCAAGCAATGTAAGTTTAGTTGCGGCTGCAACTGAAGAAATTACAGTTACAGTGAACGAGATAGGGCAGAATGCAGGCAACGCAAGGGTTGTATCAGAGGGAGCAGTCAAACAGTCACAGATTACCTCGACAAAAATGAACGCCCTTGGTGAATCGGCAAAGAACATAGGCAGAGTTACTGAGACCATCAACGAGATTTCCCAGCAGACCAATCTTCTTGCCCTGAATGCAACAATTGAAGCAGCCAGAGCAGGTGAGGCTGGTAAAGGTTTTGCTGTTGTTGCACAGGAGATCAAGACTCTTGCACAGCAGACTGCGGCAGCTACCATTGAAATCAAGAGCCAGATTGACGAAATGCAGACCACCACCAGCTCTACAATTGAAGATATTGTAAAAATTTCCGATGTAATCGCTGAAATCAACAATGTAATAAACGGAATTGCAACTGCGGTTGAGGAGTTGTCATCAGCAACCAGTGAGATTTCAGGCAATATTTCCCAAGCATCTCAGGGTATTGCAGATGTCAATGAAAGCATGGCACAAAGCAGCAATGTTGTGGCTGACATGACCCGGAATATCTCTGAAATAAATAAAGAGGCAAATCAGGTAGGATCTGGAAGCAGTCAAGTGCAGTCAAGTGCAAAGGGATTGTCGGATCTTGCCTCTGAGCTGGAAAAACTGATGAAGCAGTTTAAGGTATGAAATCTGATTAAATTAAATAAAGGAGGAAAAAATGCACATCGCAAAGCAAGCTTTAAAATTTATTACCATCATAGTTCTTGTAGTTTTGTCTAATCTATCTAATGCCCGTGCCGAAGTTGGAGTAACTGATACAGAAATTCTTATTGGCTCTTCTCTCGCTTTAGAGGGTCATGCTTCATATCTTGGAACAGAGACTTTAAATGGTTTTATGGCATATATTAATGCAGTCAATGAGCAAGGCGGTGTTCATGGCAGGAAAATAAGAGTCAAGGCATATAATGATAGTTATTCTCCTGAGGCATGTGTACAAAATACTAATAAACTGATTCAAGAAGATAAGGTTTTTGCTCTTGCCTGTTATGTAGGAACTCCGACAAGCTTGAAAGCTGCCCCTATTGTAGAACAGTCTGGTGTTCCTTTGATTGGCTTATTTACAGGTGCAGAAGCACTTAGAAAACCTGTCAAACGTTATATTTTTAATATTAGAGCATCTTACTATCAAGAGACTGCTGGAATTGTATCTCATTTTTGGGAAGAGATGGGGTTGAGAAAAATTGCTGTCTTATACCAAAATGATGATTTTGGCACATCAGGATTAAAGGGTGTTGAGCTTGCTCTTGAAAAATATAGTGCAAAGATTGTTACTAAAGCAAGTTATGAACGGGGTACAGAAGATGTTTCAGCAGCTTTGAAAACTATTCGACTCTCAGAACCTGAAGCTGTGATAATAATCGGAGTTTATGCTCCAACCGCTCGTTTCATTATGGGAGCAAAATGGTCAGGATTTGATCCCTATTTTCACTGTATCTCATTTGTAGGAGCCAACAAGTTGGCGTATCTACTTGGAACAGGCAGCGATAGTGATGGGGTTATTGTAACGCAGGTTGTTCCACCTCCTGAATCTAATCTTGCTGGTATTGAGGAGTATCAAAACTACCTTAAAAAATATATTCAAAAAGATAATCCTGACGTGGTGCCTAATTTTGTCAGTCTTGAAGGTTTTATCAATGCAAAAACGCTGGTAACTATATTAAATAAGTTGGGCAAAGATGTTACTCGTGAAGGTTTTATCAAAACTGCTGAATCATTGACAGATATAGATTTAGGAATAGGGGCTAATTTGAGTTATAGCGTAGAAGACCATCAGGGGCTTGATAATGTATATTTTACAATACTTAAAAATGGTAAATATGAAACGATTACAGACTGGAAAAAAGTTAAGACACACCTGTAACTTTTATTAAACAAAAAGCCCAAGCCAGATAAGCCAAAACCCAACACATAACGGGCTTATTGAATCAAAATACTTTTCTGGAAAACTATAGATCGGCTGATATGGGACCATCTAAAGATAAAATTGAAGAGCTTGACAAGAGAGTTGCTGATGCTGGTATCGTTAAACACGATATTGAAGAAAAGTTCATAAAATCGTCAGGCAGAGGAGGTCAGAAGGTCAACAAAACCTCCTCTGCTGTCTGTTTAAAACATATTCCTACGGGTATTGTGGTAAAATGC
>JADFZJ010000024.1:0-47859 GCA_015232555.1 Desulfamplus sp. | reverse complement strand
GCTGGTATCGTTAAACACGATATTGAAGAAAAGTTCATAAAATCGTCAGGCAGAGGAGGTCAGAAGGTCAACAAAACCTCCTCTGCTGTCTGTTTAAAACATATTCCTACGGGTATTGTGGTAAAATGCGGCTCTGCAAGGTCCCAATATCTTAACCGATTTCTTGCAATGAGACGACTTGTCGAACAGATTGAACTGATACGCTCAGGTCAAAATCCTTTAGCTACAGATAAAATTATCAGATTAAAAAAACAGAAACAGAGACGGAAAAGACGTTCTCAATCAAAATATCCTGCTTTAGAATCTATAATCTGTTAAAAACAATCTTTAAAAAGAGTTGGACATTTAATTAAAAAGCACCTAATTGACACTGTTTGATCTTTATCCCCATCTTGTCACATGCTGACCCCACCTCTTTTTTTTCAATATTTAGCTTTGAGGCAACTTCCCAGCATTGAATACAGCTTGTTCTGCCGTTTGGTGCCATTTTCTGAATCTCTGAAGAGAGACTCTCTGAAATTTCGATATCTTTATTAAGATTTTTACCATCAGGCTCATAGCCAAAAAGTCCAAGAGAGCACTCTTTAAGCCTCAGCTCCATAAGGTCAGCCTGAATACCTACCTCTTTGGGTTTGATGCCAAGATTCTTGGCAATAGCGTGTAATTTTTTACAGGTGATAGTGCTGTTTACAGCCTCTTTTTCGAGTATTGCGGCAATTTTGGGATCAGTCGTTTTGTTATTATGTTTCATTGCATAGTGCCCTGCATCTTCATGTCCCATCTTTTTTCCCCTTGTTAAAAATCTGAAATTTGATAACTTTTAAAAGTTGTCAAATCTGATAGTTGCAATCACGCATATTTATTTTAAGAACAAAATATTTAAGGATAAAACAATGAATATTACTGAAAAAATTGTCAATGAAAATTTTCACATGATATACATTGCCTCATGCGGTGAGGGAATTAATGCCTATCATCTTGTACAAAGTGCTCTGGTACAGTTTCCAAACCATGATATAACTGTAGTTAAAGTTCCTCATATCCGTTCAGAAACTCAGGTAGATGATATTATTGAAAAGGCTCGTGATACAGAGAGCCTGATCGTTCATACAATTGTCAAACATAATTTAAGGCAGTATATCACCCGCAAGGGAATCGAACAGGATATTGTAACCATTGACCTTATGGGACCTGTCCTATCCAAGGTTCAGTCGTTCCTTGAAAGCGATCCCATAGAGAAACCAGGACTTTACAGGGAGATTCAGAATGTTGATTTAGATCAGGTCTCTGCGATTGAATTTGCCCTTGCCCATGACGATGGTGTAAATCCTGAAAATCTTACTCAGGCTGAAATTATTCTGGTCGGTCTCTCAAGAGCAGGAAAAACTCCGCTTGCCATGTATCTTGCTATTATGGGCTGGAAAACTGCAAATGTCCCGCTTGTTATTGGTGTGCCTATGCCTGAAGTTATGAAACAGATCGACAGAAGACGCATAATTGCACTTAACATCAATGTGGAGCAGTTGATGGCTCACAGAAGACTGCGGCAGGAGAGTCTTGGAACTTCAGATATCTACGCATACTCATCTCGTGACGAGATAGAAAAAGAGGTGATGGAGGCAAGAAAATATTATATTACACATGGATTTTCAATGATAGATGTTAGCAACAAGCCGATTGAGACAAGTGCAGAAGAGATAATTGAGATGATTACAAGAAGATTTAAATCACAGGCTCATAAAAAGATAATCTGAGAAGCGTATAAAGATAAAAGGTAGTAAGGCTTACCTAAGGATAAAGAGCAACGAGAAGGTTCTTTTAAAAAGGCGGATGGCTACTTGATAAATGTACTTGGAGTGTTTTTGACAGATTTGAAATGGTGACGAAGGCTCATAAGGCTCTCTGCCTGACCAATTATGAAAAAACCGCCTATTTTCAGGGCATGATAGAGACGATTTATAACCTTTTCTGTTGTTGGATCATCAAAATAGATCATAACATTACGGCAGAGAACAACGTCAAATTTTTCATCAGGTATGGCATCAGTAATCAGGTTGAACTTTTTAAATTCAATATATTTCATAACCTCTTTTTTCACTCTGATATAACCCGTACTCCTGCCTGTTCCCTTTTGAAAATATTTATGAAGAATTGATATAGGAACATTTTTAACTCTTTCATGGGAATAGACTCCTCGCATTGCCGTATTTAAAACAGAGTGGGCAATATCCGTAGCAAGAATTGAAAATTGAAGCCCCTTTTCAATCATCTGAACTGCTACAGAGTAAGGCTCATCACCAGTAGAACATGCAGCACACCATATCTTGAATACTCTGGCGTGAGTTTTATTCTCATTAGAGAGAACCTCTATCATATTCTGGATGCTTTTATTTTCTCTGAAAAAAAATGAGTGGTTGGTGGTTACAGTGTCTATAAATTCTGTAATTTCAGATTGATTGTTCATCAGGTAGTTAAGATAGTCATGGCATGAGGATATTTGTGTAGTCCTCATCCGTTTGGCAATTTTGGATTTTAGAAGCTCCATTTTGCCAATATGAATATTGATACCTGATTCTGAATAAATCAGTTGTGATAATCTTTGGAAGTCGTTATTTGAAATATCTATTGTTCCCATGGTTTAAGGTTTTATTATACTGACTGCATAAAATCAAACTAAAAATAGGGCAGAGCATTAAGAGAGAGGATAATTGTGCAGAGTTAAGTTCTATGCAAATCTTGTCGATACTGTCTTGAGAGAAAGGCTCAAACTCAGCCTCCCTTTTTATCCTAAAATAGATGGTATAGAGGTGAGCTTCAAACTGATTCATATATTTGACCTCCTGCAAAACTTGGATTAAACCCTTGATTTTATTGGATAAAAAATTAGTTATGCAGGAAGTCTATTTTATTAGTCATAAATTTCAACTCAACAAGAATTATATTCCACGGAGGCTTTTGATGAAAAAAACTATCCAAACAATAATTTTATTGTCTATCCTCTGTCTGCCTGTCCATCTATTTGCCTCAGATTATCTTGTCGATTTTATCTCGGAAAATTATAAAGAGAGTAATGCCGAAAAATCAGACACTCCCAAAATCTACCACACAATTCAGGTAGAGACTGAGGAGCTTGGAACAAGGGTTCTTGTTTTAAAAGGAGATGATATTGATTATCGAATCTGGCTTAGGCAATACCTTGCAACTGCAAAAAAACTGATAGTTACTGTCCCTGAAAAGGAAAATCCTCAGTTCAGAATTTCCAAGCTGTTCTCAATTGATGTAAAAATGGTACATCCGATTGCTGAAAACCAATGGAAAGAGCCAGAACCTGAAATTATTGTAGAGATAGAAGTTAAGCCTCCGTTTAAAGGCAAAAAACATATAATGGTTGTAGATGATAATCAAAAACGGAGAGATTTGATTCAGATGTTAGTAAAAAAATTGGGATTTCCAGTTACTATTGCTTCCAATTCATACGATGCTCTTAATATCTTCAAAAATCAGCCTGACAAATTTAGCCTTGTGATTGCTGACGGCAATACATATAAAGGTGTAAGCACTACAAGCCTTGTCAAAAACATACTTGAAACATCTCCAGATGTATCCGTGATTCTTGGAACAGATTATAAAGAGGAGAAAACAACTGCTATGCTTACTGATTTCTTCGCTGGTTTCAGCCGTGTGGTTATAAAACCTTTAGTGTTAAGTGAACTTTCAAAAACCATTTTACAGGTGCTTGATAAAAAAGTATGATATTTTTTAAGTAACAATACTTTTATTGAGGGTTTAAACTTTTCAGATGCCAAATGCCAAAATGAAAATAGTTGTAATGTCAGGTTGTAGATCAGCTATGGCTCTATTATGCTGTTTGACGATTTTATCGTTTTGGGTTATATCTCCTGCTCTCTCTTTTGATGAAGAGCAGATGTATGAGAAGACACGGGTCTGTTACGAGAATTTTATTAAATGCGAATTGACTCGAACCGATGCAGATGAGCACTTTGATGGTAAACCATTCAAGATTGTGATGATCAATCTGTTCAGTGTTGTGCGTGAAGGAGACCTTCTTATTGTTACGGGTGCGGTGAACTGCTGGGTGGTTGATAAACATGAAAAACTGTTTGTCGCTTTAGGTATAAGAAAGGTGTTGGATCATGAACAGGTTTCTTATTACGTTGTTCGGAAAAAAGATTTTTCAACTACTGCCACAGAACTTATGAATTATCCATATAAAGAGCGGTGCGAGTGGAGACAGTATTGGCTTGATCTTAATTAAACTGCCCAGTTGTAAATAGCTTTACAAGACTTAAATAATAAAATAATTAGTAAAGTCATACTCTGCAAATCAACAGCTCAATTTCAAAAAGAATCAGAAGACTAAAAAATCAGGAAACAAAAATAATGAATCAGAACTCTAAAATTGCTGTAATTGGACTTGGATATGTCGGACTGCCTCTTGCAGTTCATTTTGGCGAAAAATATGACACCATCGGCTTTGATCTGAAAACAAGCATCATTGAAAACTGCAAAAAGATGAAAGACCCCACAGGAGAGGTCTCAACCGAAGAGTTTAAAAGTGCAGTTAAGTTTACCCCTACAACCGATCCCACTATGTTAAGTCAGGCAGATTATATTATAGTTGCCGTTCCAACCCCGATTGACAAAGCTCGAAGACCAGACCTTTTTCCAGTTGAAAGTGCCTCTGTAACTGCTGGCAAATACATGAAAAAAGGGTGTATCGTGATATTTGAATCCACAGTATATCCAGGTGTTACAGAGGATATTTGTGTACCCATTCTTGAGAGAGAATCTGGATTTAAATGGAAAGTCGATTTTCATGTTGGATACTCTCCAGAGAGAATAAACCCTGGAGATAAAGAGCATACATTAACAAAAATCATAAAAGTTGTCTCTGGTGATGATCCTGATACTCTTGAAAAGGTCGCTGATCTTTACAGTTCAATTGTTAAAGCTGGAGTTCATCGCACTAAAAACATCAAAGAGGCAGAAGCTGCAAAGGTAATTGAGAACACACAGCGAGACCTTAACATTGCTCTTATGAACGAGCTTGCCCTGATCTTTGACAGACTTGGCATTGACACAAAAAATGTGCTTGAAGCTGCTGGTTCAAAGTGGAATTTCTTAAAATTCTTCCCCGGACTTGTTGGCGGACACTGCATCGGCGTTGATCCCTATTATCTTACCTTTAAAGCACAATCCGAAGGTTATCATCCTGAGGTTATTTTAGCAGGAAGAAAGATCAACGATAATATGGGCAATTTTGTTGCTCAAAAGTGCATAAAAATGATGAGCAATGCTGGAAAATCAATTAAAAACGCAAAAGTTGCGGTTTTAGGACTGACATTTAAAGAGGACTGCCCTGATCTTCGCAACACAAGAGTTGTTGATATTGTTGGAGAACTTAAAGAGTATGGTGTTGATGTTTTGGTACACGATTCAATGGCAGAACCTGCTGATGCACTAAAATATTATGGCATCAAACTCTGTTCATGGGACGAGTTAAAAAATTTAGATGCTATTATTCTTGCCGTTTCTCATGCAGCTTACAAAAAGATGACAACTAATGATTTCATTGCAATGCTCGGACCAAACGGCTCTCTTGTTGATGTTAAATCAATTTTAAAACCAGAAGAAGTGGCTCAAAAATCTGATATCTCTTTCTGGAGACTTTAAAGATTTAATCTTTGATTTGGGAGGTTTTTATAATAATGAGTTACAACTATATTTGTAAAGAGATATCAAAATACCCTGCACACTGGCTTGTAACTGGTGCGGCTGGTTTTATAGGATCCAACCTTGTAGAATACCTGCTTAACCTTAACCAAAAGGTAACAGGACTTGATAATTTTTCCACAGGTTTTCAGCATAATTTAGACCAGGTTCGAGAGGCTGTTACACCTGAACAGTGGAAAAATTTTATCTTTATAAAAGGCGATATCAGGGATACTGAAACGTGTGCGGCTGTGTGTGAAGGTAAAGACTATGTTCTTCATCAGGCTGCCCTTGGCTCTGTTCCCCGTTCAGTTGCAGACCCGCTCAACACCCACGCCAACAACATCACAGGTCACCTCAACATGCTCATCGCTGCCCGTGATGCTAAAGTCAAACGGTTTGTCTATGCTGCATCAAGTTCAACTTACGGAGATCATCCTGATCTGCCCAAAGTTGAGGACAAAATAGGTCGTCCACTTTCCCCCTATGCTGTCACAAAATATGTAAATGAGCTTTACGCTGATGTGTTTGCCCGAACATATAATGTAGAGAGTGTCGGACTTCGCTATTTTAATGTATTTGGCAGACGACAAGACCCGCACGGTGCCTATGCAGCAGTAATTCCTCTCTGGTTTGCATCGCTCATAAAAGGTGAGCCTGTATATATCAACGGAGACGGCGAGACCAGCCGTGATTTTTGCTATATTGACAACTGCGTTCAGGCAAATATTTTGGCAGCAGTGGCTCAAGATAAGAGTGCAGTAAATCGGGTTTATAATGTTGCCTTTGGAGAGAGAACTTCCCTTAACCAGCTTTTTACCATGATTCGTGAGCGTGTAGCTGTGCAATACCCTGAACTAATCAATGTTGAGCCTCAATATCGAGATTTTAGACCCGGTGATGTGCGTCACTCTTTAGCTGATATCTCAAATGCGTCAACACTTTTGGATTATAAGCCGCTATTTTCAGTAAATGACGGGTTAGATGAGGCTGCAAGGTGGTATATGGAGAATCTGCTTTAGAAAAACTTGCATCTTCCCGCCCAAACTATCTTCTAAAATGAGAGGGGAACTTCAACTCCCCTCCCTTCCATCACTCTCTATCTATTCAAAAAAGGCAGAATAATCAAAATGCCAATAAGCTGGAACGAAATCAAAAACCGTGCCTTTGCATTTTCAAAAGAGTGGGCTGATGAAGCTTCCGAAGATGCAGAGGCAAAATCTTTCTGGGACGGATTTTTTCATATCTTTGGAATCAGCCGCAGACGCATTGCATCGTTTGAAGAGCCTGTAAAAAAACTTGGCAGCAAACAAGGATTTATCGATCTATTCTGGAAAGGCGTGCTTTTAGTTGAACACAAATCACGCGGAAAAAATCTTGATAAGGCTTACACTCAGGCACTTGACTATTTTCCGGGTATTGCAGAACGGGATCTGCCTAAATACATTTTAGTATCTGATTTTGTTCGTCTACGCCTTTACGATTTGGAAAATAACGATATCCACGAATTTGAATTACAAGATTTACATAAAAACGTAAAATTGTTTGGATTTGTCGCTGGTTATCAGACCCACAAAATTCAGGAGCAGGACCCTGTAAATATCCATGCTGCCGAACTTATGGGTAAACTCCATGACCTGATGCGAGAGGTCGGTTATGAAGGACACGAGCTTGAGCTGTATTTGGTGAGGCTTCTGTTCTGCATGTTTGCCGAAGATACAGGCATCTTTGAACGGCAGCAGTTTCAAGATTACATTGAAGAGCGAACCAGTCAAGATGGTTCTGACCTTGCCCACCATATCAACACAATATTTCAAATACTCAATACACCTGAACAAAAAAGGTTCAAAAATCTTGATGAACAGCTTGCAGCATTTCCATACATCAACGGCAAACTTTTTGAAGAGATGCTGCCAACTGCAAGTTTTGACAATACCATGCGTCAGAATCTTCTTGATTGCTGTGCACTTGACTGGAGTAGAATTTCACCTGCTATTTTCGGGTCACTGTTTCAGTCAATTATGGACAAGACCGCAAGACGCAACCTTGGTGCACACTACACAAGTGAAAACAATATTTTAAAACTCATAAAGCCTCTATTTCTTGATGCTTTACGAGAAGAGTTTGAAAAGATTAAAAACAACAAAAATCGGCTCATTGATTTTCACAACAAATTACGCAGCTTAACCTTTCTTGACCCTGCCTGTGGTTGCGGAAATTTCCTTGTTATCACATATCGAGAATTAAGACTTTTAGAGCTTGATATTTTAAGAGCCTTGAAAGGCGATAAACAGCAGACTCTCGATCTTAACATTCAATCTTTAATCAAGCTGAATGTTGACCAGTTTTACGGCATTGAGATTGAGGAGTTTCCAGCCCAAATTGCTCAGGTTGCGTTGTGGCTTATAGATCACCAGATGAATCAGATGGTTTCAGAAGAGTTTGGGCTTTATTTTGCACGTATTCCGCTCATTTCCAGCAGTACTATTGTCTGTGGTAATGCTCTTCAAATTGACTGGAATGAGGTTATTCCAGCAGAAAAGTTAAGCTACATCATGGGTAATCCTCCGTTTGTGGGATACGCATATCAGAATAAAAACCAAAAAGCAGACCTTGAAGGAGTTTTATCAGGCTTGGATGGTGCAGGTGTTCTTGATTTTGTGGCTGGGTGGTATGTGAAGGCGGCACGGATTATTCAGACAACACCAATCCGTTGTGCGTTTGTCTCAACAAATTCAATCACACAAGGCGAACAGGTAGGCGTGCTGTGGAGTTGGATGTTGGCACAAGGCATTAAAATATTTTTTGCTCACCGCACGTTTGCATGGAACAGTGAGGCACGCGGCAAAGCGGCTGTTCACTGTGTGATTGTTGGCTTTGCTGCTGAGGAAGTTTCACCAAAATGGCTTTTTGAATACGAAGATATAAAAGGCGAACCGCATCAGGTTCAGGTTAAAAATATCAATCCATATTTGGTTGATGCACCAACCTTTATCCTTCAAAACCGTCGTCATCCAATTTGTGAAGTCTTGCCGATGCGGTATGGGAGTAAACCCGTTGACGGTAGTAATTTGCTGTTATCTGATTCAGAAAAGAAAGAGATTTTACAACACGAGCCAGTAGCTGAAGAATACATAAGACCTTTTCTCAACGCAGAAGAATTTCTCCACAACGTTCCAAGATATTGCTTGTGGTTAGTAGATTGTCCTCCTCAAAAATTACAACAAATGCCGTATGTAATGAAACGGATAGAAAAAGTTCGCAATATGAGAATCGGCAGTTCAAAGTTAGCAACTCGTGAATTAGCCTTAATGCCCACGCTATTTGCAGAAATAAGGCAAGCAAAGACTAATTATTTGTTGGTTCCTTGTCATACATCTGAAAACAGGACTTATATTCCTGTTGGATACTTTGATTCTGATGTTATTTGTGGCAATGCCAATTTTCAAATCCCAGAAGCCACTTTTTATGATTTTGGAGTTTTGACTTCATTAATGCACAATGCTTGGATGCGAACTGTTTGCGGGCGTTTGAAAAGCGATTATCGCTATTCAGCGGGCATAGTTTACAACAATTTCCTGTGGCCTCAAAATCCCACCGAAAAACAGAAACAGGCAATTGAAACCGCAGCTCAAGAGGTTCTTGATGCTCGTGCTCAATTTCCTGACTCATCGCTTGCTGACCTTTACGACCCGCTCACCATGCCTCCGATACTTCTAAAAGCTCACCAGAAACTTGATAAAGCGGTTGACACGGCTTACGGTAAGACCAATTTTAAAACTGAAGCCGAAAGAGTGGCGTTTTTGTTTGAGTTATATCAAAAGTATGTGAGTTGTTTGCCAGAGAAAACAAAAAGCACCAAGAAATCATCAACAAAAAATCAATAAGGAGCGTAACCATGAACGCTATTAGAATAAAACAGACTGTAACACCTGATGGGATTATTATACCTTTTAATACAGTTCAACAATTTAAAGGGAAGCAGGTAGAAATTATTATATCAGATACGGATATCATAATTCCTAAAATCAGCAAAAAAAACTCACTTAAACAAAATCTTGCAGATGTGTTTGAAAAATATAAAGAGGTAAAACCATTTAAAAACATTGACCCATTATCTTGGGAGAGAGAAATACGCAATGAGTGGTAAAATTCTACTGGACAGTAACATCATTATATATTTATCAAAAGGAGAGCTTAACATAGATAAGTTATTTGATGATAAAAAAAAGTATTTTATCTCAGTAATTACATATATGGAGACGTTGGGTTTTCAATTTGAAACGTTAAATGAGAAAAAATTCATCCAACAGATTTTGGCGGTTTTTAAAGTGATTTATATTGATAAACAGATAGCAGATAAAGTTGTTGAAATCAGACAACATAAGAAAATCAAACTTCCTGATGCTATTATTGCAGCAACTGCAATGGTAAGAAAATGTGATTTAATGACAAGAAATATAAATGATTTTAATAATATTGATGATTCTCTGAATGTGTTAAACCCTTTTGTGATTAATCAGAGAGGCTGATGCTGCTTACGGTAAGACAAACTTTAAAACAGAAGCTGAAAGAGTGACGTTTTTGGTTGGGTTATATCAAACATATTTGAATGAGCTGCCGTTGGAGGAATCTAAATCAAAAAATCTAACAAAATTAATAAATCCATAATACAAAAGGATAAAGAATTATGACAACACTTGAAAAGATAAAATGCCTTGAAGAGTATGTTGCTATCAACAATTCAGTTGTCGATTCTGTAATTGAGATAACCATAAATAAATTGCTGGCTCGTGAATTTGAGCGTGTATCTGAACTCAAAGCCCGCCTGATAAATGATATATCTGAATTTGAAAAGCAGTATGTTTTAAAATCAGATGATTTCTATCAAAAATATGAAAAAGGCATGTTAGCAGATTCAATGGATTTTGTTGAATGGGCTGCCACTGTAGAAATGCTTGAGAATGTGAAACGCCAGCATAAACTATCTTGAAAAACGATCCATCTCTCAAAATAAAGAGGTAAAACCATTTAAAAACATTGACCCATTATCTTGGGAGAGAGAAATACGCAATGAGTGGTAAAATTCTAATGGACAGTAACATCATTATATATTTATCAAAAGGAGAATATTATGAATACCGAATATACAGCTATTATAACAAAAGATGATGATTGGTGGCTCGGTTGGATTGAAGAAGTGCCAGGAGCTAATGCTCAGGAAAGAACAAAAGATGAGTTAATAATTAGCCTGAAAGAAGCGGTTAAAGATATTATTGATCTTCGTAGGCAACAAATGAGAAGCGAAATAAAAGATAATTTTGAAGAATTATTGTTGGTAGTATGAAAAGAAATGAATTAATACAGCATCTTTTAAGAAATGGATGTGAGTTATTGCGTGAAGGTTCACGCCATTCTATATGGAAAAATATTGAGCTCGGAAGCATGACCGCTGTTCCAAGGCATAGTGAAATTAAACAGTTAATGGTAAAAAAGATTTGCAAAGATTTGGATATTCAAAAACCTTGATAAAACAGAAGCTGAAAGAGTGTCGTTTCTGTTTGAGTTATATCAAACATATTTGAATGAGCTGCCGTTGGAGAACTCTAAAAAAAGTTAAGAAGCAGAAAAACAAATCTTAAATTTAAGAAGGAATATAAAAATGATTTTAATCATAGAGTCTGAAAAAGAAGAAGATGGTCGCTGGTTGGCAGAAATTGACCAACTTCCAGGTGTGCTTGCTTATGGAGGTTCTCAAAATGAGGCTATGGCAAAAGTTAAGGCTCTTGCTCTTAGAGTTCTTGCTGAACAGCTTGAAAATGGCGAATTAAATCCTGTTGATATCAATATATCAATACCAGATGCAGCATGAGTAAATGGTCATCTTCAAAAGCAAAACGAGTACTTGCCGCTTTATTTAAGATTGGTTGGCACATAAAACGGCAAACGGGTTCTCATCGGACTTTAGCACGGGAAGGCTGGTCTGATTTTGTTGTGCACGATTTAAACAAAAATACTGAACGCCCATTTAAAGATAATGAGTTTGACGCTGTTAAATAAAATTAACTATAATACATAATATGCAAATTAAAATTGCTATAAAAATAACTGATTATAATGAATTTGGATAAACAAGTTGATTAGATTTGGTCTTTGCTGCCTATTTAAAGAGCAGCCTATAAATTTTAAAAGGACAACTGTTAAATATCTGTCAAAATTCTCTTTGGAGGAGCAGCAAAGACGGTTATCAGCAATTTGCCTTTACAATGCTGAAAGTTTATTAAAAGCTCTTGATTTCTGCTATCAAAATAAAATCGGCTGTTTTAGAATTAACAGTCAAATTCTGCCGTTAAAGACCCATCATGATATCGGCTACTCTATCTATGATTTGCCAGAAGGAGAAAAGATAGCAGGCATATTTAAAGATTGTGGTCTATTTTGCAAACGACATGGTATCAGAACCACATTTCATCCTGACCAGTTTATTATTTTATCCTCTCCAAATCCTGATGTGGTGAGCCGTTCAATTGCAGACCTTGAATATCAGGCAGAGGTGGCTGAATGGGTAAATAGTGATGTGATAAATATTCATGCTGGCGGAGTTTATGGAGATAAAGAATCTGCTTTAAACCGTCTGCGAAATACCATTGACACGCTTTCGGATAGGGTGCGAAGACGTTTAACAATTGAAAATGACGATAAAAGCTACTCTCCAGAAGATCTGCTGCCGCTCTGTTCAGATATGGAGATTCCATTTGTCTATGATATTCACCATCATAGATGTTTAAGAGACAGTTTGACAGTTGAGCAGGCAACTGAGCGGTGTTTTGATACATGGAATAGAGAGCCTTTGTTTCATCTTTCTTCTCCTAAAAACGGGTGGAAAGCACAAAATCAAGGTATAATAACAAAAAATATTCCAATAAACGATATCAGAATGCACCATGATTACATTGATATTAATGATTTTCCAAAGTTCTGGTTATCTATAAATAGAGATATGACAGTTGAAGTTGAGGCAAAGGCAAAAGAGGTTGCAATTTTAAAGTTGATGAAAGAGTTAGAATTTATATAACTCCCATGCAATGACTTACACAACAAAAAATGAAAGTCAGTTAAGAGAATTTCATATAAAAAAATTTTTCAATTTTTAGACGGGCTTTAAAACCTAAAATATTTTAAAGGCAACATTTTACAATTAAAAACATATCGGAGTAAAGTTAATGAACACAATTAGAGAGACAGATTTTAAAGAGCTTAAACTTGTAAGAAAAGGAAAGGTAAGAGATATTTATGACACAGGAGATGCCTTTTTAATGGTAACAACCGACAGGCTTTCCGCGTTTGATGTGGTTATGCCTGATGGAATTGATGGCAAAGGCAGAGTTTTGACGCAGATTTCAGTATTTTGGTTTAAGGTGATGGAAGATATTGTGGGCAACCATCTGATATCTGCTGATGTGCGAGATTTTCCTCCAATATGCCAAAAATACGCAGATATACTCGAAGGCAGAAGTATGCTGGTTAAAAAAGCAGAGCCGTTACCTGTTGAGTGTATTGTCAGGGGATATATCTCTGGTTCTGGCTGGAAATCTTACCAGAAAGAGGGTCATGTGTGCGGCATTACACTTCCAAAAGGGTTAAAAGAGTCTGATAGACTTCCTGAGCCGCTCTATACTCCATCAACCAAAGCTGAAGTGGGTGATCATGACATCAATGTCGATTTTGAAGAGACAGTAAAAATTCTTGGCAAGAAAAAGGCGGAAAAGATCAAGGATTTAAGTTTGAAAATATATAAAAAAGGTGCAGAGCTTGCATTGAGCAAAGGCATTATTATTGCAGATACCAAGTTTGAGTTTGGAGAGGTTGATGGAGAGATTATCTTGATTGATGAAGTTATGACACCTGATTCATCACGTTTTTGGCCCAAAGATTCCTACTCTCCGGGCGGTTCGCAAAAGAGCTTTGACAAGCAGTTTGTAAGAGATTGGTTAGAGTCTTCTGGCTGGGATAAAACGCCTCCTGCTCCAAAACTTCCACAAGATGTTATTGAAAAAACTTCTGCCAAATACCTTGAGGCTCTTAATCTTATTACTGGTGTTATCTGATGTCTAACTGCAAAAATCCAATTATTACTCCCTCCTTTCCCGCAAGGAGGGCTGAAGAGAGGCTGTGCATAACAAATATAAACATAGATGATATAGATTTGTCAGACGAGACTTTTAAGATTTCGTCTGACAAATCTTTGTATGATAATGACCCTGCCTCATTTGATAAATCTCTATCCTCTCTTGCTGCATCAATCAATTCAATTGGTCTTATTAATCTTCCGATATTACAAAAGATAGGCTCAGATGATAAAATCTGCAATGGAGAGTTAGAGCACAAACCATATCGTGTGGTGAGCGGTTTTAGACGACTGGCTGCCGTTAAGAGCCTTATCTCTTCTAAAGATTCCAATCTCCCAAACAAGATATTGGCAAATATATTAGAGTGTGATGAGAAAACTTGTGCATTTATTGCAATATCAGAAAACTCTTTTCAAAGAGAGCTGAATACAATGGAGCAGGCAAGAGGAGTGCATCTGTTAAAAAAATTTATCTCTGTTGAGGAGATTGCAGGAAGCTCATCTGCCATATTTAACATGAACATGAACAGAGCTTTAATTAATATGCTTGATGATATTGCCAACATGCCAGCATCAGTTCACAGAGTTGTTGAGAACGAGAGGCTTGCAATGGGGGCAGCGTTAAAATTAAGGCAGTACGGTTATGATGATGATGTGATAGATAGCTTTGTCAGACTCTTTTCAAAAATAAAAACCAGTCTAAACAAGCAAAAAGAGATAATCACCAATATCCATGAGATTGCTGCAAGAGAAAATATTTCAGTTACTGATGTCATAAACGCAAAAGAAATAAGAGAGATTGTTGATAATAGTGCAGACGGTGCAGATGAAAACCGAAAAGGAAACCTGCTGAGATCTATTCTGTTTGAACAAAGATATCCCAACCTGTCCAAAGCAAAAGAGCAGTTTAATATAAACTTAAAGCTCTTAAACTCGCAAGGCGATTTAAAAGGCGGTATAAAACTTGAACCTCCAGCAGATTTTGAAGGGAGAGATTATACTATTAGTTTTAAGTTTTCAAATGTTGATGATTTGGCACAAAATGCAGATGCAATTTCAGCTTTGAGTAAAAACAGGCTGGTTGATCAGATAATTTCATCAAATCTTTAATCATCAAATATTTCAAATGATCAGCAAAATATCTTATTGGAAATAGTTATGAAAATAGAGACCCTTTTCATGGACAGCCACATTAAACCTTGTGACGAAATAGAACGCATCATTGCGGCAACAGGGCTTGAGCCTGAATATGTTACTGACAGCAAGGTTGTCTATGAGCATGTAAATTCATCTGATGATCCTGTTACAAAGGGAAAGCAGACGCTTTATATCACCGAAAATCATGGTGCTGTAATAAAAAAGTGTCCTGGCACAAGCTACTACACCTGCTGCGATTATACAATTTTGCATACAGGCACTTTTTGCACTATGGATTGCTCATACTGTATTTTGCAAGCATATTTTCACCCGCCGATACTTCAGTATTTTGCGGGTCAGGATAAGATTGATTCAGCTCTTGATGCTGTTTTTGAGCAAAATAAAACATTTCGAGTTGGAACAGGCGAATTTACTGACAGTCTTATTTGGGAAAAATTGAGCGGTCAGCCTGAAAAGTTGGTCAAAAAATTTGCCGAACAGAAACGCTCTATTCTTGAACTTAAAACCAAGACGGTCAATATTGAATCTCTTAAAAATATTGACCATAATCGCAAGACCGTTGTTGCATGGTCGCTAAACACCCCTGCAATCATAAAATCTGAGGAGAGAAACACAGCATCTTTAAATGCAAGGTTAAGAGCTGCAAAGCGGTGCGAACAGTGGGGCTATAGACTTGCATTTCATTTTGACCCGCTTGTGATTTATGACGGTTGTGAAGAGGAGTATAAAGAGGTTATTAAATCAATTTTTACCAGTAACTCTTCTGATGGCTCTGCTGGTATAAATCCTGAAAGCATAGTCTGGATAAGCATTGGAACATTTAGATTTATGCCACAACTTAAACAGATTATTGAAAATAGATTTCCAAAATCTATAATACCCTACGGAGAATTTATAACGGGTCTTGATAATAAGATGAGATATTTCAAGCCGTTAAGAATCGCTCTTTATCAGAAGATTGCGTCTTTTATCCGTGAATACGCCCCAAATGTTCTTATATATTTTTGCATGGAAGATGAGGAGGTTTGGGAGAAAACTCTTGGTTTTTTCCCAAAAAGGTTAGGGGAGTTAGGCGAGATGCTCGATAAAAGCGTTATCAATCGATGTGGACTTCTAAGTGATTAAATTTATAGCTCAATAAAAATGCAAAAAGGCTACATAGCACTCTTCTCTTCCAGCACATCTTTCAATACCTTTAAAGCTGTATTGGCAGCGGGTACACCAGCATAGATACTGGTCTGAAAAATGACCTCAGCAATCTCTTCACGGCTACACCCAACATTCAGAGCAGCATGAATGTGAAGTTTTAGCTCATCTGGTTTTGATAGTGCAGTCAGAGCGGCAATCGTGACTAATTGGCGTGTTGGGTGAGGTATTTTTTCCCTTGAGTAGAACTGTCCAGTGATGTAGAGGGACATCTGTTTTGCAAGCTCTTTATCAAAAGTACGCCATAGATTGTAGGGTTTATCTTCATCTTTTACTCCATTAAAATAGAGTTGTGCAGTTTCAGAGGTTTTTCGGGCAATCTCTTTTTCATCCATTGGGTGTTATCTCCTTTATATTACAAATCACTCAGAAGCTCCAGAAAGTGTTTTCATATATTCGTCCCACTCTAAAGGGAGCATTGTTCTTTTTTTTGTGTTGCACGTTTTACAGCATGGAACCACATTATTTTTAGAAGATGTACCGCCTCTTGAGATAGGAACAATATGATCCATAGTCAACTCTTTTGGGGGGAAACTCTCACCACAGTAATAGCAGATACCTTCTGATCTCTTCCGCTTCCACCACTGGCTGTTTCTAAGCTCTCTTGCCTTGTGCTTTTCACGCCGCTGGCTATCTTCGTCCTGTGTAAAATAAAATTCCATTCTCAATCACCCAATACAGGCAAGCCATAAGGGTTGCCATCTCTACTTAAACAAGAGAGTCTCAAATTAATATCCAAACTCCCTGAGCATATTTTCGTTATTACTCCAATTTTTTGTAACCTTTACAAGAAGATGAAGAAGGACTTTGGAACCTGTCATCCGTTCAATATCTTTTCTTGCCTGCTCCCCGATCTTTTTTAGCATCTGCCCGCCTTTTCCAATCACAATTCCTTTTTGGGAATCTTTATCAAGATGGATACTTGCATGTATAACTATCAGCTTTCTTTCTGGCTTAAACGAGTCAATAGTTACCGCACTTGAGTATGGTATCTCCATTCCTGTGAGCCTGAATATCTTTTCACGGATCATCTCGCCTGCAATGAACTTTTCTGACAGGTCTGTCAAAGTATCCTCAGGAAAAAGCCTCGGACCTTCTGGCAGGCATTTTTCAATTTCATCAAGAAGCTCGTCTATCTGAACCCCGTTTTTTGCAGATATTGGCACCACAGCCTTGAACTCATGCAAAGATACACACTCCTGAATACGGGGAAGAATGCTGTCTGGTGCGACAATATCAGTTTTGTTAATGGCAAGAATTACAGATTTTTTTGTGCTTTCAAGCTGTGTAATGATTATCTGTTCAGATTCGCTGTCTTTTGAAGCAGCGTCAATCATCAACAAAATGGCATCAACATCTTCAACAGCAGAGAGAGCCTGATCAACTATCTTACGGTTCAGAAGAGATTTTGCCTTATGAATTCCCGGGGTATCAACAAAAATTATCTGGGACATAGGACGCTCAACCACGCCAAGAATTCTGTCTCGTGTGGTTTGAGGTTTTCTTGATGTAATGGAAATCTTCTCTCCAGTAACTCGATTTAGAAGAGTCGATTTTCCAGCATTTGGAGCACCAACAATTGCAATAAACCCTGATCTGAATGTTTCATTTTCTGCTTTTTTCATAAGTTTATAACTCTCCGTCTGCGTTGTCATTATAGGCTTCATGGTCAGTAGTAGATGGAGATTCAGCCACACTTTTAACCCCATAGAAAAGGAGATTAAGCTCTTTAAGAATCTCATCTTTTCCCTGTTTTGATGTTGCAGAGAACAAGAGAATATCCTCTTTTTTGCACATCATTATCTTTCCAAGTTTGCTAACACGGTTAATCTGCTGCTGACGTGATAACTTGTCAGCCTTTGTAAGCACTCTCAAACATGGAATCCCATGACTGACAAGCCACTCCATCAGTTCAAACTCCTCTTTTTGTGGTTCTCTCCTTATGTCAATCAGAAGCACAACTCCAAGCAGGTTAGGTCTTTGATTAAGATATTTCTCTATCATTGACCCCCACTGCGAGCGGACGGACTTTGAGACCTTTGCATATCCATACCCTGGCAGATCAACAAAAAAGGTGTTGTTGTTGATCTTAAAAAAGTTGATCAACTGTGTGCACCCTGGTTTTGAGCTTGTCTTTACAAGATTTTTTCTATTCAATATAGTGTTGATAAGAGAAGATTTCCCAACATTTGATCTTCCAGCAAACGCTACTTCTGGAAATTCAGGTTCAGGAAAATGCGATGGGTTTGCTGCACTTTTTACAAATTCGGTCTGTTTTATAATCATTATTTATCTTTTTTTAAAATAGTACGTTTAAATTTTTACTATCCAAATAACCTTCAAGCCTGTCCATACCCTCTGCAATGTTCTCCATTGAGTTGGCATAAGAAAATCTCAAATATCCTTCGCCGTTAGGTCCAAAATCAATTCCGGGAGTTACACCAACATGAGCCTTTTCCAAGATATCCACAGCTAAAGCGTAAGAGTCCATTGAGATATGCTTTGCATTTGCAAAGACATAAAATGCTCCGGTTGGCTCTACAGTAATTCCAAATCCCATATCACGAAGCCGTTTAATCATATATTTTCTCCGCTGATTATAGATCATTCTCATCTCTTCGGTCTCTTTTTTAGCGTTTTTTAGGGCTGCTACCCCTGCAATCTGTATGACAGAGTTAGAAGAGATAAAAAAGTTCTGCTGGAGAATCTGAAGAGGACGGATAAAATATTCAGGTGCAATAAGATATCCAAGACGCAACCCTGTCATGGCAAAAAGTTTAGAAAATCCGTTAAATACAAATGCGTGATCTGTGATTTCAAGAATTGAGTGCTCTTTTCCGCTGTAAACTAAACCATGATAGATCTCGTCAGAGATTACGACAATATCATGTGAATCGGCAAGAGCTGTTATCTCTGCCATTCTCTCTTTTGACATCACATTGCCTGTGGGGTTGGAGGGCGAGTTGATTAAAATCCCTTTGGTTCTTGGGGTGATTTTTTCAGCAATAGCCTCTGGAGTGTAGAGAAATCCTTCGGATTCTTGCACATCTACCCTGACAGGAAGACCTTGTGCAAATTTAATGAAATTGGGATAACAGGCATAGTGAGGGTTGGAAATAATAATTTCATCACCTGGATTGACCAATGCTGAAAAGAGCAGCATCATTGCAGGAGAGGTTCCTGATGTAACAAGAATCCTGTTTGGGGTGATATTGACTCCGTAAGTCTCTTTGTAATATTGACAAATCGCATTTCTAAGCCTTATATCTCCAAGGCTATGCGTGTAATGAGTCTCATTACACTCAAATGCCTGAGATACCGCACTCCTAACACATTCGGGTGCATTAAAATCAGGCTCTCCCACTTCTAAATGCACAACGTGAACCCCGTTTGTCTCCATATCACGGATTTTTTCCATGATCTCCATAACAATAAAGGGGGTAATCTCTTTAGTTCTATTTGCTGGCAATATCTGTTTCATATTTGTTCACCGAGTTTTTTGGCTGTTTATATCTGCTTTTATTGTATTAACCATTTGACATTTTAGTTAATTGATTTTTTTTGTAAGCATTCTTAAGGACTTTAGAATATTGAGGTGATAAAAGAATCTAATTTTAACTTATGTTATATTAAAATATAAGCGGGCTAAAGATAAACGTGAGGAAGTCCTTGGGCTGGGATGTATAACTATTTAACTATACAATAAAAAACAATTGTCATTATGAGTTTCTAAAACTAAAATCAAGAGACTTACTTTAACGGGTTTTATAATCTCTGTCCATATCCCGCTCAATATCTCTTTTCTTTATTGTATCTCGTTTATCATAAAGCTTTTTACCTTTAGCAAGTCCAATCTGCACCTTAATTTTACCGTTTTTAAAATATACTTTCAGAGGGACGATTGTAAAACCTCGTTCTGCTACCTTGCCAATGAGCTTTTTTATCTCTCGGTTGTGAAGAAGCAGTTTTCTGCTTCTAAGCGGCTCATGATTATCATAATAGGCATTTTGATATGGAGTAATGTGCATCTGTCTTAGAAATACCTCTCCATTTTTTATCTCGGCATAAGAATCTTTAAGATTTATCTTTCCTTGGCGTATAGATTTGACCTCTGTACCCACAAGCACTATTCCAGCTTCTATTTCGCCAGAAATATCATAATCATGCCTTGCTTTTTTATTGCTTGCGATAATTTTTATTCTTTCTGATTCCATCCTGTTTATGCTCCTATATGCTATTGCATCTCCTGTTTAATCAGCAAGAACCTTATCATAGCGATTTGTCAAAAAATTTGTTATCTCTTCTACTTGTCTCATATTCAATATTTTACCCACAAATTCCTTAGTCTCATTAGTGTCAAGTCGTGTAACCATCTGACGGATAGCAGGAATGGACATGGGATTCATAGAGAGATGTGTCAATCCAAGACCCATGAGAACAGGCAGATTGAATGTATCACCTGCCATCTCACCACACATAACTACCTCAATATTTTTCTTCTTTGCAGCATCAACAACCATTTTGACCATTCTTATAACAGCAGGATTCATTGGATTATACAGATGTGCAACTTGACGGTTACTCCTATCAATAGCCATAGAATACTGAATAAGATCATTTGTTCCAATGCTGAAAAAATTAACATAATCAGCAAGTTCCTCTGCAATAATGACAGCAGATGGCACCTCAATCATTATTCCAAGTGGAATATCAGCGTTGAAAACCTTCTGTTCCGTTTTTAGCTCTTCAATAGCACGGCTTATTATAACCTTTACCTGAATAATCTCTTCAACACATGAAATCATTGGGATAAGAAGTTTTATCGTTCCAAAAGCCCCTACCCTGAGGATTGCCTTGATCTGGGTAATAAAAATCTCTGGTCTTTTAAGACAAAACCTTACAGCTCTCAAACCGAGTGCAGGATTCTCCTCTTCTGCATTCTTCATATAAGGCAGAACCTTATCACCATTAATGTCCAGAGTTCTAAAGGTAACTGACATAGGCGATAACAGATCAACTACCTCTTTATATTTCTCAAACAGTTCCTCTTCTGATGGCAATCGTTTAAGATCAATATAAAGAAATTCTGTTCTGAAAAGCCCCACACCTTTTGCCCCATTATCCTTTACAGAGACAACCTCTTCTAAAAGCTCAATGTTTGCCATCAACTTGAACTGCTGACCGTCTAAAGTAACCGCTGGAAGATGGCTCTCCCTTGCTCTTATAGCTTGTTGATTTTCATATAGTGCTCTTCTCTCTTCATAGGTAAAAAGAGTGTCTTCTTCTGGATTGACAATCAAAATACCAGATAAGCCGTCAACAATAACAATATCATCATTTTCAACCTTATGTGTGGCATTACCAAGTCCCATGACAGCTGGAATACCAAGAGCTTTAGCAATAATACCAGTATGTGAATCTTTACCGCCACGATCTGTAACAAAGCCTTTAATTAACTCAAGCTGAATCTGAATAGTGTCTGCTGGAGAGAGGTCATGGGCAATCAGAATAACCCGTTTATTGATATCAGAGATTTTAATATCTTGAGCACCAATCAGATGACGCATAACTTGTTCTGATACTTGAACAATATCGGTTACTCTTGATTTGAGATAAGGATCGTTTACCTTCATAAATGTCCGTTTTACCTGACGTAAAACTTTTTTTAACGCCCATTCAGCATTTATTTTATCAGTTTTTATAGTATTAATAGTCTTACCATAAAGCATCTTATCCTTAAAAAGTGCTAAGTGTGCTTCAAGAATATCAAGCTGATCTCTAAAATCACTGTTTAGTGACGCTATTATTGATTTATGTTCATCACTTGCATGTTTTACAGCATTTTTAAACCTGTTAATTTCAGATGGAACATCCTCTTCTGAGACAGGATATCGTTTAACAAGAGCCACCCCTTCACGGTCAACGATATAAGCTTTGCCTATACATATACCAGGAGAGCCACCAATGCCTTTTAGAATAATCTGTTCTTTATGAGATATGCCAGCAACACAACCATTTTTCTTTATCATAGTCTGCTCTTTTTGATGTTTAACCATCGGTATTTTCTCCAAATCCGGATTGAAAAAAATCTGCTAAAGTCTCCAGTAAATGAATATCCCTCTCTGACTCAACTTCAAGAACAAGCGTTTTACCTTTTTTGCCGTTTATGGTCAGGATATCAATAACACTTGAAGCATCTGCTCTGTTATTGCCATCATTGAGCCACACAGCGTTCTCTGCATTTTGGGTAATTTTTGCAATCATTGAAGCAGGTCTGGCATGGAGTCCAAGCCCGTTCTTAATTATAACTTTACGAATTTTATTATTCAATGCTATCAGTGTGCTTATATGTATAGATTAAATTATCGTTGTGCCAATATGTAAGGCATAGCAATCTACCAGTCGATTCTTTTAGATTATGTCTCTAATTTCAATCTAATAGAATAGCCTTTTATGTGTAAAATGTCAATGAATTGTAATATTCAATATGGGTTATCGCAAAAATGAGGATACGCCTAAAGAAATGACAAATAGTTTATAAAAGTTGTGATTATATAACATAATACAGGATAATAAATGTCGTACAGAACAGATATGAACTAATATTGAAGATTAAAGTGTTGAGAGATATTTTACTATTGCCTTCTGAGCTGATTCAGATACTTCAGTAAACTGAATTCCATAGAGAAGTGTAAGCTGCTTTTTTTTAACATTTCTGATGATACCGCTAATCGTATGAACTTCAGCATTTCCCGGAAAAGAGCACTCTATTTTTATATTATCATCTGATCTTGCAATGTAATTTTTCTCTGACATCTGATATGTAACTTCAATGAGGCATCCTTTATGATTTATATCACTGATTATGGATTCCTTGCCCGAACCCTTGAAAATCAGTGATGCTGGAATTCTGCAAGTTACTCTGGAGGAGGAACGGAGCCGCTTTACACTAACCTCTTTGGGATACTCAAGCACAACAGCCCTGATAGGTTTAGCAATATTTTCAATTATAGGAGATGAAAAAACAAAAAGCTGCCCTTCAAAGATGCACTCAATCACAAGTTTATTACCCTGAAATAGTTTAGGTTTTATAGTACTATAGGGTGAAGGATTGGTTATCAGCAAATACTCATATTTTTCAGTTCCTACAAAATTTGCAATAATAGGTATTGCAATACCGTCAATCTTTACAGAAAGATTTGTACCGCAAGAAAAATTTATATCAACCTCCTTGCCAGAATATATTTGACTTCTACTATCTTGCACATCTTTCTTATTGCTCTCTGTTCTATCTTTATCAGCAACATCATCTTTTGCTCCATCATTTTTAGCCGCATCAGAAGAAGGCTCAGGAGGAGGAGTGTATTTATTGTTTTTTGCGTCTTTCAAGATGGTAATGCGATCCTGAGATGTTTTATATTTTTCTTTGCACTCTTTCTCTTCAGGTTTAAAATTTTGTATCTTTTCTATATATTCCTCTTTTGAAATAGCACCTACCTCAAGCAGCTTTGCCTCTTGCTGAATACGCTTTTTAATTTCAGTAAATTTGTCTGCTGCATCCTTTTTATCTGCAATACAAGAGTCAATTCTTCTGTTAATCTCATCAGATAATTTCTTTAGGCTCGGCTTATGTTTATCTAAAAAAGATGTGTATTGCTCATGCAGAGAGGCAAACCTCTCCTCTGCAATAAGCTCTTTTGTCTCCAGCAGTTTATCAAGTTTTGTCTGAACTGTCTGAACGGCTGAAAATGTGTCGCAATACCGTTTTGCCAGACCATGATCATCCATTTGAACCATAGAATTTGACTGTTCTGCAGAAGCTGATGAAACTTGTTCCTGAGTCGTATCTGCTTCGTTTTTTCTGCCAAACATGCTGCTAATGGGCTTAAAAAGAGTTTTCATAATTTTATGATACACCTTTTAATTCTTGCTTTAATTTTGGGTATGATAATATTTTTGTTTTTAGTGGAAAGGACGAAAGCTGAAGTTCTCTTTGAACTCTGTTTTCAACATCTTTTACGTCACGCAATCCTGGGTTACTTGTAAAAAGGTGGCAAAACATCTCTCCCCAACTATTTCTGTATATAACACTCCACTCTGTCATCAGTTTTGAATCTCGAGGAACAGTGAAGTTAATAGATATAAGCATTGAGGTAATCGTGCTTTTTGAGCAGAGAGCATCGTTAGTAATCTCTCTTTTTATATCATCAATAAAAAAATCATATATGAACTGAAACAGCAGGTTTACGTCGTTAGACCTTACAACAGTCGGATTGTGTACGATTTTTATATAGTTCTCTTTGAGATAAAGCTCATTGTGAATAAGCCACGCCCCAAGCTCTTCAATGCATGCTGCTGCCTTTAACTTCTCATTGTTTTCCATACGGTTTTGATCATCACGCCACTTGTGCATCAGAAGCCACTTTTGAGTATCTTTTACATCATCATTGTATTGCAGATTTAACCCTTTGGTCAGACCGCTTTTTGACACTAACAGAAGCGGCTCAACCTTTGCTTTCTCATCCATGCTGAACTGAACAACCATTTTTCGTCCAAGAATGGTTCTGTCTCTTGGTGTTAAAAGAGACTCCTTTTCATAAGAGGCATCAGAGGATGTCCATATTCTTCTGCACTGCTTATAGGTTTGAAGCATATATCGTCTGATTTTAACACTCTCTTCGGCAATTTTGTTATAAGTCCATGTTTCAAATTTACCAGCTTCAAATACCTCTGTATCTTTCCAGCCCCATTCATCCATACATCGCTTGATTAGAATCTCTTTTAATCCAAATGCACTTTTTTTAAGCTCTTTTTCATCTGTAATGCACACTTTTGAAAAAAAGCAAGATTGAACAAATTTTGCAAAAAGGTGTTCAGGATCAATTTTTTTATAGTATGCAACAAGGCTGCTCAGTAACAGATAGTATGGATCAGATTTGGTCAAATTAAATGACAGCCCTGGATTCATCCACTCTTTTTTAAAATCATTGCATAAAAGCACTCTATCACGCTTTTTTTCATGGATGTATTTTTCAAGCAGCCCCATTTTCAAGACTGACTTGAAAGGACTTTTAAGATATTTGAACATCTGCCAAACAGAAGCACCAAAATACTCTCCAGCAGGAATATCATGGATATCTCCAAAATCAATAAATCTCCCTTTTGCAGGATTGGGACAGACTCGAACAAACAGCTCATTGTAATAGTTTTTACTCACATCTACTGGAAGAGTTGCCCAAAAGGGAAGTTGTCCAGCTACATGAATCATAGTTCTATAAAACTCCTCTTTAAGCAGTCTGCCCTGAGCTGAACCTGAACTTTCGCTGTCAGAACCTCCAAAATCTGATCTTTTCGCTTTGTCAATATCCACAATAAAAAAATGAATATCTGTTTTGAACACATTTTTTGCCCATTTTTCAATAGCATGAAGTTTTTTCTGCAATAGCTCCCGTTTTTCATTATCAAAAAGCTCTTCTCTGATACAGACCCAGTAGTCAATGTCAGAACCTGTAGTATGAGCAATTGATCCTATACTACCCATAGTGAACAGAGCTTCCACATAACAGAAATGCCTCTCAATAAAGACAATTCCATCTTTACGGATATATCCTTTTCCAAGATATTTCCTGCAAATTCTCTGGGTCTCACAGTTAGGCAGGTAACCTGCGATTCCATTAGGTATGTCAAGGTTCTGGATTCCAACTGATTTGCCATCTGCCCTTATTGCTCCATCAAATACAATGAGTTGTGCAAGTGCTGCACTTCTTGATGAAGGGGTGTAAATGTCTATATTTTCATGTATCAAAAGAGGAATCAGTTCAAAAAGATCAGCTTGCTCAGGCTGAAAAAGATCAAAAGCATATAGGATTGCATATTGGTTTTTAAGCAGAAACATATTCTTTCCATGCTGAATAAGCTCTGTAAAAATGAGCATTCTTATCTCATTCATCAGTAGTTTATCCTGAGATATCGAAGTTAAATCCCTATGGATATCTGAATATGATATCTCAATAATTCTGGAGTATAGATCAGCTTGTTCAGTTTCAGCCCGAGATAGCGTATGTGCAGAAAAACGGCAAAATTTACCTGTAACCCCTGAAAAATCGGTTTTTTCAAGTCTGCTCTCCGCAAAAGTAACCATGGATATTCGAGAGTTGACAAAAGTGGCTCCTGAAAGTTCAGTCTCTTCAAAATATGTTTTGACAATCGTACAATCTGCAAGAACTGCCTCAGTCATATCAGAAGATTTGAAACTGCTGTTTAAAAAAGATGCTCCTGTAAAGTTACAACCACTAAATTTAGTCCCATCAGCTTTAACATCAATAAATACAGACTGTTCAAACGATGTATTGACAAATAGAGTGCCATTCATTTTTACATTATAAAAAAAGGTTTTATTGAATGAACAGTTAGCAAAAGAAGAAAGAGAGAGATCAACATCTCTTATTATAGAGCCTGTAAATATTCCTGGGGAGATAAAATTGTAGGATGACAGATCAACATCTTCGATCACCTCATCTTTAAAATCAACTCCATCAGGTGATGATGATTCCTTTAAAAGAGATATCTTCTTCTCTAATGTTACTGTAAACAGATTTTTAAAAAAACCTCCCTTTCCTTTTTCCTTTTCCTTTTTTTTTGTTATAAATTTTCCAGATGCAACAAACTGTTCAAATTCTCGTTTTAAATCATTTTTCTTTTCTGCAAGAGTCTTTTTGAGCTTTTCAACCAGCCTTGAGAGGGCATCTTTTATAACTGGATCAGGGTGATTCATATAGGTCTCAAAAATTGTAATCATCCTTTCAGGTCTTTTACGAATAACACCGCATATCAAGGCGTGTTCAATATCGCTGTTCCGAAAAAGGCTGGCAGATGGGTCTTCTGCCATATCCTGAATAAAACAGAAAGAGAATCTTGAAAAAGAGGCAATCTCATTTAATATAAGAGGCAATAGTGCAGGTATCTCTCGTCTGATCCTTAGGATCAAATCAGCAAGTCCTGATTTCTTTTCAAAATTAGCTCTGTCAGAAGAGTATGAAAGATTAGCTTGAGCAGAAATTACAGCAGCTTTAAACATCTCCATTAACTCGATAAGGCTGGTCTTGGAAAATTCAGAAGGGCTGCATATAATATCCATAATGCTGTCTGTCAAAACAGCATAAGTTCCTACAGAAGAGCGTTCAATGACCTTAAAAGCTGTTCGTTTCATTTCAGGCGATCGGTCGCTTTTTATTATTCTGAGAAGTTTAGAAGGGTTAATAACAGGTGACAACAGTGCAACTGCCTTGAGTGCATATATTCTGTAACTGTCAGACTGCTCATCGCTATTCAGATATTTTCCAATGAGAGTATTCGGATCGTCAGGCTCTTTTGGATTACAGCAGTTTCTTAAAGAGGGCTTTATGTTTTCAAGGAAAATATCTGCAGGATTCTCCTTGTCAAACATATCTGCATAAAATCTCAAAACTGTTATCTGATCTGTAATATCCCTTAGAATTTTGACGAATTGATCTGCATACTCCCTTCTCACAGAAGGTGGCGAGGCAAGATATTGATTGACTAATGTGAGACGGCATGGCTCTGTAAGTAAATTAACAGTAGCAATTATAGTCTGCATCGAAAACATTTTACTCTGGCAGAGTTTCCAAGCATAGAAAGGTCCTCTTCCGCCAGATTCAAGAAGTATCTGAAGATAAAGTTTAAGCTCCGCAGCTGAAAGGTTTTTGTGGATATTTTTATACACATTAACTGACAGCAGAGCAGAATCAAGCAGTCCTCTACTCTTATGATCACTTGCAAGACCAGCCTTGATATTCTCCTGTAACTTGCCAAGGACATATTTTGCCTTGTTCTTCACTGACGTATGAAATGATGTGAGTCCAGCCATAACAGCTTTCACGCCGTCAGCAAGAGGCATTTCAAGGGCATTATTGAGCCACTCAACCTGCTGGTTGGCATCAGCACGACTCCAGTCTCTCTCAAATCTACCCATATCCATATTTTAACCGTCACTTATATTTATCAGTTATGTTACGCACTAATTTATCCAACCCCAGCCCTCTCCAAGGGGAAGGAGTTATAATATTCACTCCCCTCTCCTTTTGGGGAGAGCTGGGGCGGGGCTGATATTCATTTCCAATTTATTTGTCCGGAATACTATAGAACGCAAATTATTTGGCTGCAATTTTCCAGAATGCCGCTATTCTTGGATTGTCCATATTTTTTTTCATGGTACAGACCCCTATGGAGAAAGGAGTTAGTGCAGGCGAGACATTAATTACTACAATATCCTCTTTTAATGGACTTTTCTGAAGTACAAGTTCAGGAATTACACCAACACCGCAGCCAAGGCTTACCATTGCAATTATTGCTTCGTTACCCGCTACCTGTGCATAGATATTAGGAGATACATTATGATTTGACAGCCATCTGTCAAACCTTTCACGGCTCAAACCATGATCTGCAATAATAATAGGAGTCCTCTGCCAGTCTATCTCTCTATTATAGTATATTTCTCTATTCAAATCCAAACATCTATCTTTTAAGTCCATATCGGCATCTGCTTCTTTTGTCCCACCATATTTTTTTTCTTTATCAAAATATCTGACAGTCTCAGGATAGTTGATTGGAGCGATGAAAACCAGTGGGGTATCAACTATTTTCATAATCTCTATCCCGGGCAACTGTTTTTCAGGAATTGCTGCAATAGAGACATCAACCTCTCCATTCTGAAGTTTGGTCAATGATTTTGCAGCATCACCTGTTTCAAGATTTATCTGAACCTCTGGATACATCTTACGGTACTGCTTAAGAATATCAGGCAAAATAGTGTAAACTGCTGTTACAGAGCCATAAAGAGATAGGTCTCCTCTTAAATTGCCATCACGCTCTGATGCAAGCTCGTTTTGCAGTTGACTCCATCTTTGCATAACATCCTCTGCATACCTTTTAAATGCCTCTCCTGCAGGTGTCAGCTTTACTGTCCTATTATCCCGAACAAAAAGAGGTTGACCAAGCTCACTTTCAATTCGCTGCACCATTCTTGTCAAAGCTGATGGGGTGATATTACATGCACGGCTGGTCTTTCCAAAATGAAGAGAGTCTGATAGATGTCTGAAAAGTTTAAGTTCGTGGATATTCATATTTACTTAATATCCTGCATCCATAGCCATTTCAAGAAATTGAGTAATAGTTCCAAGCTCAATAATCTGCCACCCACTTATTTCACCTAAATAATAGAGATTTCCATGGTGCTCTGCCAAATAAGCACCACTACCCGTATAATATCGGTAATAATAACCTGCAAGAGTCTGGGACAATACGCCTGATGGATTTATTACATCAGGAAACGTGCTCTCTAACCAGTTAAAAACTCTGTCAGAGTCAGACAATACTCCTATGTCTCCTGTATAAGCACCTGGAATATCTGGAATTTTTCTGATTGCACCATCACGATCTTTAATTATACGATTAGAAACGGTTCCTGGTGGAACAACAGGTTGGGCTGGAAGATCACTCCATGTAAAATCAGGAGGAATGTAAGTTATAACAGCAGGGGAGTCTGAATTAGACGTAATATTATTATTTAAAAGGTTACCTCCTGAAAGGGGTCTAAAGTCTCCTTGGGCTGGGTTAATAAGTTGAGGTTCAATCTGGTTGATACTGTTTTCGACAATCAATCTTGCAGCGTTACAAGCTGGATTAGCATCTGTGCAGCCTGTATCATTATCGACTCCAAGAGGGTGATTTGAGGAACCATTCCAGATAAGGTTGCCGCGAATCACAAGATTGTTATCTGCTTGAATTGGATCAGGAATATTTTCAAAACCAATCGGTCGTTCTCTTTCAGACCATACAGTAAAATGAGTGTAAAGTGTCTGATTATTACGTGAATTATAAAATATATTATTATAGACAAAGACATTGCGGTTTGGAATAGATTCAATATTATCTGATTGAATGCCAGTACCCCAGCCTCCTGCTGTAAGTGCTGCTTGACAAATTCCCACTGAATTTGGCAGTTCGTCAGTTGGACTGCAACCTCGTTCACCCAATACAGCCTGAAATAGGGGGAACCCGTTACTGTTGTCTATACCTACATTATACAATGTATTGTGTGCCATCAAAATATTGTATCCCCCTGCCACACTCATACCTACGCCTTGAATATTGTGCATAATATTATTAACGAATTTTATGTCATAAGCCTCATAATGAAGCCAAGGGGTCTGCATAAGTGCTAAATTAGAAGATTGTCCTGCTTGAAATCCTAAGAAAGCGTGATGCATCTCATTACTTTCAATATTCAGATACGCAGAACCACCTTTGACATACATGCACCACTGACCCGCTGTATGCAGATTGCTATTGATAAAGTGTCCATACTGAACAGAAAAATAGTCCACAACTGTGTGCCATGCACCGCTGAACTCACTATTTTCCACGTAAAAGTGTTGAGCCTGATTAACCTTGAGAACCTCTTGTAAATTGTTGCACTGATCATTATCACAGTCTGGTCCATTAACACTTAAACCACGTAAGAGAATATGATCAGCAGAAGCAAAATGGATAAGATTATTACCGCTGATATTCACAGGAAGCTCACCTCCTCCTCTCAAATCAAGATCAATCAGATATAGGTAACTTACATTTCTGAAATCAAATCCCCCACGGATAATTACACTTTTGCGACCATTCACAGCTTGAATGATCAAAGGGTGTGCATACGTTCCATGCCGATCTCCAAAATAATTTAGACAATTGTCAATATCGTCAGGCTCACAAGAGTAATTACCAGCCATAAGATTAAGACGATACCCTGTATTTGTTAGATTAGAGGTTCTGCTCCACCCTTCTGTTAAAGTACGCAATGCCAAAGAAGGAGAGATGCCTGTATTATTATCATCACCATTTACAGGGTCTATCCAAATTTCACTTAAAATAGGATTTCCAATGTTATACTGGCTGTCTGGATAAACTGGAGAGATTAAAGCTACCCCTATTACAAAATAAATGGAAAAACTTAAAATAGAACAATAACGAATTATAACCATCATCTCGCACCTCCTTAAAATATTTATAGCCCCAATAACATTGATTAAAAATCATAATAAGAATGTTATTCTAATATATCATAACAACTTATCATTTCAAATATAGCAACACAATATCTCAATTAATTCACTTGACGCAACAATAAAAATGCTATTTCATGCAATAGTATAAAAATCTGTTTTTGCAATAGATTGCAATAGATATTGATAAATTTAAAAGCGGCTTAAAAAATTTTTTTTGATAAATATTTATCAAGTGCAAATCAACACTTTTAACAAAATACCTAATATAATTTAAGGAGAAAGAAATGAGTCAAAACTATTTCAACACATTACCTTTAAGACGTCAACTTGAAGAGCTTGGTAAATGCCGTTTTATGGATTCTTCAGAATTTGATGGTGTAGATGTCTTAATTGGCAAAAAAATTGTGATTGTCGGATGTGGTGCTCAAGGACTGCATCAGGGGTTAAATCTTAGGGACAGCGGCTTAGATGTATCTTACGCTTTAAGAGACTCTGCAATTGAAGAGAAACGTAAATCATGGAAAAACGCCACAGAAAACGGCTTTAAAGCGGGTGGTTATAAAGAGATGATCCCGTCTGCCGATCTTGTTATCAACCTGACACCTGACAAGCAGCATACAGGGGTTGTTTCTGCCATAATGCCTCTTATGAAAAAGAACGCCTGTTTGGCATATTGCCACGGCTTTAACATTGTTGAAGAAGGTATGAAAATCCGTGACGATTTGACAGTTATAATGGTTGCACCAAAATCGCCCGGAACAGAGGTTAGAGAAGAGTATAAAAGAGGATTTGGCGTTCCAACGCTTATTGCTGTTCATGGTGAAAATGATCCTCGTGGAGAAGGCTGGGAGACCGCAATGGCATACTGTGCAGGTACAGGCGGAGACAGAGCAGGTGTGCTTGAGTCCTCTTTTATTGCTGAAGTTAAATCCGATCTTATGGGTGAGCAGACTATTTTGTGTGGTATGCTTCAGGTGGGTTCACTTCTCTGTTACGATAAGATGATCGAAAAAGGCATTGAGTCAGGATATGCTTCAAAATTGATTCAGTACGGCTGGGAGACAATTACAGAAGCACTCAAGCATGGTGGAATCACCAATATGATGGACAGACTATCCAACCCCGCAAAGATCATTGCGTTTACTCTTGCCGAGGAGATGAAAGATATTTTAAGACCTCTGTTCAACAAACACATGGATGATATCATGTCTGGAGAGTTCTCAAGAACCATGATGGAAGACTGGGACAATGCAGATGCAAATCTTCTAAAATGGCGTGCAGAAACTGCTGAAACCGCTTTTGAAAAATCAGTCTGTACAGATGCAGATATTGCTGAACAAGAGTATTTTGATAACGGTATTCTAATGATAGCAATGGTCAAAGCTGGCGTGGAGCTGGCTTTTGACACTATGGTTGCAGCAGGCATTAAAGAAGAGTCTGCTTATTATGAGTCTTTGCATGAAGTTCCTCTCATTGCAAACACAATTGCAAGAAGAAAACTCTATGAGATGAATGTTGTCATTTCAGATACTGCTGAATACGGCTGTTATCTTTTTACTCAAAAGGCTCTTCCTCTTCTTAAAAGTTTTATGAGAACTATTGATGTTGATGTGATTGGAAAAGGGCTTGATCTCAAAGATAACGGAGTTGATAATATGGAGCTGATACAGGTAAATGAAGCTATCCGTTATACTGTTGTGGAGATGGTTGGAAGGGAGCTTCGATCTTACATGAGTGCTATGAAGCCTATCATGTAGTTGCGGGGGATTTCATTTGAGATTTGACAACTTTGTTAAAAGTTGTCAAATCTTTTATAAGGGAATCAATGTTATTTTCCAATGTACTTCTCATAAATAGCTTTATAATCTTGAGTTGCCTTAAACGCCTTAAGCTCTGCTGAGAATTTATCTACAAAGTCTTTATCAACTGTATTCTTACTGAAAATAGCGTATAATGAAATTGACTTTATAGGGTTTTCTATTGGAACTACTTTATCAGATAATCCCATGTTTTTAAGCAGACTTTTTCCATTTCCATAGTCCATTATTATGTAATTAAAACGTTTTCCTACTAACTTTTTAACATTAAAGTCATCAGAAGCTACCTCCTCGAAATTATTTTCAGCTTTCATAAATTGCCATAATTCAGGAGTATATGAATATCCGCGTACTACTCCTATTTTCTGACCTTTCAGATCCTCAAAAGAGTTGTATTTAAGTTTTCCTGCATCTTCTGCCCTGATGAAAAATGACCATGAAGATTCCATAAGAGATTCAGTTGGATAATGGGTAAGTTTTGCCCTCTCAGGATTATCTGCAGCCGTATAAAGCATGTCAGCAGAACCATCTATCACCATTTTTTCTCCTCTTGCCCAAGGGTGCTGCTTTATACGCTCATTAATGCCAACATTCATTTTTTTAAGAACAGCTATAATAACTTCTGTGGAAAATCCTGTTATGTATTCGTTTCCAGCCTCTCCAGCTTTAAACTCATACGGAGGCCAATCATCCGTAACGATATTCAGTTTCTTCTCCTCTGCGACACAAATAGATAAACTCAAAAGCACAATCAACACTGTCAAAATAATACGTTTCATTCTCTCTCCTTGTGATTAAATTGTTAATTTGCATTGAACGCTGATATTAATGCAGCTTGGGTATTTTTAATTGATGTTTATTTGATTATTAAAATCCCATTTGTTTGAGATATCATCAACGGTTTTGTCTGCTGCGATTCTATAATCTACTTCTCTCTTGAGATTCCAAGAACAGCCTTCTTGTCATCCCAATGAGTTAAAACAACTTTTGTATCTACAGGTATAACCTCACCAGTAAAGGTTAGCAGCGGGATATCGAATCTATCTGTCTCACCTGATAATATCCGCCCCATAATATTGACAACATCATATTTTTTATCTGAAGGGTGAATATTGAGAATGTGCATCTTTTTAAACATCACATCACTGTAACCTAAACACTCACTTGCTGCTCTGTTTGTGTGAAGTATCTTGCCTGTATAATCAATCACAAACAGCATATCAGGGATATATTCAAATAGCATCTCAAATTTGTTTACGCTGTTCTCGCCGTTCTCAAGGGAAGTTTTGGCTTCCATATTACCGTTAACTTCAAGTTTACCTGTAATGGAAAATATAGATAAGAAGATACACGGTTGATTCTGTAATTCAATCAATTCAGCAGAAAAAATCCCATAATGGCAATCGCCTGAGCTTGTAAGGAATTGCATCTCTTGATTATGAATTGATTTTTTCTCAATCAGCAGTTTAATAATATTATCTCTTGCCTTTATATCAGGATAAAACCCTATATCAATAATAGTTCTGCCTATACACTCTTCCCTTGAGAATCCGATCATTTTTACCATGCTCTCATTGATATCAATAATCTTTCCCTCATGAAGTGTAGTTATAACTGATCCAGCAGGGGTTGTATTAAAAAAAGCATAATAGAGATTTTCCGTCTCTTTTTGCCTCTTTGTATTTTTTTTATAAGAGGCTGTATTATATGGGAACCGCATAAATAGAGACCTTTATCTATTATTTGCCAGATTTAAGCACGGAGAGAAAGGCAGATTGCGGAATCTCTACATTGCCAACCATCTTCATACGTTTTTTTCCTTTTTTCTGCTTCTCTAAGAGCTTTCTTTTTCTTGAGATATCTCCGCCATAACATTTGGCAGTAACATCTTTTCTGTAGGCAGATACTGTCTCACGGGCAATAATTTTTCCGCCGATTGCCCCTTGAATAGCAATCTTGAACATTTGCCGTGGAATCTCCTCTCTTAGCTGTTCACAGGCATTTCTTGCCCTGTCAACCGCCTTATCTCGATGCACCAATTGAGATAAGGCATCAACCCGCTCTCCATTAACCAAAAAATCAAGTTTTACAAGGTCAGTCTCTTGATATCCTGCAATATCATAGTCAAACGAGCCGTACCCTTGAGTAACACTTTTTAATCTGTCATAAAACTCATATACAACTTCAGCAAGAGGCAGATTAAATTTCATCTCTATTCGATTACGTGTCAGATATTGGTAGTTTGTGCTAACCCCCCGATGCTCTAAGCAGAGCTGCATCACAGCCCCCATATACTTGTCAGGAATTATAATTGCTGCATCAATAAAAGGTTCCTGAGTTTTGGCAATCTCTGTAGGGTCAGGATAGAGAGCAGGGTTGTCAACAATCTGCACTGTACCGTCATTGCGGGTTATCTCATACTGAACAGAAGGAGATGTGAGAATCAGAGAGATATCATACTCTCTCTCAAGACGCTCTTGAACAACCTCAAGATGAAGAAGACCTAAAAAACCGCATCTGTATCCAAATCCAAGTGCTGTCGAAGCGTCTTTTTCATAAATTAACGAGGCATCGTTGAGTTTTAGTTTCTCCAGTGCTTCGGAAAGTGCCTCATAGTCATCAGCAGCCACAGGATACATTGAAGAAAAGACAACTGGATTTGGTTCTCTGAATCCTGGCATCTGTGCTTCACAAGGATTAGATACCAAAGTTATTGTATCGCCGCATCTAACATCACTTATCATCTTGATGCCTGCAATAATATATCCCACCTGTCCAGCCTCAAGCTCCTCCTGCGGATTGCGTACAATCTGAAAGAATCCCACCTCCTCAACTTTGTACTCTGCATTATTGGACATGAAAACTATCTTGTCTCCCTTTTTTACTCTGCCTTGAAACAGACGTACATGTACAATAGTGCCGCGGTAAGCATCATAATGGGAGTCAAATATAAGTGCCTGTAACGGGGCAGATAAGTCACCGGCTGGGGGAGGCATCAGTTTGACCGCTGCGTCAAACACTCTCTCCATCCCCTCCCCTGTTTTCGCCGATACTAATAGAGCTGTCGAACTGTCAAGCCCCAAATCTTCCCTTATCTGATCTTTTGCCCACTCTATATCAGCAGATGGAAGATCAATTTTATTAATGACAGGCACTACTTCAAGGTTATGCTCCATTGCAAGATACATATTTGCAAGGGTCTGGGCTTCAACTCCCTGACTTGCATCTACAAGAATAAATGCCCCTTCACACGATGCTAACGCACGAGAGACTTCATAAGAGAAATCAACATGCCCCGGAGTATCAATCAAATTAAGCAGATACTCTGTGCCATCTTCTCCTTTATATGGCAGAGATACTGTCTGACTCTTTATGGTGATACCGCGTTCCCGCTCAATATCCATTGAATCTAAAATTTGATCTTGAAAATCACGTTCAGCGACTATACCAGCAAGCTGTATAAGTCTGTCAGAAAAGGTCGATTTACCATGATCAATATGAGCAATGATACTAAAGTTTCTTATATTCTTTCTTTTTACAGCCAAATTCACCTCAAATAACAATTTAAAACAAAAATGTTCTCAAACAAAAGATTGACGATTGATTGTCATCTATAATAAAGTTTCATTCTTAATTTGTAGCTTTTCTGAATCAAAAAAAGATGATTCATAACTATTAAATATAACATATTGGATACTAAACACAAATAAAATAATATTGTCTGCTCACAAGGAACGAAATGAATACATCCATTATGATTGTTGATGATGACGATGCTATCAGAGAAACTACAGAAGAATTTCTTAAATTTTTAGGTTACTCAACTATTTCTACATCAAGTGCTGAAGATGCACTCTCAATGCTTAATCTTTTTCAGCCAGATATTATACTGACAGATATAGCAATGGAGGGAATGAACGGACTTGATATGACCAGAATCATTAAAGAGACCCATCCAGTCGAAGTTATTGTGATGACAGGGTACATTGCCGAGCACTCATACGAAGAGGCTATACAGGCTGGTGCAAGTGACTTTATATTCAAGCCATTCAGATTTGAAGAGTTAAGTCTCAGGATAAAACGGGTAATCAGAGAGATGAATCTTAAACGCCAGCACGAGGAGTTAGTCCAGACACTTGAGATGCTCGCCATAACAGACGGACTTACAGGGCTTTATAACCATAGACATTTTTATCAGCAGCTAAATGCAGAGATACAACGGCATATCAGATATAAAACAACGCTCTCTCTCCTGCTTATGGATATTGACCATTTTAAGATTTTTAATGACACATGGGGACATCTTGAAGGTGACAAGATTCTTATGGAACTTGGAGTAATGATTAAATCCTGCTTAAGAAATATGGATTCTGCCTACAGATATGGAGGAGAGGAGTTTACAGTTATTCTTCCTGAGACTAATCTTGACAGTGCTTGTGTTGTAGGAGAGAGAATAAGAGTCTTATTTGCTTCAAAACGGTTCTTTCCAGCGGAAGGGCAGCAGACATCTGCGACTATAAGTGTAGGAGTTGCACAGTTTAACGAAAATGAGAGCATTCCATCTTTTATAAAGCGTGCAGATATGGCGATGTTTAAATCTAAGCAGGGCGGAAGAAACAGAGTTTCTAAGTAGAGACGCAACGCTTTGCGTCTCTACAGTTTCATCTTTAGCTGTGCCTATAAGGAGATGACTATTATTTTGTTATATTTTCATCTGTTTGATTTTATCAAGGTTTAAAGTTAGCTTGTCGCTCTTATCCTGAAGCATAATTTGCTGCTCTTTTACCTTTTCCACAACATCTTCAGGAGCTTTATCAAGGAAGCTCTCATTGGTAAGCCTCTTTGAAATAGAAAGCAACTCTTTAGTTACCTTATCAAGCTCTTTCTCTAAACGCTGCTCCTCTTTATCAAAATCAATTACACCTTTTAATGATACATAAATCGTAGTTCCCATAACCACGCCTGTGGCACAAGAGACAGGTGCCTCTCCAGTATCAGAAAGAGTAAGGCTCTCAAGTCTTGAGAGATTTTCAATCAGAGATTCGTTATCTGTGATAAGCCGTCTCTCAGCATCGTCTGATGTTTGCAATACCACATTAAGCTGGAGTGAAGGCTGAATATTCATCTCCCCGCGAATATTGCGGATGCCTGAAATCAAAGCAATAATAAACTCCATGTTCTTTTCAACCTGAAGGTTTCTGAATGTATGATCAGGGTCGTTATCTGCTGGGAAGGAGGCTTCCATAATCGAACCACTAACTGTTGGAAGGGCATGCCATATCTCTTCAGTTACAAACGGCATAAACGGATGGAGCATTATAATAATATCTTTAAGAACCTTTGCTATAACAGTTCTTGAAGCATCACGCCTCTTCTGCCCCTCTTTTTCGTAAAGGGCAGACTTTGCAGCTTCTAAATACCAGTCACAGAACTCATGCCATACAAACTGGTAAATACCGTTAGCAGCATCATTAAACCTGTAATTTTCAATACCTGCACTTACTGCCTCAGCAGTTGCTGCACATCTTGATAGTATCCAATGCTCGCTGATAGAATAGGCTTTGTCTTCAATGTTTGTAATGTGAAGCTGTAAAGGGAGTGACTCTCCATTTTTGACACTTTCAAGGTGCATTAATGTAAATTTTGAAGCATTCCAAAGTTTGTTGACAAAATTGCGGTATCCTTCAACCCGCTCCTCTGACATACGAACATCCCTGCCTTGAGCTGCAAATGCCGAAAGGGTAAATCTGAACGCATCAGCACCATAATTGTCAATTATTTTAAGCGGATCAATAACATTGCCTTTGGATTTACTCATCTTCTTGCCATGCTCATCTCTTACAAGAGCATGAATATAAACATCTTTAAATGGAACTTCTCCCATAAAACGGGTACCCATCATCATCATTCTGGCAACCCAAAAAAATAGAATGTCAAAGCCTGTAACAAGGGCACTTGTGGGGTAAAATGTCTTTAACAGATCAGTATCTTCTGGCCAGCCCATTGTGGAAAACGGCCAAAGTGCACTACTGAACCATGTATCAAGAACATCGGTCTCCTGAGAGATATCAAGAGAACCGCATCCGTCACATTTATCAGGATCAACCTCTTCAACTATAACCTGTCCGCAGGTGTAACATTTCCAAACTGGAATTCTGTGCCCCCACCATATCTGCCTTGAGATACACCAGTCTTGGATATTATCAAGCCAGTCAAAATATGTTTTTGCCCAGTTGGCAGGTATAATCCTGGTTTTGCCATCTCTAACAGCATCTGCTGCCACCTTTGCAAGCGGAGCAGCCTTTACAAACCACTGGCGGGAAAGCGAAGGTTCAATAACTGTTTTACAGCGATAACAGTGCCCAACACTATTTTTTAAAGGCTCTTTTTTTACAAGAAGACCAAGTTTTTCAAGTGCCTCAACTGCCATTTCCCTGCATTTAAACCGATCAAGACCTTGATAATCACCTGCATTTTCGTTCATATTTCCATTATCATCAATGACTTTTAGCCTCTCAAGACCATGCTTTTCTCCAAGATTAAAGTCATTTGGATCATGAGCAGGAGTAACCTTAAGTGCACCTGTACCAAATTGAATATCAACATACTCATCACGGATAATTGGAATAATTCGGTTGGTAAGAGGCAGAACAACTCTCTTGTCCTCAATATTTTTATATCTCTCATCATTCGGGTTGATGGCAACTGCTGTATCTCCAAACATGGTCTCAGGACGGGTAGTTGCAACAACAAGTCCATCTGTGCCATTTACAAACGGATATTTTATATAATATAGAAATCCATCATTCTCTTCATGATCAACCTCAAGATCAGCAAGAGCTGTTCTGCATCTTGGACACCAGTTAATTATATATTGACCTTGATAGATAAGATTATCCTTATAAAGACGTACAAAGACCTTTCTTACAGCATCTGAAAGTCCTTTATCCATTGTAAATCGTTCTCTTGCCCAGTCACAGGATGCACCGATTTTTTTAAGCTGATTTATGATTGCACCGCCTGACTGTTCTTTCCACTCCCACACAGCTTCAATGAATTTTTCTCTTCCTAACTGATCTCTTGTAATGCCCTTTTTTGCTAAATTTTTTTCAACAATATTTTGAGTTGCAATACCAGCGTGATCTGTACCAGGCATCCAGAGGACATTATCCCCGCAAAGCCTTCTAAATCTGCACATTATATCTTGTATGGTTATATTAAGGGCATGACCCATGTGAAGAACGCCAGTCACATTAGGCGGTGGAATAACAATCGAATAGGACTGTTTATCGCTTTTATCTGCTGCCTCAAAAAAACCTTTATCTAACCAATACCTGTACCATTTATCTTCAATCCCGTTGGGGTCATATCCTTTTTCAAGAGAATCAGAACTCATATACTAACTCCTAAGCATCTTAAATAAGCTACCCTTTAATGGTAGCGGTAGTTTACTGCAGGGCAGTTAAAATTTTTTTCTTAATATCATCCATTTGCCTGTTCAGGATATTTTCCATAACCTGTGAAAACATAGCATCTAACTGTGCACCATATCTATTTTCAATGACTTTCTCAAGAAGAGCTGTAATATGCTCTTCTGATGATAACAAAGGCTCAGTTTCTGATGATAAAGGCGGCGGTTCTCGTGTCAATGATATATGCTGAGGTTCTAACGGCAAAGTTTCTTTTTCTAACAAAACTTGAGATACATCTATTTTATCCACAAGCTCAATTATCTCACCATCTTCATCAGCTTCTGCACCGCTTAAATTATCTTGCACCACATTAACAAGCTCAATTATCTCATCATCTTCATCAGCTTTTGCACCGCTTAAATTATCTTGCACCACACTAACAAGCTCAATTATCCCACCATCAATATCATCTTCACTCTCCATTGTGAGCTCTTCAATCTCTTCAGGGAGTTTTACATTACTTGATTCATCTTCGGTTATGTCATCAAAAGAGAAATTCTTTCCATCTGAGATATCTTCAAGTTCTATAAATTCATCAGACGATTCAGTAGATAGCTCATCAGATAACCCATCAGAAAAATCGATATCTATATCAAGGTTATCAGAGTTATCATCTTTCATATCTTTTATATCGTGCATGAAGACTCCTGTTGAATCGGATGTCCCGATTCTGCACCCAGTGTTTTTATTCAAATGTAAATGTTATTATAGGATAAATATCAAAGGGTTAATATTGTGTCAAGACCGATTATTCAAACTGCACGCCTGTAATACAGCCATTTTTATTGCCTGAACAAGGCTTGTGTGATCTGCCCTGTTTTGCCATGCTATGTCGTAGGCAGTGCCGTGATCAACAGATGTCCTGATAATGGGAAGCCCGAGCGTTGTATTTACCCCGTCACTAAAATGGAGCAGTTTAAATGGAATAAGACCTTGATCATGATACATACATATTACACAGTCATATTTTCCCTGTGCTGCATGATAAAAAATGGTGTCAGGGGGGAACGGTCCATCTATATCAAATCCGCTGATGTTATTAACTTCTCTATCTTTTGTACATTCCAATGATAGAGCCTCGTCTGCATATTCCAAAGATAGCATCTCTTTTGCCTTTTTAACAGCAGGCAGGATAATACGCTCCTCCTCATTGCCAAACATCCCGTTTTCACCTGAATGCGGATTCAATCCAGCAACTGCAATCCTCGGCTTTTTAATACCAAAATTATTTTTTAATGCAGTTCCTGCAATCCTGATTGTTTTGACAATATTGTCAATAGTTAATTGTCCTGACACTTGAGCAAGCGGAATATGAATAGTTACAAGCACAACTTTTAGCCGATCTCCTGCAAGCATCATCGCATAATCATGGGTGAAGGTTCTATGAGCAATCAGTTCTGTATGTCCATGAAATTGAGAGCCAGCCATTTGAAAGGCGGTCTTGGTGATAGGAGCGGTAACCATTGCGGTAATTTTTCGAGACATGCAAAGCTCAACTGCTTTTGTGATGTAGTCTATCATTGCCTGTCCAGTCTCTTGAGACGGCTTAAATGCAGATACCATCATAGCACTCTGCACTTTTAGATTCTCTTTCGATACGTCTTTGAAAGATACATTTGGAGATTTCAAATTAGATAGATTCAGAACATTAATTGTGTCCGCGGAAAAGCTAAGATCAGAAAAGTCACCACCACCATCATTATTCTCATCGTAATAATAATGAGAAGGTATTTTATTAATATTTAGTTTGCAGTTTTTCAATAAAACTGCCTTTTCAATAACACCAATATCTCCAATAACAATGGGTCTGCATATCTGATGTATAGAAACAGATGATAGTGCTGAAACAATGATTTCAGGACCAATTCCTGCTGGATCTCCCATTGTAATGCCAATGACTGGTCTATTATTCTCATAATTTTGTTCTAATCTATGCTGTAGATGTTTGTGAACACTCTGATTCTGCATGACTGTTTTACCTCTAATTCATTTAATAGAAAAATAAGCAGCCTCGCTGCCATTATTGTTGGACTGCAATTATTGTTGGATTTAAATTATTTAATGATAAAAAAGTTACAATTAAAATTGCTGTCAATATACTACTGACTAAAAAGTGTGTAAATAAAAAACCCTGCTGTAAATAAAGAGGAGTATCCTATGCTGTGAAACTATCGAAAAATAATATATATATAGTCCTAAATGAGAAAAAAGGATTAAATCAAAGAAAAAAGGCAAAAAACTGATAAAAGATAGATTTTCATGTTTTATGCCTAAGGAATTAAATTCGTTAAAACTCCAATATCTCATGTGATAACAGCCAATTGAAGAAGTTCCTGTATTTCAAGGCTGTTGTTCTGTTTCACAAATAAAAATCAATTAAAATCAAATGGTTATCCCTATTAAATAACTATAATTCTAATATAATCCTAACAAAGTGATATCAGATTTGACTTGCAAAATGATATGAAATAGAGAGGCTAACACAATATAGGAATACTAATATATTAGAATCTCAATATATTCAAATTGCTGATAAATGATTAAAATCGCACCATTTATGAACCCGGAGGTTTATGGAATCTGTCTGGAATCAAGTTAAAGCAAATATGAAAGACCTCCTGCCTGATCACAGCTTCAGAATGTGGATTCAGCCAATACAGTTTATGGGGTTTGACATTGCTGCTGATCACAATCCAGATATTCAGGCTCAAGAATATCAAGCTAAATCCATTGAGTCTAAGGGACCTCAAGGCTTAGATTCTACAAAATCTGTTGTGATAAAACTTGCATGCCCTAACTCTTTTTCCAACAAGCGGATTAAAGATAACTACCTTGCAGGCATGACCATGGAGTTTTTGAAGTTAGGTCAAGAACATGGACTTACAGATGTCAAAATTGAACTTGGTATTGCAGATGCGAATAAACCAGACTCTCAAAAAGCAGATACCCATAAAAATAAAAAAAAGGGGTTGACACCCATCTCCTCAACTAACTTCACCTCTTTAGTTGCCAATCTTCAAACAACTCGAGAGCGGGAGCTGCAAAAAAACAATCAAACAAATCAAGCAAGATCAGATAATTATAAACGCAACTCAACTGCTGACCAGCTTCCTCTGCCCGGACTGACCAGAGCATTTGACACTGGCAGAATGTTAAAAAAAGATTATACATTTGACCAGTTTGTTGTTGGAAATAACAATGATTTTGCTTACTCTGCCTCACTCTCTTTAGCTCAGGGAGGCAATAATGCAAATGGTGCTCTCTATCTGCTTGCTGGAACAGGACTTGGCAAAAGCCATCTATCTCAAGCTGTAGGACATCATGTTATCAATCAGGGTATTACAAATAAAGTTTTTTATGTAACCGCTGAAGATTTTACAAATGAGATGGTTCACTCCATACAAAACCATACAATAAGCAGTTTTAAGGAAAAATATAGAAAGAAGTGCGATGTGCTGATCCTTGAAGATATTCATTTCCTATCAGGCAAAGAGGCAACTCAGAAGGAGCTTGCCATGACATTGGATTATCTTCTTGATGCAGAAAAAAAAATTATATTCAGCGGCTGTTACCTTCCTGATGATATTCCCAAGATGAACGATCAGTTAAAATCGAGATTAACCATGGGACTTGTAACAAAAATGGAAGCCCCTGATTTTGAAACCAGAGTAAAAATTCTTAAGAAAAAATCTCAGATTAATGGTTATAAAATCCCGAATGAGGTAGCAGATTACATTGCCCAAGAGCTTTGTGATAATGTCAGGCAGTTAGAAAGCGGTCTTGCAGGAGTCGCATCTAAAAGCTCGCTTATGGGGGAAAAAATTAACCTTGATCTTGCCCGTCAAGTGCTTTCAAATATATCAAAAAGCAAAAAAGCCGTTACAATAGATAGTATTAAGAGGCTTATTTGCACTGAATTTGGTATTTCTGAAGATGATCTTATCTCTACATCAAGGAAGGCTAAACTTGTACATCCAAGACAGATGGCAATCTATCTATCCCGCAAATATACAGATCAGCCTATCAAAACAATAGGCAAGAGTTTTAATAGATATCATGCCACAGCAATCCACTCAATCAATGCTGTTGAAAAGGCAATCCAGCAGCAGGGTTCTCTTTGCGAACAGCTTAACTATCTGTATAAAAAGATTGAGAACGAAAAAATTTAGTCTTAATATATAGATCACATTCTATGGTAAAGAGAATAAACAAGAATCCAATATCTGAATGTTAAAATAACAAAAAAATATTTGATTGAGGTCAAAAAGATGAGTTTAATCAGTTCTCTTTACAAATCCCTTTATAAAATCACTAACGGTAATGCCACTATAGAGCCTGAAGAGCTGTGCTGTTATGCTTATGATGCAACAGGACAGACATTTATGCCTGATGTGGTGGTATTTCCTGTTTCCACTTCTGAAGTTTCCCAAATTCTTGCTCTTGCCTCTGACCATAAAATCTCTGTTATTCCGAGGGGTAGCGGTTCTGGTATGACAGGCGGTTCGCTTCCCATTAAAGGCGGGATTGTTATGGCAATGAGCAGAATGAACCATATCCTTGAAATTGATACCAACAATTTTATCGCAAGAGTTGAACCAGGTGTTGTTACAGGTGATTTTCATAAAGCAGTAGAGCAGCACGGTCTTTTTTACCCTCCTGATCCTGCAAGTTCAGCATTTTGCACTCTTGGGGGAAATTTAGGAGAGTGTGCAGGAGGTCCTAAAGCTGTTAAATACGGAGTTACGCGAGATTATGTTCTTGGACTTGAAGCAGTGCTGCCGTCAGGTGAAATTATCCACACTGGTGTTAGAACTGCCAAAGGGGTTGCTGGTTATGATCTAACACGTCTTATTGTTGGTTCAGAAGGCACCCTTGCAGTTGTAACTCAGGCAACTTTAAAAATTCTGCCTCTTCCTGCGTCTGTAAAGACAATGGCTGTCCTTTTTCAGACTATTGAAGAGGCAGCAATTACAGTCTCTTCAATTATCAAAGAGTCTATTGTTCCTCGATGTGTTGAGTTTCTTGATAAATCCTCAATTGACTGTGTCAGAGATAAGTTTGGTTTTGCTGTTCCTGACTATATTAATGCAATTTTGATCATTGAGGTTGATGGAAGCGTTCAGGCAGCAGCACAAGAGGCTGAAAAGATAAAGAATTTCTGCATTTCCAAAGGGGCTGAGCAGGTAATTTTATCTTCTAATCCAAAAGAGACAGCAGATATCTGGAGTGCAAGAAAGGCTTTATCAACAGCACTTTTTAAGATTGCACCAAATAAAATAAATGAAGATATTGTGGTACCATTAAGCTCCATTCCTGAGATGGTTAGAAGAATTGAGCAGATTCAAAAGAGAACAGGACTTCCCATTGTAAGTTTTGGTCATGCAGGTGATGGCAATATCCACTGCAACATAATGTATAATCGTAAAGACCCAAAAGAGCTTACGCTTGCCGAATCTGCTATGGACGAGCTGTTTGCCCATACGCTGGAGCTTGGAGGAACAATAACAGGAGAGCATGGGGTTGGAATTACCAAAATGAAGTATCTTCCAAAAGAGTTTGGCGAGTGTGAAATTGAAATTATGAGGGGAATCAAAAAGGTTTTTGATCCTCACAATATATTAAATCCAGGAAAGATATTCAAAAATAGCTGACACTTTTTTAAAATTGCCTTTTCAATCTTTTGCATCTCATCATCAGAAAAAAAACTCCCGCACGGCTTAAAAGCCTTACTTTGCTTACAGTTGCCAATTGATCAGCCATAGCCTTATTTGCTTTTCCTTCCAATAATACAAGTGTCTCACTCGGACAAAGTTACTCATAATTCCATTTTTGCTAATCCATTAAGATTTTCAACAATAATATTTGCAAAAAAATAAACATTGTCATATTTACATCATAATACTAATGCACACTATAATTATAACCTTGAAACCAATTTAAAAGAAAATAAACCATGTTTGAACAGACCTTTAAAAATATAGACGACATACTCCACAAGGACGCTGGCTGTGGCAGTGAATTAGATTATGTAGAGCAGACCTCATGGATACTGTTTCTGAAATATTTAGACGATTTGGAAAAAGATAGAGCGACTGCTGCCGAGCTTACTGGAAAATCATACACAAATATCATTGCACCTGAGTTTCAGTGGACGGTTTGGGCAGCACCAAAGAAAAAAAAGGCGGATAGTGAGCTTGTCGAACTTGATAACCACAAAGCCCTGACAGGTGATGACCTTGCTGATTTTGTAAACATTCAACTCTTCCCCTACTTCAAGAAATTTAAAGCCAATGCTGAAAGTGCTGACACCATTGAATATAAAATTGGCGAGATATTTAGTGAGTTGAAAAACCGCATACAGAGTGGTTATAACTTACGTGAAGTCATCAACCTTATTGATGAGCTGCGTTTCAGAACATACACAGAAAAACATGAGATGAGCCATCTTTATGAGAGTAAGATTAAAAACATGGGTAATGCTGGTCGTAATGGCGGCGAATATTACACTCCAAGACCATTAATAAAAACCATTGTGAAGGTCGTAGCTCCAAAGATTGGCAATACAGTTTATGACGGTGCTGCTGGTAGTGCTGGCTTTTTGGTTGAGGCTTTTCAATATCTTAAAAAAAGTAAAAGTCTATCCACTAAAGATACAGAGATACTTCAAAAACATACCTTTTACGGTAAAGAGAAAAAGTCATTGGCTTACATCATTGGCACAATGAACATGATTCTGCATGGAGTTGAAGCACCAAACATTGTCCATACCAACACACTTGCTGAAAATATTAGCGACATACAGGAGAAAGACCGTTACGACATTGTTCTTGCAAATCCTCCTTTTGGTGGCAAGGAGAGAGCTGAAGTGCAGCAGAATTTCCCCATAAAAACAGGTGAAACTGCCTCTCTATTTTTGCAGCACTTTATCAAAATACTTAAAGCTGGCGGGAAAGCGGGAGTTGTTATCAAGAACACCTTTTTAAGCAATACCGATAATGCATCTATAAGTCTGAGAAAGCTCTTGCTGGAGAACTGCAACCTTCATACAGTGCTGGATTTACCCGGAGGCACTTTTACAGGTGCAGGTGTTAAAACTGTGGTGTTGTTCTTTGAAAAAGGTTCTTCAACTCAAAAAGTGTGGTTCTATCAACTGAACTTAGACCGTAATCTTGGCAAGACCAACCCTTTAAATGAAAATGATTTAGCTGAGTTTGTGGAACTGCAAAAGACAAAAGCTGACAGTGAAAACTCATGGACTATCAATATAA
>JADFZJ010000023.1:31985-57947 GCA_015232555.1 Desulfamplus sp. | reverse complement strand
TCCACTGCAATAACCGTATAAGTGCTTTAAATTGTGTAGCTGATGATGCTCTAAGACCAAATCAGCTTTTCTTAATCACTTTAGGGCTTTTGGATTATGAAACGACAGATGATAAAAATCTATCTGAACATCATATATCTATAAATGAACAGATGAGCATCAAAACAGTTGAATCATGTATGGAACTGCTTATCCCCGGAGCCATAAGAAGTCTTGCAGACAGAGATGTTTCTTATCCTCTTTATATTTACAGCAACCATACAGGAGGAGCAGATAATGAGTACAATAGTCATCAATCAAGGACTCTATTAAATAATCCATCCCATCCATATTCAGGCAGATACGAGGGAGATGAAGATACAAAAAGAAAACCAGCCTATCACAACGGAACAGCATGGACATGGCAATTTCCAGTGTTTTGTGAGGCATGGGCAGGAGTTTTTGCTCAGAAAGAGATAGAACATAAAAAAGGTATTTTAGATGGAAACTACACACCTATTGGCACTGCACGTTCATGGCTTGCAAGCTCTATCGGACTGCTCAGAAAAGGGTGTGCAGGATATATTCCTGAAATTTTGGATGGAGATGCTCCACACACTTCAAGAGGCTGTGATGCTCAGGCATGGGGTTCAAGCGAGCTTGTCAGAGTGTGGCTGAAACTTCAAAAAAGTGGTGAAGCTGTGTTTAAATAGGAGGCTTTTATGCCAAATACGAAATCAAAACCAAGGGTTCTGATTGTAACGCCAGAGGTTACATATCTTCCTGAAGGAATGGGCAATATGTCAAACTTCTGTGCAAAGGCAGGAGGGCTTGCAGATGTATCTGCTGCACTTATAAGCTCTCTGTTTGACCTTGGCGGAGATGTTCATGTTGCCTTGCCAGATTACCGCTCTCTATTTGACGGCTATCTTCCAAAGCTGTTCAACAAGGAGCTAAAGCGGATAAAAGAGCGAATTGAAGCAGAGAGAATCCACCTTGCAGAAGATAGAGTCTTCTATTATCTCACACATGTCTATTCTAACTATTTTGAGACCAATCTGAAAGTTTCATTAGCATTTCAGAGAGAGGTTCTCAACCACATCATTCCCCGTGTCAACCCTGATATTATCCACTGCAATGACTGGATGACAGGATTGATTCCAGCTATGGCACGCCAGCTTGGCATTCCTTGTCTTTTTACTATTCACAATATTCACACTGTTACTGCAACCATGGCTGAAATTGAGGATAGAGGCATTGATGTTGCTGCCTTTTGGAATCACCTCTATTTCAGAAAACCGCCGCATACCTATGAGGAGAGCCGAGGACATAATTCTGTAGATTTTCTCACATCAGGAGTTTTTGCGGCTCACTATGTCAATACTGTAAGCCCCACATTTTTAAAGGAGATTATCGAACACCGACACCCATTTGTTGAACCGTGCCTAAAGCAGGAACTTGCCAATAAATGGTATGCAGGCTGTGCTGATGGAGTTCTCAATGCACCTGATCCAGAATTTAATCCAGCAATTGACGAGATGATTCGGTATAATTATGGACCAAGAAACCACAGGCAGAAGAAACTTGAAAATAAGAGGTATCTTCAAGATATTCTCAACCTTGAAATAGATGACAATGCACCTCTTTTTTTCTGGCCCTCACGCCTTGATCCTGTTCAGAAAGGGTGTCAGCTTTTAGCACATATTTTGTTTGATATTATCTCTGCATACTGGGACAAAGGACTTCAGGTCGTTTTAGTCGGAAGCGGTGATTATCAGAAACATTTCAAAGAGATATGCAGTTTTCATAATATAAAACAGAGAGTCTCTGTCAACGATTTTAATGAGGTGCTATCTCATCAGGCATTTGCTGCATCAGATTTTCTATTTATGCCGTCAAGTTTTGAACCATGCGGGCTTCCACAGATGACAGGATGTATTTACGGCACCCTTCCTATTGTATTTGACACAGGAGGTCTTCACGATACGGTAACCCATCTTGATACCTGCCAAAACATAGGCAACGGTTTTGTTTTTAATGTCCATGATGCAATAGGATTAAGATGGGCAGTTGATCAGGCAATCGAATTTTATCAACTTGAGCCTGATATAAAAGAGGAGCAAATTAAACGAATTATGACAGAGGGTGTGCTTCAATTTAACCACACTGCATGTGCGGAAAAATATATAGGTCTTTACGAGAAGATGCTTAAAAGACCTTTTATTATATAACCTACATGCTCTGAGATGCAAAACGAGATTAACGGGTAGGTAGAACGAGCAATATTTCTTAATACAAAAAAGAAGGGGGGGATATTATTTAGTTCTCAATCATAAAGCTGGGATATTTAATTAACGACGATAACTAATTAGGATTTAGTATTAATTATTAAAAAACAGGAGAACACGACAATGTATAAAAAATTTTCTTTTATTATTGCAGTATGTGCAATTGTTTTTGTAGTCTCTTTTACTAATAGTGCTTTTGGCTATTATCCAACTTTGGATGTTTCAACAGGAGCACTCTCACTGGATTCTACCAATGTAACAGGATATGGCTCTTTTAACATAATTCTCCAATCAGCAAATGATGATCTTGATGTTTTTGCTTTAAACGAGATTTCACCAGTTCAACAGGGACCTCAAGATAAAGTTCCAACTGCAAATATTGAAGCGATGACCCTGCATGTTCCTAAATTACGTCTCTTGATGGGAAAATTTGATGCACAATGGTACGAAGTTGATATGCTTATTGTCATATTAGACAATACTTTGCAGTTTATTGTTGAAAAAGCAACTATAACGACTCAGCCAGAAGACTTTGTTCCATTGACTACTTCAGAGGAAGATGTAAGTGAAAATGCCGACCAATCATCAGTCCCTGGTGAAAATTCGGATGAAATTGAATTAGAATCTTCAGAAGATGTAACAGATGAGGATAGGGGGTTCTATGATCCGCTAACGAGATTTACTGTAAAAATTCATAATTTATCAACAAGATGGAATGCAGCACTAAGCATTAAATTTCAAGACTGGTGGGAATCTACCAGAACATCTGATACTCAACTTAAAAGCGGATATACTACCTCTTATTGGTGGAGTAATAATTATGATACTGAATTTGTTTTAAAATATCATGATGCCAGAACTTGGTGGCATTCAGGTGGTACCACAAAATTCTACTATAATGGGTGGAATCAGACTGTTACCTGCCGCCTTAAAGATTATTATGATACAACATGGAGAAGATATCTGCTTACCTGCGATTGCAAAAGCGGTGATTTTCCTGCCTATTCAGTTTGGTGGTAAAATATAAATTTAATTGATTATTATTAAATATTTAGAAAATTATTCCGGCTTTATACAACCTCTTGATAAAATATTCCCGACAGGCAGATTTACAGAGCTTTTCGGGAATATTTTTTATATTAAGAACTATTTATTATGCTAATAAGATATGATCGTTATTATGAATTAAGGAGATTAAAGAAAATATGATATTAACAATACTTAACAGATGGCATACTAAAATTTGTATATTTACACTGCTGTTGACTCTTTGTATGTCAAAAGAATCAATTGCGATTTACGACAAAATAGCAATTAATATAACTCCTCAAGAAAATGAAATTCAATTATGTTTCGATTTTGATACAAAAAGTTATTTGGCGAGTGACAACACATCGTATTTAGACAAATCGTATTTAATAGGAATAACAGATAACTCTGATGTTTTTTTTATTTCCAATGGTGTTGAAGGATTAGAAGTTTTTCCGTGGCAGCCGGATGTTGAACCTCCGCCGTTTCTTTTGTGGACACCCAAGAAAGACCCGTTTTGCTTTCCTATGTTAAACAAAGACGCTCTTAAGCCTTTTGACCTCTACTGTGCTGTAGGAACTTCTTTTTCAGATGCTATTGCAGCTAACAGATATATCCGTTTTTTTGACGGCTCATTTCCAACTCTTCCTCAGCCTAAAAAAGAGTGGACAGTAATGGTTTACATGGTAGGATCAAATCTTGAGCCAGAGGGGCTTAAAGATAAAAAAAATGCGAGTAAAGATATTGTAGAGATGATTAACGGTTCGAGCAATATCAAATTAGATAATTTTAATATAGCTCTGACTACTGGAGGGTCTCTTCGTTATGGATGGGATACGGTAAAAAGATCGTGGATACATCAGGGACAACAGTATGTATTGGAAAATACTCCTGCAGCCAGCATGACAGAACCAGAGACACTTGAGTCATTTGTGCTATGGTCAGTAAAAAATTTTCCTGCTGAGCATTACGCCTTAATTTTGTGGGATCATGGAGGCGGTGCAGTAGGTTTTGGTGCTAATCCAGAAGGTAAAATAGAAAGTGATAAAGATACGTTAGGACTGGATGAGCTTCAACAGGTATATCAAAACATCAGAAACAGTATGGGAAGAACTCTTGATATTGTAGTTTATGATGCGTGCCTTATGGCATCTCTTGAAGTCCTGCAAATTTCATCAGTAGTTGCTGATGCCATGTCTGCTTCTGCTGAAAATGTGCCGGGGCATGGAATAGACTACAACTATTTAATTAATGGTTTATCTGCAAACAAAATATCCAGCGGTATTGAATTTGGCAAGCTGGCAAAAGATTCATATATTCAGCAATGTAAAGAAGAGGACGAGTTTGACAGGAATATTAACGGTATTCCCTACAAAGGCATTACCAGCAGCGTATTTGATCTTACCCAGATGCCTCAATTTAAAAAAGATATAGAGACATTTAGTTTAGCTTTTAAATCATCAATGGAGAGCGGGTCTTACTCATCATATGAGGCTGCAAGTGTTGGGATGATAAAAGCTTTAGGTTATCCTTTTAAACAGGCGAGTCAATACCGTTCTCTTTCTGACAACCATATCCGTATTGATTTTGGAGGTTTTTTGTATAATCTAAAATCTCGGCTTCCTGTGATAAACAGTGAAATTGAGCTGGTTCAAAGTGCAATGCAGAAGTTAGTTGCAGATTATGAGGGCAATGTTGCCAATATTGATCAAAATAGTGGAGCACATAGCGGACGTTTCAGTATTGATATTGGTAAAGAAACTGGTTATCTGAAAGCACTTCCTGAATATTTCACCAATATTTCAGATGGTATTATCGCCTATAAAAAACGGAGAGAGGAGGATAACTTTAAACCAGGCAGTAGGTTAGTGTGTGAAGAAGGTGTTGTTTGTGCTGATTTTCCAAATTGGTTAGAGTTATCGTCTGGTGATACCTTTGGATTAACAATCTATACAGGCTGGTCGGATGATGATAATACTTTTCAGATATCTAAGATCGAAACTGTTAAAGTGGAAGAAGAGCTATCGTCTGATATGACAATACTGCTGCCATTAGAAGATATCTGCTCATATCTGCTTTGTGTGAACAGCAGTGATTGTCAGGCAGTAACCGTTAAAAAAATAAATGGGTTAATGTTAGCTGAAGCCATAGTTAACGGGGTAAATTCTATTGTTACTTTCTGCCCCCAAAATGATAATGAGTGGTCTGTTTGCAGTGTAGTTGGAAATAGCAATGATATCTGGGGGCGTGAAGAGTCTCTCTATTCAGAAGATGTTATAAAAACAATTGTTGTGAAAAAAAGTGATGATAAAATAGAGACTACTGAAAGTGCAATGTTGGCAGTAGATAATCCAAATCAGGTGCTGCTTAAAAAAGATTGTTCAGTATCTGATAAAACGATTCATATAACTTTTTATGGACTTAATCAGGAGACTCACGAAGTAAAACTTTGCAGGGGCAGTGAGTGTCAAAATTCAGGAATTATAATCAAGCAGTAGAATATAAGCTGTCTCGCTGCAATTATTGTTGTATTGAAATTCCTTAATGAGAACATAGGTATTAGCTGTAATTATTTTTAGATTGAAATTTCTAAGCAAAAGCAAAAATATAAAATCTTGTCCGACAGGTTCTGTTTTGAGATTATAACACACCTTGACAATTCAGATTTTGCATCAATTATTGTTGAGGTCAAATAGTGTTTATAATTTTTTAATGAACCAACTACAATATATCAGGAGAAAAAATGGGAACCAGACACGAAACTTGTGAATTTAAAACCGAAGTTCAGCAGATGCTTCATCTGATTATCAATTCCCTCTATTCCAACCGCGAGATTTTTATCCGTGAGCTTATATCCAATGCATCTGATGCCATTGACAAGGCACGTTTCAAAGAACAGACAGAGCCTGCTCTGTTTGAAAGAGATAATGATTTTCATATCAGAATCTCAACTGACCCTGAAAAGAGAATCTTTGAGATTTTTGACAACGGTATCGGCATGACATACAATGAGGTAAACGATAACATCGGTACTATTGCAAAAAGCGGTACAGCAGCTTTCATGGAGGCTTTACAAAACTCAAAAGAGCAGAATCAGCTTTCACCTGAGCTGATTGGTCAGTTTGGTGTAGGATTTTACAGTGCCTTTATTGCAGCAGACAAGATAACTCTTGTCACAAAGGCTGCTGGTGCAGAAAAAGGGGTAAAGTGGGTTTCTGATGGTAAAGGCACATACTCAATTGAAGAAGTTGAAAAGGAGTCCAGAGGAACAACCATAACACTTGAGCTGAAAGAGGTAGGCGAAGATGAGCAGGATTTTACAGACGAATACACTATCCGTCATGTTGTGAAAAAACACTCTGATTTTGTAACTTATCCTATTATTATGAATGTGGAGAAGAGTGAGCCAATACCTGAAAACGAGATAGTCAAGGGTCCAGACGGCAAGCCAATCGGGGAGAGCTACAGAAAGGTGAAAAAAGATGAAACCCTCAACTCTATGAAGGCAATCTGGGCACGAAATAAAGATGAAGTAACTCCTGAAGAGTATGAGGAGTTCTACCGCCACATAAGCCACAACTGGGATAAACCTCTTGAGATAATTCATAAAAAATTTGAAGGGGTGACCGAGTATGACTCTCTGCTATTTATTCCGTCCAAGGCTCCGTTTGATCTCTTCCGCCCTGAACGCAAAAACGGTATGCAGCTTTACTGCAAACGTGTTTTCATAATGGATGACTGCAAAGAGCTTCTGCCTGAATATTTAGGTTTTATCCAAGGTGTTGTTGATGCCCCAGACCTTAATCTCAATGTCAGCCGTGAGATACTTCAGGAGGGCAGGCTTGTTAGAAATATCCGCAAGAACCTTGTAAAAAAGATATTTTCCACCTTTGAGGAGATGGATAAGGAAAAATTTGAATCCTTCTACAATGAGTTTGGTCAGGTGCTCAAAGCTGGTCTTCCAACAGATTATGAAAACAAAGATCGTATCGCTTCCCTGCTTCGATATAAAACTACAAAGTCTGAGGGTAAATACGTAACCTTTGATGAGTATATAGAAAGGATGCCAGAAGGTCAGAAAGATATCTACTACATCACAGGTGACAATTTTAACGCCCTGATAAACAGCCCACTGCTTGAGACCTTAAAGGCAAAAGATTATGAGGTTCTTCTGATGGTTGATCCTGTTGATGAGTGGGTGACTCAGTCTTTGCACGAATATAAGGAGAAAAAGCTCAAAAGTGCAGAAAAAGGAGACCTTGAGCTTGACAAAATTGACGAGACCAAAAAAAGTGAATATACAGCACTATTTGGTTTTATCAAAGGCAAACTTGAGGAGAAGGTTAAAGATGTTCAGGTCTCTAACAGGCTTAAGGATTCTGTATCATGTCTCTCTGCTGATGATTATGGTATGAGTGCTTACATGGAAAAAATTATGAAAGCCTCTGGTCAGGAGATGCCTGTTCAGAAGAGATCGTTAGAGCTTAATATAAATCATCCGCTCATTGCCAAGATGAAACAGATATTTGAGACCGACACCACCAACCCGATTCTGAAAGATTACAGTGAGATTCTATTGGATATTGCTATTGTAAGCGAAGGTGGTAAGATCGATAATCCTGCAAGATTTAGCCAGCTTATTGGAGATGTGATGGCTAAATCAATATAACGGCAACACCTTGTACACATAAAGGATAATGGAATTTTGTAGGGGTGCTGTGTGCTGTGCCCCTACTATCATATCAACCATACCCATCCCTCAAAAAAGAAGAGGGGGGATTTTACACTCTTTATTATCGGCGACCTAATGAAAATTTACCTTGAAAGCCTTGGATGCTGCCGCAACCAGATAGACAGTGAAGTGATGTTAGGACGTCTTGCTCATGCTCATCACGAAATATGCCATGAGCCTTCTGAAGCTGAAGTGATTATAGTCAACACCTGTGGATTTATATCCTCAGCCTCGGCAGAAGCTATCGACACAATTCTTGAACTCGCCGAATATAAAAAAGCAGGCTCCTGCAAACGTCTTGTGGTTACAGGGTGTCTGCCCGAACGCTTCCGTGATGATACCTTAAGCGAATCGCTGCCTGAGGTTGATGCTTTTCTTGGTACTGGTGCATGCGATGATATTGTAAGAGCGGTTGAGTGTGGAACCGGATGCAAAGGAGCTGCTAACCTTACACCTAATAAAAAAAATACAGAGGGGGAGGGCAGGGCAGGTAAGTTGGTTCTTCTTCCCGACCCCTGTGCCAGACAATTTCAGGGATATCCTCTTCCACGCATTCTTACCCTGAACTATTCCGCATACATCAAAATATCAGAAGGATGTAACCGCAAATGCACCTACTGCATCATTCCTAAACTTAGAGGCAAGCAGCGAAGCCGTTCAATTGAAAATATTACAGCAGAAGCATCACATCTTATCAAAAATGGTATCAGAGAGATTATTTTAGTTGGAGAGAACACCACAGATTACGGAATTGATATTTTTGAGCCTACGACTGCATCTACAAAAAATGGTTGTGTGTCCGCCAATCTTGCAAACCTTCTTGAGCAAATTTCAATATGTGCTGATAAAACAGACTCAGATTTACAACGTCACGTTGACAAAAAAGAGGGGCAAGTGCCAATATGGCTGCGTCTGCTCTACACCCATCCATCCTCAATTACAAAAGAGGTGATTGAACGAATAGCCTCTCTTGATAATTTCTGCACCTATTTTGATGTTCCTATACAACATGCAAGCTCAAAAATACTCAAACGAATGGGTAGAAACTATGATTTAGCTCACCTCTACCGCCTTTTTGAGTTGATAAGAAAGATTTCTCCTGATGCAACTTTAAGAACCACCTTGATTACAGGCTTTCCTGGTGAAACGGACTCAGATTTTAAAACCATGCTCAAATTTGTTGAAGATATCCAATTTGATCATTTAGGTGTCTTTGCATATTCAGATTCAGAAGACCTTCCATCCCACCATTTAAAAAAACATGTTCCTGAAAATGTTGCAGAAGAGCGGCTTGATATTATTATGGCTGCCCAATCTCGAATATCTGAAAAGATTAATAAAAAATATATGGGACAGATATTGAATGTGCTTGTAGAAGAGAATCCTGATGAGGGAATTTACATTGGCAGAACAAGGTTTCAAGCCCCTGAAGTTGATGGAATTACATTTATTTATGGTTCAGGTCTTGAAATTGGTGGCTTTGCTGATGTAAAGATTACCGAAACTCATGAATATGATCTTGCAGGAGAACACTCAAGTTATGACCCAGCCATTGAATCAAGAGCTGCTAAAAAGATTTAATCCACTAACCCACAGGGAACTCAAAGATAAAATCTTATCCAAAGTGGGCATTGATCTTGCCAATATTGAACGAGCACTTCACGATAACTTAACCCCCCACCTTGATCTTGTATCTGAAATTGCAGGACACCTTCTATTTAGCGGTGGAAAACGGCTGCGTCCTCTTTTGATGCTGCTAAGTGCAAGATTGTGCAATTATCAGATCGAGCATCACAACAGTAATCTAAAAGATAATAATCTAAACGATAGTCTGACAGATAGCAACAGTTGGTCAGAGGATAAATCTGCAAACGAATCTCTGCTAAATGGTGATTTAACAGTTAAATTTTCCACCATATTTGAATATCTGCACGCTGCCACCCTTCTTCATGATGATGTTGTTGATGAAGCTCAGATGCGGCGTGGCAAACCTGCTGCCCATTCACGCTGGAGTGTTCCCAAAGTTGTGCTTACTGGTGATTTTCTGCTTGCACGCTCATTAAGCCTTGCAGCTAAGACAGAGATTCCTGAAATAATAAGTATAATGGCTGGAATAACAGAAGATATGTCGCAGGGTGAAATTGATCAGATGGAGCAAAAAGGAAAGCTTGATCTGACTGAATCCCAATACTTAAAAATTATTAAGCGTAAAACTGCTGTGCTGATTCAAGGTGCTTGCAGAAGCGGTGCAATAATAGCCCATGCAGACAGGATAAACCATAATGCAATGCATAAAAACAGTGATGACAGGAATAAAAACGGTTATAACGGCAAACAAAAACTTCTTGGCATAACAAGAGATAAGGCTCTTGAGCGAGAAGAGGCACTTGATCAATATGGATACTATCTTGGCATTGCATTTCAGATGGCTGATGATCTGCTTGATTATACAGGAGATGCTGCCTCTCTTGGGAAAAATCCAGGTGCAGACATACGTGAAGAAAAATTGACTTTACCGCTTATCCATGCACTTGCAAAAGCCAATAGTGAGGATAGGGCAGCGATGGAAAATATTATCAAAAAATACAGTAAAGGTTCAGATAATTTATCTTCTTGTGATATTAATGATGATTTGGTGAATGCTCAATTGTTTAATCTGATGCTTGAAAAGATCAATAAATATCAAGGTATTGAATATACAGAGCTGCGGGCAAAAAATCATGTTGAACAGGCTAAAAGATGCCTTGACCAGTTTCAAGCATGTGAAGCTAAAGAGATTTTGCTAATGCTTGCAGACTACTCAATCTCAAGAAGAATATAAGCAGTTTTACTGCAACTATTGTTAGATTGCAACTCTTGAACAAGAACAAAAAAGAAAATATGGTTACAAAAAGAGAATAGACAGATGAAGTCCATAAAACAGATATTAATATACTTCCTAACCATTTCAGGTTTGGTAATATCTCCAACCATTACAGTAGGTTCTGAAAAATCCAACGATATAACTGTCGTAACTCTTGGAATTTCTGCTATTAAGAAAAATAGGGCTTTAGCAAAGCAAAATGCCACAAATGAGGCATTGAAAGAGGCAGTTGAGCAATCTATAATCCTTATGATGGGAAGCGAGAATATTGAGTCAAACCTTGGCTTGATATATGAGGCAGTAAATAATCATGCTGAAAAGTTTATTATAACATACAAGATAGTTGGAGAGCGGCTTCAAAAAGATAAATCTATTGTTGCAGTGAAAAGCCAGATAAGCAAAGATACTTTAGTCAATTTTTTTAACCAGAAAGGTGTTATTGACAGCGATATAAAAAATGAAGAGAAGATAAGCGGCTTAAAAACAATAAAGGCTATAATAGAAGGTGATGACTATCTTTCAAGTTTTATAATGCTCAGAAAAACATTGAACAGCATGAATGGAATTAAAGATGTTCAGGCAAGAGATTTAAGCTCAGAGCAGGCAACCGTCACAATATTGTTCAATGGTAATGGAAATAGTTTAGCACATGAACTCATGCTTACCTCTTTTGATGACTTTGGGTTGGAGCTGTCCGAAATTACCGCAGAGTCTCTTACAATTCGTTTTATCCCCAAAGCTGACGGTATCCCCCTTATTGAAAAAAAAGATATGGAGGGGGCATATATTTCTGAATAGCAGATGTAAGGGAATTCATATAAGATAATATCCCCATTTTATTACAAAATATTTTCTCCATTTTGGGAGTTAATTACACAATTTTAATAACAGTAGTAAAAAATATCATTACTGTTATTTGTATGTTATTGCGTATCAGGAGTTTAAAACATATTTATGAATTTGAGAGAAACCCGCATTATGCGGTTAAAAGAGAATATAGAGCAGGTACTTAACAATCTTTTGAGTGTGCCTGAAGAGCATAAATCCAAGACATTGTATGTTATTGATAAATGCAAAGAGTGCTTAAGTAGTGTTCCTCCAACTGATACGCCTGTGTATGTCCATATTATTGGCACTGACAAATCCTTTAAAACAAGCTATCTTCTTGATCTGTTTGACCATTCTGAATTGAGAGAGCTGTTCTCGGTAAAAGCTCACAACACATCGGAAAATACAGCGGTTCCGTGTCTTGTGGAGCCGTCTGATACAGTGCAAAAGATAACAATAAGAAAACTTGCCATAAGTTCAGGATTGGTTATTGAAGATAATCTCTCATCAGATATGTTTGTCAATCTGTATGATCTCTCTAAAGGGGCAATGCCTGATGACTATCTGCTGCAAGTTCTTATTCCATCAGAGCAGACTCTTATGCGGTTCCCTGTTATTGAGTATCCCGGAATTAAAGAGGGGGCTGATGCTTCAGAAGAGCAGTCTAATCTTCACAAAATATTTCAGCAGAATCTTATACAGAATCTTATACGGTTTCCGGGGATATTGGTTGCCTGTTTTCAACATAAGGTTGCAATTCCGCCTGGACACCCGATGGATCTTATTTTAAAAAAGTATGGGGAGATTCTTAAAACTGAATATAAACTTCCGCTTGTTGTATCTTTACAGGGTTCAAGTGCAATAACAGGATATTGCGGCAATACAAATGTTGAAAAAGATATTGCAACTGATTTTAAGAGCTACCAATCTTTTGATACGACTATCCAGTTGATAAATCCTTATAATTACGCATATCCTTTTACTTTTGGGCAGCCTGGACCTTATGTTGACTCATGGATAAAAAATTTAAGTAAATATGCAGATATCCATGAGATTCATCAAGAGATTACGCTTGACGGAGGTATTGGCTGGTCAAGAAAGCTGCTTGATGATATATGCAGCAACTCCCATATACAAGATGCTCTTGATAACATATTTGTCCGTCCGTGGGTAATGGAGAGCGAATCCTGTATTGAAAAAGGTGTTGAGATTTTAAGAGAGATTGAGACCTATGACGAGGTTGCAGAGATAAACGAAAAGATCAGAAAATCCATTATAACTGGGAGATACAGGACTATCCGGACATTTTTCAAAAACGAACTTGCTATGGCACCAGATGGGATTATTGAAAATCATCAGCGTTTCTGGAGTAATATTTTTTATCAATATCTGTTGCAGTTTTTTGATGATAATTTTCGATGCAGTGCAATTTCAAAAGTTCTATGGGCAAATCTTGAACAGCGGCTTGACCCTGAGCATAAGGGATTTCTTGGCACCCGTGAGCAAGATTTGCCGTATATCATAATGAATACAGCAGAGTTGTATGTTCCCAATGTCGTGATAAGAGGGGATGTGAATGTTTTTGGAATAAAGTCGGAGAAGTAACACAATGATTTTTAATTTTTTTAGACGCAACAAACAGAGTAAAGATTCATTTAATATAGAACTTGAAGATGATAACAAACTCTACTATCAAACTATTGCGGGAAGAACCCCGAGAGATTCAAATAATCGTGAGGAGTATATTCTTTTTGTTGATTTTGGTTCTTATAGAACATCAGTTTTATGCTGGCCCTGCTGCTATGGTAGAGAGAAGATAACAGATACATGGAAATATGTTGTTCACTACCGAAATGGTGAAGTTGAAGGGGGAGGTTTTCCCTCTGCCTTTATAAATCCACCGTCTGGTGATGAGAGAGATTTTGCATTTATTGATAATTTTGAAGATATGACAGTTGCAAACAGCCAGATTGTCAAAAGTGCTAAATCGGTTTTTGCAAGCAAGTTTGCCGCATATAAAGGGGCTGTTCCTCAATTCAGGCTGTATATTAAAAAGGTGCTTGAGGAGAGCTTTAAATATATTACAGAGCCAGTTGAAGGAAGACCTTGGAACTGTCCCGCAATTCCTGTAATTACAGAGATAAGAGTTACTGTGCCAGACCTTTTTATTGAGAATTTAAGAGCTGGATACAGAGAGAATATATACTCTGTCTGCATGGAGTTTTTAACCCATAAAAAGTGGAAACAGCTTTTTCCAGCAAACCTAAGAAGCCTTAAAAAGACCTTTATTAATATTTCAGCAGATGAGAGCGGTGCCTGTGAACTCTATTTTCTCAACCTTATCAAACTTATGCCATTTTGGGATCTCTCTTCTGAAAAGGATAGAGTTTCTGATTTAAAAGAGGTTGAGTTTCTTTTTTCACAAAAAAGGAGAGGAGTTAATAACAATAATATCGGTAATATCGGGTTGCAAAAGAGTATTGATCAAAATGGTAGTAGTTCACAAAACTATGAAAAATTTGAGAAATTTTCAGAAGAGAAAAATAAACAAGGGCTGAATTTTGTAGTCTGTCATGTTGATATTGGTGGATTGACCACAGATGCAAGTATTCTTCTTATGCGTTCTTTTAATGATCCTGATCTTGGAATCACTACAACATTAAAGAGAAAAGAGTCATTTTCAGAAAAAAAGGCTGGAGAGTATTTTGCAGATATGTTCAAGGAGAGCCGCCATGAAGAGGACGAAGAGAAGTGGTGGGATAGTGACAGGTTTATTGAAAAAGAATTTGCAAAATTTTTAGAACTCTTGTTTGGCAAGCAGTATGCACTTTTAAGTGAATGGAGAAAAGAGAAATGCCTTGATGGAATCTATTTTCTTATATCAGGCAGACCGACAAGAGCACCCAAAATTCGTGATATAATATCAAGATATATTCTCAAGGAGTTCAACAAGGAAACTCTTCTGCTCCTTCCTGAGCACTGCCTATTTATGGCAGATTACTACCATGTTGGAAAGAATGAGGAGGGTGAGAGGTATGCAAAAAAAATTGACAACTTTGAAAAACTTATCACCATTCTTGGCAATGTCTATACCCTTTATGACGGGTATGAGATAGATTTTGACGAGCATAAATACTACATCTCCCTTGATGTTGATACCCGAGGAGTTCAGCGTATGGAGATACTGCCGGGAAGACAGTATAATATGGAGGATTTTGAAAATTATCAGAAGGCTGCTCAGAGAAATAATGTGCTGCATCTCGCCTTTACCCGTATAGCTTCGGGTGAGAATGCCACAAGATTTCTGACAGTCAAGAAGATTGCCCGTCAGACTGCATATCCAAATATAAAGATTGCTGACAAAAGTGAGTTTGACGATCAGGCATGGATCACCCCCTCTCTTATAATCACCAACCTTAATGATAATGATCAGGCTTTTGATCTTGCGTGGGCTTCACATGTGTAGTTGACTCTTCAAATATCCCATATATTGGATACCGCATACTTCGGTGGGGTGGATATTATTTAACATAACCTACGCATGTAAATTTGTATCCATATTTATTTTTGAATGGCTTATGTGATTAAATCAACGATACCATCTTTTATCTTCAAAACATAACCAGCATATTTGATAACATTGGGGTCATGGGTTGAAAAAATAAATGTGGTCTTCTCTTGTCTGTTCATCTCTCTCATAATTTCAAGTATCTGCTCGCCTGTTGTTGAGTCCAAATTGGCTGTGGGTTCGTCTGCAAGCACAATATCAGGAGTTGTGACAAGTGCTCTTGCAATGGCTACTCTCTGACGCTGCCCGCCTGAAAGCTCCGAAGGGCGATGTTTTATAAATTCAGAAAGCCCAACCTCATCAATCAATTTTTCAGCACGTTTTTTTGCATCTGATTTAGTTCTGTTTTTCATCAGCAGTAATGGAAATTCTACATTTTCAAGCACATCAAGCACAGGAATGAGATTAAATGTCTGAAAAATAAAGCCGATTTTATGCAGGCGTATATCTGTAATCTGTTTATCGGTAAGAGTTGTTATCTCAATTCCGCCAATTTTTACGCTTCCCGAGTTTGCCTGATCGATGCACCCTATCACGTTCAGAAGTGTTGTTTTGCCGCTTCCTGAAGGTCCGACAATACTTAAAAAATCTCCGCTTTTAATATTAAAATCAATTCCACGCAAGGCATGTACAATGGTTGAGCCGAGCGGATAATTTTTTGTAACTCCTTTAACTTCTATAATATTCATCACTGACCTCAAGTGTTAATTTGTCAATTGCTGTAATTACTTTAACTGTTGATTTTCATCTGATTTACAAGCCTCCACGCCATAAACGCAAGCAGGCAGACGCCGAAAATAAGCACACCCCACAAAATCCACTTTTCCCAAGGAATTGGAGGCGGTGGTAACTGCAAAGCATCATCTCCGCCAAGAATAATTGGTGCTCCGTATGTTGCATCTGCAATCTCTTTTCTGCTGACATCCTTCAAAATAGTCTCTATTATGTAGCCTGATTGACCGTTCATTTTAATTATATTGGCATTCTGTTCAAGGAATTTGACACTTCCGTAAGCCAAAGTATATGGGGGATTTCCACGAGCAACAAACAGAATCTCGTGAGGTATCCATCCTACTTTTAATATCGGTGGATAGACAGAATTAGCAAGCCCTGCCCCGTCCTGACTTACCTTCATTCTCCAAAATCTGTCAGAAGTTATGGGAAAGGTAAATATTGAATTTGAAAGTTCAGCATCCTCTGCTTTTTTAAGTTTCCCTGCATTTAATGTATAAAAAACACCTTCACAGCGTTGATACCACTGTGTATTATGCTCTGAAACAGATTGATATAAAGATGATGATTCAATTGTTGCCCTGATAATGCTGTTAGTCTGGTTAAATTTAATCTGAACAGCATTTACATCAAAATAGCCACCAGAGTCAAAATGAACAACCATTCTGTTTGTCTGGCTGAAAGTGCCGTTGTTAATCTCTCTCCACTTCCGCTTTATCTTGGGTTCTTGTTTAGGCGGTATTGCTCTAATGCTTATCAACGCTGCACTTGATGTTGAATCTTTTTCTTCCGTAGCCCATGATAGACGAAGATATTTGTATTGTTTCCTCTTTTCGCTGCTTACCTTTTGAATACTATTTCCTTTAATAGTGCTCTCCTCAAGTTCAATCTGATTCTGATAAACTGAATTACCTGCAAATTGAAGTTTTGCAATAGTTTTCTCTGTCATAAAATCCCAGTGCGTAAGGTCGCTGCTGCCCTCAAGTGCGATATTAATTATAAAATGATCGCCTCCACCGCTCCACTCAAGCTCAAGTTGTTTCGGGTATGGTTTGATTTTACTCATATCAAGCAGATAGGCTATAATCTCACTTTCAGCACTATTTGAAGGATTATTGTTTGAAGAGCGAACACTGATAATTGTCCCATCTGGATTTTTTATAATGTTCATGGAAATATCGTTGTTTTGAGAAGAGTCTCTATCGCTGTAGAGCGGAAAAAATGGGACACGGTTCTGGATATTGCTATTTGCAGTTTTGGCTGTGTTTTGTCCAGCTATTTTGCCTGATTCTATTATTATATCTGATGCCTCCAGTTCAGCTAATGACTGACGCAGAAGATGGGGAACTATCTCGCCGTTTCCGTTGAAAATACGGATATCACCCAAATCTTGACGCATTACGCCTTGATAGACTGCTTCTGGCAGTTCAAGTCTGTAGATTGGCTCATCTCCACTGATATTAAGAATAAAACCATAGCCAAAATCTTTAGTTGACAGAGAATCGCAATAAACAGGGTGTATTACAAATAGAAAAACAGACGATATTATAACAGTAAAAATAGGAATATATGTAGTAGGCAGACGATTAATTGATAATTTCATCATCATTTGAACTCCTTTTGCTCTTTAGGTGGAAGAGGTGAGATATAGCCAATCAAAAGCATCAATCCGCCAACCGCTAAAAATGAGACGATTCTGGCAATTGTTCGTATTCCTGAAAGATCAACGGTAAAGAGTTTCAAGACAAGCAGTCCAAGCAGAAAAGCACCTGCAAACCACATTCTGCGTCTTCTTGTTCTTGCAGCAAACGCAGTGGTAAAAAGAGCAACAACTCCCCACAAAATAGATATTCCAGCCTGAAAAACTACAGAATCGGTAAGATCAGAAAAGTAGAACGGCACATTAAAATAGAAGTGAACAACACGACCAGTCACAAAGTTGAGCCATATAAACAGCAGAAGCAAGAGAACAACTTTTTTATTCAATAGTAATGACGATCCCAATCCTCTGAATGCCCATAAAGTTAAAACAAGCAGAACAAAAATCTGGGAAAGCTCAAGAGGATTCACAAGGGGAATGTATGGCAAAGGTGCTGGATTTCCATCATAAAAGTTTGTCCATAAAATCCACAAAATCAAAAACGATGCGGGACAAGTAAGCCCTTGATTAAAATAGTATTGTTGGTGTCTCCCAATGGGCCACTTTATCATTTCACCTTTTTTAATAATCAGAAGAATTGATATAGCAGGCACAATTCCCCAAAAAATGCCTGACCATGTTGAAGATTGCCCAAACAGATCAAACGAAGAGTATGCGGTTGGATTAAAAAATTGTCTGACAGCCCAGACAGTTTCATGAGAAAGAACGAACATCAGAATCCAGAGTGTTATCAGATGCTGCCAAGGTGTAAGCCTGAAAGATTTTTTTTCAGTTTTGTCAGTTCCTTGAGTGTTATCAGTTTTGGCGAACTCCTGAGGATTATGATTCGGTGTTTGATAAGATTCATTGGGCAAATGGTGGTCAAACTGCCACAATAATCTATACTGAACAGCAAAAGTTATAATCCACGCAACACTACCCCACTTTGCGAAAAGGTGTGACCGACCAAACAGGTCAAACAGCTCTAAGGCAAGGGTGCAAAAAATTACAGGCAGAAACAGCATCATTGATTGCATAAGTTGATGCCATTTAAGATGATTTGCAATCATCGACATTAATTGGCAGCTAACGGCACAATAAACAAGAAATAGATGATATTCATTATAGTCTGAATAGGCGGAAACGTAGCTGTCAATCTCATAGAGTCCCCCGCCAAACCACCAGACAACTCCCCACAAAAGAAGGGGAATATGAAAAGAGTTCTCCCATCTTCTTAATTTTTCCCTATTGGTGACCATGTAATAAGAGGAGAACAAGCCCGCAATACTTATAAAAACAGCTCCTAAATATATCTGGTTTAGAAAGGGCATTGCATTAGAAAAATTGGAAGCGTCAGAAAAATAGGCATTTGGATCAACATAGTTGTAAAAATGTTTGTTAGCAAAGAAGTAATAATAGTTCTCTGCAGCTAAGAATGCGATACCTGCACCAAACTGCAGAAGTATTCCAAAAAGTCTTGCAAGCAGACGATTTTGACGAACACCCACCCAGACCATTGCAGCACCTTCAAGTGCCCAAGCGGTTGATGTCCATCTGCCGTCAAGTGCAAGCGGAATTGCAAGAGTTCCAAAAACAACACCGATTGCAATAAACGCCTCGGTGAGCATCCGCATCCCTTCGACAAGGCGATTCCAGAGAACCGTTGCAAGGATTATGTAAAACAGACCAAGAGTGAGGGCAGATATTGCAAGCCCATATTCAATATTGCTAACAAGTGCACTTTGCAGACCAAACACCACAAGAGGCAGACCAAATACTAAAGGTCCATCAATAAACCCTTTGAGTTTAGGAGGTTGACGATGGGCAAAAAGAACCGATATTGCTGCATAAAAGAGAAAAAAGAGAATTAAAAAAGGTTCGGTTGTAGAAAAAAATTCTGGTCTGTAATGCTCACTGCCCCAAAGAGCAGATATTATAAAGGTAAATACAAAACCCAAAAGATTGAGTTCTCGCCACGCCTTGAACCATGCAATGCCAAGAATTCCGCAATTGAGCAAAGCATAATAGGAAAATAGCATTACATGGCTTCCACTGCCAGTTGACATAAGCACAGGGGCAAGAAATCCGCCGATAATTCCTGATACAGCTAACGACTTTGCATCCTGCATCACAGCCAATGCTCCAGACAAAGCCACCAGCAGAATCATCAGTATCATTGAGAATGTGTTGGGCAGAAAATTATAGAGCTTGGAAGCTGCAAAAACAGTTAGATATAGAATGCCAACGCCTCCTCCTTGAAGCACAACTCCATATTCACGGCTGCCGTATTTTCGGTGTTCTGATCTACTTGTTATATCTTCTTTAATTCCGTTTGGTTCTTCATTGTCTCTATTATTTCGAGCTTCTTTGCCGCTCATTGACCAGCCTGTAATAAGCATTCCAATAGCAAATATTACCACACCTGCAAGCCTGAACTCTATCGGAATAAGGTTTCTCTGAGCTGCGTATTTGAGAAGAAAAGAGACACCAAAGAAGATGATGATAATGCCAAGTTTAAGCACCACGTTTCCAGTTGTGAAAAATTCTTTTATACGAGCTATTAACGCTGTCAACGAACTCTTTTTAGGGGTAAATGTCTCAATATTTTTGAAAAATTCACCGTTTTTGCGTTCTTTAGTGGTTCTAATATTTTCAGGGGGAGAAACTTCTGTCTTATAATGTTCATCAAAATTATCCTCAGAAGATGCGGGTTGCTCAGAAGATGAAGCGGGCATAGCACCCTCTTGATGGGTATGCTCCCGTGCAAGTTGCAAATGAGGCTTTTCAAGAAGTAAAATTCGCTTTCGTAAAGAGACGATTTCAGCAAAAAAGAGACCAAAGATAAAGCCGAATATCTCATTACGAGAATAGGAATAATGAGGAATAAAACCAATAAGGACAGCAAAAACAATACCAGTAAAAATATATCGCATATTTTAAACTCCTCCCTGATTATAATTGCAAGCTGAAAAATGATAAAAATCATAATTGAGATTAATAAGCAAGCAAAAGCACTGCTTGATTTCATCTGGTAAAATGCTATGACTTAATATACTATACTCGCTCATAAATTGCGTTTTGTTATTATATATAGAGCCTTTTTAAATATTCAGGCTCTAAGAGTTGAAAATGCTTCAAACAATGAGGACTTTGTTGTGAAATATGGAAAGTGTGGCTCAACAAGACGAAAAAGTAATTGTTCCCGCAAAATACATAAAAAAAGAGAGTGCATGGCTGAGTGAATCACTTGCAGGACCTCTGTGTATGATATCGGCAGCACTCCTTTTTACCATGATGAGCATTCTTATCAAACAGATGGATCAACGATACACGGTTTGGAATATTGGATTTATAAGATTTTTAGGAGGATTTATAGTATTAAACGCTGTTTTTGGACGCAAGCAAAATCTTTATAAAGGCAACAACATTCCTATTCTGATATTGCGGGGTTTTACTGGTTCAATCGCTTTTATTGCCTCTATTACAGCGATCCGTATTCTTCCTATTTCCACAAGTATTGTCATATTTTATTCATTTCCTGTGTTTGCAGCTATTTTTAGTGCGATTATCTACAAAGAACGTATTGGACTGCCTCAAATTTTCTGCGTTGTTCTGGTTATGGCAGGAGTGGCTATATTATTTGATTTTACAATTTCAGGTAAGCTGTTTGGGCAGCTCATGGCACTTACTGCTGGTGCTTTTACGGGTTTGACAGTTACGCTGATAAGCTCTCTTAGAAAAAATAACGATTCTGTTATTATCTATTTTTATTTTTGCATCGTGGGTGCAATAATTACATTTCCTATGTTTGTAAGCGATCCAATAACTCCTTCAACATTTTTGGAGTGGTCAATGGTAATTGGAATTATTATTACATCAGTAGTGGCACAAATTCTAATGAATCAAGGTTTCTTTTACTGTCGAGGCTGGGAAGGAGGAGTCTACATGTCATCAGAAACTATCTTTACTTCTGTTGTTGGGATTCTATTAATGAATGACCCTGTCTCATGGAGATTTTGGGTTGGAGGTACCATCATTATGGGAAGCGGCATTTTTCTTAACTGGCTAAACTCAAAAAAAATTTAAACATTACAGCAGTAAAGTTTAATTATCTGATTCACCTTTGCTTAATGCCTCTTTGTTATTGAGATTATTTGTAGATTCAAGCTCCTTAATTTTATTTTCTAAATAGTTTATTCTTTCTGTAAGATTTGCAAACTGATCTCTTGTTGCAAGATTCATAACACTTAAAACCTCATTGATACGTTTATCAACCATTTCAGATATCCAGTTTTTAAGAGAAGATGTGAAACTTATTATCTCATGTTTTAATCGGCTTCCCTCAGTTCTGGATATTTCATTATTTTTAACAAGACTTTTGAGCATATTATCCAGCTCATCTTCAGCAAGTGTAAAGGCATTTTGCCAGATGGATAAATATTTTTTTGCGTAATCGGTAAGTGCACCGCTGCCTTTTCTGAATAGTTGAATCAGCAGGCTGGAGGAGAGAGATTCACCAGTTTCGCCTGAATCTTTCCCCATTAGACTGGATACAATTGAGGATGTTAAATCTTCGTTAGTCTCATTATCAATAATGGACACATCTTTACCAGATTTTATCATTTCGGAAATATGTTTCATTGTGACATATTTTTTTTCATTAGTATCGTATAATTTTCGATTTGCATATTTTTTTATCAGGTGCATATTATTCTCCGATCAGATTTTTTTGGTTCTCCGAGCTTTCCTGTGGTAGATAAAATCTTTTATTTGTGATATAGACCTCAGCTATTCATCATAACTATCAAAAATAATTACTAATATTTTAATAGCCTAAATTCATGGCAATTAATGAACGCTATTAAAAATTGACAATTTTACTAAAAACCACGGAAAATATCAGAGAGCCATTTTTTTTCTGGTACGTCTTTTTACATTTTTTCTTTCATTAGTTTTTTTTTCAGCAGTTTTTTTTTCCGCGTACTCTTCAAAAGGGTTTTGCTTGTTCAAAAAGATGTCTGATACCTGCTCTGAGGGGACATCAGATACAGGCTCTGAATCTTGTGACGGCATCTCTGAATTTTTAAACGTTACTGTTGATTCAAAAAGAGGCTCTGAATCTTTAACCACATTGGATTTAGAGATAGATTCCAATTTCGAGGCTTCAAGAGCGTCAATCTTCTGATTAATCGACTTTATATTGTCATTAAGTTCAGCAATCTGATCCCGTGTTGGAAGATTCATTATCTCTATAACTTGATTAATTCTCCTGTCAATAACATCCAGTACCCAGTTTTTCATACTTTCTACGTTAAAAATACTGTCTGACTTTCTGGAGTCTGTGCCTGCTGAATCTTCATTTTCTGATTTTTCTGCTGCCAAATCACCATTTGCTGAATTTTCTTTTACATTATCCGAAATGTCTGAGGCTTTTTTACCTAAGCTCTTTCTTCTTGTATATTTATCAAGAACCGCTTCAGTAATCTCTTCACCTGTAGTTGTCAGAGTAACCTTGATCTGCTCGCCTTTTTTGATAAGCTCCTTGATACGATCTGGTTTTATATATTTTCTGTTAATCACATCAAAAAACCTGCCGTTGGAATATTTTTTGATATCAATCATAATCTAATCCTTAAAATAAGATGTTTATATTATAGCATCAAATTAAGATGGATATAGCACCAAAAGATCAAACATTATGATGATGCTATATCCTTGCTCGAAATTACACAATCAAATTATCAAATTAAGCAGCAAACTGACTTGTCAGAGAGTCAACTTTTCTGTTCACACTGTCAATTCCTTTTATCAACTCCTCAACCTCTTTTTTGCTTGGCAGATTGAACATTGAAGGAAATTTCTCAATTGTGGTGCTAAGTTTCTCTTCAATTACCTTTTTCAATGCTATTTTATCAAGTACTTTTTTGCTGGCATCAATCATATCCTGTTTTATAATTTCAGCATCTTTTTCAATATTCTCAACCACTTTTCTGCGGTTTTCTTTGTAATCTTCAATGTACCCGTCGAGCTTTTTAGATGCGTCCTCTTTAGCTTCCTTTACAGCATCTCCCATTGCCTTGAAGGGGCTTTTTTTAGCCTTTTCTGTGAACTCTTTTGTCTTCTCTTTTAGCTCTTTTGTCTTCTCTTTTAAGTCATCGTATTTTTTGATAGAGTCTGCTTTCAAGGTTTTAACAGCTTTTGTGCCGTTATCAATCAGCTTATCAATTTTTTTGAGGGGATCTGCATTCAACTCTTTGACAAACTCACGACCAGTCTCAACCGTTTTTTTCACATATTTCTCATTATAATCATCTAACCGTTTTTTAATGGATTCACGAGTCTCTTTAACCGCTCTCACTGTGTTATATTTTGAAGCACATGTTTCTGCTTTAGAAATATCTGATTCAGAAGTTTCCATCTTAGAGATTTCTGGTTCAGAAACTTCTGCCTTACAATCTGTAGTTACCGCTTCTCTATTTATTGTATCTGTCTTCTCAACGGCTGGGTTTTCCATTGCTGCACTCTCCATTACCGAATTATCTATTGAACTCTGAATTGCTGAATTTTCTGATGTTGTATTTTCCATAGCTGTATCCTCCATTGTTGCTGTTTCATGTTCTGTATAGTTTGAAGCCTCATGTTCTGTATAATTTGACTCTGAGCCGTAATAGGCTGACATTGTCTCTGTTGTTTCATTGATTTCATTCATCGTGATTTCTCCTTTTTACAAAATATTATTTAAAAACTTGTTGCACTATTTATAATTATTTTTTATAACAGATTATATTTCATAACGCACTGTGTCATTTGAACGTAATATGATGCACTGCGTTATGAATGTCAAGTGAAAATTTAACTTTTTTTATTTAATTTTGATGTTTTGACATCAATTTCAATATTGCATATAACATCCGTGGCAGATTTACCGTGTTCACCCACATCTTGATATTTACATTTAACTCTCTGAACTTCTAAGACGATCGACTTAAATACTCTTACTAAATCAAATCTAAATTTTGACAAAAAATATATGTAATTCCTAACTTATCAAATAAAACTAAATTTACAACTTATCAGGAGGAAACCTATGACTGAAACCATGACAAATGCTGACAATTTCTGGCTCTGTATGGATGACCCTGTCAATTTGATGGTAATAACCGGAGTAATGGAATTTGAAGAGCCTCTTGATTATAACAGACTCTACGCTACTATTGATACTCGCCTTGCGTGTTTTCCAAGATTCAAAAAAAAAGTTGAACGCCCCATTTCAGGTATTGGTGCAGGCAAATGGGTTACAGACAAAAATTTTGATCTAAGATCTCATATCCACCGCATCGGCTTACCTGCATCAGGTGAAAAAAGTGATCTTCAGGAAGTTATCAGTGCTCTTCAGACCAAATCGCTTGATTATAACAAACCGCTTTGGGATATCTATATGATTGAAAACTATGGCAAAGGGTGTGCTCTATTTTTTAGAATTCACCACTGCATGGCTGATGGAATAGCTTTGGTGCATGTCATTCTATCCACTGCTGATAATGATCCCAATGCTCCGTGGCCAGATGCTAAACATAAGTCATCTGTAAAAAGAGCCTCTGATTTTACTCCGTTTTTTGTCTTAAACTCCATGATGGACAGTGCAAAAGATATGATCAGCACTGGTCAGAAGATAGGCAGAACATTAATAAAAGAGGTTGGAAAAATTATCACCAGACCAAGTTATATAAAAGACTGGGGTAAATTTTCTGCTGCTATCTCATCAGATGCTGCCAAAGTAATATCAAAATATACAATAATGCCCTCAGACCCGAAAACTGCATTTAAAGGCAAACTCGGGGTTCAAAAGCGTATGATATGGACTAATCCTATTCCTTTGGATAAAATCAAACGAGTTGGAAAAGCTATAAGCAGTACGACTCTCAATGATGTACTTATCGCAACTGTTACTGGGGCTATGCGAAGATATTTAAAGACAAGAAATACACCTGTAAATACCCTTGATCTTCATGTTGCAGTACCAGTAAATATCCGTAAACCCGGAACAGAATTTGAACTTGGCAATAAATTCAGCTTAGTATTCCTTAGACTTCCCATATATCTTGAAGACCCTGTGCTCAGGTTAAAAGAGGTAAAAAGGCGGATGGATCAACTAAAAACATCTCCTGATCCATACATCAATTTTGGGCTGTTGAGTACTATCGGTGCTCTTCCAGCAACAGTTGCCCAGAAAGCTGCCCAACTGTTTGGCAATAAGGCTTCAGGTGTTCTTACCAATGTGCCGGGACCCAAAGAGCCTCTCTA
>JADFZJ010000023.1:0-31942 GCA_015232555.1 Desulfamplus sp. | reverse complement strand
GGGAATGATAGGCTTAGGGGTGAGCATTATGAGCTATAATGGTAATGTTACAATAGGCATTGCCTGTGATGACGGATTAATGCCTGACCCTGAAACTCTGCTTGACGGCTTTGAACAGGAGTTCAACGAACTGATTGATCTTGTACAGTCAGGTAAAATTTATGATGAACCGTTGGTTATAAATGACAGATATGAGGAGGCTAAACAGGCACGAGTGCTAAACTCTTCAGAGATATCTGAACCTTATGGTATTTCAGGAGAGTCAGCAGAAGATAGCGTTAAGACAGAGACATCTGAAAGTGGTGAACAAAAAGAGAGCGTAAAAAGAGAGGAACAGCAACCCATTCAATGTCAAGCAATTACAAAGAGCGGAAAAAAGTGTTCTAAAACAGCTTTGGATAATTCAAAATACTGTCATCTTCATCAGGATTATCAAGAGAAAGAAGCCCTTTTACAGGATGTGGCACAGATTATGAGGGAGATTGTCAGTTGATGATAACTGGACAAAACAGCAATAAAAATTCTAAGAATTTGCAATACCCACATATTTCTGAGAATGTTCAAGGTATGTTTTATGTGGATATCAGATGTATTGGCTGCTCTGTCTGTGCAGAGATTGCACCAGCTCATTTTGCCAGTAACCATGATGAAGGGCATGAATATATTTATAGCCAACCAGTAACTGATGCTGAAATTGCTCTTTGCAACGAAGCAATGGAGATATGCCCTGTAAATGCTATTGGAAAAATAGATAACTATCGATAGAAATTTTATAAAAAATGGGGAGGATATATTGAAACAGATAGTCAGTATCAATCTTGGATCAAGTAAAGATGATTATGAATTTGAGACCGAATTTCTTGGGCAAGAGTTCAACATCAAACGGTTTGGCGTCAACGATGACATGGACAGGGCTGCAAGTCTGCTCTTACAGTGGGATAAAGAGGCTGATGCAATTGGCATTGGCGGCATCAAATATCCTTATGGCATGGGACCCCGATATCTGAAAAAAAAGCGATATGCCAAACTCAATGAGCTTGGGGAGAAGATAAGCACTCCAGTTACAACTGGACTCTCTCTTAGAAATGTCTCAATGGAGTGGTGTTTGAGGTTTGTAAACCACAAATTCCCCGATTATTTTAAAAATGCAAGAGTGCTGTTTATGTCAGGAATGACAAGCTACAGGATTGCCAAAGTAATGTCAGAATATACAGACAATTTAACCTTTGCTGATCCCATTTTAGAGAATGGCATCTCCAAATTTATCAACTCCTTTGCAGGGCTTGAACGATATGCACAAGGAAGCCATGAGCTTCTTCAATGGCTTCCAAGCAAAAGGCTTGCAGCGTCAGTTATCCCTACCAGAGCATGGAATGACTATATCATGCGGCGTGCCATGCAAAAAGCTGATATAATTGTCATTCCATCTTATGGATTTTATCAATATATCGGCAAGGCAACGCTTGAAGAGCTTGGCGGAAAGACAATTATCACCTCTACTGTTACAGACGACAAAGTTGATTTTTTCAAGGAGAGAGGGGTAAATGTCATCATTGATACTACACCTAAAATATTGGAGCGAGTAGTAGAACCTAATGTGCTTTCTGCTCTTATTATTGCGGCACTTGACAAAAAACGAAATCAGGTAAGAGACGATGATCTGCTTGAAATTATAAGCACTCAGCGAATGGACCCTCGTATTGTCTATCCCTCTGGCAAGGAGAAGAGGATAAACCGCTTTGCGTTTGTTATCCACCCTCTGTCAAAAGAGTTTCTCAAAAAAGATAAACTTGTAGATACAATATCAGGATTTGCACCTCCTGTTTTTCTTGATGCAGTTGAAAAAGTTGTAGCTTATGCTCCACCTTGGATATACTCCCGCGTGACTGGAATTAAATCTCCTACAGGTGCAGAAGCCGAAGGGTGGCTTATCACCATTGGCGGCACCCCAAAACAGATGCTTGCACATGACCCTGAATTTACTTACAAACGGCTTCTTCAAGCAGCAAGAATGGCAAAACGGCTTGGTGCTCAGATAATGGGACTTGGTGCATTTACAAAAGTTGTTGGAGATGCAGGCGTTACAGTTGCTAAAAAAGCAGAGCTTCCAATTACCACAGGTAACAGCTACAGTGCATCTGGTGCATTGTGGGCAGCGGCTGATGCTGTAAGGCGTATGGGCTTGATTGAAGTGAAACCAGGAGAAAAGATAAAGGCAAAAACAATGGTGCTTGGTGCGTCTGGTGCTATTGGCTCTGTCTGCTGCCGACTCCTTGCAAAGGCTTTTGATGAGGTCTATTTGGGCGGAAGAAATACAGCAAAACTTATGGCTCTTCAGCAGTCAATATTAGATGAGACACCTGACGTAAAAATTAGAATTACAACCAACCCTGACAAATATCTGCATGATATGGATGTAATTGTAACAGCAACATCTGGAGCTGGCAAAAAGATTTTGGATATCACAAGGGTAAAACCAGGGTGTATAATCACAGATGTTGCCCGTCCTTTGGATTTACCGCCAAAAGAGGTGGCAAAAAGACCTGATGTTCTTGTAATAGAATCGGGTGAAATTGAGCTTCCGGGCAACCCTGAAATGAAAAACATTGGACTTCCTCCAAAGGTGGTTTATGCCTGTCTTGCCGAAACAATTGTTCTTGCGTTAGAAGGGCGTTATGAGATATTTACCATTGGACGTGATATTGAGTGGGAAAAAGTGAGGGAGATTTATAAACTTGGTCTTAAGCATGGAATGAAACTTGCTGCTATTTCAGGTGTAAATGGGGTGTTCAGCGATGAGGATATTTTGAAGGTAAAAGAGCTTGCTCTTGAAGCCAGAAAGACATGGTTATCTGATGATTCAAACATAAGTTCTGTCAAAGTGCCATCAGCCAATGAAAAGCTGATTGGTGACATTACTGAAGAGACTGTTCAAGCTGAATCATAATTTTCACACAAACATATCAGGGAGTTGAACTTTGAAACATATTACAAATATAAGCCTTGGACCGGCAACCGACAATTATCAGATAGAAACAGAGTTTTTAGGGCAGAAATTTACCATTAAACGTTTTGGAACTGACGGAGATTTGAAGAAAGCAGAAGATTTGCTCTTGATGTGGAACAAAAAAGCAGATGTTATCTCGCTCAGTGCCATAAAATATATGTATGGTCAGGGTTCAAGAACCATTATGAACAAAGACCTAAAAAAACTTCTTAAAGCTGCAAATACACTTACCACACCAGTTACAACAGGTGAGACACTGAGACGGGTAAGCCATGAGTGGTGCATCCGTCATGCACATTTTCAGCTTGGCAACAACTTTTTTACCAACGCCAGAGTTCTATTTTGCTCAGGCATGTCAAGTGAAAAAATTGCCAATGTTATTAATGAATATACAGAAAACCTCTATTTTGCAGACCCGCTGTTTGAAAATGGAATCCCGAAAGTTCTCTCTTCTATAGATGCTTTGAACCAGTATGCAAACCGTATTCACAGACCCTTAAGATGGATTCCAGGCGGTCTTTCTCCAGTGAAAAACTTTTTATTAGAACAAAAGCAGATGAAAACTATTAACTCATTTGTTCTTAAAAGGGCTGTAAAAAATGCTACAGTCATTGTCATTCCATATAACGATTTTTATGACTATGTCAGATATTTTGAAGATGGAGAGCTTAAGGATAAAATAGTTATTACCACTACAGCCTATGAGGATAGAATAGAGACCTTGATAAACAAAGGCATCTCAATGATTATTGATACCACTCCTAAAATAATTGACCGTGTGGTAGGAGTCTCTGTTCAGGAGGCTCTTATGATATCGGCACTTGAGATTCCCAAAACATCAGGTTTAAAAGATGATCTTTTAGAGATTATAAGTGAACAGCATTTGGAACCAAGAATAATCTATCCTAACAACCAAAAGAGAAGGATTAACAGGTTTGCCTATCTTGGTCATCCGCGTTCTCAAGAAGATCTCAAAAAGATAAGCCCAATTAATATTATTGGAGAGGTAGCCCCAAAAACAATGGGGGCAGTGGAACGGCTCTTATCCTTTGCACCTCCTTTTGTCTATTCTAAAATAACCGGCATTAAATCACCGACAGGTGTTGAGGCAGAAGGCTGGCTGATAGCACTTGCAGAGACACCAGAGCAGATGCAGTCACATAGCCCTGAATTTACAACCAAAAAGATTCTTCAGGCTGCTGAAAAGGCAAAATTATTAGGTGCTCAGGTGATGGGAATAGCAATGCTGCCCAAAAACATGGAAGGTACAAGTGTCGATATCGGCAAATATGCGGTGCTGCCAGTTACAACCGGCAACAGCTATACAGCATCTACAGCACTATGGGCATCTGCTGAAGCTGTGCGTCAGATGGGACTTGTTACACTTAAAAATGACAAGATACTCAGAGCAAAAACGATGGTTATCGGTGCAACTGGTGCTGTTGGCTCAATTTGTGCAAGGCTTCTTGCAACAGCCTTTGAAGAGGTTTATCTTGTGAGCCGCAACATGGCAAAACTTCTGACAATTCAGGAGACTATCCAGATGGAAAATCCTGATGTTATTGTAAATGTTTCAACAATGGCTGATACAAATATTGATATAATGGATGTTATTGTCACGGCAAGCTCAAGTGCTGAAAAACCTTTTGATATTATGAGGGTAAAACCTGGGTGTGTAATCACCGATATCACCCGTCCGATGATCTTTTCAGAAGAAGAGGCTGGAAAACGCCAAGATGTGCTTATAATAACAGGTGGTGAAATTCTGCTTCCAGGAAATAACATTGAGATGAAAGATATCGGACTTCCTCCCAACGCTGTCTATGCTGGACTTGCAGAGACCATTATTTTAGCTCTTGAAGGGCGTTTTGAAGATTTTACCAAAGGGACAAACACAGAGTGGAAAAAGGTTAAAGAGATTTATAAACTTGGACTTAAACATGGAATGCAGCTTTCAGCCATATCTGGCGTAAACGGTATTTTAACTAAAGACGATATAGCAAGGGTGAAAGATTTTGCTCTTAAAAAAATCAGGAAAAATGAAGATAATTGAAAAAGCTATCAAGCTTAAGCGGGCTGCTGCCCGAATGGTTATAAACGAGATACCCGCAAAAATTATAAATGCGGGTTACAACACTTACAGCAAAATTTATAAGGGACAGTTGAGCCTTGGTCTGCCTGTATCTCGAGAGCTTATTCATAACCAGAGAGAGCTTAGGATTAATGCTATAGGAAAGTTAGCTTTAAGCCTTTACCATATTTTTAAACATGCAACTGGAAAAGCTATCCCAAGAGATGAGATAAAGGCAGTTCTTGTACAAGAGCTTGAAAAAGGCAGAATAAAACTGACCGAAAATGTCATTTTGCTAAACGCTAAAACGCTTACATTTCTTACACTCAAAAGATTTAATATTGCATCATCGTTTCTTAAATCAATTTTAAATGAGGCGAGCAGAAGGTTTATTCTTAAAGAGGCATTAAGACAGGATAAACAGCCTGTATATTTTGAGAGCGAGATAAATGAGCGGGAGAGTAACGGGCGTGGAGATTATGAAACTGTCTTTTATCGCGAGTTTACCGAAGAGGGAAAAGAGATACGTTTCAAAAGGTTAGTCAGTATGGAGGATGTTACTGCCGGCGACTGTAAGCCGTCTGTTATACTTGTACCTGGATTTGCAAACAACAGCAACTGTTTCCATCTGAGCAATCGATATTCAATGGTTATGGATATTGCAGATGCAGGGGTGTGGGTCTATCTGTTCGATCCAAGAGGTATGGGGGTAAACACAGGCAGGTTTGACCCCTATTACACAGTAGATACCCTGATTGACTACGATCTGCCAGCAGTCCTTAAATTTATCTATGCAAGAAGCTGCGGCAAACCATCTATTCTGATGGGGCACAGCATGGGCGGAGTTGTATCAGAAAATATGGTGCTCAACTGGGCTTTACGGCTAAACTATGACAAGCTCAGATTTTTATCCAAAGATGAAAAAAAGATACTGAACAAAGTTTTACCTTCAAAATCTGACGCAAAAAATAACATAAATATGGTAAAGTCTGTTATCTCTTTAGGCTCACCAAAATTTTTCAACAAAATATCACATGTTTTCTTTCCAGCAGCACTGTGGCTTAACCATATCTCACGGATTTTCAAATTTTCTCATCTGCCGATTCAGGAGTTCTCAAGAGTTGTTACTGATCTGCCCATTATAAAAGATATTACCCGTGCAATCTATAACAACAACATAGGTGATCTCAATTTTTTGATATCTCCTGAAAACCACAAAGATGACAAATTTTTTATTGAACGTTATCTCAAAAAAGCAATGGAGTCAATTCCGCTTGGGATTGGATTCCAGCTTTTGAGAGCAATCTATGATGGTACAGGATTTAAAAGAATGGACAACAGCAACCTTAACTATTCAGACTGCTTCTCCTTTTTTCCTGACAGCATCCCTCTTTTCCACTTCTGGGGAGGCAAAGATCACCTTGCTCCAGTTGAAAATATGAAATACAGCGAATTTTATCCTCATAAAGTAAAAAAAGTCTATAGAATTGAGAGTGTAGCGGATTTGAAAAATGTTGAGATTACAGACGAGAAGAGTCAGTTGATAGATTTTGTGATTGAAGGTGCAAGCCACATTGACCTGTTATACGGCAAGGCTGCAACTGAACTTGTAGCCCCTCTTTACGAACAGATAATTGAAACTGTCTGGGGAGATTGGAGCTATGAGCAAAGTTCTTTGAAAAAGTGTGAATATAATCTTCTCTCTGAATTAGAGATTAATCCGTCACTATCACTGCGTGAGCAATTTATCTCACAAGATTTAGTCAAAGGTTCTGTGCCGCTGCCTAACACTCTTCTTCCTGTGCCATTAACAGTGACAGCCTCTTAAGCTCATGCTGAACCTAAGAAGTATCAATATTATTGGAAGAACATATCGTCATGTAAACAGGTATCGCCAGATACTTACAATTCTGTTCAAATACGGCTTTGACAATATTATTGATGTCCTGAAGATCGACCAGTACCTTGAGGTTGGTCTTCAGATGATATCAAGAAAAAAACGGGAAAAGGTTGAACGTCTCACCCCTCAGGAGAGGGTAAGGCTAATTTTTGAAGAGCTTGGACCCACCTTTATCAAGTTTGGACAGATTCTATCCACAAGACCCGATCTTATCCCTCTGCCCTTTCTCCATGAGCTTGAAAAACTTCAAGACAATGTACCCCCATTCAGCTTTGCAGAGGTAAAATCAATTATCTCATCTGAATTCAAGTCAAATGCTGCTCTTCTAAACCATCTACAAAATCAATATAACTTATTAGAATATAAATCAAATCATCCTAATAAAAATATCGCTGAGCCATTTGAATCTATTGAGGAGCTGCCTTTAGCCTCAGCCTCAATTGGTCAGGTTCATCGGGCAGTACTAAAAACAGGCGAAAAAGTTGCTGTTAAAATTCAGCGTCCAGGAATCAAACGATTGATTGAGGTAGATTTAGAGATACTTTTACACCTTGCTACACTTATGGAACGTCATATTGAGGATCTCTCCTTTTTCAGACCCGTCAAGATTGTTCAAGAATTTGCAGCAACACTTGAAAGAGAGCTTGATTACACCCTTGAAGCATCAAACATGATAAGGGTTGAAAGGCAGTTTCCATCTGATAAGAGAACAACCAATATTGTTCACGGCTCTGCTGATAAAACCACTACAGACGAAGATATTGATGAGCTTAACAGTGACAACAAAGCTCACTGCTCAAAGCATAATCATGGTATTTATATTCCCAAAGTCTATCTTGAACATACAACATGCTCCATACTCACTATGGAATATGTTGAAGGAATCAAAATATCAGAAGTTGAGACACTTGATGCCAAAGGTTATGATAGAAAACTTCTGACAAAAAGAGGTGCAGATTTTATTTTGACTCAGGTGCTGGATTACGGCTTTTTTCACGGAGATCTTCACCCTGGAAATATCTTTGTTCTGCCTGATAATATAATTTGCCCAATAGATTTCGGGATTATGGGTTTTGTAGATCAATACTCACGGGAGGTATTTGTTGATATAATTGCAAATACAGTAATGCAAAATACCTCGCAGATCAGTCGCCTGCTTCTTGAATTGACAGATTATGATGAAGAGCCTGATTTAAGAGCACTTGAAAGAGATATTGCAGGATTTACAGGGCAATATTTAGCTGGATCAGCACTAAAACATATAAATATGGGCAAAATGCTGCAAGATATTGTCCAGATTGCCCTGAATCACAGGCTCAGGCTTATGCCAGAAACATTTTTGATGCTCAAGGCTTTTACTGCTGTAGAAGGTGTTGCACAGATGGTTGACCCTGAATTTGACATGGTAAGTCATGCTGCTCCCTACATCAAAAAGGCAAAGATGGCACGATTTTCGCCATCAAGAATATCTGACGATATGAGCCGAGTTTCAAGTGAGTCTATCAAACTTCTCCAGAGCATTCCAAGAGAGTCGCTTGCCATAATAAGACAGCTTAGAAAGGGTAAGCTAACTATTGGATTTGATGTGCAACGACTTGAACGAATTCTTGCTGCCCAACATCAGTCAAACAACAGAATCGCAATCGCCATAATCATCGCTTCCCTGATCCTGGCATCCTCCCTACTTCTTTGCTTTGCAGTTCCTCCGCTTATTTTGGGGCTTTCATTGCCCGGTATTATCGGGTTAGGCTGTGCTGGTTTTATTGGATTTATGCTGATCATCTCAATATTTAAACAGTAGACACATCAATTGCATTTAAGGAGTTGTAAAATGAAAAAATTCTCTTTTCGTTTCATTATGTTTGCTGTGATTCTTTTCTGGCTTGTTCCCTCTTTTGCTTTGGATATGCCAGAACTGACAGATCAAACAACCCCCACACCTCTTTATGATACAATTCAAATCTCCCATACTACTCGAATTGTGGGAGGAAACTCTGTAACTGATCCGTCAAAATATCCTTGGATGGCAGCTCTGGTTTATAGCTATGAAGAGAGTATTTACGATGGTCAATTTTGCGGAGCTACGCTGATAACTCCAGAGTGTGTGCTTACCGCAGCCCACTGTGTCTGCGATTCAACTAATCAGGTAATGTTGCCTTATGAACTCGATGTAGTTCTCGGAACAACGGATTTGACTGGTGCTCCTGATACTTATGAACGAATTGAAGCCTCACAAATCATTGTACATCCTTATTACAACCATGTTACGACAGACAATGATGCCGCTCTGATTAAACTCAAAACCCCCTCCCGTCAATCTGCTATAGAGTTTATAGCAACACAAAATAGCGATCCATCATACACTTCTATTATGACCACCGCTATAGGCTGGGGTGATACAGAAGTTCATAGAAGTTCATATCCCGCTCAATTGCAGGAAGTTGATCTTCCGTTGGTGTTTAATGATGAATGTGCTGCTGTTTTTGAAGAGGGTGAAATTACAGATAATATGCTTTGTGCTGGATTTGCTGAAGGTGGAAAGGATGCCTGTTTTGGAGACAGCGGAGGCCCCCTTGTAGTTCCTTATGCTAAAGGAGGATATAATCTTATTGGCATTGTAAGCTGGGGATATGGCTGTGCTCAACCAAACTCATACGGTGTCTATACCCGCGTTTCCAAAATGAGAGACTGGATATTCAGCCAGTTGGGTTTTTCATATATTGTATTAACTGACAGTACCACAAAAATAATCTACTCTGGAAGTAATGCTAAGGTTTATGGATGTGCAGGTATTAATAACATTATTATTCAAAGTGATGCTAATGCAAAACTTATCAATTTCCCGGGCAATAACAATATAACAATTCAAGCATCTTGGTCTTTTTTTAAAATATCCCGTTCAGGGGCAACTGTTACCTTAAGAGACGAGACTGATAACATTAAAGTGACAATTCCTGCTACAAGCAGCACTCAATATATTACGTTTGATAATCTTAACTCAACTGATGATTTGACTAAGAAACTTAAAATTTTAAATGGAAAGGTGATGTTTGGAAATCAAGAAATTAGCAAAATAGAAGTGGTTGTTACTCCTGATTAAAGTAAATTTTAAAGAAATATATTTTTTTATTTTATTCAGGAAATTCAATCCAACAATAATTGGAGCAAAGCCGCTTATGTTCTTACCTTAAAATGATAATACAATGGCATACTAATTGCTTTTATATTTTTCAACGGTGAGCTTAATGAGTAATAGCTACCCAGAAAAAATAAACATATAGCAAGGAGGATACAATGAAACATTTTTACCGCTCATTTCTTATAATCGCCATAACAGTGCTATCTTTAACATCAACGGCTCGCAGTGAAGTTCATCTAAATCTTAATATGGATATCGATTTTCCAGATTTTATCATGCCGCCAACTCTTGGATTTTATGTTGCGGTTGGCGTTCCCTATGATATTTATCGGATAGATAACAGATATTTTCTCTTTCATAACAACAGGTGGTACAAGGGAAGATATTACAATGGTCCATGGGTGGAAACACATTATCACTATCTGCCCCGTCCACTGCGTAGATATAAGCATAGCCAGATACGTGTAATCAGAGACAGAGAATATCACTATTACCATAAAAATCCCCATGAATATAGACGCCATAAAGATAGATATTTCAGACCTGATAACCGGTGGCACGAGGAGCGAGAGAACCGAAGAGATAATTATCACCCTTCACGCAGAGATAATTATCGCCCTTCACAACAATATGATCGTGTTGATAAGCAATACCCTCCTCCTATGCCCGATAACCGTCATATATATCATAAAAGACAGGATCGCATAGATGACAGAAGAATGGATCGCGTAGATCACAAAAGATTGGACAATCACAAGAACTTTGAAGATAGAAGAGAATTTCGCGATAACAGACCATGATAGATGATTTAAGATAGATTTCCAGAGAGAGGTAAGCGATCAATGAACCCTACCTTTTAAGAGGGAAGGATTTAGAGATAGCATAATTAGGAAAAAGCACCCTGATTGAAACAATGCACCATAATTACTCACATAATCAGTTAGTGGGTAATTATGGTGCATTTTTATTTTCACATTTATAAGAGCAAAGAACATATTTTTTTTGAAAAATCTTCTCAAAAATCTAAATCACCAAGTTTTAAAGCTGCCTCTGACATTATCTCAGCAAGTGTTGGGTGTGCATGAATTGTGTGGGCAATATCAGATACGGTAAGCCCCTTATTTACTGCAAGCGTTGCCTCTGCAATAAGATCAGTCGCATGTGCTCCTGTGATGTGAACCCCTAAAATCTTTCCAGTTCTAACTTCTGCTACAATTTTGGCTTCTCCTGCAATCTCTCCAATAGCATGAGCCTTGCCAATCACCCTAAAATTGACGCTGGAACATTTAACATCAAATCCTTGAGCCTTTGCACTATCCTCTGTCAATCCAACATTACCTATTTCAGGCATTGTAAAAATTGCACTCGGAACAGCATTATAATTCATCTTAACTTTTGGTTTATTGGTTAAAGAGTTTTCCATACTATTTACAGCATTTTGTGCAGCAACCATACCTTCATGGGACGCAACATGGGCAAGCATTATCCTCTGTGGTCCTAAAATATCGCCAATTGCATAGACATCTGACACAGAGGTCTCCATATAGTCATTTACCTCAATCCACCCTTTTGTATTTGGTTTAAGACCAATATTTTCAAGCCCTAAATCAGAAGTAATAGGAGAACGACCAATGCAGACAGCCATCTTGTCAGCCTCAATTATTTGAGATTGCTGATTTACCGTTTGTCCCTGCTTTCCAGCCATTACCGTTTTTTTCACAGCAGCGTTGTCAACAAATGGAGATATTCCAAGCGTTAAAATAAGTCTGCTCTGTTTATTTGAGCCTTCTGCTGCTTCAACCTTTTCAGCTTTTTCAACTACTTTGTCTGTAATAATCTTAATTTTTCTCTTTTTCATCTCTCTTTGAAGAGTTACAGAGCAGGATTCATCAACACTTGGAAGCGGCAAAAGTCTTGACATAGCTTCAATTATGGTAACGTTTGAGCCTAATGCCGATAAAATACAAGCAAACTCACACCCAATAACTCCGCCGCCCACAATAACAATTGATTCTGGAATTTCGTTTAAACTCAAAAGATCGCTGCTTGAAAGTATTGATTCACCATCAAATGGAAAATCAGGTATATTTAGAGGAGTGGTACCAGTTGCAATGATTAAGCTGTCATAATAAACCTCTTTGTGTTCAACGCTGTTAATATCAAAAGTTTTTCCACAATTCTGAGTATTACCCTCTTCACTTTTATTACTGCCAGCTTCATTAATGACCGCAACAATACCCTTACCTTTTATATATCCTCTGCCATGTTCAAATTTCACCTTTGCATTTTTAAGAAGAGATAAAATCCCTTTCCGCTGAGTCTCAACAATCCGTTCTTTTCTTGCCATAATTGCTGCCATTTCAGTTATTACAGAACCCTCTACCTTTATACCAAATTCATCAGCCTCTTTGAATTTAAGATAGATATCTGCCGAAGTTTTCATAATCTTAGATGGAATACAGCCCCAATTAAGACATGTTCCGCCCACATGCTCCTTTTCTATCAGCGTAACATCTCCCCCAAGTTCTGCTGCTTTAATTGCTGCTATATATCCTCCAGGTCCAGCTCCAATAACCACAACTCTCTTTTTTGCCATAATACTGCCTCCTATATTTATACGATTATTATAAGATTAGCTTTGTTGTAACAATATAAATAATATCAGCGATTTTGAGGAAAAACAATTTTTTTGAGTGTCTATTTTGATGTTTTCATAATTTATTGAATTTTTATTTGACATTTTCATTACAATACATTACTTCAACAACATATACGTTACACATTGACCCCTCCAGCATTTGACCTTATTTTGAAATGGACACTAATTCTCTATGAAAATTGACGATATTAATATTGAACTTATAAAAGAGCTAAAAGATGGGCGCAGATCATTTAAAAGCATTGCTGATAAACTAAATATCACTGAAAATACAGTAAGAACAAGGGTTTCTAAACTCAAAGAAGAAAATGTGCTTGATATATGCGGGCTGTTTAATCCTTCTGCTCTTCCTGGTCATAATATGGTTATCATCGGCATTAAACTTTCTGAAATGAATCTGGTTGAAAAAGGTGAAGAGATTTCTAAATTGCGAGGTGTTATCTGTGCAACTGTTGTAACTGGAAGATACGATTTAATACTTCAAGTTCTTTTTAATGAAGAGTTTGGCTTACTTGAATTTTACACTGATGAAATTTCCAAAGTTAAAGGAATAAGATCAGTAGAGACTTTTGTGGTTTATAAATCATATAATCTTATGGTTCCTTATATTTTGTAGGTAATTAAAAACAGATGTCAATAAAAGGAGGTATGTATGTTATGAATATAAAAATGAAACAACTTAAAGAGATGCCTTTTTTCCTTTCATTCATGGAAAGCACTGCAAAAGCAATTATAGATGTCAAAGCTTTTAATATTTGGTTAGAGCAGATTCAGAATGTAGAATTTTTATCAGAATCAGATGAGATTGACAGAAAAAACGCATACATGGAGCTTAAAGAAGGAAAACACCTAAATCTTAGGGATTCTATGAAATCATGGTAAATATAGAAGAACGTCAACTTACAATAAGCACGGGTGCTAACAAATTTATAAAGAATTTGCCAGATGAACAACGTGAAAAAATTCGCACTGCTATAGAGCTACTAATCCAAAATAATACTGAGAGTTTAGATATTAAAAGGCTCTTGCCCTATCCAAAAGAGTTTAGGTTAAGAGTTGGAGATATTAGAGTTCTATTTAAATCAGATAAAGAGATGCTTTTTATCTTTAAAGCTGGTTATAGAAAAGACGTTTACAAATGATAAAATAATTCTTACGCTATCTTTAATTTGTCAATTAATGCACAAGGAATAAAACCTTTTTATGCCTACCCTAACATGGACTGGAAAAAATAAAGTAATCAACCATCATCAAGCTGTACCTCTGCGTGTTTTAGAACATCAATACGGTTTTACTGCTGAAAACGGCAGACAAACACCAGAAACCCACAGCGGCAACATGATTATTCATGGTGATAATTTAGAAGGATTAAAAGCACTTCTGCCCAAATATGAGGGAAAAATTAAATGTATCTACATTGATCCGCCATACAATACAGGCAATGAAAAATGGGTTTATAACGACAATGTTAATGATCCTAAATTCAAGAAGTGGCTTGGTCAGGTGGTAGGCAAAGATAGCGAAGATTTAAACAGACACGACAAATGGCTCTGCATGATGTATCCACGCTTACGATTACTTCATAAGCTGTTAGCAGATGATGGAGTTATATTTATTTCAATCGATGATAATGAAATAAATAATTTAATATATATCGTAAATGATATTTTTAATGAGAAAAATCGTCTTGGAATTTTAATTTGGGATTTAGGAACGGGAACAACAGCAGGGCATTTTACAAGAGCACATGAATATATAGTTACTTATGCAAAAGATAAGGCTATACTCAATAACTTTAGTAATATTTTAGAAGGGGAAAAAATTATACATGGTGCACTAAAAAAGCCTTCAAAAGCGAACCCTTTTAGTAAAATTGAATTTCCTGCTGGAATAGAATATGAAGGTATTAATGCCGTTTTTGAAGGTCAAATTGGAGGAAGCGAAAAGATAAATATAATTAGTGAAAAAATGGTCTTTGAAAATGGGAAGTTAAAATATCCTGTTATATTAGAAGCTGGGTGGGGAATGCGTAATCAAATTTTAAGCTGGTTAGCAGGAAAAGAAACCTATGATTCTAAAGGGCAACGAGTTACTAAGTTCTTTTTTAATAAAAATGGAATCTTATGGTATGAGAAAGAAAAAGATATTATCAATCCGCAAACAATATTACGCAAGTTTGGCAGTACAAAAAATGGCAGCACCTTACTTTTAGAAATAATGAATGAAAAGGTATTTGATTTTCCTAAACCTATAGAATTATTGAGTTTTTTATTAAAGTTAGTAACCGACAAAAACTCAATTATCCTTGACTCCTTCGCTGGTTCTGGCACTACCACCCACGCTGTATTGAATTTAAACAAACAAGATGGCGGAAATCGTAAGTTTATACTTATTGAAATGGAAGATTATGCTGAAAATATCACTGCTGAACGTGTAAAGCGGGTTATAAACGGCTACGGCACAGATAAAAATTTTGTAGATGGTTTGGGCGGGAGTTTTGACTATTACGAATTGGGCAAGCCTCTGTTTGTTGGGGAAAATCAAGAGTTTTTGAATGAAGAGGTGGAATTATCTAAAATCAGGGAATATGTTTTTTATTCAGAAACTAAAGCCTCTATTGATTCTGAAATATCATCTTACAACCCTTCTGACGACAACAGATATTATTTAGGTCAATACAACGGCACTGCATACTATTTTATTTATGAACGAGACCAGACAACTACCCTGAATTACAACATTCTTCCCATTATAAAAGATAAAGCTGAACAGTATATTATTTATGCTGATAATTGCCTGCTTTCTGATGATTTTATGAAAAAATACAACATTACGTTCAAGAAAATCCCACGCGACATAACGAGGCTTTAAATATGGAACTAAACAAGTATCAAAAAGACGTTATACAAGGATTTAGAAAGATAGACTTATCAAGGAAAAATGGTGAATAAATGAATTGGTACGAAATTAGAAAACACTACCCAGAACAGTGGCTTTTAGTAGAAGCTATAAAAGCCCATTCTGAAGCTGGCAAGCGTATATTAGAGCAGATTTCAGTTATTAACGCTTATCTTGACTCTTTAAGTGCTATGAATGGCTATAAAGTCCTAAAGCGTGAAGCCCCAGAACGTGAGTTATTTGTCTTTCATACAAGCCGTGAAGATTTAGATATTTCTGAACGTCAATGGTTGGGAATTAGGGGGATTAAATGAAGATACGCCTCCAAAACGGCTTGTTGTTTGCTGATGTTTCTATAATACATTATGGAGAAAAATTAGATATTCATAATATAATTATTGATACAGGTTCAACAGGAACTATTTTTTCAATAGATAAAGTTGCAGACGCAGGCATAAAGCCAGAGCCTTATGATCCAGTTCGAGAAATTAGAGGAATCGCTGGAACAGAATTTGTTTTTATAAAACAAGTAGATAAGCTGACACTTGGTGATTTTGAAATTAATAATTTTGATATTGAAGTTGGTGCAATGGAATACGGGATAGAGATCAATGCTATTATTGGTCTTGATTTTTTGCTGAAAGTTAAAGCCAAAGTGGATTTAGAGAAATTAGAAATTTATTAAGAAATATTATTTATGCTGATATCTGCCTGCTTTCTGATGATTTTATGAAGCAATACAATATTACGTTCAAGAAAATCCCAAGGGACATAACGAGGCTTTAAATAACAAAAACTACAGAAATCGGAGTGAATTATGACAGCACAATCGCAAAGAGATGAAAAAATAACACCAAAGGAATATCTTGAATTTGAAAGAACCTCTGAATTTAAACATGAATATTTTGATGGGGAAATATTTGCAATGGTAGGTGCAAGCCTAAACCATAATCAAATCAGCATGAACTTAATCAGAGAACTTGGAGTGCAGCTTAAACACTCTCCTTGCAGACCATTTATAAATGATTTACGAGTGAAAGTTCAAGAGATAGAAAAATATACGTATCCAGATATTGTTATCGTATGTGGTGATATTGAGATCGAAAAAGAAAGTGGAATGGAAACCCTTTTGAACCCTATAGTAATCATTGAAGTGCTTTCCAACTCTACAGAGGCGTATGACAGAGGAGCTAAATTCCAGCATTATCAGCTTATACCGTCATTGCAGGAGTATATACTTGTTTCTCAGTATTCCCCTCTTGTGGAAAAATATGTCAGAAGCGATAAGGGACAATGGATTTACACCTCATATGAAGGTATGGACAAAACCATTGCCATTGAAGCGGTTAAATGTGAGTTGATTCTTTCGGATATTTACTATCAGGTTGTCTGAAACTTATGATAAAAATATAATTTGATGATTTTATGAAAAAATACAACATTACATTCAAGAAAATCCCGCGAGATATAATAAGGCTCTAAACATGGAACTAAAATCATATCAGCAAACTGTTATAGCTAATTTAGAAAGCTACCTTGAATATTATCAGCAATATCAAGATGTCAGTATTGCCTTTAATAAATATTGGGAAGATAAAATCGGACCTTATGACCCGATTGCAGGCTCAGGAATGAGATCATACAAGGCTACAATTCCTCATGCTGCACAGGTCTGCTTAAAAGTTCCTACTGCCGGAGGCAAGACCTTTATTGCCTGCAATGCTCTAAAATCTATTTTCAACGCTTTTTCTCAAGGCGTGCCTAAGGTTGTTGTCTGGCTTGTGCCTTGGTCAAACCTTTTAGAGCAGACAAAAAAGAGCCTATCCAACCCTGATCACCCTTATCGCCAAAAGCTGAACAGCCTGTTCAGCCATAGAGTGGAGGTTTACGACAAATCTGATCTCTTGCAAGGTGCAAATTTTAATCCCAGCGTTGTTAATGAACAGTTGAGCATTTTTGTTTTAAGTTTTGCAAGTCTGCGGGTAAAGACCAAAAATAAGGAAGACCGCAAAATATATCAAGAAAACGGTCATTTAGCCCTTTTTACTGATTTATATGAAAATGATCGCCATATTTTAGACGGGACAGACGAAACAGCCTTAATAAATGTGATTAGATGGCTCAACCCTGTGGTAATTGTAGATGAGAGCCATAATGCAGAGAGCGATTTAAGCGTTGAGATGCTGAGCAATCTTAACCCCTGCTTTGTTTTAGAGCTTACAGCCACGCCAAAAGAGAGCAGCAACATCATAAGTTATGTTAATGCTATGGAGCTGAAAAAAGAGAATATGGTTAAACTGCCTGTTATTGTCTATAACCACCATGATAAAAATGAAGTTATATCAAGTGCATTACAGTTACAGCGTAAACTTGAGATGGTGGCAAAAGAGGAGCAAAAATCAAATAACGGCAGATATATCCGCCCGATTGTGCTGTTTCAGGCTCAACCAAAGACAAATGACGACAACACAACATTTGAAAAGATAAAAGAGTCGTTGTTAGAGCTTAAAATCCCAGAAGAGCAGATAAAGATAAAAACAGCAAATATCAATGAGTTATCAGGCGTGGACTTATCAAGTAAAACTTGTAAAGTGCGTTATATTATTACTGTTAATGCTTTAAAAGAGGGTTGGGACTGTCCGTTTGCCTATATTTTGGCATCATTGGCAAATAAAGCCTCAGCAGTAGATGTTGAGCAGATTTTAGGGCGTATTTTGCGTCAGCCTGATGTGAAAAAGCATAATTCATTTTTGTTGAATCTATCTTATGTTTTTACATCTTCATCAAAATTTCACGAAACATTAAATAATGTAGTTGCAGGACTGCAAAAAGCGGGTTTCAGCGATCAAGATTGCAGGGCAGAAGATGCGATGGAAGATAAATCACAAGAGATTGAAGAAGAAACTCCAGAAGCTAAACTAAAACAACCACAACAACAGCCTTTATTTACAGATGATGACGAGATCGACCCATCAAAAATTGATTTTAATATAAATCAACAATCGAATGAACAGGGCAGCGACACACAGCCATGCGTCTCTACAGTTTCTCCGTGCGTCAATACCTCAGTTTCTTCCTCTACATCAGAAATTGAGAAAATAGCTCAAAGTGTAAATGAAGATTTTCAACACAAGATTGAAAATATAGGTAATCAGGAGACAGAATTTCCTCAGGAGTTAAAAGTGAGAAGATATGAAATAAAAGAGGATTTTAAGGAGTCAGCATCAAAGATTGTTCTTCCACAATTTCATCTCACCGTAACCGTACCAAAACGCGAACTTTTTAATAACGATTTAGAAGATGTGCTATTAAATAAAGAGGCTCTATTAGAAGGCTTTAGATTAAGTATTCAAGATACAAAGATTGACTTTGATAACCTATCTTCTGAATTATATAAAGTTGATTTAGAGCAGACTAAAAAAGACACATATATTGCATCGTTATCTAAACTTGATGAGCCTATATTAAAAGAGCCTGTTATTAAATATATTCTTGCCCGCCCAAAAGATGCACAGATTAAAGAGTTAGCATGGCAGATGAGGAAACTTATTGGAAAATTAGACACAATAGTAGAACCAGATATTATAAAATATATTGAACGGGTCTTAGAAAATTTAGATTCAGCACAGCTTCACGATATTATTTTCAGCAAAAAATACACTTATCGGGACAAGATAAAGGCAAAAATTGAGGCTCTTTCTGACGAGTATGCAGAAGAGCAGTTCAACAAATATATTGATATTGACAAAGTATTTGTAAAGCCAAGCTATAAACTAACAGATCATATTATCCCTGCACAATTAAGCCCCTCTATTTCTAAATCCCTATATCTAAGCGAAGGCTCAATGAATATGTTTGAAGAAAAGGTGATTGTAGAGATTGCTGCTCTGCCTAATATACTGTTTTGGCATCGCAATTTAGAGCGTGGCAAAGGTTTTTGCATCAACGGCTTTAAATCCAACCATTACCCTGATTTTATTGTGGTTACCAATTCTCGCAAGGTTGTAGTTGTTGAAACTAAAGGAGATGACAGAGATAATTCAGATAGTGCGGCAAAAAACAGACTTGGCAGAACATGGGCAAACAAGGCTGGAGCAAATTTCAAATATTTTATGGTGTTTGATAAGCAATCTATGGAAGATACTTTAACATTGGAGCAGTTAAAAGATAGGATAAAGGAATTATAAAACGTCATGCGGTTAAGTAATGGCGATAATATTAAAAAAAGGAATAACATCATGGACAGAACACTAAAAACCACCCCGCTTAATAGCTGGCACAGGTCTCATGGTGCTAACATGGCAAATTTCGGCGGTTTTGATATGCCGCTGTGGTATGCGACTGGCGTAAAACTCGAACATCTTTCAGTGGTTGAGTCTGCTGGAATATTTGACACAAGCCACATGGCGTGTGTAATGGTTACAGGCAAAGATGCGTTTAATCTTTTGCAGATCTGCCACACAAGAGACCTTAAATCTTTGCAAAACGGCAGATGCGTTTATGGTGCTGTTTTGAATGAACTGGGTCATGTGGTTGATGATGCTATTGTTTATCGTTTTGACGATACAAACTACATGGTCTGCGTAAATGCCGGCATGGGCGGGATAGTTGCAAGCCATTTTCAAAATCACAAATCAACGCTTAATGCAGCTTTTGAGATAGCGTGCGATGTAAATGTTTCTGATCTTTCTGAAAAAGTTGCAAAAATAGATATTCAAGGTAAAAATTCAATAAAAGTTCTTAAAAAAGTTCTTGATCCTGCTTGCGTAGATACTCTCTTTAATAAAATGCCCTATTTTTCTTTTAAAGGTGATTTTAGTGTATTCTCTAAAACTGTTAATACCTCTGGTTGTTGCTGCTCCTCTTTATGCTCTAAATCTGAAAAATCATCTTCTCAAGTAAAATTGAAAAACGGCACGCCTCTTCTTTTATCTCGTTCTGGTTATACTGGTGAATTCGGTTTTGAAATATTTATCTCGCCTGACGCTGTTGTAGGGCTGTGGGAGGATATTCTTGAGGCTGGAAAGGAGTATAATCTTATTGCCTGCGGACTTGGTGCAAGAGATTCTTTACGGGCTGGTGCAGTTCTTCCTCTGTCTCATCAAGATATCGGTGGCTGGAAATTTATAAACACGCCTTGGGATTTTGCCCTGCCTTACAATGAAAATAAAAGAGGATTTACTAAAAACTTTATCGGCTGCAACGCTCTTTTAAATCAGAGCAATCCAAATCAAGATAGCTTAAATCAGGCAAATGTAAATAATACACAAAATGTTAAATACACATACCCGTTTGTTGGGCAGGATTTAAGAAAAATCGGTGCTGGTTCAGATTCTCAAGTTCTTGATGGCAGCGGAAATATAATTGGTAAAGTTCTAACCTGTGCAACTGATATGGCTATTGGGTGGCACAACGATAAAATTTACAGTATCGCATCACCAAATCTGCCAGAAGGTTTTAAGGCAAAAGGGATAAGCTGCGGGTTTATTTTGGTTGATCGCAAACTTGATGTTGGAACAAAGCTGACTCTTCAAGAGAAAAAAAGACAAATCAATGTAACGGTTGTTAATGATGTAAGACCAGATAGAACAGCAAGATTAAAAATTTCTAACTTTTTATAAACATAAGGAGACAAATAAAATGAAAGAGATTACTGAACTTAATTTACCAGAAGATATAAAATATTCAGATTCACATGAGTGGGCAAAAGTTGATGCTGAAATTATAACTATTGGAATTGATGATTATGCTCAAGATCAGTTGGGAGAAGTGGTTTTTGTAGAACTTCCTGAAGTTGGTGCAGCACTTTCCAAAGGAGATCAGTTTGGAACAGTTGAGTCTGTAAAAGCTGTATCTGAAATTTACACTCCTGTTTCAGGGGAGGTGGTTGAGGTTAACGCAAATCTTCCTGACGCACCTGAGCTTGTAAACAACTCTCCTTATGATGAAGGCTGGATTATTAAAATAAAAGCTGATGATCCGTCTCTGTTAGCATCTGAATTAAACGATTTAAAGGATAAAGCAGCATATATTGCAATGCTGAAAGGGTGATTATTATGGAATCTTCCAATAGTATGAATTATCTTCCTATGCGTTATCTTCCGCACACACAACAAGATATCAAGGAGATGCTGACTGTAATCGGCTGTAAATCATTAGATGATCTTTTCCCCACCATTCCAGCAGAATATCGAATAAAAACGGAGATGTGTCTGCCAAAACCAATGACAGAATGGGAACTAAATGCCCACATATCAGAGCTTGCATCAAAAAACGCATCATCATATTCAAATAAGGTTTTTATAGGAGCTGGAAGTTATCCCCACCACATTCCTTCAATTATCCCTTATCTAATATCTCGCTCTGAATTTATGACTGCCTACACTCCATATCAGCCTGAAATCAGCCAAGGCACATTGCAGGGAATTTATGAATTTCAGACAATGATAACCGAGCTTTTAGGAACAGAGGTTGCTACTGCTTCGCATTACGATTGCGGAACTGCCCTTGCTGAAGCTCTTTTGATTGCACTTCGTAAAAAGAAAAACAGCAAAAAAGTTGCTGTATCATCTTTAGTCCACCCCCACCACAGAGAGATTATAAGAACCTATTTTGAACCAGCAGGATATAAGATGGTTGAACTGCCAGCAACGGTAGATGGCACAACTGATTTATCATATTTTGATGAGATTAATAAATCATCTACTGGTGGAATAGATGACATTGCTGCAATTGCTGTTCAATCTCCAAATTTTTTTGGGTGCATTGAAGACATTGCACAGGTAAAAGCAGTTGCTGAATCTAAAAAAATTATGTGTATCACCTCATTTACAGAGGCACTTGCTTATGGACTTTTGAAAAAACCTGGTCAATTAGGTGCTGATATTGTGGTTGGTGATGGTCAAAGTCTCGGCATTGCCCAATCTTTTGGAGGTCCGGGTTTAGGAATTATGACAAGCAGCAAGCAGTATGTCAGAGATCTTCCGGGAAGACTTGTCGGACGGACAAAAGATAGACGGGGAGAAGATGGTTTTGTGCTGACTCTATCCACAAGAGAGCAGCATATAAAAAGAGAGAAGGCAAGCTCAAATATCTGTTCAAACAATGGTCTTAATGCCATGATTGCCGGGATTTACATGGCAGCAGTTGGAAAAATAGGAATAAGAAAGATTGCACAGTTAAACCACGATAAGGCTATGTTTCTTAAAACCAAACTTGAAGAGGCAGGGTTTGAAATTCCATTTAAAGCACCTTTTTTTAATGAGTTTGTAGTAAAAGCACCAGAAGGATTTGCAGCAAAAAGGGAAGAGTTGAAAAAAAAGGGAATTGTAGCAGGACTTGATATTTCAAAATATTATCCAACCAAAAAATTTGATCAGAACGGAAAATCTTGTGGTCAAGAACTGAAAAACCACTATCTTTTCTTTGCAACTGAAGTTTTTTCCAAAGATGATATTGAGATGCTTGCAAAGGAGGTAAAATAATGGAAGATCAAAACTCATGCAGAGGCGGATTTGAAAACTGCCTGAATGCACAGCAGACAGCAGCAAGCGGGCTTATATTTAAAGAGCCTTTTTTGTGGGAAAAGAGCAGGGACGGCAGATGTGCAATGTCAATTCCAATGCAGGATGTTGAACATTCGCCTCTTGATCCAGAGCTTGTAGGAGATGCACCAAATCTGCCGCAGTTGAGCGAGCTTGATGTTGTCCGCCACTACACACGCCTCTCTCAGTGGAACTTTGGAGTTGATTCAGGCATGTATCCTTTAGGTTCATGCACTATGAAATATAACCCAAAGACAAATGAAGTGCAGGCATCACGATTAGGATTTGCAGGAGCTCACCCTCTTTTAGATGAAGATTTGTGTCAGGGTGCTCTTGAGTTGATCTATAACCTTGAACAGTATCTTGCAGAGATTACTGGAATGGACGCTGTAACTCTCCAACCGGCAGCAGGGGCACACGGAGAGCTTGCTGGTATGCTTACGATTCATGCGTATCATGCAAAACAGGGGCATCAAAGAACAAAGATTATTATTCCTGATACTGCACACGGCACTAACCCTGCCAGTGCAACGCTTTGCGGGTATCAATCTGTCAATATCCATTCAGGAGATAACGGCATTCTTACTCCAGAGGCTGTAGCTGCTGTTATGGACGAAGAGACTGCTGGCATTATGATTACAAACCCCAACACTTTGGGTCTGTTTGAAGAGAACATTAAAGAGATTGCACAGATTGTCCACGCAAAAGGCGGTCTTGTGTATGGCGATGGTGCAAACTTAAACGCAATCATGGGAATTGTAAAACCGGGCGAGCTTGGAATTGATGTTATCCATCTGAACCTGCATAAAACATTTACCACCCCTCACGGCGGAGGAGGTCCAGGCTCTGGTCCTATTGCTGTTGTAAAAGCACTTGAGCCGTTCCTGCCAGTTCCAAGAGTGGAGAAAATACCTTGCTCTCCAAATCCTAACCAATCTTCAAAAGAGAGGGGAAATAATCTGAATAATGACAAAAATAGTTATAAATATACTTTAGTGTATGACCGACCAGATTCAATGGGACGGCTTTTAACGTTTCATGGACATTTTGGCATTTTGGTAAGAGCATATTCCTATATTCTCTCAATGGGTGCAAAAGGCCTTACAGATGTAAGTAAACTTGCAGTTTTAAATGCCAATTATATTAAAGAACTTCTTAAACAAGATTTCTATCTGCCTTACGATAGACCATGTATGCACGAATGCGTATTTACCGATAAATTTCAGTCTGACAACGGGGTTACAACTCTTGATATGGCAAAACGGATTATGGATTATGGATTTCATCCCCCAACTGTATATTTTCCGCTTGTTGTTCATGGTGCAATTATGATTGAACCTACTGAAACAGAGTCAAAACAGACTATTGACCAATTTATTCATGCTTTTAAATCAGTGGCTCAAGAGGCAAAAGAGAATCCAGAGATACTCAAATCTGCTCCGCATCTTCCAAAATTGTCAAGGCTTGATGAGGTATCAGCAGCAAGAAAGCCTGTGTTAAGAGGGTAAAAAGTTGAGAAGCAGGGTAAACAAGATAAAAAGATTAATCGGATAAAACCATTGAAACCAATAACTGTTCAGAAGATTGATTTAAATCTGATAGATTATATCGAAGCCTTTGAGATTCAAAAAAAAATTGTCTCTGATATGATCAATGGCAATATTGAACATGATACGATTCTGATACTTGAACATCACCCTGTCTTTACTCTTGGAAAGCGTGGAGGCAGGGACAATCTTATTGTGTCAGAGGAGTTTTTAAAATCAAGAGATATCGCCATTATCCAGACTGAGCGAGGTGGAAATATAACTTATCATGGACCAGGTCAGGTTGTTATCTATCCAATCGTCAACATTGAGAAGAGACGCTTAGGCGTGTCAGATTTTGTCTGTTCATTAGAAAAAACTATGATAAGAACAGCATCAGATTTTGGAGTAACCGCAGTCACAGACTCTAAAAATAATGGAGTCTGGGTTAAATCTTATTCAAAACTTGGAAGTGTTGGGCTTTCCATTAAACGGGGAATATCGTTTCACGGTCTTGCACTTAACGTCAATCTTGATCTTACCCCTTTTAGCTGGATTAACCCTTGCGGCATGGCTAATGTTGCAATGACATCTTTAGAAAATGAAATCAAACAGCATATTGAAATTAAACGAGTAAAAGAAAAATTGCTGTATCACTTTAAGGAAATTACAGGAATTTAAGAAAAAAAGCATGAAAAACATCAACCAAACAGCAGAGGCTCAAATAAAACCCAAACGCCAAAAACCAGTATGGCTTAAAAAGAATTTGCCCACAGGTTCTGATTACGAAAAGGTAAGGCAGCTTGTCAGCAGATCAAAACTCCACACAGTATGTCAAGAGGCAAAATGTCCAAATATGTGGGAGTGTTTTTCTCGTCATACAGCAACTTTTATGATTATGGGAGATTTGTGTACCAGAAACTGCCGATTTTGCAATGTTAAAACAGGAACGCCTCTGCCTCTTGACCCTGAGGAACCGTTGCGAGTTGCAAAGGCAGCTTTGGAGCTTGGATTAAAGTATGTTGTAATTACATCAGTTACCCGTGATGATTTAGAAGATGGCGGAGCCGCCCATTTTGCACAAACTATCATGGAAATAAGAAAACAGTTGGCTGAAAACAAAAGAGCAAAAGAAGAGCAAAAACAGATAGAAGAACCAGAACAAAAAATAAAAATTGAGGTGCTGATACCAGATTTCCAGGGCGGTCTTGATGCTTTAAACGTTGTAATGGCAGCAGAACCTGATGTTTTAAATCATAATATTGAGACTGTGCCGTCTCTCTATCCAACAGTTCGTCCAGAAGCACAATACAAAAGATCGCTTGAGTTGATTCAAAGGGCAAGTAGTATAAATCTCAACTTAAAGCAATTTATTCAAGAGAATCAATCGACTTTAAAAATAACCAATTCTGCCGAAACATCAAATAAATTAAGACAAATACCTGTAAAATCAGGAATAATGGTCGGGCTTGGGGAGCAGAAAGATGAGCTTGAGAGGACAATCGTTGATCTTTATAAGCATGGTTGCAGAATTTTGACTATTGGTCAATATCTGCAACCATCTGCAAAACATCTTAAAGTTGTGAAATACTACACTCCAGAGGAGTTTGAGGAGCTGAAAACATTTGCAAAAGAGGCGGGATTTCAATCAGTTGCATCAGCTCCATTTGTGAGAAGCTCATATCAGGCAGATAGTTTATCTCAACTATTGTGCTAAAAGGTCGTTCATTTTTTTTTGAATTTCTTTCTAAGCCATACAACCTCATAACGGATAGCTAAGCCCCCCGCCGCTGTACTTGCCGGAAACAGACCACGGCTACTCGGGTCGGCTTGAGTGGATTGTTAGTCGTTTTTCGTTGCTGCAACCGGCTTGGAGTCCGTGCTGTTCAAAATAAGAAAACCGACAATACCAGCCAGAAGAGAACTAAGTAAAATACTAATCTTTGAACTTTGTAGTATTTCAGGATTGCCAAACGCCAACAACGTAATGAAGATTGACATAGTAAACCCTATACCACCCAGAAAACCAGCACCAATGATATGCTTCCATGAAACTGCATTAGGTAGTTGAGATAAGCCAAGTTTTATTGCTAAAAAACTAAATAGGACAATGCCTACCGGCTTTCCAACGAACAAGCCAGCAAAAATTCCTAAACCGTTTGGTGCTACTAAGCCTTCAAGCCAGTGCCCTGTTAGAGCAATGCCCGTATTTGCCAATGCAAATATTGGCATGATGATAAAGGCTACTGGCTTATGCAAGAAATGCTGTAGCTTGTAAGACGGTGAATTTTCATCCCCATTTGTAAATGGAATTGCAAATGCAAGCAGAACGCCTGCTATGGTGGCATGGATGCCCGATTTGAGCATAAAATACCACATGACAATCCCAAGAATTAGATAAAAAGGTAGCTTATGTATACCAAGACGATTGATTAACAATAACGCTAAAAATGTCACTAAAGCCAATACAAAATATAGAAAAGAGAAGTCGCTCACATATAATAGTGCAATAATTACGATTGCACCCAAATCGTCTATTATTGCGAGTGCGGTAAGAAAAATTTTTAATGAAATTGGAACTTTGCTACCCAATAACGCAAGCACTCCAAGTGCAAATGCAATATCTGTTGCCATTGGTATTCCGACACCTGCTTGTGTTTCAGTTCCCCGATTGAAAAGGAAATGAAGTAGGGCGGGCAGAGCCATCCCACCAATAGCAGCAACAATAGGTAGCGTTGCATTTTTTAGGTCAGATAGTTCGCCAATATAAAGTTCCCTTTCAATTTCAAGCCCAATCAAGAGAAAAAAAACTGCCATCAAACCGTCATTAATCCAATGTTCAACGCTGTATTTCAAAACAATACCGCTCGCTTCAAATCCAATTTTGGTGTGCCAAAAATTCGTATATTCCTTGCCGAAATGGGAATTGGCTATAATGATTGAAATAATTGTGCATAGAATCAGAATCGCCCCCGATGCTTTCTCACTTTCAAAAAACTCCACGAAAAGATTAGATAATTTGTTTTTCATAGGTACAATAATTCCAGTGTTTGTTTAGATAAAAGATGAAAACGCCTAACAACGAGTTATGCGATAACAGTTATGTATTTGTCTTTTGTCAATTTTAGCATTGCAGGGCTTTTCATTATTGATTCCATTTGGCTTATCGCAAGTTTATTAAGTATTATCAGTCTCTCACCCTGAGAGTTCCCTTGTTTGATTAATAATGCGTTTTGGCTTTCAAGTGTGATAATATAACAATAAGCTCACCAGCCACGCCTGAAAAATGTCAGAATTGCCACCACGTCCTGCAGGTCTGGCGCAGCGAAATGTTAGCCTATCATCTTGATTTAAATGAATGCCTATAATTTTATAGCAGGATCACAGTATATTCAGTTTGCTTTAGCCAAAATCAATTAATTCTGGTCATTTTCCAGTTCAAGAGGAGCATCGTGATACGCCTTTCAGTTATGGTATGAAGTTTTTGGAAATCACCTTAATTGGAAACTTCTACGCGGTTACGACCATTTTTTTTAGCACAATAGAGGGCATCATCTACACGTTTTGTCAATTCATGAATTGATTCTCCTGATTGATAACTTGCAACACCAAAACTTGATGTTTTAGACTTTACAACCGGGAATTGATGTTTTTCAATAATAACTCTGAGTTTTTCTGCAAATTTATATGCTCCAGAAGAGTTAATATTTGGGCTTATAATTAAAAATTCTTCACCACCCCAACGACCCAAAATATCAACGTCCCTGATGTTGGATTTTAAGATATTTGCTATTTCAATCAATACTTCATCGCCAACTTGGTGACCATGTATATCATTGACACTTTTGAATGAGTCTATATCAAGCATAATGATTGAAAATATATCACCATAACGCTCGGCTCTAAACAATTCTGATTTAAGAACACTATCAAGTTTTAATCGGTTATAAACTTTCGTGAGCGGGTCAGTAACTGATAATGTCTCAATATGTTTCTTATCAGTTATATCATGCATTATTGCAGTATATCCAATAATATTACCGTTGTTGTCTTTAACAGGCTCTATACAAATTTCAACCCAGTAGTCATTACCATCTTTTTTCTTATTTAATATCTCTCCAGCCCAAGTATTACCACTTTTTATACTTGCCCTCATCTGCTCATAAAATTGTTTTGGCACACTTGGATGCCTGACTATATTATGATTTTGTCCGATAAGTTCGTCCTTTGAATACCCTGAAGTGTTACAAAGTGCTTCTGAAACAGTTGTTATGATTTCATTAGTGTCTGTAGATGATGTCAGGATATGTTTATCAATAATATTAGTGTAACGCTGGAGGTATTCATTTTTCTGATTTAAAATAGCATGTAGATTGTTATAGCTATTATTTAAAATCTCAATCTCATTTACTTGTATATTTTTAATATCTGAGTATTGGTTAATTTTAATATTATTAATAATTTTAAGTAGTGTATTTGATATTGTTCTTAATATAAAAAGATACATGAGGACAAATACAAATAGCACAATAAAAAGCTGCGAGATGGTTTGATTAAAAATTCTATCTATATCATCTTGTAACTCTTTTGTTGAGTAGTTTGATTTTATTATCAGTTTGGTTTCATTGGTTTTATTAAAAAGCCCATCAGTTATAGAGTAGATAATTAAATCTTTGTTTTTTAAATCAAAATGGGTGATAAGTTTATCATCTGTAAAGATAGTGCCTAACTCTTGATTGATAACTATACTATTATTTTTTACATCAGAGCTTAATATCTCATTAACTCTTTTAGAGGTTTTTCCTGAGTATTTAGTAAGGTCTAAAAAAATTTCTTTAGTATCTTTCCAACTTTCAACTAAACTTTTTTTACTAAAGCTGTCTTTATTTAAATCTATTTTTTGAATAACGTGTTGAGTGGCTATGTACATCTCAAATTTCTTTATATTTCTTATTGATTGGTATTCTTTTTGCAAATCTTTATATATGTCAAGTACAAATCCTATCTGTAATATATATTTCCCATCATCTGATAGTTTTATTAGGAATCTTGAGAAGTTCATCGATGATGAATCTAATATGAGAGGTGATATATCTATCTCAATTTTTTTAGTAAAAACAGAATCGAATAAATCTCTCATAACTTTGAGTTGACCGAAGTCCATACCTAAATCATTTTTATAAGATGTTTTCTCAATGCTATACTTTTTATTTATAAAAAATATTTGGTACTCTCCGAATATTTTATCTTTATTGAGTTCATCTACAGCATCTTGAATATTAAAATTACTTTTATCTCTTTTGTATATTTTTAATAACTGATTAATTTTAGATACATTTTCTGACTCTGTCTTAATAAAATTATATTGGAGCTTATCAAATAGCAACCTGTAATTTTCTCTTATTTGTTGGGTTTTATTGATGTATTTGTTTTTGTAGTTTTGTATAAGTGTTTGTTTGTAATTTTTATATTTAAATATATCACCTATAATAATTACTGTGGAGATTAGTACAAAAAACGAAAAAATATAGGTATTTAATTTGATTTTTGGGATTTTTGATTTCAAATTTATACTCAAACTCAGTACTGTCCGGTTAGGTTCTTGCATGTCAAAGGATTGTTTCAGAACTTGTATTTCATAGATGCCTTAATAGACATTTTAAATCAACATGACAAAATTTAAAAGTTAATTTTTTTATTATATTAAACAAAAATATAGTAATTTTTGTTTAATAACGTTTCAAAAAAGCATTATGCAAGAACCTAACCGGACAACACTGACTCAAACTCCATCATAAGATTTTAGCTAATCTGCTGTCAGCCTGACGTAGCAGAGCCTTGTCATCGATTCCGTTCTATTAGTTAATCAGAGAGGATGCTTTATTTTATTGGTATTAGGCTAACACCAAATTCAGGGGCAGACCTACGGCGACCACAAACGCCGATTAGATACAAAACTGCACGCCGTAGGGCTGTCCCCTAAAACGCTTGGTTAAAAAAAATGGCTAATAAACTTCATCGTGTGTCCCTATATCAAGTAACAAAATAAACTCTTTATCTGTTTCTATTTCATTATGTTTTTCAATTGAAAACACTATTCTGCAATCATAACCACATATAGAGGCGTATAAGCCTGATAATTCTCCGCTTAATTTATGTGTTCCTAATTGTGCAGTAAATATATCTTGTTTCATCAATTCCAATGTTGATTCTATATGAGCTTGTAATTTATTGCTTTTATTAACAAATTTACGAAAAGCTCTTTTAAATTTTGGAGTTAAAACAAGCTCTCTCATAATGCTTTTTCCGCATTTAATGTATTACGCAATTCCAATATTATTTCCTGAACTGGCTGCGGTTTTAATCTGCCCGCATGAAACGCAGCAATTGATTTTTTTGCATCTGCTGCGATTTCTTTGCGGTTTTTTTCCATCAGCCTGCGATAAAAAATATTAATAAGCATCTCCTGCTGATCTGTTGGAAGCTGCATTACTGAATCAATTGCCTGATCAAAGGTAATCATTTTTTTCCTCATTTTTTTAATTGCTAAACCATTAAAACTGAACTTTTGTCAACGTAACTTCTTTACCACCAATCATCACCTTACCATTAGTGATAATCAGCTCAAAACTATCATTTATGCTGTTTCCAAATTTAAGAGTCTGTGCAGTTTTGGTTGCTGGAATTTTGATCCGTTTGCCTGTAGTTGAATTTTCAAGATATACCATAGCACCCGAACGGTAAACCGTAAAACCCGCACTATCATCATCAATATTAACTACATTTGAACCTACAAAATTAACACATTGCACCCGTCCACCTGATTTCACGTTAATTATGTTGACACCTGCGGACCCAAATACTTTAATATATTCACCATAATTAACTGTTAATTGGGAAGATTGTTCAGTTAGAATTTTATAGGAAGTAAAGCTCTCTGGTAATGTGTCTGCAGAAGTGTGAAACGTATAATCGTTTCCATATTTTGTGCCAACACTATTTTGGGCAATCAATCTAAAATGATAAACTGTATTAGCCACAAGACCGTTGAGTTTAGCTGAAATAGTTTTTTTGGCTCTCTGATATTTTCCGTGGTTTTTAGTAAAATTGTCCAATTTTAATAGCGTTCATTGATTGACACTAATTTAGGCTGTTAAGATATTAGTAATTATTTTAGATAGTTACGAAGAGTAGCTGA
>JADFZJ010000022.1 GCA_015232555.1 Desulfamplus sp. | reverse complement strand
TCAATATTTTAACCCCTGGTATTTCTAAATCTAATTCAAATCCCATATCTCTCCTCATTCATGGATAAATGAGAGTCATTATAAATAGCTTGTTGAAAATAACAACCACGGAAAATCTCGGAGAACCGAAAATATAAATGGTTGCAGCAAATATTTTTACAAATGATTCAACATTTGATGACGCTTTATCAAGGTCATTGATAATTGCTAAAAACAACGCTCTTGAGGCTCAACGCATGGCAATGGATTGTGCCCAATTATTGTCAACATCTTCTGATCGGTTGGAATCTATTAAAAATCAGGGATTTTTCCAGCGGCTTAAAAGCAAATTTTCAGGAGCTGCAAGAGAGTCAGAGATTGCATCTAAAGAGGATTTACTCCAGATGCAGAAGATGAGTTTTAGATTTCTTGAGCTTATCAATAAAAATGATGTTCTGCTGCTGGACTCCATGATTACGGTTAAAAATCAACTTGATTACATTCTTGCTGACAGCATAGATACCAAACAAGCACTTTCAACTCTTGCCAAAGGGCTGACAGAAAAATTCAAATCTGTAGAGAGAAGGATTGGAGATCTTGAAAAGACAACTGAACTTCATAACTGGCTTTTGACAATTGAGGAGTTCGATTATCAGGAGTTTCCCAAATATGTAAGGCTCTTGAAACTTGTGAGCGATTTCAGGGATTTAAAGCCAAAAGATTGGACAATCAACGATATAAGGTGTTTGAAAAGTGCGTTCAGAAAAAATGAGATCAACCCATCAGAGACTGTTTCAATAGAGAACTTTGTCAAATCAATAGCAATTGAGATTTACCCAAACAGATTTTTTGATGAGGTCAACAGGCTTCTTATATCAGATAGTGTTGATGTCAAACGGGTCGTTGCTGACCTTTCCATGCCCTTGATTTCTGCCATGTATCAGTTTTCTGACAGATACCTTGTGAATGCTGATGTAATTGCACGTCTTGTAAAACGCTTTCCAGATGTGCCAGCAGAAGAGACCGCAGCGTCAATAATTTTGGACATCATAAAAGAGCATAAAATTGACATCTCTGCTGAAATTGAGCATCAACATTTGGCTTTAGAGCTTTTAAACGGAGTTAATCTTGCTAAATATTTTGCATCTTCAAAGGGGTTTATGTGTTGCAATCCAGATTGCATTAATCATAAACAGAATAAACGATACTTTGAGCCAGGATATTGTGATGAGTGCACTTCTAATCTTGATTTAGTCGATTAATGGGGATTTAGTATGATTTTCAAATGCAGCGAATGCGGAGAACCATACGATAATAAGGTTAATTTTTGTCGACTCTGCAAAGGCAAAGTAGTTGAAGAGAATGGAAAGAAGGATAATGAACAAACTATCTGCGTTAATTGTGGTTTGACACTTGGAGATAGTATGAAATTCTGCCATGAGTGCGGGACACCAAGAACAATGAATACTTCCAATGGTGGATTTTATGCAGGATATAATAACATAAATCAAGAACACTCAAGCAAACAAAAAATAAATTGTAGAACTTTTGAAGAAGAATGCCAACTATTTGAATATCATATAAAAGCTGCTAACGAAGGTAATTCAGAGGCTCACTTTAATGTTGGATTGTGTTACCTTTGGGGTAAGGGCATTGGTGAAAACGAAAAAAAAGGTTTTGAATACTGCTTAAATGCAGCAAATCAAGGAAGTGCACTTGCACAACTTTATGTCAGTGCTTGTTATTATCATGGTTGTTTTGCCAATAAGAGCGAAGAAAAAGCCTTGGATTGGTATATTAAAGCCATTAAGCAAGGAGATACTGTTGGATTATTTAATATAAAATATCATGATGGTAAGGGAGTTGCTTGTAAGTATCATTATCTTAGTACACGTACACCCAAGATAATTGGTCGTACACCCAAGAGAATTAATGTGAAATTAGTAACACTAATAGATTATTTATCAAGCCTACGTTTAATGATATATAGACATTGTGGTTATTATGGTGATGATAAGGCATATGATATATTAGGGATAGATATTCATTTTTATTATTGGTATGAAAGCTTTAACAATAAAACGCTTCCTGAATTCCAGTGGTTTAAGAAAGCCGCTGAACAAGGGGTTCCAGAAGCACAATTCAATGTTGGAACCGCTTACTATCATGGCAACTTTGTTGCTAAGGATGAAGAAAAAGCCTTTGAATGGTATATGAAAGCTGCTGAACAAGGAGTTCCAGAAGCACAATTCAATGTTGGAACCGCTTACTCTCGTGGTGTTGGTGTTACTGAAAACAAGTTAAAAGCTTTTGAATGGTTTAAGAAAGCCGCTGAACAAGGAGTTCCAGAAGCACAATTCAATGTTGGGAATGCTTACTATCATGGCAACTTTGTTGCTAAGGATGAAGAAAAAGCCTTTGAATGGTATATGAAAGCTGCTGCTCAAGGAGATGAAGATGCTCAATTTAGAGTTGGCTTGTGTTACTATTGGGGTAAAGGTGTTTTAAAGAATATAATTCAAGCAATAATTCATTTTAAAACTATTGAATCTTCTGATTATTGGGGGTTGGCATTAGCTACCTTTATAAAACATGAAAAACTTCTGCGGTCAAATATTTATATTTACGGTTTACATATAAATATTGACGAAAAGATTGAAAAGGCGATCTCTGACTATGCTACCAATGTGTATGAATGCGATGTGCTTGTCCTGTATGACAGCACGTTTTTTAAATCTGGTAAGGAGGGATTTATAATAACAGATGATTTGATAATGATTACAAGCATTGAGCCTCAAAAACAGTTTGATTTGAAAGGAAAATGTTATGACTTTTTTAACAGTCGTTCATTTAAAACACTGCCTCAAGAGATACAAGATTCAGTTGTTTTTATGAAACAAACGTATGATGAGTATTTCACTCTTTAAAATATACTAATAAAAACAAGTTACTATATTATAGCGAGGAATAAATGGAGATACGATATATCAAAGTAAATAATCAAATGTATTGCTATTGTATAATAAGAGATGACACAGGTAGTAGGGTTGAAATCCGTCCCTCAACTTCATTGTCTAACGGTAACGAACAGATTTTGATAAAAGAATATATTGATGCACATATTGGAGAAAATGATTTAGAGAGAAATATTATTTCATGGATATCGGAATATCAGAAAAACTGTTAAGATTATTTACAATGTTAAATGAGGGTGCATTATATGGAAATAGAAGAACAATATTATAAAAATGCATTAGAGAATTCAATTAATGAGCTGGAAGCTATTTACAATAAAGGAAAAATGAGAGGATTGGAGGCAATTATTCATAAAAATATTTGCTCATCTTTTGGGAATAAATACAAATGTGAAAAACAAAAATCTTTAGTAGGTTTGGAAGGTAACAATATTTGGGAAAACGCTGGAATTACAAAAGTAGATATTGCAATCAAGATAGACAAGTCAAATTTTCATGCTATTGAACTTAAAGTTGTAAGGATGCCAAATAAAAAACATGCATCAACAAATCAATGTCTATATGATATTGGACAAATTTCTTCTGATTATTGGCGGCTTAAAATGCAATAAAAGTAAAATCAGGTGAATTAGGTATTTTACTTTGCGGACCACTTGTTAAAGACTTAAAAACACCAATCCCAATTTTACGTGAATTCCATAATAGAATGTTTTTAGACTACATGGCGAGCTCTGCTTGGGGAGAATTAAATAATGAGCTATTATCTTCATCGCCTATGTGCAAACAACGCAAATGCCAAATAGAATGTATTGAAGAAATGGGGTTCACAAAACCATTTTTTAAAAAACCTATAGACTGGATGATAATAGCTAAAGATGGCTATGCCTATGTTTCGATTCCAGTAAAAAAATAAGCTCACAATCTCCTCTCTTTTTTCTCAATAGGAGTTCAGCATGAAGATTTATCTTGATAATTGGACTATCCAAAGACCTTTAGACGATAAAAAGCAATCAACTGGTTATCGCAACTATACAGAAGAAAAAGAGAAAATGTTTGAAGGTATGAGCCTTGAGGATATTGTTGCTGAAATAAAGCAGATGCGAGAGGCGAAACCATGAACAAAAACACAAATTTTTTGTTTAGAAATATCAACGGCAAAAGTAAGAATAAAATCAATAAGCGGCAAAAATTATTATAAAGAGGTAAGCAAATGCTTAGTATAAATAAATATTATGTTTATGATGAGAGTCAAAAACCTGTAGCAGTGCAAATACCAATTACTGATTTTCAAAGGCTTGAAGAGTTAATTGAAAATTATGGACTCTCTCAATTAATGGATGAAACTCTAACAGAAAAACGGCTTACAGGTGAAGAGGCTCTTAAATATTATGAATCTATCAGAAATAGAGTGGCACGTTGAATATACAAAGACATTTTTAAAAGAACTTGCAGAGTTGCCAGAAGAGGTTCAAAAACGAGTTGAGGAAGTTGCGTTTAATGAATTGCCTGCATCTCAAAACCCTTTTGGTATAGGCTACATAGAGCAGATGACTGGTTATCGTGATAAATATAAAATACGCATTGGTAACTATAGAATTGGGATTACAATAACTAAAAAAGAAAAACTTATTATTTGTCAACGTATTGCTCATAGAAAAGACATTTACAGAATATTTCCATAAGCGTAGTGAACAACAAATCAAAGGACTTCAGTTAATGGAGACACAAGATGAGATTCAATATAACAATTGACCGTGATGAAGATGGTGTCTGGATTGTGGAGTGTCCATCTATCCCTGGCTGCGTAAGTCAAGGCGATACTAAAGATGAGGCATTGGAAAATATTAAAGATGCAATTTATCAGTGTCTTCAAGTTCGTGCGGAACGAGGCTTACCCTTGACAATAGAAACCCGTCAGATTGAGGTGGCTGCATAAATGTCTCCTTCTCTTCCAGTTTTAAGCGGACGAGAGGTTGTCCGTGTATTTCAATCTTTAGGGTGGCAGGTAGCTCGGCAGAGCGGCAGCCATATAATTATGGTGAAAGATGGTGAAATATCTACTTTATCAGTTCCAGAGCATCGTGAGGTTGCAAAAGGGACTTTACGTGCTCTTATTCGGGCATCAGGTCTGACTGTCGCAGAATTTATTGAAGCTATGTAAAAAAAGCTGATTTCGGCAAACAGGCAGGCTTTGAAGGAGTTTTGGTGTTGCGTTTATAGGATACAAGTTTGATGTTGGATTAAAAAGCACCACAAAAAGAAATTGAACGTGAAAAAGCACTGCGTAACCTCTACGAAAATAAGACTTGAAATCTGCTTTGAAGATAAGGAGACTATTATGACTAATTATCAAGAATTATTTAAAAGACAAATGGATAACCCCGAGTTTGCCAAAGCGTATCATGAGGCACGGTTAGAACGTGTTATATCTGAAATGTTGACAGCCTTGAAAGATAAAATTGTCCATGATGAGCCAAAAGAAAATCTATTGTATATGATTGACTCAATTCAACACACAGTTGAAGTAACTTTATTCAGGGAAATCGTTTAATTGTCGTAGGAGGTTTGCATGAGTAAATAGCCACCTTCTTCTTCCAATCAAAGGACTTGACCAATGAGAATATTAAAACTTTCTATTCGACCGAACTGGATATTATCCATTGTTGCAGACGATGGACGTATCCCCCTGTGTCAGGATTGAGGTGGCTGCATAAATGTCTCCTTCTCTTCCAGTTCTAAGCGGAGGTGAAGTTGTCCGTACAGAGCTTTTTGCCATAGACAAGCATTTTGCACTTATAGTTGAATTACATGGACTCAAGCTCTACGATGCAAAGCCCATATTCAATTTGGGGTAAGACAAGGGAGTGATGGAATTAACAAAAACACAAAATTTAATTGTTCTACCCAGTATGCCTAATGCGGGGATTTATGATTCCATAGAGGATATCAACCATAAGATTTACAATAATGATAAGGGAAGAGATGATAAGGATTCCACCTTGAACAACAGGATAGTCTCGCCGATTAATTGACTCGACAATCCATTTGCCGACTCCGGGCCAAGCAAATATGGTTTCAGTTAAAATAGCACCAGCAAGAAGCACTCCAATTTGAAGTCCAATTACAGTGATAACAGGAATAAGAGCATTTCTTAACGCATGAACCATGATGACTCTTAAAGGAGAAAGCCCTTTTGCACGGGCAGTTCTAACATAATCCTCCTTAAGAACTTCAAGCATTGAAGAGCGTGTCATTCTCGCAATTACAGCAAGAGGAATTGTTCCAAGCACAATTGATGGCAGAATCAGATGGCTTAATGCTGATTTAAAAGCTCCTGGTTCATCAGATTTAAGCGTGTCAATCAGCATAAATCCTGTATCAGCATCAATCCAGTAGAGAGGGGAGAGGCGACCAGAAACAGGTGTCCAGCCAAGATGAACAGAGAAAAAGAGAATCAAAAGCAGTCCCCACCAAAATATCGGCATTGAGTAGCCAGTAAGAGATATTGTCATAACCGAATGGTCGAAGACTGTGCCTCTCTTGACTCCAGCAATAACTCCGGCTGGAAGACCAAACAGGACTGCAAATATTATGGCACACAAAGAAAGTTCTAAAGTTGCAGGGAAAAGGGTCATAAACTCTCTCATCACAGGTTTTTTTGTGACAAAAGATTTACCAAGATCGCCTTTAAAGACATTGGTTATATAATTAAGGTATTGAACAGCCAATGGTTTATCCAACCCTAATGCAATCTTCATCTGTGCATGACGTTCAGGATCAATTCCACGCTCCCCTGCTAAAAGCTCCACAGGATCACCTGGTATTAAGTGAACAAGGGAAAAGGTGAGAAGAGTTACACCAACAAAAGCAGGGAAAATCTGCATGAATCGTTTTGAAAGAAACTGAAGCATAATATTTATCCCATAAAATTGGAAAATAATTAATGATTATTAAATCACGGGAAGAGAAGAAGAATTAGGGACAGGAGAATTTTCTGTCCCTATTACTAATAAAATCCAACATTCAAATGTTAAAAAACCGCTACATAATCACTACTCTTTTAGATCAACACCATAAAAAATGTGCTTACCAAAAGGATCAATTTTGTAATCAACAACTTTTGTGCTCATAGGTTCATATACAACTGAATGGGCAATAGTAACCCAAGGAGCCTGCTCTTTGAAAATAAGCTGTGCCTCTTCATACAGTTTTGTTCTTTCAGCAGGGTCAGCAGTCATTTTTGCCTTTTTAATGAGATCATCAAATGGTTTGTAGCACCACTGAGATCTGTTAGAGCTACCTACTGCATCGCAGCCAAGCAGTACAGAGAGGAAATTATCAGGATCACCGTTATCTCCTGTCCAGCCAAGAAGAAGAGTTTTATGCTCGCCCGTCATTGAACGCTTTAGATATTCACCCCACTCGTAAGATACTATTTTTGCCTTTACGCCGACTTTTGACCAGTCTTCCTGAATCATCTCAGCCATTCTTCTGGCATTTGGATTGTATGGACGGCTTACAGGCATAGCCCAAAGGTCTGTCTCAAAGCCATTAGGAAACCCAGCTTTTTTAAGAAGAGCTTTTGCTTTTTCAACATTATATTCATAATCTGTTACAGCATCGTTGTATGACCAGATAGTTGGAGGAATCGGATTTTTTGCAACTTTTCCAGCACCCTGAAATACAGCATCAATAATAGCCTGTTTGTTGATAGCCATGCTCAGTGCTTGACGGACTTTGGCATCTTTGAACTCATTAACTTTTACGTTAAATGCAAGATATCCAACATTTAAACCCTCTTTTTGCATAAGATTTATGTTTGTATCTTTTTTCATCTGTTCAAGATCAGCAGGGTTTGGATATGGAATAAGGTGGCATTCGCCTGCTTTAAGTTTTGCATAACGGACAGAGGCATCAGGTGTGATGGTAAAGACAAGTTTATCAATTTTTGCACGTCCCTGCCAGTAAGTTTCGTTTGCCTGATAGCGGATTGTAGAATCTTTCTGATAAGATACAAATACAAATGGACCTGTTCCTACTGGTTTCTGGTCAAACTCGTCAGGTGTTCCAGCTTTGAGCATTTTATCTGCATACTCTGCTGAGTGAATTGATGCAAAATCCATAGCAAGATTTGCAAGGAATGGAGATTCTGGTTTGGTAAGATGGAAAATTACAGTGTAATCATCTTTTTTCTCAATTGATTTGAGAAGTTCAGCCACACCCATACTAGTGAAGTATTCATAGTTACCGCCTGAAATTTTATTATAAGGATGTTTAGGGTCTCTTTGACGATCAAAAGAGAAGATAACATCGTCAGCATTAAATTTGCGGGTTGGTGTAAAAAAACTTGTGGTATGAAAATCAACATTTTTTCTCAAATGAAAGGTGTATGTCATGCCATCTGGGGATACTTCCCAAGACTCTGCAAGACCTGGAATAATTTTGGTTGTGCCACGCTCAAAATGAGTTAATCTGTCAAAAACCTGCACTGATGATGCGTCAAAAGTTGTTCCAGCAGTATAAAGAGCAGGGGTAAAGCCTTCTGGACTTCCTTCTGAGCAATAGACAAAAGTTTTTGCATAAGATGAGACCGCCATAATGGTCAAAATTCCAGCAATACTTAAAGCCGTGATACTGAACGATCTAATGTAATTTTTCCAATTCATCATAATCTTCTCCTTGTTTTAAATGTTTTTTGGAATTAATAAATATTTTAGGACTGTAAATATTTTCAAGCTGTAAAAGACACTTTTAGGCATCAAGACAGCCATCTAATTAAGAATATGGAATATAAAATAAAATTCCCTCTGTCAATGAACGAATATTATTTTTACTATTTACCTATTAACTTTTTACGATTTAACCTATTAAACTATAATGACCTACTTGAGGAGAACGAGCATGTTCAAATCTGAAACTTACGTTCAGAGACGCAAATTTTTAAGAGAGCATCTAAAATCAGGCATTGCCCTGTTTTTAGGGCATGATGAAAGCCCCATGAACTTTGCTGACAACACTTACCCTTTTCGTCAAGACAGCTCTTTTTTATACTTTTGGGGTCACAACCTGCCCGGGCTTACTGCTGTTATAGATATTGATGAAGGTATTGACTATCTTTTTGGCAATGATGCTGGAATAGATGAGTTGATCTGGACTGGAGAGCAGCCATCAATAAAATCTCTTGCTCAGAGTGCAGGAATAAATAGAACTGGCTCTATTCCAGAACTTGAAACCTTTTTGCAGAAAAATTTATTACATAAACGTAATATTCATCTGCTTCCTCCATACAGAGAATCAACTAAGTTGAAAATTATTAAATATTTTGGGGAATCGTTTTTAATAAAAATGGAATCAAAACCATCAATTGAGTTTATAAAAGCTGTGATTGCTCAAAGGCAGATAAAAACAGAGGAAGAGGTTGCACAGATCGAAGATGCAATTAATATAGCGGTTGATATGCACATTGAAGCTATAAAAATGGCAAAGATAGGCATGACAGAGCAGCAGGTGGTTTCTGTAATTTACAAAAAAATTGCTGAGGCTGGCGTATCAATCTCATTTACTCCGATTGCCACCACACGAGGAGAGACTCTTCATAACCACTTTTATGGAAACAGGCTTAAAAGCGGTGACCTCTTTCTTTTAGATTCTGGTGTTGAGAACAGAATGCACTACTCATCTGATCTCTCAAGTACATTTCCAGTTGACTCAAATTTTACATCTTTGCAAAAAGATGTCTATTCCATAACTCTCGATGCACATGAGGCAGCAGTTGCAACACTTGCCCCGACAATTCCGTTTAAAGATGTACATTTTAAAGCATCTAAAGCTATTGCATCTGGACTTAAATCAATCGGTTTGATGAAAGGCGATGTTAATGAGGCAGTTGCTCTTGGTGCTCACACACTATTTTTTCCATGCGGAACGGGTCACATGATGGGTCTTGATGTGCATGATATGGAGGATTTAGGTGAAGTTTATGTGGGATATGATGGAGAGCCTAAGAGCACGCAATTTGGACTCAAATCTCTTCGTCTTGCAAAGCCTTTAAAAGCTGGATTTGTTTTGACCATAGAGCCTGGTATTTACTTTATACCCGCACTGATTGATAAGTGGGAGGAAGAAAAAAGGTTTATTGATTTTATCAATTATCAGGAGCTTAACTCTTGTAAACGTGAATTATACCGAACATTTGGGGGAATTAGAAATGAGGAGGATTATCTTATAACAGATACAGGGGCAAGATTGCTTGGTAAACCCAAACCTAAAACTATTGAAGAGATCGAAAAATTGAGAGGATAATAATAGAGACGCACGTCCGTGCGTCTCTACGTTTTTACGATTACACATTTAGGGACTAATTAAACTTTCATTCCTTATCAGAATATCTCAAATGCTCTCTCTCCATGAACTGAGCTGTCAAGACCTGTGATTTCATCATCTTTATCTACTCTCAGACCTGATGTAAGGGCACGGGTGATATAAATCACAACCAATGTTGCCACTCCGCTATAGGCAACGGTTGCAACTATAGATACTAACTGCGTCCATACCTGACCGGGGTTACCGTAAATAAGACCGGTTGCACCTTCAGTAATTGATGGATCAGCAAAGATACCAGTTGCAATTGCACCCCATATCCCGCACACGCCATGAACGCCAAAAGCATCTAAAGAGTCATCATATCCCATTTTTCGTTTCAAAGTTGATACGCTGAAAAATCCTATAACACCAGCAATTAAGCCGATTATAATTGATGATCCAAGATTAACAAATCCTGATGCAGGAGTGATCGCTACAAGACCAGCCACAACACCTGAAGCTATTCCAAGCAGAGTTGGTTTTTTAGTGTGATACCATTCAGCAAACATCCATGCAATTCCTCCAGCAGCAGCCGCAGTGTTGGTTACAAGGAATGCAGAAGCTGCAACACCATCAGCGGCAAGTCTGCTACCCGCATTAAAGCCAAACCATCCAAACCACAAGAGACCTGCACCAAGAGCAGTCAAGGCAACGCTTGAAGGAAACATCACCTCAGAGCCATATCCAACTCTTTTACCCAGAACTAATGCAAGAACAAGACCTGCAACACCAGCATTGATATGGACAACATTACCGCCTGCATAATCAAGTGCCCCCATTGTAGCCATCCAGCCGCCGCCCCATACCCAGTGTGCAACAGGGCAATAGACAACTGTTACCCAGAGAAAGATAAAAAGAATCCATGAAGAGAATTTCATTCTATCAACCACAGAGCCAATAACCAGAGCAACTGTGATGCAGGCAAATGTCATCTGAAAAATCACAAAAACCAGAGTTGGAATTGTTCCAGTAATGCCAGCAGGTGTAATTCCCGAAAGTAGAAGATAGTCAAATCCTCCTATCATTCCGCCCTTATCAGGTCCAAATGCAATTGTGTATCCCCACACTACCCAAACAACGCTGCCGATACAGTATGCCATAAATGTCATAGCATAAGTGTTCAAAAGATTTTTATAACGGGACATACCGCCATAGAACAGGGCAAGTCCAGCAGGGGTCATAACCATAACTAAGGCAGTTGCAACAAGTATCCATGCTGTATCGCCCGAATTGATAGCCGATTCTCCTGCAAAAGCAGTTCCTCCACAAAATATTGACAGTGCTGGTATCAATATCGATTTTTTTGTGAATATTCTGTTTGCAGTTTCTTTAATAACTCTTGACTCATTAATGTTTAAATTGTTCATTGTTGAGTTGCTCATTGTTTTTTACCTCTCCTTTTACCTTTTATAATTTACAGATTCTTTACTATTAATTTTTGTGACACTTACTGTTTTAAGAGTATGTATAGCAAAGATGATGCCAGATGCAGAATAATAGCTTTGATTTTAAATTAAAAATTAAAATAACTATTAATTACAGATTGTTAAGAACAACTATATTTTGCATTATATTAAGGGAGAGTAAAAGCAATGAGCATTTAAAATTCATTTTTGTAAGTTTTAAATCCTAAAACTACATTATTGAAAAGATATCAGATTTTAGATTTAAAAGAATTTCCGCCGTGATGTTATGTTCTGTGCTCTTTCGTAATCAGGGCTTTTTTTGAAAAGAACTCCAAGAAATGGAAGTTCGCCTTTTACAATATCCTTTGCTTTGAAGTCAGGATCAGCATGAAGGGCACGTATCCAGTTGATAAGCTCTCTTGTTGCGGGTTTTTTCTCGATTCCGTCAAGCTCTCGCATTGAATAGAAGGCTGATACTGCATTTTCAGCAAGCCTGTTGTCAATTGATGGAAAATGGACAGAGATGATTTTTCTCATCATTTTAGGATCAGGAAAGGCTATATGGTGAAAATTGCACCTTCCAAGAAACGGGTCAGAGAGGTCTTTTTTTGCATTTGATGTAATGATAATTACAGGTCTGTGCTTTGCTCTGAGCGTCTGGTCAGTTTCAATTATGTCAAACTGCATCTGGTCAAGCACATCAAGCATGTCATCTTGAAAATCTGTATCTGCTTTATCAATCTCATCAATTAAAAGGACAGTCCTGTGGTCTGCTGTAAATGCCTGACCAATTTTCCCCATTTTGATATATTCATTGATATTGCTCACATCTCTGCTTGAATCACCAAAACGGCTATCGTTAAGTCGTGTAAGAGTGTCATATTGGTATAGCGCCTCAACAAGTTTCATGCTTGATTTTACATTGAGTATAATCAGCGGCATTTTAAGATTTTCGGCAATTGCATGGGCAAGCATAGTTTTGCCTGTTCCGGGTTCTCCTTTTAAAAGAAGTGGCATTTCAAGAGCCATTGAGATATTGACGATAGATGCAAGTTCGTTGTCTAAAACATACTTTGTAGCACCTGAAAACCTAATGGTTAATTCATTTTGATGTGTCATAAAAAACTCCTGTAAATCATTAACTTTAATTATGTATTATTGACTATTTTGTTTAAAATATATTTATATTTATATTAATTTAATTTTGTCCTAATTTATAAATTAATGTCCATAAATCTGATTAAATTCAAAGATAAACCATAAAAAACATCTTCTTTCAACTTTTTTATATTTACTCCTAAATGATATTTACTATATGTTGACACTTTACAAACAGGGTGTTAATAAATTCACATTTACGTTTTTGTTAAAAAATAAATAGGAGTGTGTACTATGATTGGTGGAATTGGAATGCCTGAACTGTTAATTATACTTGTCATTATCCTCATTATATTTGGAGCTGGCAAACTTCCTGAAATAGGTGCAGGAATCGGCAAAGGAATAAAAAACTTCAAAAAAGCGACCAGAGAGATTGATCAGGAAGATAAAGAACCTGAAAAAATTGAAGATAAGTTAAAGTCCTGATCGTTGTTATATTGATCTCCCCCATTCCATGCAGTCAGTTTGTCCCCCACATACTGTTGGCTGCATGGAATCCCTGCCTCCCAAGAACATAAGCAGCTTGCCTGCAATTATTGTTTGATTGAAATTCCTGAATAATTAAATAATTCTGATTATCTTTTCTAATTATTGGCAATTTGAACTTTATTAAAATTTAAAAACACAAAAATGTAGATTAAAATATGTTTTTCTGTACATTTTTGTAATTAATTTAAATCATCTCAGCAAAATTTACTCTTGTTTATTATAAGAGAAGGCTGCAAAGATTGAATTTTATATCATGGCATATATATTGCTTTTAAACTTATTGAATTTTGTTGATGTTGAATAATAAATAAGAGCCTAATAAATAAGATGGTATTAACCGCTTTGAAATCTCAAATTATAGAAAATAATACTCAGACGGACAATCAGAGAAAAAAAGTATCTGATAATATAGTAAAAAACCTTGATACTATAAAAAGTGACTCTGCCGAGCTGATTATGAAACGTAAAGAGCTTATTGAAAAATTTGCTGATTCGCAAAAATTAGCACTCTATAAATCAGTTTTGCAGGAGTCGGAGTCTCTGAATCTTTATGAATCTGGACTTTTCCAAACATCTGATTTTCTTGAGGCATATACCAGAATCATTGATGAATATTTTCATAATTTATTTACAAAAAGCACTACAGCTCGTGAAATGACAGTCAGCGGAAGCAAGTTTGCTCTTGTCGCTCTTGGAGGATATGGCAGGGGAGAGCAATGTGTTCACTCGGATGTTGATATTCTTATTTTGTTTGAGAAAAAACTTCCACCAACTCCAAATACTGAGTCTCTTGTCAAGGAGCTTATCTATCCGCTCTGGGATGCTAAACTTGAAACAGGTTATGCTGTAAGAACAATAAAAGAGTGTCTTTCAATGGCATGGAACGATTTTGATATTCTAACAACAATGTTAGATGCAAGATTTATATGTGGCGGTTCTCATATCTATTCAATGCTGATGGAAAAGTTCAGAACTAAACTTTCGAAAAAATATATCCAGACAAGTTTAAACTGCCTGATAGAGCAGAGCAGGAAAAGATATACAGATTATGGAGACTCAACCTATCTTTTAGAACCAAATCTTAAATCGGGTCATGGCGGATTGAGGGATTACCACACCATATTGTGGTATGGTAGAATAATGTCTGATATCAGGTGTCGCAGGGATCTTGAACGATATGGTTTCCTGTCTCACGATGAGTTCAAAACCCTTGAAAATTCGCTTATGTTTATCTGGAATATCAGGAATATGCTCCACTGCATTTCAGGCAGAAAATGTGATCAGCTCCATTTTGAGCATCAGGTTGAACTTGCTAACCTATTTAGTTTGAAAGACAATCATGGTCATAAGGCAGTTGAAACTTTCATGGGCGAACTCCACTCAAAAATGGACTCCATCAAGCAGATAAATCTTATGCTGACAGAAGATATTCAGTTGAGTAAAAGAGCACGCCTATTTACAGCTATTAAACACGCTACAAATTACAAAGGAATTATCGTCCGTGAAAGAAGGCTTGAATTTGACTCTGTGGAGATGATTCCCCGTCATCCCGATCTTCTGCTCAAAATATTTGTAGAGAGCGGCAGATTAAAGAAGCCTCTTTCAATAGAAGCAAGGCGTATTGTGAGTGAATTTTCATATCTGATTGATGATACATTCAGAAGTAAGCCGTCAAATGTAGAGTCATTTGAAGAGATTTTATCCTATTCCTTGTGGGAATTTAATGTGATCAATGTGATGCTTACTACTGGTCTGCTGGTTAAATTCATGCCTGAATTTTCTCTGATACTTAATAAAATTCAGTATAACCAGTATCATCTTTTTCCAGTAGACAAACACTCTATCAGATGCGTTCAAGTTATAAACAGTTTTAGAGAGAGTAATATCAAAAACAGTATTTCCAAGGTAGATAATTTTAGAGAAAACGATATAAGTCAAAACAAAGTTCAAGATACCAAAAGAGCTGAATCGAATCAATCTAACTTGCTCTATGCAGGTATATATAGAGAGTTGAGAAACAGAAAAACCCTTTTAATGGCTGCACTTTTGCACGATATTGGTAAAGGAGACCCTTCAGAAGAACATTCGGAAAGAGGTTCTGAAATTGCCCGCAATATAATGGTTCGGTCAGGTTATTCACAATCAGATGTGGATGAGGTTGCGTTTCTTGTAAAGCATCATCTGTTCCTCATTAAGATTGCTACACGCCGTGATATAAGTGACGAAGAGATATCTGTATTTTGTGCAAGTAAAATTGAGAAAGTGCCGCTTCTTAAAAAACTCTATCTGCTTACAGTTGCAGACTCCATAGCTACAGGACCAAAGGCATGGAATGGCTGGACAGAGGCACTTCTCAGAGACCTTTTTATAAAAGTGATGGGTGTACTTAAAAATAGAGAGCTTGCAACTAAAAAAGCTGTAAAAAACATACATAGAAAAAAAGAGGAGGTGCTTGAGCTTAACCGCAATGGTTATCAAGATTCCTCACTGGAACAGAAGGATAGAAAAAACTGTAATCCATGGGATGAGACGCTCCTTTTAAAAGAACTTGACAGTATGAGCCGGCGTTATCTGCTCTATGTTTCTGCACCTGAAATCATATCTCACTTAAACTTATATAGGCAGCTTGAGAATAGAGATTTCCTATGGCAGATCGCATCTGATGACAATTCTGATATCAGGACAATAACTATATGCGGAAAGGATAAGCCAGGATTTTACTCAAAACTTGCAGGAGTATTTTTTCTCAACGGACTCAACATTGCAGGTTCCCAGGCTTACTCTTTTGGCAGTAACACAGCACTTGATATTTTCAAGGTTATGCCTCCAAAAGACAAGATATTTGAACATGAAAAGTGGGAGAAAGCTGAAAGAGAATTTCAGCAGGCACTCAATGATGACTCATTTCTTGACCGTCTTACTGATAAACTTCCTAAATCCATTGTTCTACAATCTTGTCAAATGTGCATACCCAATGAGGTTAGAATAGACAACGAGACATCGAGTTTTTTCACCATTATCGAGGTTTTTGCATTCGATTTTCCAGGTCTTTTATTTGCCATAACTAATGTTCTTTACAAACTTGGGCTTGATGTGAGGGTTGCTATGGTTGCTACTAAAATTGATCAGGTGGTAGATGTTTTTTATGTAAAAGCAGTCGATAATGGTAAGATTGACGATACAAAGAGGCAGGATGAGATAAAACATGCGATTCTTGAGGCTCTTCCATTAATTACGGGTCATAATTCATAACCATTTATTAGTTCAAATATATAGATTCAACTATACGATCATATTAATTGAATTAGGCATTATAACGCTATCGTATTAAATATAAAAGTCAGAATAGAAGAGGGGGATTTATGAAAAAAATTGAAGCAATTATTAAACCTTTTAAATTGGATGATGTTAAAGAAGCACTGAATGAAATTGGTATTCAAGGAATGACCATAACCGAAGTAAAGGGATACGGCAGACAGAAGGGACACAAGGAGATATACAGAGGTGCAGAGTATGTAGTTGATTTTGTACCAAAAATTAAAATTGAAATTATAGTTAAAAAAGAACAGGCTGACGAGGTTGTAAACACAATATGTAAGGCTTCCAATACAGGCAAAATAGGCGATGGCAAAATTTTTGTTCTGCCTGTTGATGATGTTATAAGAGTAAGAACAGGTGAACGGGGAGCCGATGCACTTTAATTAGAACGATTTTTTTGAACATGCAGTATGATTAATATCTGTAACTGGTATGCCTATATAAAATTTATATAAATATATTATCGTAACATTATAAATAACCACAATATTATAAAAGGAAAAATTGAAAATGACACCAGCAAGTATAGTTTCAAAAATCAAAGAAGAAAAGATAAGAATGATTGACATAAGATATATGGATTTTCCTGGAACATGGCAGCATTTTACAGTTCCTGCATGTGAAGTTACAGAGTCTTCATTTGAAGATGGCTTTGGATTTGACGGCTCAAGCATGAGGGCATGGCAGGAGATTGATAACAGCGACATGATCGTTATTCCTGATGCTACTACAGCAAAAATGGATCCGTTTTTTACACAGCCTACACTTGCAATTATTGGTGATATCAAGGATCCAATTACAGGAGAGTCATACTCACGCGATCCACGCTATATTGCTAAAAAAGTTGAACAGTATGTAAAAGCTTCGGGTCTTGGCGATACTATATTTGTAGGTCCTGAGCCTGAATTTTTTATCTTTAACAACGTCCGTTATAGTTGTGAAGCCAATTCAGCATTTTACGAACTGGACTCTGACGAGGCAATATGGAACTCAGGACGAGATGAAATGCCAAATACTGGATATAAAATCCGCCATAAACACGGCTATTATCCTCTTCCTCCTTCTGACAAATATCAGGATATGAGAACTGAAATGCTTCTCACGCTTGAAGATATGGGCATTGCAATGGAGTGTCAGCATCATGAGGTTGCAACTGCTGGACAGTGTGAAATTGATTTAAGATTCAGCAGCCTTCTGGACATGGGAGATAAACTTGCATGGTTTAAATATGTTCTTAAAAATGTTGCTGCAAAATATAACAACAGTGTCACATTCATGCCAAAGCCACTCTATGGAGATAACGGAACAGGGATGCACACCCATCTAAGTATCTGGAAAGATGGTAAAAACACATTTGCTGGAAATAAATATGCAGGATTGTCTCAGGATGCACTCTATGCAATCGGCGGTATAATGAAAAACTGCAAGGCTCTTTGTGCAATTACAAACCCAACCACAAACTCATATAAGCGTTTGGTTCCAGGGTTTGAGGCACCAATAAATCTTGCGTACTCAAGCCGTAACAGAAGTGCCGCCATAAGAATTCCTATGTATTCAAGCTCTCCTTCTGCAAAACGTATTGAATTTAGAACCCCTGATCCGTCATGCAACGGCTATCTTGCTTTTGCTGCAATGACAATGGCAATGATTGACGGCATTAAGAACAAAATTGATCCAGGTGATCCGCTTGACAAGAATATCTATGATCTCCCGCCAGAAGAGCTTGCGGAGATAGCTTCTGCTCCTGGTTCACTTGGAGAAGCTCTTGATGCTCTTGAAGCAAATAATGAATTTCTTATGAAAGGCGATGTTTTCACAAAAGATGTTATTGAAAAGTGGATCGCATACAAGAGAGAGAATGAACTTACACCTGTGAACAGCCGTCCACATCCTTATGAGTTCCATCTCTATTACGATATATAACATTTATTGTTTTTATATGAAAATAGAGACGCACGGAATACCGTGCGTCTCTACAGTTTAATCGTTAGTTGTGCCTGCAAGGAATGATCGTTATATAGAAAACTCAGGCTAAAAAAATATTGAGTAGCTCCTGTATTGAAACTATCGTATATAGATGTTATTATCCCATCTATATACGATAGTTTTTTTTGTATGGAATAATTTTAAAACATTAACGATTTAAAGATAAATAAATTGAAATAAGTTTATGAATAGTATGAACAGACAGAACTCTCTTTTACCTTATATCAGCCTCCTTTTTGCTACACTTATCTGGTCAAGCTCTTTTGTTGCCCTTAAAATCGCATTTCAGGGATATCACCCTATGGTGGTTATTTTTGGAAGAATGGCAGTAGGCAGCATCTCTTTTCTGATTCTTGCAATAATTTTCAAAGACATCTTAAAAAGCAGAGCCTTGAAACAGAAGAGTCTTTTTGCAGATATAAAGCTGATCCTTATGATGGTTATATGTGAGCCGTGCCTCTATTTTATATTTGAAGCAAAAGCATTAGAGCTTACTACAGCCTCACAGGTTGGTATGATAACAGCTATCATGCCTCTACTTGTCTCAGTAGTTGCATTTTTTGTATTAAAAGAGGATCTTACAGAAAAGATACTTGTGGGGCTTACTATTTCGGTATTTGGAGCTTGTTGGCTCAGTTTTAGTGGAGAAGTTGAGGCAAATGCACCTAACCCGCCTCTTGGAAACCTCTGTGAGTTTATAGCTATGGTGTGTGCTTCAGGTTATACTATCTGTCTTAAAAAACTTACACAGAGAGGATATTCTCCATTTTTTCTAACAGCATTACAGGCATTTGGTGGGGCAATATTTTACTTTCCAATGCTCTTTTTGCCATCTACAAATCTGCCTGTATCTTTCCCTCTTCTGCCAACTCTCTCGGTTGTCTATCTTGGGGCTGCTGTTACTCTTGGTGCATACGCTCTTTTTAATTTTGGTGTAAGCAGGATTGCAGCGGGTCAGGCATCTGCATTTATCAATCTTATTCCGATATTTTCTTTGATTCTCGGTATTGTAGTGCTAAATGAAAGACTAAATGTGCAGCAGTATGCAGCCTGTGCAGTTATATTTGCAGGGATATTTTTAAGTCAGCACAAAACAAAAAGATCAGAAGTTGTCGCAGAAAAAGCTGTATTGACAGATGAAGCAGTATCAATAGCAGAGCCTATATCTGTAGCAGAATCAGTGATTGATAAGTAGAAATTTTAACCTCTGCCGCCGCTCCACAAGAGTCTTGCTTTGAGGACATTGTAATAGTTATCTTTTGAAAACGAGATCATTTTTACAGGATACTGCCCTTTGGTAATAACAATTCTATCCTTTGAATCGACAGTCAGCCCCTCTTGACCATCAAATGTGAGAACGATATCGCTGGCATCTCCTTCAAGCTGAATCTCGATTTCAGTATTATCAGGTATGATAAGCGGCCTGTTTGTAAGGGTGAACGGGCATATAGGAGTTAAAATTATTCCGGGAACTGTCGGATGAATTACAGGACCTCCGGCAGCAAGAGAGTATGCAGTTGAGCCGGTGGGTGTTGCAACGATAAGACCGTCTGCCTTGAATGTGGTAAGATACGAGCCGTTAAGATAGACAGCACTGTAAGCAAGTCTTGAGAGTGCACCTCTGTTGAGTACTAAATCGTTGAGTACGCTTGCTGTAGAACTCTCTCCGTTCTCCCTGATTACACATACTTTGAGCCTCATCCGCTCTTCAATATAAAATTTCCCTTCAAGAAGAGCTTCTAACGCCTTATAGAGTTTTCCTTCAAGGGTTTCAGCCAAAAATCCCACCTCTCCAAACTTGACTCCCATCAGTGGGATATCTCTGGTTCTGGTCAATCTGGCAGCACTTAAAAATGTGCCGTCACCGCCAAGAACGACTATACAAAAAACATCGTCCCTTGGAAGAGTCTGTGCAAATCCATCTGCATATACAACATCAATATCATGCTCTGTAAGCCATCTTTCCACTGCAACCGCTTTTTTTATTGCCCGATCATCTCTTTTGACCAGTAAAGCAATACATTTTTTATTCATATTAAAAATCCATGCAATTTTAAGAACATAAACAGCTTCGCTCCAATTATTGTTGATTGAAATTCCTGAACAATTAAATATATTGATTAAAGATTATTCTTATTTTCTACAGTCATATAAAATTAATATATGAGTTTATCAATTGATAAGTTTATTTTCAAGTAAAGTAGGCATCTTGCTCTTCCTTATATAAATTGTTAAAAAGGGCAGACAAAAACAAGAGACTCTGGTAAAAGAGCTGATTTTATTGTTCTTGTTCAGGAATTTAAACCAACAATAATTGGAGCTAAGCTGTTTATGTTCCGAGTTGCTGATTTTGCATCTCTATATGCAAAATAGTAGTTTATCAACAATTTTAGTCTGATAACAGACAAAACTATAGAAACAATAAATAGAGAGATAATGGATTTTATTTTTCAGGGATTTATCAAAGCACTGGAACTTCTCACTGGCGGCAACAGTGATGTTTGGTCAGCAATATTTGCAACTGTAAAGGTATCTACAGGTTCTATGATATTGAGCATTATCGCTGGTATTCCATGCGGATTCTGCCTTGGATATTTCAATTTTAAGGGAAAACGTGCACTCAGAACAGTTGTTGATACGCTCTTGTCTCTTCCTACGGTATTTGTGGGGCTTATGGTCTATGCTCTTATCTCAAGCCAGGGTCCATTAGGTGAGCTTGGACTTCTCTTTACTCTGACAGGTATTGCTGTTGGTCAAACGATTCTTGCACTTCCAGTTGTAACTGCCTTAACAGCAGCAGCCATTGAGGGGGTTGATCCACAGTTAAAACTTACCCTTATCTCTCTTGGAGCTGGCAAAAAAGAAATAATTATCACCACTTTATGGGAAGTTCGTTTTGCGATTGTTGCGGCAGTTGTTACAGCTTATGGAAGGGTGATGACTGAAGTTGGAATCTCTATGATGGTTGGAGGCAATATAAAATGGCATACACGGACAATCACAACTGCAATTGCTCTGGAGACAGGCAAAGGTATGTTTGCCAATGGAATTGCCCTTGGTCTTGTACTTCTTGCTATTGCCTTTGGGGTCAACCTCTCGCTTGCATTTTTGCGGAAAAAATAGAATATACAAAATATGGCTACTATATTTGAACTTAAAAATATTCAGCACATTTACAATAACCGTAAAGCTCTTGATATTAAATATCTTTCTATTTCAAAAGGTACAATTACAGGGCTTACTGGTCCAAATGGCAGTGGAAAAAGCACACTTCTCAAACTTCTTGCCTTTACCATGCGACCCACAAAAGGGACTATTCTTTTTAATGGGAAAATTGAAGCTCCCTTTTCAAAATGTGTAAGATTTGGCGTTACCCTGCTGACTCAAGAACCATATCTTCTTAAAAGAACAGTATATGAGAACATTAGCTATGGATTACGAATCAGGCACAAACACGGCATTTCAGGTAACAGCGACAAACAGATCAAGATGAAGATCAGAATCGCCATGAGCCATGTTGGACTTGATTTTAACATTTTTTCTGATAGGAAATGGGACGAATTGTCAGGTGGAGAGGCACAGAGAGTAGCAATGGCAGCGCGTCTTGCATTAAAGCCAGAGGTTCTTTTGTTAGATGAACCAACCGCAAGTGTTGATATGGAGAGTGCCCACAAAATAAGAGATGCAGCAAAAAAGGCAAGAGTGCAGTGGGGCACAACAATTGTTATTGCAAGCCATGACATAAACTGGCTTGATGAGGTGTGTGATAACCATATTCATCTTGTTGAGGGTAGTATTGTGAGTTAATATCAATCTCCTTCTCTTCTTGTAAATATTTGAGATAGAGAGATAGAAGGATAGACAATACTCTTTAGCACCATTAAATATGAGGATTTGTAATGAAAGAATTGTTAAAAGTTATGAAAGCAGCGTCAGACATAGGACGAATAAAAATACTTAAAATGCTCGAAAAACGGGTAATGTGTGTCTGTGAAATCCATACTGTCTTGGGAATAGCCCAGTCAACTGCAAGTAAGCACCTTAAAATTCTTGAAGAGGCTGGTCTTGTAAGATCATATAAAGATGGACTGTGGGTCAACTTCACCCTTGCAAATACATCTGACATATCAGATAGACAGTTCAACCCTTACGCTTCAAACCTTCTTGCCAATCTTAAAAACTGGCTGAACGAGGATATAAATATTATTGAATTAATTGAAAAACTGCCTGATGTTCAAAGAGAAGTTATTTGCGGAAGAGAGACATCCTGCAAACAAGAGACAAACTGCGGTAAACAAGGCTAATTGGAAAATTTTTTTATTTACTATATCGTTATATTGCGATATATAAAAACAAATTTAAGTTGAATAACAATTTGAATATATCCTAATTTGAAGAAGCGCTACTTTATGGAGTTTACGTATGTAATATTATAATTTGTAGATTGTATCAATTAGTTGTTAGGTTAGTCATACATAAATCTAATCCTTAAGTATCAAAATGACATGCACTGATTCATCTACATATTCAGACGGAACATAGCCGATGGCATGGCGATTATTCCGTACTGCATCAATCATGGCTATGTTGTTTGACATAACTGGCGGAGGCTGTACTTCACCACTGAATTGAAGACGTACCCAGTAGGTATTCACACGCTTCAGAGTCATTCCGTTAAGAAGGCGAAAAAATTTCTCTCGAAGAGAACTATCCCGATCCTGTTCCAGCACCATAACTGGATCACCTGAAGGAAAAGTTCTACGCCGACTTAAAAACATATCGGAAATCTCTTTGGATGTGAGATTTTTTACAGGGTTTTCAGGGTTTACTACTACTGCAATCTCTTTGACATTATCTGTGTTGCCAGCCAAACTTTGAGACGGCAATAGAGATATAAACAGATAAAAAAACAAAAAGATAAAGTATATGGATGTTTTCAAAACATGACCTCCAGACTTATTGTTCCAAGGCTCATACTGCTGTCGTTGTCTATTGTGATAGGCTTTGCGAACCACAATCCATATCCAAAGGAGTTAATGTGAATGCTGTCCAACTGCAATTTCAGTGCAGCTTGATTATGAAAATCCCATCTAACACCAAAAGATAAGGTTTCTTGGTCCATTCGAGTGGTATTAATAATGTTGATAACTGTCTCTTGAAGCTCGGCTGCTTCAATAATTGACCAATCCGCAATAGATTTTCGGATATCATTGCCAGCACGAGTGGCACTGAAGATGAAATATGGTGTAAAGTCTCCAATGCGATATCCTAAGGCAGCATATCCCATTGTCCCATGTGATAGAATTTCGGTATTTGATGTTGAATGTGCAAGTTCTGCCTGGGCAATCCACTGCCCGTCATCATAGGATGCACCCAAGGTAAGATATGTTATATCTGTACCTTTAAATGCTGTATTATCACGCAGATAGCGGGCTTCACTGCTGATTTCAGGAAAGAATGATGCTGTTGCATCAGCAATTTGATTTAACCCCTCATGCAAGGGTATAAAAATGTTCATCTCATTTTTTAATGAAAATGCGGAGTAGCCTGCTTTAAGTGTTAGCGGACCTGACTGGCGGCTAAGGGAGAGTGTCTGAAGACTCTCTGTTTCGGCATCATATTCACTGTCTGCAAGTGCAAATTTGAATGCCTGTTCTCCAGCTTGAACGCGAAGACGCCACTGGCTATCGTCTCCATCAATTCTTAACGTAGCATCTGCTCCATCTGTATGGAAAACAGGAACCCATCCATAAAATTCATTAGGAGGACGCACCCATGAATAGGCATAACCAAGATTTCGAGTATCAGACATTAAAAAGGCATCATAACCAAATCTGCCTGCCCGAAGCTCCAACCATGAACTTGGTCTGTATGCAATATAAGCCAATTCTAAAGAGTTATTAAATGTTATATAAGACTGATCTCTTAACACTCCTTGAACTACAGCATCAAGGTTAGAGCTAAAACGGTAATGAGCCTGTAAACCAAGACGCGAATCCATAACTGCTGAAAAATTGGTTTTAAATCTGTTTTCAGGAGCTTGACTAACATCACGCACAGGGTGAATGTCGCTGCGGTCATGTGTTGTAGCACTTAGAGTACCGTAACCGCTTATTTTAAGTCCGGTTAGTTCTTGTGCAGATACTCGGCTACACTCTAATAACCAAATGATTCCATCTGGATTGAAACAAATTAGATTCAATCCAGTCATAAGGATAGAGGCAAGAATAAGAGTTTTTAATAGTTTCATAGCATGCTAAGTTTCCATATTTTGAGGTGAATTATGAGCAAATAATACAACATACTGTTCCATGAAAACTGACTTTGATTTTTTAAATTTTGCTATAACATTAAAAATCAACAAGATGCAATTTAAAATCAGGCTGTAATTAAAAATTTGATAAATGAACTACCCCTCAGCAATCTGGGGGAATTAGACCCTAATGATGATTAAAAAAAGGAGAACAACTCATGGAGATTAAAGTATTAGGTCCAGGGTGTGCAAAATGTAAAAAAACAGAAGAGCTTGTGATTCAAGTTGTAAGTGAAGCAAAGATTGCGGCATCAGTTGAGAAAGTCTCTGATCTTATGCAGATTGCTGGTTACGGTGTGTTTGGCACTCCAGCAGTTGTTGTAAATGGTGAGGTCAAATGTGTGGGGAAAATACCCACAAAACAGGAAATTATGAGCTGGATTAAGGCATAAAGAGGAAATGAAAATAATCATGAAAAAAAGATTTAGATACAGATTTTTTTCTGCATTAATAACAGTGATTGCAGGAGCAAGTATTTTCAGCATTGCAATGACAGGTTCTGGATACAGTGCAGAAAATATGACAACCCCGCCAGCAGTTCCAGTAAAAGGAATGGTTACGATGGTTGATTTGGGTGCTAAAAAGTGTATTCCATGCAAGATGATGGCACCTATTCTTGAAAAGCTCGAAAAAGCTTATGCTGGAAAAGCTGCAATTGTATTCATTGATGTGTGGGAGAACAAGGAAGAGGCTCAAAAGTTTGGTATTCGTGCGATACCAACTCAAATATTTTTTGATGTAGATGGCAAAGAGGTAATTCGTAACACAGGATTTATGCCCGAGGAGGCTATAGTTGCACAGCTTACCAAAATGGGTGTGAAATTATAATTTTAATCTATCCTATTTAAATTTTTTATGAGCGTAGAGACGCACAACCGTGCGTCTCTATAGTTTGCGTTAAATCTAAAAAGGCTACAATCAAAAGATTTAAGGATAATGAACTTATGCTTGATTCACTATTCATAACAATAAATCAATGGATGTCAGGCGGAATTGCCATTGCAGCGATTGGCTGTTTTCTTTGGGGAATGGTAAGCGTAATGCTAAGTCCCTGTCATCTTGCGTCAATACCTTTGATTATTGCTTATGTAGGAGGACAGGATAAAGCTGTAAATCCTAAACAAGCGGGCGTTTACGCTGGAGCCTTTACCATCGGGCTTTTTATCACCATTGCCCTTGTGGGAATTATCTGTGCCATGCTTGGGCGAATGCTTGGAGATGTTGGGAATTATTGGCAGCTTGTCATCGGAGGCATACTTGTCTGGATCTCCTTAGGAATGCTTGGTGTTGAGAAATGCTCAATGTCAGGAAGCCTGCTTTACCGCCTGAAAATCAAGGGAATATTTGGTGCTTTTGTGCTTGGGCTTGCTTATGGAGTTCTTTCAGGTTCATGTACATTTGGATTTATTGCACCGATTCTTGCGATTATTACAGTTCAAGAAAAGATAGCAACTGGTATTGTTCTGATAATTTTATTTGCTGTGGGTCATTGTCTTCCAATTGTAGTTGCTGGAAGCTCTACAGCAGCAGTGCGAAAACTCATGGAAAACAACACTTGGCAGGGGGCTGGAACATGGTTTCGTAAAGGTGCAGGAGTTATGATATGCCTATTGGGAGTCTATTTTATAGCAAGTCCGTTTATAAGTTAATTTTAAAGTGTTTCTTCTTTAGGATTATGTATATTTAATATCAGAATCACTTATTTAACGGATTAAAAAATTACACGGAAAAAATCAGTGAAATCCGTGCAATCAGATTAATCAGTGATTCTGATAATCTTTGAAAATAACAATTCTTTATGCTTAACAACAGGAGATTAAAAATATGTCAGAAGTCAAAAAATTATCATTTCTTGATAGATTTCTAACTCTTTGGATATTTACCGCTATGGCAGTCGGTGTTGGCTGGGGCTATACTTTCCCCGGCATCAAGAATTTCATTAACTTTTTTCAGGTAGGAACAACCAACATTCCAATTGCAATTGGTCTCATTCTTATGATGTACCCACCTCTTGCAAAGGTTAAATATGAGCAGCTTGGCGAAGTGTTCAAGGATGTAAAAATTCTTGGGCTTTCACTTCTTCAAAACTGGATTGTTGGACCAATTTTGATGTTCCTTCTTGCTATCACCTTTTTATCTGGTCATCACGAATACATGGTTGGACTTATTATGATTGGTCTTGCCCGTTGTATTGCAATGGTGATTGTCTGGAATGATCTTGCTTACGGAGATACTGAATATTGTGCTGGACTTGTAGCATTTAACTCTATTTTTCAGGTTTTGTTTTTCTCAATATATGCGTGGATTTTCATTACAGTTCTACCAAACTTTATAGGTCTTGAGGGGGCGGTTGTGAATATCTCAATCGGGCAGATTGCAGAAAGTGTCTTTATCTATCTTGGCATTCCTTTTATTGCTGGTATGATCTCCCGAATTATCGGACTAAAGACAAAGGGAAAAGATTGGTATGAAAAGGTCTTTATACCCAAAATCAGCCCGATGACCCTTATTGCACTTCTCTTTACCATTCTTGTTATGTTCTCTCTTAAAGGCGAATATATTGTTCAACTGCCGTTTGATGTAATCCGTATAGCTATTCCCCTTTGTATCTATTTTCTTGTTATGTTTTTAGCATCTTTTTTCATGTCCATGAAAGCAGGTGCAACCTATGAACAGTCTGCAACTTTAAGCTTTACAGCAGCATCAAACAACTTTGAGCTTGCCATTGCTGTGGCTGTAGCTGTCTTTGGGATTGATTCTGGCGAGGCATTTGCAGCAGTTATTGGTCCTCTTGTAGAAGTTCCAGTTCTGATTGGACTTGTTCATGTGGCATTGTGGTTCAGGAAAAAATATTTTCCATACACTCTGAATACTATAAGAGGTGTCTGTCATGTTACAAAAAAGAATTAAACATGAATATCTTTATCTACCTGTTGGCATTTTTGCAGTTGCTATCTGGTGGTTGATTTACAGGCAGCTTTTACCCGCAGCTTCATGGCTTACGTACAATCTTTTTGGAATACAACAGGGAAGTCATTTTGGTGCTTCTGTTGAGTTTTTTCTCTATGATACCCCAAAAGTTATGATGCTTCTTTTTATTGTTGTGTTTGGAGTAGGGATAATCAGAAGTTTTTTTACACCTGAAAAGACAAGAGCATTTCTTTCAGGAAAGAGCGAGTTTGCAGGTAATATAATGGCTGCCATGCTTGGCATTGTAACCCCTTTCTGTTCATGTTCAGCAGTGCCACTGTTTATCGGTTTTGTAACTACAGGAGTCCCTCTTGGTGTAACCTTCTCGTTTCTCATTTCAGCCCCAATGGTCAATGAAATTGCACTTGGATTACTTTACGGATTGCTTGGGTGGAAAGTAGCTGCTATTTACTTGGGTACAGGGTTGACAATTGCCATTGTTGCAGGATGGGTGATTGGAAGACTTCATCTTGAAAACCATATTGAGGATTGGGTTACAGCAATCAAGGCATCTGATCTTAATATTCCGGAAGAAAAACTTTCATGGCATGACCGCATTATCTATGGGTGGGAAGCCGTTAAAGAGATTGTCGGCAAGGTGTGGATTTATGTCATTATCGGTATTGGTGTTGGTGCCGGAATTCATGGATTTGTTCCTGAAGAGTTTATGGCTTCAATAATGGGTAAGGATTCATGGTGGTCAGTTCCTTTAGCCGTAATTATAGGCATTCCGATGTATTCCAATGCCGCTGGTATTATTCCGGTAGTTGAGGCTCTGCTTGGAAAAGGTGCAGCACTTGGGACTGTGCTTGCGTTTATGATGGCTGTTATTGCTCTCTCTTTGCCAGAGATGGTTATTTTACGCAAGGTTCTCAAGCCAAGACTTATTGCTGTTTTTATAGGGGTTGTTGGGTGTGGAATTCTTTTTGTGGGCTATCTTTTCAATATGCTCATCTAATCATCAATTCAGCATTATTTTACGCTATTAAAAATTGTTGAACCCGCTATCTTGAAAGTAGCGGTAGTTCACTATCAGGAGGCAAAGAGTTGTTATGTTACTTGAAAGTTATCAGCTTGAAATCTTTAACTCAAAATGTATGCCAGGCTCTATTGGAGTCCACTGTTTTGCCCATTTAGATCAGGATATTTCAGAGGCAATACCTTACTTGAATGCTTCACTTGGAGGATTCACTTTTACTAAAGAGCCTGTGTCTGTAACATTTAAAATTCAAGGTAAATTGATTACAGTACATCCGCAAAAAATTGCCATCAATGCTTTGAAGGATGAAGCTGAAGCCCGTAAAATAGTTGAATGGCTAAAACGCGAAATCAATGACACATGGGAAAAAAGAGACTCGATCACACCAAGTTATGAGGCAATGCCCCAGCCAAAAATGATGGAGATATTAAAACTTCTGCCAAAAACTAACTGCAAGGAGTGCGGAGAGCCAACCTGTATGGTATTTGCCACCCGTGTTGTTGAAGGTGCAAAAGGTTACGAAGATTGTCCCCAGCTTAACTCTGATAACAGAGAGACGTTGAAAAGTTATCTTGGTAAATTCAATTTAGATTTTTAATTTTTTATAATGCGTGGAAAGGATGATTCAGAAATAGATACGGATGTATATTTGATAAGAGTATAAATTTTGAAATAACTAATCTTTGAAACTGTTTAGAATTATTCGATTTATAAACCTTTAATAACGGCTAACTCACATGAATAACGCAAATTTTAACTCAAATTCTCACCTTTTAAAAAAGACCTTCTGGCAAATTTCAGTTTTTGTTATTTTAGCTTCGATTTTTGCATTAACAGTCAACCATTTTCGTTCTGATAGCATACCAATCATTGGAGAGTGGTCTGTTGATGCAAGATTTTCTGATTCTTCAGGAGAGAGTCTTGTTATTTCACTTGAAGAGGCAAAAAGATTGTTTGAAAACAAGACAGCTCTATTTTTAGATGCACGTCGAAAAGAGCAGTATGATGAAGGTCATATTCAAGGAGCGTTAAGTCTGCCTCAACAAGAAGTAGATGCCTATTTTATGGATATTGCCCCAAAGCTGGAAGAGAGTCAGTTAGATAATAATGACCGTGGTGATGGAAGTAGTAAAAGTAAAGTTATTATAACATACTGTGATGGTGACACATGCGAATTGAGCCATGAACTTGCACTTTTTCTTAAAGAGATGGGGTTTAATAATGTAAAGGTGCTTGTCAATGGCTGGAGTGTATGGCAGGAGGCGGGATTGCCAAATGAGATTGGGGAATAAAAACATGCTGACAAATAAAAACGATTCAAATCATACTGATTCAGAAAAAGAGCATCCTCACTATTTAAGTGAAGAAAGCGATAATAATCATTTAGAAGAAGATTACCATCAACATTTTGAAAATACCCACAACCATCATTATAGCCACAGCTATGATCCAGAAGTGAATACTGGCTCAAGACTTCTTATAACCTTAGCTCTCAACTTTATAATTCCTGTAGCACAGATAATCGGAGGATTGATTGCAAACTCAGTAGCTCTTATTTCAGATGCTGTTCACAATTTCAGCGACTTTACAGCCATACTTATCTCATACATTGCATTTCGTATTGGTCAAAAAGGGGCTACTGTTTTCAACACTTTTGGATATAGACGAGCAGAGATCATGGCTGCCCTGATCAATGTTCTTCTTTTGACTGGTGCTTCAGGCGTTATCCTTTATCATGCGGTTCACAGATTTTTTAATCCTGAGACAGTAAACGGAATCCCTGTGATGATTCTTGCTGGAATTGGAATTGCTGGCAATGGTTTTTCTGCCTTGCTGCTGCATCGTGATTCTGCTCATAACCTAAATATGCGAGGTGCTTTTCTGCACATGGTCGGGGATTTGCTGACATCGGTTGTTGTTCTCATAAACGGTATTCTGCTCATGTTTTATGAGTGGTATTGGCTTGATCCTCTTCTTTCTGTCCTGATCGTCATCTTTATTTTGAAGAACAGTTGGTCATTGCTTAAAGATTCTGTATCAGTTCTGATGAATGCTACCCCCTCTCACGTTCCTCTTGAACAGGTGCAGACATTTCTTGAATCTGTACCCGGAGTAACTGGAGTTCATTATCTCCACGCATGGCAAATATCATCTTCCGACACTGCTTTTTCCTGCCATGTTGTTGTTCCTGACCAATTGGTAAGCAATACTTCCCAATTAGGAGGACAGCTCAGACATGAACTGCAACATAAATTTAACATTAACCATCCTGTGCTTCAATTTGAAACAGAGGAGTGTGGGAACGGAACACTTTTATGTGAAATGTCCTGTAACGGCAGAATTTCTAACGATAACTGCACCTGCACTGATTCGAGCCTCATCAATCCTGACTCTTCCATTAACATTCAACCTTCCATTAATAAAGAATAATCTATGAACTCCAATTCATCTACAAACAGTAAATCCACAATACAAACAGAATCAAAATGGAAAGCACTCTTGTTTAATACATTTTTGTTCAATTCAATACGCATTTTAATGGGAGTAGTATTTATGTATGCAAGCTATGATAAAATTCTGCACCCTGAAGCATTTGCAAAGGCAGTTTTTAACTATCAGATTCTGCCAGATACAGCGGTAAATATCGCGGCTTTAGTGCTGCCTTGGTTAGAATTATTGATTGGTTTATCCCTTGTTGCTGGAATCTGGCTTGAAGGTTCAACCGTAATAAGCACATCTCTGATGATGATATTTATCGGATCATTGATATTCAACCAGATAAGGGGTCTTGATATTCATTGTGGTTGCTTCTCAACTGATGCCACGCAAGGTCCGGCAGGGATATGGACAATAATGAGAGATTTCTCGTTTCTTGCAGCATCAATATATCTTACATTTCGGATATTTTTCTTTTCCAAATCTCCGAATATTTAAACATGGCATATTATGAAGCTATTATCTGGATATTTTATATACAGATGGGTATGGTGTTATCCAAAAAATAAATTATCTTATATTGATAACAGGAGATAGCCATGTCCAGTAAACAAGATATTCCCAATACCTGATTATTGGTGATTATTGATTAATGCCTCTTCACAAAATTCCTTGAATGCGGGTTCTAAAAACACAAAAAATGATTCTATTTCTTCGATACTTCCGTTATGCCTGGCTATATATTCAATCTGTTTTGCAAAATCCGCTAATATATCTGCTCCGATACTGAGGCACATACCTTTCAACTTATGAGATTGAAGATAAATTCCATTCAAATCCTGTTCTGCTATGTGAGAATGCAGTTCAGATATTCCTTCCTGAAAGCTTTCCAAAAATATGGGAACCAGTTTATCAAAAAGACTCCAGTCACCGCCGACCCTTTGTAACAACGCCTCACGATCAAACACTGCCTGCTGCCTGACCTGAAGTCCGGCAGATGAATTTACGCTATATCCGGTTACAGGTTCCGATCTGTCAGGTGCAAAAAGTTCGATAACTTTGATAATATCTTCGGGTTTGAACGGTTTTACAAGAAAAAAATCCATGCCTTCGGAAAGACATTTGTCCCTGTCCTCCTTAAACGCATCCGCCGTAAGTGCAATAATCGGAGTGCGTTTTTTTCCCGCTTCGTGTTCCCTGATTTTATGGGTGGCTTCAATTCCGTTCATCTCGGGCATATGAATATCCATGAAAACCAGATCCATCTCATGTTCCATACATTTTTCAAATGCCTCTTTTCCGTTAACGGCTTCAATGACCCGAAATCCCATCTTTGCCAGATGTGTCCTGATGACCAGCATGTTTATGGGGTTGTCTTCGGCAATCAGAATATTACCGGAATAACGGGACAGGGTTTTCTTTTCATCTATATATTCAGCCGGATCAGACTGCTTATCCGAAATCGGCAACCGAAGATTAACATCAAAGCAGGTGCCTTGTCCCTGTGTGCTTTCAACCGTGATGCTGCCGTTCATCATTTCAACCAATCTTTTGGAAATAGTCAGCCCCAGACCTGTACCGCCGTATTTCCGGGTGGTTGAGTCGTCCGCCTGTGTGAAACTTTCAAAGATTCTGCCAAGCTTGTTCGCAGGAATGCCAATTCCCGTATCTTTCACAGAAATTGCAACCGGCAACATCCTCTTACCGTTTTCTTCATATTCATCTCCCGATTTTCTGACATAAACCGAAATCTCACCCTTTTCCGTAAATTTGACCGCATTACCGAGAAGATTTAGGACGATCTGACGTATTCTGACAGGATCGCCTACAACCATTTTTGGAATATCCGTATCGATCACTCTAATCAGGTCTATCCCTTTTTCACTGCATCTATGTGTCATCATAAAAACTATTTTTTTAACAATATCAGAAAGGTTGAAATCAGTGTTTTCCAGTTCAAGTCTGTCCGCTTCAATTTTGGATATATCCAGAATATCATTAATAATACCAAGCAGAGAATAGGCGGAATATCTCAGGTTTTCAAGGTAGTTTCGCTGAATGTCAGTCATATCGGTTGCTAAAAGCAGATCGGTCAGCCCCACAACTCCGTTCATGGGCGTACGGATTTCATGGCTCATTACCGCAAGAAATTCGCTTTTGGCACGATTGGCAGCTTCTGCGGACTGTTTGGCTTTAAGTATCTCCTCTTCTGCCTTTTTACGATCCGTGACATCCCTGAACATACCGAGAAGACATGTACTTTGATTGATACTTAGTGGGCATGCGGTAACGTCTGCATAGAACACAGAGCCATCTTTCCGCATTATAGGGAGATTGTATGCCAGAGTTATTTCACCTTTGCTTTGCTTCTCGAACTGTTCGGTTACATAAGGCAGGTCTTTTTCAGATAGGATATTGTGAATACCGAAACTCAGAATTTCTTCCATGCTGTAACCCAACATCCGGCATATCATGCTGTTGGCGTAATGAAAGCTTTTTGTGTCTGTGTCTGCGATAAGACAACCGTCAGGTGCATTCTCAAAGATATTTCTGAGCAGGTTCTCGCTTTCTGTCAATCTTTGCGTGGCTTCAACCAGATGATCGTTTGTTTGTATTAATTCTTCGTTTGTTACCTGATACTCTTCATTGATAGCCTGCAATTCTTCATTTTGCTCCTGTAATTTCACTTCGCTTTCCTGAAGAGCCTCTTCTACCCGCTTGCGATCGGCAATTTCTCTTGCTAATCGTCTGTTCCAGATTAATATAGTAATCAGAACAGATGCAAAAACAGATACGATAATCGCCATCCACAATCCGACAATTTTCCAGTTTACACCATTCTCATACCTGATCGATAACCATTTTTTCCGAATGGCTTCGTGCTCTTCGGGAGTAATTGAATCAATTGCCTTGTTGAGAATAGTTACAAGTTCCGGATAGTCTTTGGATATTCCCATAGCGGCTTTTCTTTTTTCCGGTAATGTATAGGCTACCTTGAGATTTGTAATTCTCAATTTTAGAATATAATATCCTGCCATTTCGATATTATGGACAACTGCGTCTGTTTTTCCGAGAGAAAGCGATTCCCATAGTTCTTTCTGGGAGTAGGCGGGAATGAGCTCAATGCCCGGTATTTTTACCAGCAATTCCCATACAGAGCTTTGTCTGACTACACCTACCCGTTTACCGGACAGCTCTTCAATATTTCTGATAAACTGAAAATCGCTTCGGGCTACAACAACCCAATCCATGGTCGTATATGGTGTGGTAAAATTCAGATACTGCTCCCGTTCTGGAGTTTTTGAAATAAAAGGAATTCCGTCAATACGCTTTTCTTTCAATAGCGAAGCAATTTTATCATGGGTTTCTGCATGTGTAATCTGAAAACGAAGACCCGTACGTTTTTTGATTATTTCAAGATAATCCAATGCAATTCCATCTGGAGTATTATTGTCTCCGATAAAGGAAAAAGGCGGGTTTGTCATAATAATGCCAAAATTAACAGAGTGTTTTTCAATCCACGCCTTTTCCTCATTCGTAAGTTTTATCTGACTGAGTTTTGAAGAAAAATATTGCTTTTTAGGATCAGGTATCCAGCGTAGTTCGATTTCAGCAAGTTCATCATTGGATATTTCGTCAAAACCCTTGTTCACAATCGTAAGCAGTTCTTTATTGTTTTTCAATATGCCTGCGTGAAGTTGTCTTACAAACAATTGTTCATCTATTGCTTCAAACTCGCCAGCCAACCCCATTTTGCCCAGAATCACCGAAACGGATGCCGGATTGCTGACAAATGCCTGAATTTTCCCTTCCCGAACCGCACTTATCTTATCTTCAATGTTTGGAAAGGTAATAATTTCAATATCAGGATATTTTTTACGAAGTTCCTGCTCTGGCATCGTTCCACCAACAACTCCAATTTTCTGTCCTTTAAGCTCCTTAACGCTTTTACTTTTTATCCTGTTTTTTGGAAAGAAAACATAATGGCTGAGTTCATAAAGTGGTTGGGAAAAAATCATCCATTGGGCACGTTCTTCTGAAAAGAGAAGTGCCCCGATAATGTCTGCTGTAGCGTCTTTAAGAGAATCAATATTCTCTTGTCTTGTACCGATACGGAATTGGATTTTCTTTCCGGTTTTATCAGCCCACAGTTTCCACATATCCACAAATAACCCTGCAGGTTGACCGTCAACATTGAGAAAGGATAGAGGTGGAAGATCGTTTCTCAAAGCAATGGTGATTGTATCCGCACAAATTCCTTTTGAACTTGCCAGAACCAGAATATAAATCAGAATAATTGCTTTGATCTTCATAAAATCATTTTTTCCTTAAATTGGAAAATAACAAAAATGCTGCCAGATAATTCAGGCAGCATTTTTATTCTATTTCACCACGCTTTACAAATATGAATTACGGCAGTCTATTTTACAATATAACCTGCACATACTGCCATATCCTGACCTTCCACTCTCTGAACGTAAGTCTTTTTTTGAAACTCTTTCTTATCAGGTGAAACCCACATATGCTCTACCCAACCAGAACCTTTGGTTTTTGCAACCTCTACATATTCCTGATAATAGGCTTTACCTTTGCTGTCTTTATCTTTCATTCTGTTTTTACCTATTGTATCAGGTTTTGTAGGGTGAGCTAATACCACACCTTCAAAATTGAACAGAATAACAAAGGTGTCCGCTGAGACAAATTTACCGTCTTTCTTGTTAATTTCGGTAACTCCGGCATCAAGCCCCTTATCTTTGACCAGTTGGGCAGCTTCTTTGCTTTTGGCAATACACTCCTCTTCTGGACCACCTGCCATAGCATTTCCGAGAATAAAACAGCTAAAAATTAATGTAAAACATACAACAAGTTTCTTCATTCCTATACTCCTTTGTTTATTGGTTATTTTCATCATTACAACTGACAGACACAATCTTATGTCTGACTCTAATTAGTATTGATATAACAACTTTACACTTCAAAATCAAAGCACAAGCTATGCCATGAAAATATGAACCGGATTGTTATAAGTATCATATTCAATCAGTACCGTGGTAAATGGTTTATAATAATATTCCTGGTATTAAAGCGGGATTCATACCCTGTATAAAAATAGGGAGATAGGTATTATAGAGATGTCAGTATTCTTTACACATTGTAAATAAAAAATACAGGCAGTGCCTCATGGAGCAACTATTCACTTCCGTTCTGACAAATTACCGCTTATTGGAGACTTTTCTGTTGACGCACGTTTTACCGATTCTTCAGGAGAGACGCTTGTTATTTCATTGGAAGATGCAAGAGCTTTGTTTGAACAAAAGTCTGCTGTTTTTATTGATGCTCGCCCTAAAGAACAGTATATTGCTGGTCATATTAAAGATTCGTTATGTCTGTTTAATAATGTTAAGGTTCTCGTCAATGGATGGTCACTCTGGCATGAGGCTGGGCTGCCTGTAGATACAGGAGATTAAGGTTATGGTTGAAGATATAAAACAGAATAAATCAATTGATAAGAAAAAAACTGTTGACCCTCAATGGACTGTTATGAGAGATATTTCATTTCTTGTCTGTTCATTATATCTGACTATCTATGTTTTTTTTATTCATAAAACTCCGAAAAATTTAGAAACAATATAAAAATAGAGATAATTTATATGTTTATACCATTTTTTTATAAACTAAAAGAGGTTGGAATCCCTGTAACGCCTACTTCCTTTCTTACACTCCAAAAAGCAATGTCAATGGGTCTTATCAACTCATTAGACGATTTTTATACATGTGCAAGAGCTTTACTTGTAAAAAGTGAGCGGTACTTTGACCTTTACGATCAGGTGTTTGCCTACCATTTTGATGGAGTACCGCTTCCTGACACAGATGGATTTGAAATAGATGATATTGCAAGAGCAATGCTTGATGAGTGGCTGAAAAATCCAAAACAGCTTGCAGATGCTTTGGGAATTGATGAATCAAAACTTGCAAATCTCACACCAGATCAACTGATTGAATATTTCAAAGAGAGATTAAAAGAGCAGAAAGGTCGGCATGAAGGTGGAAATAAATGGATAGGTACAGGGGGGACATCTCCAGTTGGTCATTCTGGGTATCATCCAGGAGGCATGAGAGTTGGCGGAGAATCAAGAAATAAATCCGCTGTAAAGGTTGCGGGTGAGAGAAGGTATAAAGATTATTCCAACCATGGTCCTCTAACTCAAGCAATGATGGGTGAAGCACTAAAGCGTCTGAGAAACATGGTGCCGACAGGACCAAAAGACCAGATTAATATTGATGAGACCATCTACAGAACCATGAAAAACGGCGGGGAGATTGAACTTATATTTGACAGGTCTATGAAAGACAGGCTCAATGTCATACTTGCCATTGATAATGGAGGCTGGTCAATGGACCCTTATATCTTGGTTGTTCAGACGCTCTTTGATTATGCACGCTCACAGTTCAAAGAGGTTAAAACCTGCTTTTTTCACAACACCATCTATGACTGTGTTTGGGAAGATGCAGCAAGATACCGCAAACCTATAAAAATTGATGAGTTCATCAAACGCGATCCTGAGACACGCTTTATTGTGGTTGGTGATGCAAGCATGGCACCCTATGAACTTATGGCAACTGACGGCTCAATACACATCGGAGAGAGAAGCGGTAAATCAAGCATTGAGAGGCTTAAGTTTATTGCAAACACCTTCTCCCATTCTGTTTGGCTCAATCCTGTGCCTCAGTCTATGTGGAACTACACACACACAATTACTGCCATATCAAAAATTTTTCCTATGTTTGAACTCTCAATAGACGGGCTGGAAAAGGCAGTTGGGTATCTGATGACCAGGTGATTGTTTGCGATTATAATCTTGAAATAGCACTACACTTTAAGGAGAACAATAACAAAAATGAGAACAGATATTACAGTAAAAATTGGAGGAGAAGCGGGTCAGGGTATACAGACTATTGGCACTCTGCTTGCCGAAGTCTGCCATAGTGCAGGACTTTTTACATTCTCTATTGATGATTTTGAATCAAGGATTCGAGGAGGACACAGCTTTAATCTCCTTAGAATAAGCAGTGAACCTGTAGCGGCACCTGGGCATATTCCTCATATTTTAGTTGCCATTGATCAGAGAACAATGACCTTAAATAAGGCAACTCTTCCATCTGAGAGCCTTGTTATTCTCAACGCAGAGAGTGAGGATAATATCAGCAAGAATTCCGATAATAACTCAAATATAGATGATAGTGATGATAATACCTGTTCAGAGGAAGATATAGAAGGTTGTACAAGCAGTAATATTCTTAAAGTCGCACTGAACAGGCTTGCAAAAGAGGCAGGTGGATTGATCACAGCAAATACAGTTGCTGCTGGTGCTATATTTGCTGTTCTTGGCACTCCCTTTGAGATGCTTGAAGAGCTTTTAATCAGAAAATTCAAGGCAAAAGGCGAGAAGATTATCAATTTGAACATCACTGCTGCAAAAAAGGGTTATGAAGCAGCAGGAAATGTTCGATATCACAAGCAGTTTAACTGGAAGCCTTCTAAAACAGACCGCATTGTTATAAGTGGAGCAAAGGCTGCTGGTCTTGGTGCACTTGCCTCAGACTGCCGATTTTTTCCGTTCTATCCAATGAGTCCTGCAACTGGCGTAATTGCAAGCGTTGTTCCCTATTCTGGAAAGCTGCCAATTGTGGTTGAGCAGGCAGAAGATGAGATTGCAGCGGTTAATATGGCAATAGGTGCATCATTTGCAGGCGTCCGTTCAATGACATCAACATCTGGCGGCGGATTCTGTCTTATGACTGAAGGGTTGGGAATTGCTGCTATGACTGAAACTCCTTTAGTTATTGTAGATTCTCAAAGACCAGGGCCTGCTACTGGTCTTCCAACTCGTACAGCTCAACCTGATCTTTTATTTGTTATCAATGCCTCGCAAGATGATTTTCCAAGATTTGTTTTAGCTCCGGGCACTCCTGCTGAAACCTTTGAATCAGTTAAAAAAGCATTTTATCTGTCTGAAAAATATCAGGTTCCAGCAATTGTAATGTTAGATCAGTTTCTTGCAACATCTCAAGTTACTCAGCAGAACTTTTTTAAAGTAGATAAAGATGTTGAGAGGTTTATTTTTAATGAAGATAATCTAAAAGAGTCAGAATCTAATCTTTCTAATGATAATATTAAATCATCAGATAAAACCTCAGCTTATGAACATTACAAACGCTATGTAATAACAGAAGATGGGATATCTCCAAGAGCTTTGCCCTGCATGGGAGAGATAATGGTTAGAGCCACAGGCAACGAGCACAACGAAAAGGGGCAAATTAGCGAAGATGCCGCCAATAAAGTCAATATGACCAATAAGAGAAACTCAAAACTCGCTGCCATGAAACAAGAGATGGCTCTGCCTGAAACCCTCTATTTTAAAGGGTCTGAGAGAGAATACTCTATAATATCTTCTGATAAACAATCCTCTACTGATAATCAGTTTTTTCTTACTGGCTGGGGTTCGTCAAAAGGTCCAATAGTTGAAGCGTGTGAGATTCTTCAAGAAAAGGGGATAAATATCGGCTGCATAATTTTCAAAGATATATGGCCCATGAACAGCGATGCAGTTAAATCAGTTCTTGAGAACAAAAAATTTATAATGGTTGAGCAGAATTCAAATTGCCAGATGGGAAGATTAATCGCTCAGGAGACAGGTATTAATTACCACGCATCAATTCTTAAAATTGACGGCAGACCATTTTATCCTCAATATATTGTAGAAAAAGCTCTTGAGATAATAGGATGAAAATAGATCATTAAATATTGAGAATATCTAAGAAAAATTAAGAACATATATTATATAAGGAACACTAACAATGGTTGAACCTAAAGATTACGATAGTGATTTTGAAAATAAATGGTGTCCGGGCTGCGGAAATTTTCTTATCCAAAAAGCGATGAAACAGGCTTTTGCAGAGCTTGATATTCCGCCTAAAAATATTTTGTTTGTATCTGGTATTGGGCAGGCTGGCAAAACTCCGCACTTTATGCAGGGAAATATGTTCCACTGCCTTCATGGGAGAGCACTGCCAGTTGCAACTGGTGCAAAGATTGCAAACCACGATTTAAACATTGTGGTCAACTCAGGTGATGGAGATTGCTATGGAGAGGGTGGAAATCATTTTCTTGCAGCAATCAGAAGAAACATTGATATTACCCTTTTGGTACACAACAATCAGGTTTATGGATTGACTAAGGGGCAGGCTTCACCAACATCTGCACTTGGAATGGTAACCAAAATCCAGAACCATGGTGTAACATCTTCCCCGTTCAACCCGCTTGCAACTGCACTTGGCTCTGGTGCTGGTTTTGTGGCTCGGGGCTTTTCTGGTGATCCTGAGCAGCTAATTAAACTTATTAAAGCTGCAATGAACTACAGAGGCTTTGCAATGGTAGATATTCTTCAGCCTTGCGTATCATTTAATAAAATAAATACAAATCAGTGGTACAAAGATCGTGTATACGACATTCAATCAACTGGACACGATTCATCTGATCTTGCAAAGGCGATTGTTCTCTCATTAGAGTGGGGAGATAAAATTCCAACTGGTCTATTTTATCAAAAAGAGTCTATACCTTTTCACAAAAGAATTGGTGTGTTGCAGGCGAGCACTTTAATATCTTATCCGTTTGATGGAGAAAAGACGGCAGCCTGTTTCTAATTAAATTAGAAGTAAATGGTTAGGAGTAGATTAAATAATGAATCACAAACTACTTTATTTAAGTAAATATGAAGTCGCAAAAGTTGGCGTTACAATGGCTGACACCATTGATATAATTGAGAGGGCATTTATTGAGATGGGAAACAATAATGTTGAGATGCCCCCAAAACCAGCTATTCACCCTGGAGATAATGGTGATAATTTTATACATGCCATGCCAGCCTACATACCAGCCATGAGATCAGCAGGCATAAAGTGGATAAGCGGCTATCCAGATAATCAAAAAAAAGGGCTTCCCTACATAATGGGTCTTCTAATTTTAAATGACACTGAAACTGGATTGCCTTTAGCTGTTATGGACTGCTCATGGATAACTGCAATGAGAACTGGTGCTGCTTCTGCTGTATCTGCAAAGTATTTAGCAAGAAAAGAGTCTTCAAAAATCGGGATTATTGCCTGCGGGGTGCAAGGTCATACAAATCTTGAGGCAATGAGTGTGCTGTTTCCTTTAAAAAAAGTTATGGCATTTGATCCAAACAGAGAGCAGAGTAAAAAATTGGCATCGTACGCTTCAACAAAACTTGGCATTGAGGTAGAAATAGTTGACGAGCCTAAAAAAGCAGTTACAGGGTGTGATATTGTAGTTACGTCAGGACCTATTTTGAAACAGCCGCACGAGACCATAAAAGCTGGCTGGGTAGATGAGGGAACTTTTATCTCTTGTGTTGATTTTGACTCGTTTTTCTCGCGAGAGGCTTTTAATCAAGCATCTAAATGGACCACTGACAATATTGCTCAGTATAACCATTACAAAGAGAACTTAGGCTATTTTCAAAATTGCCCCGATATCTATGCTGAACTTGGAGAGCTTGTAACAGGAAGAAAAGTTGGACGTGAGAACAATAAGGAGATAAACTTTGCTGCCAATCTTGGTCTTGCAATGGAAGATATGGCATTAGCACCGTTAGTTTACAAAAAGGCTTCAGAAAAAGGGATTGGAGTTTGGCTGGAGCTTTAAAAAGAATAACAAAACTGTAGTGAATTTACATTGTAGAGACGCACGGCTGTGCGTCTCTAACGTCAAAACAACCATCTCTATTTCAAAACAATCATCTCTATTTCAAAACAATCATCTCTAAATGAAAATAATCGTCTCTACATGAGAACAACCATCTATGCACCAATCTCAAATCTTGATAACTTTATCCGCAAGCTGCATTGCAGTTACAATATCAAGCATATTTGTAGTCTCACCAACTCGTTTGGAATCCATAAGATTAAAATGGGTCAGGCAGGTACCGCACACCATGATTTTAAGTCCACTTGATTCATACTCTAACAACTCTTGAATTACTGGCGAACCCTCAATAGCGAGCTTGACTCCGTTATTAACAAACACAAGTCTCCAAAGCTCATCTCCCATCTCTTTAATGGTTTTAATAAAACTTATCATAAGTTTTTTGCCTAAATCATCATCTCCAAAACCCATTCTGTCAGTTGCGGCAAGAACCATAATCTTCTGTTTATGCGTCTCTGAAATTTGTGTTTGGGACGGGCTGATATTTGACTGTGGAGGATTAGATTGAAGCGTTTCGGGCAAAGTGTCTATATCGTTCTTTGTCGAATTTCCCTTGATTCTAAAATCACTGCCATCTTGAGATACCGTAACACTAAACTCTCTTGAAGTTAGGAAACGAGAAACATTTTCCATAGATGCTTCATTATCTACTGTTATTATAATTTCTTGAAGATTGCTGTCTGATTCTATTGCTTTTTTTGCCATAAGAACAGGTGCTGGACATGACAGCCCGCGGGCATCAAGTATTTGTGACATTATCTATTTCCCTTATGTATATTTTAATAAATTCGTTACACCAAAGATATGTGAGGCTTGACAATGACTATTCAACAAAAATAATTCCTTTTGCATTATCATAAACCTGACCAATAATTGCTGCGTGTTCAACTCCATTATCAATCATACGATTTACAAGACTTTGCGATTGATCTTCAGGACACCCGATTAACAGTCCACCAGAGGTCTGAGGATCAAACAGAATATCCCTCATCACAGGGGTTACATTAGATTTTAAATTCACCATGTTCTGCCTGAATTTTCTGTTGCGGTGGGAACCTGACGGAACCAAGCCCATTGATGCGAAATCAAATGTTTCAGGCAGTATTGGAACAAGAGAAGAGTCTATTTTTACCCCTATATTTGTTCCAAAGATCATCTCCGCAATATGCCCAAGCAGCCCAAAACCTGTGATATCTGTACATGCTGTAATAGGAAAATCTATCATAACTTTTGCAGCATACTTATTAAGAGCTGCCATAATTTGTACAGCCATTTTAACTGTAGATTCAGATGCTAAACCGCCTTTAATTGCAGTATTGATAATACCAGTTCCAATGGGCTTGGTAAGTATAAGGCAATCGCCGTTTTTTAAGCCTTGATTGGCAAGTATTTTTTTAGGGTGGACAAAACCAGTTACAGAAAGACCATATTTGAACTCATCATCTTCAATACTATGTCCGCCTAAAACAACTGTCTCTGCCTCTTTTAGTATTGCGATTCCCCCTAACAAAACCTCCCGCAGAACCTCGCCTCCTAATTTCTCCAATGGAAATGCAACAAGGTTCATGGCAGTTTTAGGAACTCCGCCCATTGCATAGACATCAGAAAGGGCGTTAGCAGCAGCGATTCTGCCAAAATCAAACGGGTTATCAACAATTGGAGTAAAAAAATCGACTGTCTGAATCAGGGCAAGCTCGTCTGATATCTTATATACTCCAGCATCGTCAGAAGTTCCTATACCAATCAGCACATTCTCATCTGTTGGAAACGGCAGTCCGCATAATGCTCTCTCCAGAGCCTCTGGAGACAGTTTGGAAGCTCAGCCAGCACCTTTTACGTTTTTAGTTAATTGAACTGTCGAGCCTGTTGCACAACTCTCTTTAGACTCAGAATAGCTGTCTGTCATGTTTTATATTTCCTAACTATAAAATTTGATGCTTAATTTGAAATTTAATTGTTGATAAGCTCACCTTAAATTATCAAAATGCTGTATTTGCACAGTAAAAAAATAGATAGAAACACTACAATATGCAAATTGATAATTTCACTACTTAAATTAAAATGGATAGATTATATCAATGAAATTATATCAATAGATTCAATCAAATCGTTAGAAAAGAAAAAAGCTCATGAGTTATCGCGGATAAAAAGCCACGAGTCATGAGCCTTTTGGAAAAAGATTTGCCTTTTACCTCATATATTAAATTTCAATAAGTCCTAAACTCACCTGTAAGGCAAAGTCTATCTCTTTCATTGTATTATGTTGTAGTTGTTTACCGATACAAAATATCTATTTCCTAAACTTTTTACAATGCAGCCGACCATTTTAAACTCTTTGAAAATCATAAAATTGTGAATACCAACCACATCACACAACCTTAACCTGCCCGTTCATGAGCATTGGGAGAAGGAAATCACGAAGTTCAGAAAGTTGTATATTCTCCAGTTCTATTTTATTCTGTTTATGAAAAGCAGGGTTAATTAATGAATGATACCAATTTAAAATATCTTTTGTTGGCTTAATAATTTTTAGAGAAAATAAGTCATCTTTTGTAATAGAACCGAATGTAGTACCGTCAACATTTCTTCTGTCAAATATCTGCTTTAAATTCATCATTACACCCCATAAATATGTAATGCAGCCATCTTTACTATTTAAAGCAGCAAGCCCACGACCGATACAACAATCTTTATTTGCAATATTAATAGTTCCAACAGGAGCACGAACACTTAATAAAATATCACCTTCTTTTGCAAAACGGGTCGGTTCATTGGTATATTGCCGAATAGAAGGAAAACGGTTTCCAAAATCAGTGCAGCCCTGAAAAAATATTATACCCTCACGATTTTCATTATAAGACTCTCCACGAGGTGATTGACCCATAGTAATATTTGCAATATCACTTAAATTACCAACCTCCCACCCCTCTGGAATCTCCCGTTTCAATTCCTCATTCCATACCATCTTACCACCGCTTAACTTGTAGGGCTTGCCGTTTTTATCAGGAAAATTAAACTGCACAAACCAATAATCATATAAAGTCTTTGCCATAGCTTCTAATTCTGCATTGATGCGGTTGTTTAGCTCAATTTTTGCGTCAAGAGATGAGAGGACAGAGGCGATTTTTTGTTGTGAAGTTATATCTGGTATATTTATTTCAAATTTATCTAAACTTGCTTTAGACACTTCTTTAAAAGTAGTACCACTTCCTAATAATGTAATAAATTTTAATTGAGTCTTAAGATAATAATAAATAAATTCAGGGTTGGCTTGTATTGTATCTAATATTATATTTTTAAAACCTTGATTTGTACATAATTCTATACCAGCAATTGATAATAATCCAATAGGGGCTCTACTTGACAACAAAATAGTATTCTTGGGGAGTAATGAGGCTGAACATGAAGACAGACCTTCCTTTGTTATGTTTCTTGCTCCTTTATAAATATAGCGTTGATTTTGATCTGATAAATCTTTAGGTGTTATCCAGATTATATCACCATCAAAATATTGTGAATTATTTGTATCTGGAGTAGAACCATTTTTTATTGTTGCAATATCGCTCAGTTTTAGAGTCCTATTCTTCATATTCCAACCCCTTCAACTGCTTCTTAATCTCATTTTCAAGCTCTCTTGATTCTGCAAACAGCTTGTCTAAATTCTGCCTGTAACTGTCCATTTTTGCTGTAAATGCTTCTGGGGTAATATCAATATACTCAATCTTGACATCAAAATATTGACCAGCACTCAGCGAGTAGTTTTTCTCTCTAATCTGTTCATAAGATACAATAACCGTAAAGTCTTCTACTGCCTTGTTTTGGTTGAATGTGCTTATAATAAGCTCTTCCTCTTCTGGAGAAAGTTTTGTTTTCTGATTCTTACCTTCTTTGACTGTTGTGCCAAGTTTTGATGCGTCCATCAGCACAATGTCGCCATTTGTATTTGCTTTATCTAAGAAAATCACAGAGACGTTTGTACCTGTAGTTGCAAAAATATTGCTCGGCATAGAGACAACACCTCGCAGCATCTTTTTTTCAACAAGTCGCTGGCGGATTCTCTTTTCTATTCCGCTTTGTGCTGTAATAAAGCCTGTCGGCACAACAACAGCAGCTTTACCTCTTTCTGAAAGCGAAAACATGATGTGCTGGATAAACAGAAGATAAATCGCCATCTTGTCTTTATCTTTTTTTGGAATATTGGGAATGCCAGCAAAAAAACGCTCATGGTTCTCTTTTGAATCTAAATCATTATGCCAATCACTAAAATCAAGTTTAAACGGCGGATTTGACACAATGTAATCAAAGGCTGCTAACTTATCCCCTTTTTTATGATAAGGGTGAAGCAGCGTATTACCCTGAATAATGTTAGAAATGGAATGAACCAAGTTATTTAATATCAGATTCAAACGAAGCATACTTGATGATTTTTGAGAAATATCTTGAGAATATATAGTGCATCGGTCTTCTTGTATAACATGGGCAAGACTCATAAGCAGAGTTCCAGAGCCTGCTGCTGGATCATAACAAGTAACGTTTTGGACGGGTTTATCAACCAAAATTGAAGCTATAATTTGAGCAACAGCCTTTGGGGTGTAATATTCTGCATATTTACCGCCGCCGTCTTTGTTGTAATCTTTAATCAGGTATTCAAAAATATCAGAGAAAAAATCAAACTTTTGATTAAAGATTTTCTCAAAATTAAAATTTACCAACTGACTGACAAGAGCTTTGCAGAAATTATCTCTTTTTTGCGAACTGCCAGTGATAAAAGTGGATAATTCGTCAAACAGAATAACTCTTTCACCCTCTTCTGTCTTTACTGAAAAAATATCGTTATTAAATATTGCAATATCACGCAAAGTATCATCAAAAAGTTTTGCGTATTCACTCTCGTTCTGCCTGTTGTACAGATAAGAGAGAAAATGCTCACGCTTTAATTTTGCACTGTCAGGCGGGAGAGTAAGAAGCAGCATCTCATAATCTTGGTCAGAATATTTTGCAATCTCCTGCTCCCAGTTAGATGATTTTTTTAACTTTGTCTCAAGCTCTTTTACCTCATAGCCAAACTTGTCATTCATAAACTTATAAAGAAAGGCTTGTGTGATGATTTTAAACTCATTGCCGTCATTACCAAGCCCGTGATTTGCACAAATTCCTTTTAGATTGTCGATAAGTTCTTTTGTTTTTGTGGTAAAATCATTTTCTGTCATTATTTTCGGACATTCCTTGATTTGTTAGTAACATATTTTTTAAATTTAAATTTTTATCGCCCTGAGCTGAAGCTCTGGGCTGATTTTTACCCAAGCCCGCTTAAGCGGGCTTCTTTTATGGTTAGCCGAGAGCTTCAGCTCAACGGCTGACAAAGGCTGCTTTGAAAAATATTCTTTCTTTTCTTAAACTATACGTAAACTCCTTGATACTCATTAATATACTCTTTAGCGACACAGTTATTGATAAAAATTGCTGTATCAGGATTAAGATTGATATTTACCTGCCTAAAACCTTTAATTACAAGAGGCATAAGAAGGCGTGAAAAATAATCTTCATTTTCAACCATTCTGTTGTTTATCAATACTCGTTCATCAGTTGATTTTTTTACATTCATCAAGGTTTGATGTATAGAACTCTCTTTTTTTGTAAATGTTCCTTTTTCAAGAATACGCTTGTGGATACGTGCATATTTTTCATCAAAATCATATTTTGCTTTTAACAGATTATTCTGCCTGTTCAGCTCTGCAACCTTATCAAATATCTGCTGTAAGTAGACTATATTATCTTTCATCTCATCTTGAGTGATTTCGTCTAAGTTTTTCTTTTCAAAAATACTTTTCAGCTCTTCATAAAGTGAAATAAATTTTGGGTCTTTTTTGTCAAAGTTTGCATTAAGAGATTCTCTTGTTTTTCTGAGTATATCTTTTAACTTATCAGCAATAATCATCTCCTCTTCTGATATTTTTCTGAACATAAAGAGGATATTTTCAAGGGCAGCATTGAGAAGATTAGTTGTATCTGCTTTGTTTTCTAAGGATTCTTTGAGGTTGATAAGTTCAAGATGGCGGACGGTTTCATTGTAAAGCTGGTTGAGTTTTTTGAAATCCAACTTTTCAATGAGATCATTGTGTCCATACATTCGGATAATATTAAAAAGGTTTTTAGCATTCTCAAGAGCTTTTTTGATTCTAAGAATCTCTCGTTTATCTGAAATTTGGCTTATCTGTTGGGAGAAAATTTCACCGTTTGTTAAATCAAAATGAAACAACATCTCTTTTATATCAAGAATATCTGCTTCAATCTCTTGTCTGCTTTTGAAAAGATTGGAGTAATTTTCCATCTCATCGCCAAGTTCAGATTGAAGCTCTTCAAAATATTCTCTGTTTGTTTTGTCAAATTCGCTTCTGATATCTGCAAAATCAACCACAAATCCATATCTGAATTTTTTATATGGTCGGTTTACTCGTGTAAGGGTTTGCAGAAGGTTATGATCTTTTATAATCCGCCCGATATAGAGCTTTTTCAAACGTTTGGCATCAAAACCAGTTAAGAGCATGTTGTAAACAAAAAGCAGATCAATTTTACCCTCTTTAAAACCTTCAATTTCTGCTTTTCTGTCATCTTTTGAACCAATATCATGCAAGATTAATGAGGCTGTGAGGTTTCCTTGTGGATTTTTCTTATATGAAGCATATTCAGCAACAGGCTCGCAGATATTGCAAATATCATCATCAGACGCACTAAAAGCACCAGACCTGCCTGCACCTTCAAGATTTGTCTGTTGTTGATTATAAGCGTTCTTCTGTTGACTATAAGCAAGCTGAGCTTGATTATATTTTTTGATAAACAGCTTGAACAGCATTTTAGCTTGCTCAGAGCTGTCGCATACAACCATGCCGCCAATAGAGTAGTCTGCAAAGCGGATTCTGCTTTTTATAAAATCTTGAATTATGTAATCAAGCATTGGTTCGACAAAATGTTGATGTGCATAAAGCTCTCTTTTATCAATATCTCCTTTAAGGATTTCAATCTGCTTTAATGCCTCTTCAAGCTGGATTTTATAGTTTGTCTCTATGCCTTCTCTAATCAGCCTTAAAGTATAGCCGTCAGCAATTGAGGCGTTGTAATAATATTTATGGATATAATCCCCAAAAATGACAGTTGATTTTTTCCCTTCAATAATTAACGGCGTTCCAGTTAATCCAATTAACGCTGCATCTTTATCAGAACTTAGCAGATTGGCAAGAAAAGAGCCGTTAGGGTTGTAGCTTCTGTGAACTTCATCAAGAAAATAGACTCTTTGAATATCAATATCATAATCAATTTGTTGAAGAATTGAGGTATCTTCTTTAAACTTTTGAATATTGACAACTGTTATTTCTCGATTACCTGTTAAGTTATGAATAGCTTTTCTTTGTCTAAAACTCTTTTGCAGCTCATCTTTTGAATTAACCGTATGGACAGTTAAGCCTCTTATTGTAAATTCTCGTTTTGCCTGATTCATCAAGTCTATTCGGTCAACTATAAAATAGAATTTTGGAATGATGTTTTTCTTTTGGAAATAATCAGTCAGATAATGGACATTGTAAGATGATAAAGCAGTTTTGCCGCTTCCCTGCGTGTGCCAGATGATTCCTTTTTTAATGCCTCGATCAAGTCTGTTTTCAATCGCCTTTGTTGCAAATAGTTGAGGATACCGCATAATATGCTTTTCTATGCCATTGGTCTCCTTAACATAGACAATGCAGTATTTTAGAATAAATGCAAATCTTTCGTAACTAAACAGAGATGTTAAAATTCTATTTGTCGGGGTATTTGGTGCTTTGTTGGTTGCAAATTCTGGAGAGTGTTTAATTGCGATAAGATTGTTATCTTTAAGCACAAAGTTTTCTATACGTTCATCTTCTGGTTTAAGAAGAGCAGAAATATTTAAATCCTCTTCTTCTCTAAAACAGTTGAAATTTGCCTCGTTTAATGATGTTGATGAATAAAATGCCCCTTGAATCGGCTCTATAGAATCAGAGTCATATTCCATATTATTTGAGAATACCAGCAGTTGAGAGATATTGATAAATCGTTTGAATTTTGGATTTTTAAAGCGGCTGTTTATTCTGTCTCGTTCAGCTAAAATGCCTTCATGGTTATTCGGCTTTTTTACTTCGATAAAGGCAAGCGGCATACCATTAATAAGAAGCGTTATATCGGGTCTAAACTCATCATCGCCGTTTTTATATGTCAGTTCAGTAACAACATGAAATGAGTTATTCGTAAAATCTTCAAAATCAATCAGCCTGATTCTAACGTTTGCTGTAAGCATCTGATAGAAAGATTTGCCTAAATCATCATTATCTAAACATAATGAGATATCTTGAAGCACTCTTTTAGTATCAATTTTTACATTATCTTTAAAATCTTGTTGTAAACTATCTTTTAAATCCTCTTTTAAACCATCTTTTAAATTTTCGTCATGACTCTTTGCATTAATTCTTGTAATGCTTTGTTCAAAAATATCAGTAAAAATATTGGTTTCATCATCTTTTTTTGCATCAGATAGAGATAGATACTCATAACCTAATCGGCAAAGATGCAGAATAGCTGGTATCTTTACTCTTGTGTTTTCGTTAAAGCTCATATCTTGCATCTCTCTGATTTATAGACTTCCCACAATGAATGCAGGAAGTCCATTATTTAAAATTTCGCTGACCATTCTTTAAAAGCGTTAAGCTGCTGATTTATAAGTTCCTGAATCTGCTTATCAATAAGATTTCCGTCATTATCAAAACTGCCCGAAAAAGCATTACAGAACACTTCTGGTTTATTGAGTATGTGTAAATTGAGATATATGCCTACCTGACGCAGATGGTATTGTGCTCTTGAAGTTCCCATTCCTCCGCCTGAACCCATAATGGCTGTTGGTTTGTCTGATAAAAGGTAATTATCAGGTTCGCGTGAAGCCCAATCCAGAGCATTTTTTAGTGCAGGGGCAATAGAGTAGTTATACTCAGGGCAAGCCAAAAGCAGAGCATCAGCCTGTTTAATCTGGCTGAATAGAGTCTCTACAGAAGCTGGTTTTTCAGATATATCAGCATTATAAAAAGGAATAGAAGAGATATCTGCAATCTCAATTTTCATCTCTTGAGGTGCGTTTGCCTGTGCGTAACGAAGCAGCCCCATGTTGGTTGATTTCTTGCGTAAACTTCCACAAATTCCAATTACTTGTAATGTTTTCATAATAAATCTCCTTTTGTTTGTTTGTGTTATCAAGTGTTGAACAATCTGATCGAAACCTTTAAAAAAGGTTAAGCTAACTTAAAGTTATAAGCTCTGCAATATTGTCCGTTTATTCTTTATAATACTTTTTTCTTATTAGTTATGCTCGTCAAGGCATGAGCGTTACGGAAATCTCAAGTTTAATCGTCATAGTTCTTAACAAGCACCTCTCTTGGTTTTGAGCCATCTTGAGGACCTACAATGCCCTCTTTTTCCATAGTTTCTATGATTCTGGCTGCTCGGTTGTATCCAATTCGTAAATGACGCTGAACACTTGAAATAGATGCCTGTCTTGTTTTTGTCACAAGAGCTACGGCTTCATCATATTTTTCGTCATAAAACTCGTCAGCATCTGATTCTCCATCATCTTCAGCTTTTTCAGTGATATCTTCGACATAATCGGGCTGCTGCTGTTCTTTTAGAAATGCTGTAACTCTTGCTATCTCCTCCTCTGATATGTATGCACCCTGAATACGTTGAAGACGACCTGTTCCGGGGGGCAAAAAGAGCATATCGCCGTTACCAAGAAGTTTTTCAGAACCATTGGTATCTAAAATTGTTCTTGAGTCTATTTTTGACGATACCTGAAATGATATTCTGGTGGGAAAATTTGCCTTGATGATTCCAGTTAGCACATCTACAGAAGGTCTTTGAGTTGCCAAAATAAGATGAATACCAGCAGCTCTTGCCATCTGTGCAAGACGTATGAGAGCTGACTCCACATCACGGGAGGCAACCATCATAAGATCAGCAAACTCATCCACAATCACAACAATATAGGGCAGCCTCTCCAAAGTCTCTGAGATATCTTCGTCTCTATTTTGGGTGAGCTGTTCATCTGCATTTTTGGTGACCTGCTCTTCTGAAAATTCGATCTCTTGATGGTCAACGGTTTCAAGTGTTTTATGGTGCTCTGCATCACTTAATTTCTGTCTCACCATTGTATTATACTGGAGAAGGTTACGAACACCGCACTGGGCAAGGATTTCATACCTTCTCTCCATCTCCCTGACTGCCCAGAAAAGGGCGTTGGTCGCTTTTTTCATGTCTGTTACAACAGGTGATATAAGATGAGGAATGCCGTCATACACAGAGAGCTCAATCCGTTTAGGGTCAACCATGATAAATTTTACCTCATCAGGTTTGGCTTTGTACAGAAGGCTTATAATCATGGAGTTAAGCCCCACGCTCTTGCCTGTTCCTGTGGCACCTGCAATCAGAAGATGGGGCATTGAGTCCATTGTTGCTGAAACAGGAGAACCAAGAATATCCCTGCCAAGTGCCAACGTAAGGCGTGAGTTTGATTCTATAAATTCTCGAGATGAGACAAGCTCTCTTAATACAACAATCTCCCTTTTATCATTGGGGATTTCGATTCCAACTACATCTTTTCCTGGAATCGGAGCAACAACACGGATACTCAATGCACTCAGAGCCAACGCAAGATCGTCAGTAAGATTGACAATTTTGCTTATTTTTACTCCAGGGGCAGGACGATATTCAAACGTTGTGATTACAGGACCAGGGAGGATATCTACAATTTCACCTTTTACGCCAAAATCCCTCAGTTTATTGTCAAGAATTTCTCCTTTCTGTTTGAGATGTGCCATATCTGGACCTGCATTACTCTTTATCTTATCATTGAGCAAAGAGATGGGGGGAAGTGTAAAAAGTCCATTTTTTTTGGAGAGAATTGGGCTAATCTCTCTAACTGTCTCTGATGTTGGAAAATCGGCATCTGCAAGTTCATCGTTAAATCTATCAGAAGGGGTCTCTTCTAATTTAACAGAGGTTGAAACACTTGACTTTAATGAGATAGCCTTAAGATCAAGTTTTAGATTGTTCAACCTGTTCAGACCTGTTTTGCTCAGACCCGCCTTGGTCATGCTGCTTAGATTCTCTCGGCTCAAGGTTCCATTATCTTTTATCTTTTCTCCAACTTCCATAATCAAATTATGAGTTTCAACAGCCTTGAGACCTACAAATCTAAGAACGATAAAGGTAAAATTGCGAATTATCGCAATTAGTTCAGATGCAGATATACCAGTGGCAAGAACTACACCTAAAAAGATAAAAAACAGAAGGATAATAACAGAACCTGAGGTGTTGGTATATTCAAGAAGAAAGTCTGAAATTGAAGCACCGATAAAACCTCCAGATGCAACATCTCCGCCGCGGATAAATAGATTCTCTCTTATAATGGATAATATCGCTGCTGTACCAACCATCAGACTTAGACCGCCTGCAATAGCAATGCTAATGTCTCTGCTGTTTTTCCCCTTCAAATACCAGACAGACGCGAAAAACAGAAACATCGGAATCCATAAAGAGGCAACCCCGAACATATCCACAAGGATTCCTGACAGATGTGCACCTATAAGCCCGAAAAGGTTTTGAATATGAGCTGATGCAAACGATTGGTGGTTAATTGACGGATCAAGCGGAGAGTGTGATAGAAGGCTCACAGATGTGAATACTAAAAAAAACAGAAGCAGTATGGCTATTAACTCTTTTTTCATACTTCAATGATAATTGGTACAATGACAGGTCGTCTTCTGATGGTAAAAAAGAAATACTGTTTAAGAGCCTTTTGAAGACGTGAACGAATCTGATCTACTCTTGATTGAGCACCAACCTCAATCTCCTCAACAATCTCTAAAATTACACACTGTGCATCGTCCACAAGATACCCTGTCTCTGCCCCGAATACAAAGCCTTTGGAGATAAGTTCAGGTCCATAAAGTACAATGCCTGTCTCTTCATCAATAATCATGGAGACAACCACAAGTCCATCTTCTGAGAGGTTTCTACGCTCTTTTAGGACGCTTCTGCCTACATCTCCTATACCTTTACCATCAATCAAGACTCTGCCGCTGTTGACACTGCCTGAAATTCTGCCAACAACTGTGTCACATAGATGTTCAATTTTGTCTCCATTTAATATAACTTTATCGTCCTTTTTATTGATTTTTAAATCAGCCAGTTCACCTTTGGAGAATTTTTCAAAAGAGACGACATTTCCATCTTCTGCCAAAAGAACATGCTTTCTTGGAATACCAAGTTTTTCAGCAAGTCGTGCATGGGTAACTAAATGTCTGTACTCGCCGTGAATGGGGATAAAATATTCAGGACGAGTAAGGCTTATCATCAATTTAAGCTCTTCTTGACAGGCATGACCTGAAACATGAACAGGAGCTATCTTGTCATAAACAACCCGTGCACCTCTTCTGTAGAGGTTATTGATAATATTGGATATTGCCTTTTCATTGCCCGGAATTGATTTGGAGGAGAGAATAACACTGTCGCCTTTTCGTATGTTTATCTGCTTGTGAAATCCTGTTGCCATACGGGCTAATGCAGACATCGGCTCGCCCTGACTTCCTGTAGTGATGATAAGAACCTCTGAATCGTGCAAAGAATTGACTTTTTTAACATCAATTATGAGTCCATCAGGGTATTTAAGATAACCAAGCTCTTTTGCAGCTTCAACCGTCTGTTCAATACTTCTACCGTTGAATACAACTCGCCGTCTTGTATGGATCGCAATGTTTATTATCTGCTGAATTCTGAAGATATTGGAGGCAAAAAGGGCGATAATTACACGCCCATCGCTTTCAGAAACAATCTGGGCAAGGGCTTCACCAACTTTTTGATCCGAGTCTGTATATCCTTCACGCTCAACATTGGTTGAATCAGACAAGAGTGCTAAAACTCCCTCTTCACCAAGACGGGCAAAACGGGATATGTCTGTTACATTAGACTCTTCAAAGCAGTGGTTTATTTTAAAATCACCTGTGTGAACAATCAAGCCGACTGGAGTAGTTATTGCAAGAGCTACGCCGTCAACCGTGCTGTGGCTCACCCTTATGAATTCAATGTCAAACTCGGCTATCGAGATACTTTCTCCTGGTCGTACCTGTCTGAGAGGTGAAGTATTATGGAGATCGATCTCTTTTAGTTTATTCTCAACAAGTCGCAAGGTAAAGGCAGTGGCATAAACAGGAACAGATATCTCTCTGAGCAGATAGGTGATTGCCCCAATGTGATCTTCATGGGCATGAGTTAAAATAATTGCTTTGATCTTCTCCTTGTTATCACGCAGATATTCCATGTCAGGAATCACAATATCAACCCCAAGCATGTAATCTTCTGGAAACATAAGCCCTGCATCAATAATAAATATGGTCTCTTTATATTCAATAACCATCATATTAAGACCAATCTCACCTAAACCGCCAAGAGGTATTATCTTTAGCATGACCTTTTACATTGCTCCGATTTTATTGTTGAATGGCTGAAAATATGATGCAGCCATTCAACAATTTTTTATTTTTTTCAGGAATTTTAAATTAAACGATAATTGCAGCAAATCGCTGCATATATTCCTGATTATATTGTAATATCAAGAGTATTCAGTATGCCATCTACTTTATCCATAAACCACTCTCTCTGTTTGCTGTCTGCATATCCCATACAGTCGCATTTTATATGCTTTTTGATTCTGACTAAGAGTTCGCAGGAGAGATACCGTTCGTCAAGCTCAAGAGCAAAATAGTAAGGCTGACACTCAGTATGTTCTTTCTGAATTGGGGTAAGAATTGACTGGTCTATTTTAACCCAGTAAATTGAACCAAGAGATGGCTGACCGAAGGTCTCATCACAATATGTTTTCAATCTTTCATAATCATAGGGACTAAGCCCGTCTATTAAATACTGTTTCATAATAAGATTTTGAATACCACAATTAATTGTTATGTTGCAACATTAAAAAAACAGTGTTCACTCTCTGTAATTTTATATGAGAAAATATAGATTCACCGTGAGTCTATATAGATTTATCATAAAGCACCTTACATTACTTCACATTTTTGTTGGGCGGATTAAAATAGCCGTGTCTTAATTTGGGAAACTCTCCTTCAAGTTCTTTTATTATTCTATCCATGCCAAGTGCAGGACTTGTTCCTCCAGCCTGCTCCATTATTTTAAGATAGCTCAAAGGGTCGTAATTCATGTTTCTCCACTGAATCATATTGACAGGATATCGTAAAAGAAACTCCTTGAGTGCTGTAAACTCCATCTCAGAATCAGTTACACCCGGGCAGTTGAGATAGTTAATTGAAACAAACTTATCCTTTTTGCCTGCAATCTCAATACTTCTTATAACATCACTGTATGTGTAGCTTCGAGGTCTAAAATAGGCATTATAACACGACTCTCTCACAGAATTCATGCTGACCCTTACAGAATCAAGACCAGCATCAAAAAGTTGTGAGAGCTTATCAGGCATACCTGCATTTGTGTTCATGTTTATGGTGCCTGTGTCTATCTGTTCTCGTATCAGTCTTAAAGCTGGTTCAATGGCATAAAATGCGGTCAAAGGATCGCCTTCGCACCCCTGACCAAAACTTGCCACGCTGCTCTTTACTTTTGGTAGATGCTCTAAAGCTACCTGTGCTATCTCTAACGGTTCAGGAATAAAAGATATTCTATCTTGACACGCCATAAGATTATTTTCAACCTGTAAGGAAATACAGCCAAGACAGTTCGCATTGCACACCTTTGATGTTGGTATTGGTGCTTCGTATCTTCCTAAGAAAAAATTTTTTGCAGCAGGACAGCCATAAACCAACGCACATTTTTCAAGATGACGCATAAGCCTATTGTCAGGATATTTTAATCTCATTGCCTCAACACCAGCAACAATGCCATCATGCGGCATAAGCCTTAAATCTTGACGCGGTTCAGTGTCAACACATATTGCAGCAGACATAAAGCCGTCCGCCTTTTTCGCTCCTGCTAATGCTGATCCCCCATCACTATTGAGGCTCTCCTTGTCTCCTCTATCTGACCATCCACATGCTCCATAGGAAAAGAGTGGCAGAAGAAAATCTTTCTCACAATGTTCGTATGCACAAAAATAGCGGTTCACATATCCAGGGGAGTTAAATATTGCCACAGGAAATATCTCCTCTCCTGGCTGATAGGGATTTTCATGCAAAATTTCAAATTTTCCCCTGTCAAAGTTAAACACTAAAGGTTTTGTATTAGGAAGCATCATCAACTCGCTGCCGTAAGGCATATCAATTGTCTTGCCACGAGTCATAAGAAGAGGCTCATTGCCGCTCATTCCAACTGCACCATAATCTTCAAGATCAAAGATATCACCCCTTTTATTTGCAACTACAGCATTCAGGGGGAGACAATCTGAAGCCGTTTTTCTTATCTGAGTTTTTTTTGTCTGATTAATCTGATTTTTATATTTCATAAAATTTGGTGCAGGAAAACGCTGTCCCTTTAGGGCAGCGGAGGAATGCACCCCGCCTTTTTTAGTTTCTTATGTAGTTATAGCCATCACAGCCATGCAGTTTGAAACACCTTTTGCAGCTGATTCCCTGCACCACGCCATGACCAGTAGTAATGTTAAAGTAACCTGAAATTCGCACAGCAATACGTCCAATATATGTGCCTATCTTCTTCCCTTTTGTTACTACAGCTTTAACCATATCGCCTGTTTTAAATCCTTTAACTGTTTTTTGAGATTTTGCTGATGTTCTCGGAAAACCATACTTATCAACCCGGCACATCTGCCTTTTTCCATGACCAGCAGCTTTAATATCTAACAGTTTGATTCCATCAGTGTTTAAAACTTCTGGTGTGCTTTTCCCTACACAAGCTGCATCAATCCAATGTGCTTTAGGCAGATCCCT
>JADFZJ010000021.1:8856-60972 GCA_015232555.1 Desulfamplus sp. | reverse complement strand
ATAGGGATGAGGATTGGCAGTTGGGTCAGTTGTGGTATGAGCTTAACGCGAGGCGTGATGACGAAAATACTATAAGCTATGCAGAGTGCCATGATCAGGCGTTAGTTGGGGATAAAACTCTAATGATGCATCTTATGGGAAGTGAAATTTATTCCGCCATGAGTATTCACTATGAGACCACTGCCACTTTCAGAGGAGTCGCCTTGCACAAGATGATTAGGCTTATCACTCTTGCCTCTGCCGGAGCTGGATATCTCAACTTTATGGGTAATGAGTTTGGACATCCTGAATGGATAGATTTTCCAGGAGTTCACAACAACTGGTCACTCCATTTTGCCAGAAGGCAGTGGTCTTTACAGGACAATCATGATTTATATTTTTCCTTGCTTGCACAATTTGATAGAGATATGATTCAGCTTGCAAAAAAGTATAATTTTATAGGAAGAGAAAGAGCAGAACTTTTGCATATACACGAAGATAATAAGGTAATCTCGTTTCAAAGAAAGAGCAGCAGGTATGGTAATCTGATATTTATCTTTAATTTCAATCCACATATATCTTTTAATGATTATTTGATAGATGCCCCTGCTGGTAAATATAAAGAAATTATGAACAGCGATGATGTACAATATGGCGGCAAAGGACGGCTGGCTGAAGGTCAAGTCCATTTTACGCACTATATGTCTCATATATATACAAACTCTCAAATTGACGCAATTTCCCCTGTCTCTTTATCTGATAGCAGAAATTGTCTTAGTCTCTATCTTCCAACAAGGACAGCCTTAGTTTTGGTTTTAGCTGATTATGTTTTTTAATATCAACCCTGCTTCTATAATGATGCGAAGGGAATTTTTCTTGACTTGTATGGGAATAAATATTAAATTCAGGGATTTTTTTAGTCTTAGATAATGTTATAGATAATCTTAGGGGTTTAATGTAGTTCTATGTTTGACAACCTTAGTGATAAACTTAATTCAGTTTTTAAGAAACTCAAAGGACATGGAGTCCTTACTGAGAAAAATATAGAAGAAGGTCTCAAGCAGGTGAGACTCGCACTTCTTGAGGCTGATGTTAATTACAAGGTTGCAAAAAATGTTATATCAGATATAAAAGAGCGGTCATTAGGTCAGGATGTTATGGAGAGCCTGACTCCCGGGCAGCAGATAATCAAGATTGTCTATGATGAATTTACCCGCATGATGGGCGACACTCATCAAGGTCTTGAATTTGACAAGGGAAGTTTGAGTTCAGTTATGCTTGTTGGGTTGCAAGGTTCAGGCAAGACAACAACTGCCGGTAAACTTGCACTTTTTCTGAGAAAAAACGGCAGAAAGCCCTATTTAGTACCTGTTGATGTATATCGCCCAGCGGCTATTGAGCAGTTGCAGAAACTTGGAACACAATTAGATGTACCTGTATTTCCATCAACAACAGATATGCAGCCTGTTGATATCTGTTATGAGGCTGTAAAGGCAGCAGTAGTTAAAGGGTGTGACACACTTATTTTTGATACTGCAGGTAGGCTTCATGTTGATGACGAGCTGATGGCAGAGCTTGAAGCTATAAAAAAACGGGTCAAACCATCAGAAATTCTTTTGGTGGCAGATGCCATGACGGGTCAAGATGCTGTAAATATTGCTCAAGCCTTTGATAGTCGTTTGGATATTGATGGCGTTATTCTCACAAAAATGGATGGGGATGCCAGAGGTGGTGCAGCTCTTTCTATCAATGCTGTCACAGGCAAACCGCTTAAATTTATTGGTGTTGGCGAAAAAACAACTGCTTTAGAACCATTTCATCCTGACAGAATGGCTTCTCGAATCTTGGGTATGGGAGATACTCTCTCTTTTATTGAAAAGGCTCAGGAGGCAGTTGATATAAAAAAAGCTGAAGAGCTTGAGAAAAAACTTAAGAAAAATCAGTTTACCCTTGAAGATTTTATGGAACAGATAGGATCTGTAAGAAAGATGGGGTCTCTTAAAGATTTGATTGGAATGCTTCCTGGCGTTAATAAAAAGCAGCTCAACGATATGAACATTGATGACAGAGAGTTTGTCAGGATTGAAGCCATCATTCGTTCCATGACTTTAGAAGAGAGGCGTGATCACAATATTATCAAAGGAAGCAGAAAAAAAAGAATTGCAATGGGAAGTGGAACTACTGTTCAAGATGTTAATAAACTTCTCAAAAGTTATACTCAAACCATGAAAGTTGTGAAAAAATTTAATAAAGGTGGGCTTCGTTCTTTAAAGAACATGCTGCCGTTTTAAGGAGAAAAAAAACAAGATGTCCGTAAAAATAAGATTGGCAAGAGGTGGAGCTAAAAAGAAACCATTCTACAGAATTGTAGCAGCAAATATTGAATCTCCAAGGAATGGCAGATTCCTTGAAACATTGGGAACATATAATCCAATGGTTGAGCCAGCAGCAATTACGCTCAAAGACGAAAGAATCAAATACTGGCTTGGTGTGGGTGCACAACCTACAACCACAGTAAAGAGCATTCTTAAAAAAGAAGGTTTGGCTTCTAATCCAGCAGCTTGATTGAATTATATAAGCAAGAGATTCATAAATTACATAGAAGTAAGCAATAGAGATGAATAGTAGTTTACAATTTGTATGTGCCCCATATTCTCAACACCCCAATATTAAGGAGATGGATCTATGAAAGAGCTGATTGAATACATTGCAAAGGCACTGGTTGACAATCCTAATGAGGTAGAAGTTTCAGAAGTTGAGGGAAGTAAGACTTCGGTACTGGAGCTTAAGGTGGCAAAAGAGGATCTGGGAAAGGTAATCGGAAAACAGGGCAGATCAGCCCGAGCCATGAGAACAATTCTCAGTGCGGCATCTGCAAAACTGAAAAAACGTACCGTTCTGGAGATCGTAGAGTAATAAACTTAAGAGTGCAGACCAATAAATTAAATCAAATACCCGGAGATGCTAAAAGACAGAGTAATATAGGCCTCCAGATGATAACAATCGGAGAAATTACTGGAGTTCATGGTGTCAAAGGGTATGTTAAAATACGTTCATTTGCAGAGTCTTCTGATATATTTGCAACTGGAATCCCTTTTTTTCTGAATAGCACAGATAAAGAGGGTAAATGGTACAATATAATAAGTGCCACACCACACAAAAAAGGTATTATTATCCTTTTTGAAGGGGTAACTCGTGATATCGCAGAAACTCTTGTTGGGAAAAGCATATCTGTCTCTAAAGATGCTCTTCCAGAGCTTGAGGATGATACCTATTACTGGGAAGACCTCACAGGGCTTAGAGTTGTGGATATAAATTGGGGATATCTTGGAGTGATTGATCACATCATATCCACTGGAAGCAATGATGTTTTTGTGGTTAAATCAAGCAATACAAGTAAACAGATTGGCAAGGCTCTACAAAATAAAGAGATACTTATTCCAGCTTTGTCATGGATTGTCTTATCAGTTGACCTTGATAACTTTACTATGACTGTTGATTTGCCCGAAGGTTTAAAAGAGTGAGTGGACAAAATTAATTTTACGGTTTTAACACTTTTCCCTGAGTTGATAGAGTCATTGCTTGTTAATGGAATGGTTGGACGTGCTATAAAAAATAATATTATTTCAACCAATGTCATAAATATCAGGGATTTTGCCTTTAACAGACACAATAGCGTTGACGATAGACCTTATGGCGGAGGTTGCGGAATGGTTATGCAGCCAGAACCGCTTGTTGCTGCTATCAGAAATGCAAAAAATTCTTTTCCAGAGTCAAAAGTTATTCTAATGTCTCCACAGGGAACTCCTTTTGATCAGCAAAGAGCTTGTGAATTAGCCTCTGCAATGCAGGGGCTAATTTTTGTCTGCGGCAGGTATGAAGGTATTGACGAAAGGGTTATAAGCGAGTTTGTGGATGAGGAGATGTCCATTGGCGACTATGTGATGACAGGCGGAGAGCTTGCAGCCATGGTCATTATGGATTCAGTTATCAGGCTTATTCCAGGAGTTCTTGGCGGGGAGGAGTCTGCCGAGATGGATTCATTCAGAAACGGCAGATTAGAACATGCCCACTACACAAGACCCCCTGTTTTTGCGGGAACATCAGTGCCTGATGTTCTGCTTTCAGGTAATCATAAGAAAATTGAAGATTGGAGAAGAGCATCATCACTTAAGCGAACATTTCTCAAACGGCCTGATTTATTTGAAAAAGATAGCTGCTCTAATGAGGAAAAGCAGGTTTTAAGGCAGTGGCATAATGAACTTAAAAAATGGTGTCAAAAACTTGAGATACTTGTACGTTAATACTTGAAATACTTGTAACTTGAGTGTTGGTGTTAAAAAACAATCTGTATGTTAAACTAATCAAGATCAATCAATAAAAGGTAACTGTAGATTGAAAAATAGAGAAATTGATAATTTATATGTTGCCCTTGTTCACCATCCTGTATCCAATAAAAAGGGTTCAACCATTGCATCTGCTCTTACTACAATTGACATGCATGATATTGCAAGAGCATCAATGACTTTTGGGGCGCGTGGATTTTATGTTGTAACTCCTCTTATCGATCAGCAGGTTCTTGCACATGAGGTGATTCAACACTGGACAGACGGAATTGGCGGGGAGTTGAACCCATTCAGAAAAAGAGCGTTGGAATTAATACGAGTGGTATCAACATTTGAAGATGCTCTGATGGAGATAAAGTCGGAGCGGGGAAAGCCTGTTGTAACTGTTGCTACAAGTGCGATTAGACACAACCATCAAAATGATAACATCTTTACGGCTGAACAATTCGCCGAAAAACTTGATAGTAATAAATCATATATGATTGCATTTGGAACAGCATGGGGAATGTCTGATGAGTTTATCCAGAATTGTGATTTTATGCTGGAGCCTGTTTATGGTATAACAGGATATAATCATCTCTCTGTACGTTCTGCTGTCTCCATTATTTTAGATAGAATATGCAGCCATCTGCCACTTAAGCAAGAGTGCTCAAGTGAAAATACAATAATTATATAGCCAATGGTATAGTATATAACTCTCATGTGCTCTCTCAGGCACAACGAAAGATAAAAGTATAGATTTAAGAAAAAAGTAGTAATTTTAAAATTTTTTATTATAGTAATAATTCAATCATAAATAGTATAAATAAAAATAGATTGTATGGAGGAAAATATAATGAATGTAATTCAGCAGTTAGAATTAGAGCAGATGCGTCTTGATCTGCCAGCTTTCAGAGCAGGAGATACGGTTAAGGTTCATGTTAAAATCAGTGAAGGTGAGAAAGAGCGTATTCAGGCTTTTCAGGGTGTTGTAATTAAAAGAAGTAAAGGGCTTTCAAGTAGCCGTTTTACAGTAAGAAAGATATCTGGCGGTGTTGGTGTTGAGAGAATTTTCCCTATGAATTCACCCTCAATTGATAAAATTGAAGTTATAACCAGAGGACGTGTTCGCAGATCAAGAATCTATTATCTTAGAAATCTTCGTGGTAAAGCTGCAAGAATCAAAGAGCAGCTTCATGTATGATTATAAAAATATGATATACAAAGTCTGGTCAAAAAGATGATATACCCTATGTGGTCATTTGAAGATAAGGCTGCATCAAAAGGATATAAGTATATCGTAGGTGTAGATGAGGCTGGCAGGGGTCCCCTTGCTGGCCCGGTTGTTTCGGCTGCTGTTATACTTCCCCGCAGTTTTTCATGTGATGGTCTTACCGATTCCAAGCAGCTCACACCTTTGAAAAGGGAAAAATTTTATTCCATTATAATGGAACATGCAGTTGCAGCAACAACTGGAATTGCCACTTCTGAAGAGATTGAGAAGCTCAATATTTTACAGGCATCTCTTCTATCCATGAAACGGGCAGTCGAAAATATCTCAATCTCCAGCACTCAAATTTTTCCTGATTATCTGCTTATTGATGGCATATTTCCAATTGAGAGCGGTAGTATCCATCAGGAACCAATTGTTCATGGTGATGCACGCTCTGTCTCAATTGCTGCTGCATCAATTATTGCCAAGGTTACAAGGGATAGAATCATGCAGGAGCTGCATCTCCAATATCCTTGCTATGGGTTTGACAGACACAAGGGATATCCCACAAAAGCTCACAAAGCGGCTCTTGCAATTCATGGACCTTCACCAGTTCATAGAAAGACATTTAGAGGGTGTTCTTAGCTTCCATGAGATTCGGACAAAAGGCTGAGGAGTCTGCTGCCATGTTTCTTGAGGGTCAGGGTTACAAAATCCTTGAAAGAAACTACAGAACAAGATGGGCAGAGATTGATATCATTGCCTTACACAAATCTGTTGTAAATCCAGAGACTTTAAATTCACCCAACTTTTTTGTGACAAACTCCATTAATAATAACTTCAATCAAGAGAGTTTCAATCAGGATACTTTGGTTTTTATTGAAGTAAAGGCGAGAAACTCCACCCGTTACGGTCTCCCTGCTGAAGCAGTCTCCACATCAAAGCAGAAAAAAATAATCTACGCTGCTCTCCACTACATCAGAGAAAACAATATTGTTGATACTAAAATTCGCTTTGACGTGATGACAATCCTATTTCAGAATGGACACTATCAGATGAGTATTATACCTGATGCGTTTCAGGGAGTCTGAGGATTCTATGGATAACCAGTTAAGTTTAGACAACGAAAAGGCAGATATTGACATAGATATTAATGATTTAGAGAGAACTCATTTTTTAGATACTTCTCTAACTGGGAGCACTATTGCAGGTAGCACACTTTATGTTGTTGCAACTCCTATCGGAAACCTTGAAGATATTACTTTCAGAGCAATCAGAGTTCTTAATGAAGTCCATCTGATTGCTGCCGAAGATACACGTCATACATCAAAGCTTCTCTCCCACTACCAGATTCAAACTCCTCTTATCTCCTGCTATGAACACAATGAAGAGTCCAGAATAGATACGCTTGTGCGAAATTTGTCTGAAGGTTTTGATTTGGCATTGGTATCTGACGCTGGAACTCCGCTCATATCTGACCCAGGTTACAGAGTTGTAAAAGGGGTGATTGAAGCGGGCTTTAAGGTGATTCCCATTCCAGGACCCTGTGCTGTAATTGCGGGCTTGAGTGTATCTGGTCTTCCGACTGATTCTTTTATCTTTGCAGGCTTTCCCAATCGCAAGCAGGGAAAACGTATTGCGGCACTTGAAGAACTTCTTGAGACGTTAAAAGATAAAAAATCTACTATTATCTTTTATGAGTCTCCACATAGAATCGTAAAGCTAATTGAGGATATTGTAGCTGTTATGGGTGACAGACCCGCAATGGTTGGAAGAGAGATAACCAAACATTATGAGGAGTATTTGAGGGGACCATTGTCTCATATTCTTTCCGAGCTTAAATCAAGAAAAGCTATCAAGGGAGAGTGTGCACTCTTTGTAGCCTCTAATATTGTAGGTTCTTATAATCGTGAGCGAGTAAACAGCATAATAAAAGAAACTTATGATCATACTGATTCTCATTTTGATTCTGACTCCTTGCAATCCATTTATAATGAGATTGATAACATTATTATCACCGAACTTGAATTATCTGAAATGAAGACATCAGCACTTGCGAAAGCTCTTTCACGCAAATACAATCTTCCAAGGCAGGAGATTTACAGCAGAATTTTAAAACTCCAATAAGGATAGCTATGAAAGTAGATGGTAAAGATATGAGACCAATCTGGTTCGATACCCAATCAGAGACTGTAAAGGTTATTGACCAGAGGATGCTGCCTCACAAATTTATTGTAGCAGAGCTTAAAACTGTAGATGATATTATTGACGCAATAAAGCAGATGTTTGTCCGCGGTGCTCCCCTTATTGGTGCAACTGGTGCATTTGGGGTTTATAATGCACTTAAACAGATATCTGATGTTATAAATTATGATGATTATCTTCAAACGGAGTGCCAGAGGCTTAAGGATGCCAGACCAACTGCAGTTAATCTCGCATGGGGTGTTGATAGGGTTTTACGAGTTGTACTGAAATATGACAGATACGAAGAGAGGCTAAAAGCTGCCTTTAAAGAGGCTTGCGATATTGTGGAAGAGGAGGCTGAAAACTGCCGTCTTATTGGTCAATATGGCTGCTCATTAATTGAAGATATAAGTCTAAAAAAGAGTATAGCTAAAAGACAGGGGCAAGAGGATAAAAAAAGAGAGCAGAACAAAAAAACTCAACAGGGTGAACAGAGTCAAAAAAGAGAAAAGAGAGTTAATATTCTGACTCACTGCAATGCAGGATGGCTTGCAACAGTTGAGTATGGAACCGCCACTGCACCCATTTATACAGCGTTTGACAAAGGAATTGATATCCATGTCTGGGTTGATGAAACCCGCCCTCTGAATCAAGGTGCCCGTCTTACAGCATGGGAACTTGGAAAACATGGCATACCTCATACTGTCATAACAGACAATGCTGGAGGGCACTTAATGCAGCATGGTATGGTTGATATGGTGATTGTAGGCACAGACCGCACGACCAGAACAGGTGATGTTGCCAACAAGATTGGTACATATCTGAAAGCTCTTGCTGCAAATGATAATGGTGTTCCGTTTTACGTTGCACTTCCATCAAGTACATTTGACTGGAACTTAACAGACGGCATAAATGATATTCCAATTGAAGAGCGTAATCCTGATGAGATAAGGTATGTTCAAGGAGTTGATTCGTATGGGAATCTGATATCTGTGCTTGTTCCGCCAGAGAAGAGCCACGCTGTGAACCACGCATTTGATGTTACTCCTGCAAGGCTTGTAACAGGATTTATCACAGAGCGGGGTATCTGTAAGGCTTCAGAGGCGTCCATACTGTCGCTTTTTCCTGAATATGCAAGCAGAAAACAGTAAATGGCTTAATAATCAGCTATAATATAATCATAAAAACATTCGTTCTGGTGTCTCTTTATTGCTGTGCAGCCTCAGCAAGCTGCTCTATATCTATAATTGTAACTACGTTGCGATCAATCTCTATGATTTCATCATTGGCAAATTTTGCAAATACCCTTGATATGGTCTCAGGTGTTGTTCCAAGCAGCCCTGCGAGCTGATTTTTTGATACAGGTAATGTGACAACCAGATTATGTGAGGCGATCGAGCTTTTATGCTTAACTATATGGTTATTTTGTTCCTGTTCATTCACAAGAATCAGCAAGTATGATGCAAGCCGTGCTGGAACCTCTTTGAGTGCAAGATTTTCCACCATGACTGTAAATTGATGTAACCTCATCGACAAAACAGCAAGTATATTCAAGGCAAGAGAGGGGTTATCTGTAATCAGTGAAATGAAGTCATTTCTGGGGAAAAAGATAAGCTCGGTGTTGCTTATGGCTACAGCAGATGCAGGAAAATCTTTTCCAGTAAATACAGGTACCTCCCCAAATGGCTTTCCTGGTCCATAGATATGGAAAATCTGCTCTTTACCTCCAAATGAGGTTTTAAATATCTTTACTGTTCCTTGCTCTACTACATAAAAACCGTTTCCCTCATCTCCCTCATTGAAAATAGTCTCACCTTTTTTACAGCTTCTTTTTTTAGCAATTGCTGCAATCGAATTTAGGTAAGCTGGCTTAAGCCCCTCAAACATTGGTGTTGATTTTATTATTTTTAGTATTGAATCCATTGTTATTTTTTCAATAATCCCATCTATGCAAATGGGATTATTGAACCATCTTGTTAGACTGTTAAATTTAGAGTAATAAATGAATAAAATGACTATTAGATACAAATTTCAAAAATTGGTTTATTAAACAGCACCCGTTCAGGGCTGAAAATTGAGAGGTCAAGAACATGCTCTGTTTTTCTAATCAATTCTGCCATATAGCGTCCAACTGCAGGACCCTGCTGCAATCCATGACCAGAAAAGCCGTTTGCAAGATAAAAACCTTTAATTTCAGGCCATTCACCAATTATTGCATTGGAATCAAGAGGATTCATTGCATATAATCCTGACCACCCTTTTACCAGCTTGAGAGACTCAAATACTGGTGCAAACTCATACAACTCACCCCATAAAAGCTCAAATCTCTCCTGTTCCCATGAAAAATCAAAACCTATTGGATCTTCAGCCATTGATTTACCCAATAACAGAAGTCCGCCAGTTTCAGTTCTGAAATAAAAACCTGACGGCAGAATGGTTAATGGAAGAGGGTAGGGTGGTTTAAATTCAGGTTCTACAGCAAAAACTTGTCGCCTTGTCGGATCAATCGGCAGTTTTACACCTGCCGTTTCTGCAACTTTAGCAGCCCACGCTCCAGCACAGTTGACAACACAAGGTGAGTATAAAGTCTGACCAGATGCAGTTTTAACTCCCTGAATAGTGCCTTTATCTGTTATAAGTTCAACTACCTCATCTTGGAGAAATTCCGCTCCAAGCGATTTTGCTTTTGCCTTATACCCCATTAATACAGAATAAGCATCGAAATGTCCATCTTCTGATCCAAATGTGCCGCCTATAATTCCATCTAAATTGGTATATATAGGATATTTTTTCTTTATCTGCTCTGGATTCCACCACTCAACAGCACAGCCAAGTTCTTGCTGCATGTTAAAGGCTTTACGAGCAGCAGGTTCAGCCTTTTCATCATAAAGAAATAAATTGCCCTCTCTTCGATAGAAAATTGCGGGTTTAACTCCATCAACTTCCATCTCCTGTTCAAAATTTTCCAGAACCTTAAAGGCATACTGAGATATCTGGACATTCTCTTTTAAGCTGAACTGTATTCTTGCATTTACCATTGAAAGAGCTGTAGATGCCTTTTCATAACTGAAATCACGCTCAATAACGACAACATTCATTCCATTAGCTGGACTTTTGCCTTTAGATTGTTCTGATTTCATAAGATGGTACGCAGTTGAAGACCCCATGATACCACCGCCAATAATGATTACATCGTAATTTGTACCGGTCATGATTTTTCCTTAATTTTTGGTTTTATGGATTTGATTTAGAGCCTAAAATATTTAAACAAACTCTGATAGTTTCCATATATTTGATTTAAAATTTGATTGAATTTAAATTTAAGATGAAATATCAGCCATCAGATTGCCTGTCAAGTTTATATCTGATATATAAAGTTAAGGTGAACAACGATATACAACAATAAATATAATAATCAAAAAGTGAAATAACGGATATGCTTGAAATAGGAAGTTATAATGATCTGGTAGTACAAAGAGAGGTATCGTTTGGTTTTTATCTTAATCCAAAAGAGGAAGAGGTTTTGCTGCCTTCCAAATATGTTCCTCCAGAAGGACTAAAACCAGGTGACTCAATACGGGTATTTGTCTATACAGATTCAGAAGACAGACCAATTGCAACAACTTTAACACCAACCGCGATTGTTGGAGATTTTGCTTGTCTTGAAGTTAAAGACATCGCACCATTTGGGGCATTTTTAGAGTGGGGGCTTGAGAAAGACCTTTTCATACCTAAAAATGAGATGCTCTTACCGTTCACAAAAGGGGAACATCATGTAGTAAAGCTCTGTCTCGACAAAGAGAGCGGCAGGGTATATGCCACAGCAAAAATTGAGGAGAATTGCAGCAAATATATGGCTGGAATCGCTGAAGGGATGGCTGCGGAACTTCTCATTTACGGTATAACTAAACTTGGATGTAAGGCAATTATAAATAATACCCATTACGGAATTCTCTATAAAAATGAGACATTTGAGCCTCTTGCTGTTGGAGATAGAACAAAAGGCTACATTCATAGAATAAGAGAAGACGGAAAAATTGATCTTAGATTGAAAAAGCCTGGCTATAGCTCTGTTTCAGAGTCAACCGTCAAAATCATTGATGTGCTCAAACAAGAGGGGGGATTTGTAGCCTGCCACGACAAAAGTTCACCAGATATTATTATGCAAAAATTTGGCATGAGCAAAAAAGAGTTCAAAAGGTCAATCGGAAATCTTTACAAGGAGAGAAAAATTGAGATTACGGACAAAGGGATTACAATGGTCTTAGGTTTCTCCTCTTAGCAAGCTAAATGGTTTTGATTATCATCCTCCAAACTGGCTTCACAATATGCTCGTTGCAGCGTCTATTGGAGGATGGAAATTTAATAATCCAGTGATGACACCTCAAGTGCATGGGTCTGGATAAAGTTTCTTCTGGGTTCGACCTCTTCACCCATGAGCAGCGTAAATATATCGTCTGCTTTTTCAGCATCTTCAATCTGAACCTGTAGCATCATCCGCTTTTCAGGATCCATGGTAGTCTCCCACAATTGATCGGGGTTCATCTCTCCAAGACCTTTGTACCTTTGAATTGTGATTCCCCTTTTTGCCTCTCCCATTATGTAGTTGAAAAAAGAGCCTTTATCTTCGAAAAACAGTGTTCCTTTATATTCAAGGACTACAGGAGTTTCGGGAGCCATTGAGTCTCCTTCAGGTGCAATTTCTCCACCTTGTGAGGCTTTTGACTCACCTTTAAACGCAACTGCACCGTCTTGGGATTTCACAGAACCAGTTGGACAGACCCTGAATGGTGCCTTATCAAACAGCTCTATCTTATCAAGATTTTTGATCATGACCTTATAGTCGTTTGTGGAGATAAGGCTCTTGCCAACTTTAAGATTATATCCTGGAATATTTAGCTCATAAATATCAAACTCTTCGCTATATTCAAGTTCTTCTGTGATATAGCCACTGTCATCAAGATATGACTTGAGAGATAGCATCTTATCTCTATCCTTAAGAAAAAATTTGTCACGAAGATTCATCTTGATGAGCTTTGTAAGCAGCTCAATATCATACTCTTTTCTCTTGAGACGCTCCACAGCGTTGTAGTAATCTGACAAATCTTTAAGAAACAGATAGAGTTCATCATCGCTTAACCGCTCGTTTCTGTCCGAGATATAGACATCTTTCTGTTCGCACACCCTTTTTACAAGATAGTCGCGATACTCTGCCTCATCTTTCAGATAAATCCCGCTTTTGCCTTTACCCACCCTGAAAAGAGGGGGCTGGGCAATGTAGAGATATCCTTTGCTTACAAGTTCTGGCATTTGGCGATAAAAAAATGTGAGAAGCAATGTTCTTATATGAGAGCCGTCAACATCAGCATCAGTCATAATAACAACTTTATGGTATCTTATCTTTTCAATGTCATACTCCTCTTTGCCAGCACCTGTTCCAAGCACCGTGAAGATATTTTTTATCTCATCGCTTCTTAAAATCTTATCAAAGCGTGATTTTTCAACATTGAGAATCTTACCCTTAAGCGGCAAAATTGCCTGAAATCGTCTATCTCTTCCCTGTTTTGCACTGCCTCCTGCAGAGTCTCCCTCAACAAGAAAAAGCTCACGTTCAGCAGGGTCGGCAAACTGGCACTCTGCAAGTTTACCAGGCAGAGTAGAATCAATAAGAGTCCCCTTTTTACGGGCAAGATCACGGGCACGCTTTGCAGCATCTCTTGCTCGTGCAGCGTCAACAGCCTTCATCAAAATTTTTTTGGCAACTATAGGATTTTCTTCGAGAAACATTGAAAGTTTATCGTTCACAAGAGATTCCACAATACCTTTGACATCGCTGTTGCCAAGTTTTGTCTTTGTCTGCCCCTCAAATTGAGGGTCCATAACCTTTACGCTTATAACTGCTGTAAGCCCTTCTCTTACATCATCGCCAGAAATCTTTACAGCAGGTTTATTTTTGGCAGTATTTGCAGCAGAGTAGCTGTTAAGACTTCGAGTCAAGGCAGCCTTAAATCCCGAAAGATGGCTTCCACCCTCTATTGTATTTATATTATTGGCAAATGAGTAGATTTTCTCTTTAAATGTGTCGTTGTACTGTATGGAGATATCCACCTGCACATCGCTCCGTTCACCTTCAATGTGGATAGGGTCGTGAAGAGCTATCAGATTTCTGTTAAGATACTCGGCAAAGGAGACAAGCCCGCCTTCATACTGAAAATCATCTTTTTCTGCAGAACGCTCATCTTCAATTATAATCCTGATCCCCTTGTTCAAAAAAGCAAGTTCTCTCATTCTGCGGGATAACTTTTCATACTCAAATTCATTTTCATTCATTACAGAAAAATCAGGGCTGAAACGAATCTTTGTACCTCTTTTGCTGGTCTCTCCCGTAATGGTAAGTTCGCACTGCTTAAAACCTTTGGAGTATCTTTGATAATATACCTGTCCATCTTTATATACCTCCATTTCAAGGTTGTCAGACAAAGCATTTACAACAGATATACCTACGCCATGAAGTCCACCAGATACCTTGTATGAATCCTTGTCAAACTTGCCGCCTGCATGAAGTTTTGTCATTACAAGCTCTGCTGCTGGCATATTTTCTGTTTCGTGCATTCCAACGGGTATGCCGCGACCGTTATCCTCTACACTTACGCTCATGTTTGTGTGTATAGTCACGCTTATTGTATCGCAGTAACCCGCCATTGCCTCATCAATGCTGTTATCTACCACCTCATAAACAAGATGGTGCAGCCCTTCAACACCAATATTGCCAATATACATGGACGGTCTTTTTCTGACTGCCTCAAGACCTTCAAGCAGTTTTATGTTGCTTGCCCCGTAATCATTGGCTGATTCAGGAGTAACAGATGATTCTGTATTATTATTTTCTGTCTCTATATTTTCCATTTTATAAAAATAAATCCTTCATTAAATTGACATTGCCATTATTGCACATACAAAACTTATATCATCACTGCCCTTTATAATGCATGGATTCCTTTTATCCTTGATATTTACAACAATATTATCTCCCTTAAATGCACTTAGAGCATCAATAAAATATTTTGGATTAAATGCACTCTCTACACTCTCTCCAACATATCCTATGGCAATCTCCTCTTTTGATTCTCCAATTTCAGGATTTGTAACGGTTGCTATGAGTTTGTTATCCATAAAACTTAGTATAACGCTTTTATAGTCATCAGAGACAAGTATCGACATCCGTTTCATCATCATCAAAAACATTACACGGTTCATCTCTATAGGTACAAATCCACGTATGTTGAGCACTCTTCTATAATCAGGATAGTCCCCTTCAAGCAGCTTTATCATAATAGATTCATCATCTTTAGTAACTATAAAGTGGTTATTTTTAATGCCAACTTTCACAGTGCCAACATTGCTTAAAAATTTCCCCAGCTCTGCGAGCCCCTTTTTGGGGATAATTATACCTTTTTCATCAATTGGTAAATCACCTGAGTATGGGGTATCAAAGGTGTAAAGTCTTTTGGAATCTGTAGAGACCATTCTTAGAACTGGAGTGTTCTTGCTCTTTTTATCACTGGTTTCATTACTCTGATTTTCGTCTGTCTCCCCCTCTTTAGAGTCAGCCACTTTTGCCTCAATCTCTGTCTTTTCAAGCAAAGCTCCAATCACATAAGGTCTTTTCTCATCTTGACTGAAATTAATGGAAGCCGATATTTCAGCCATTTTTTTAAGAGCTGCTGACTCCATCTCAACAAATTGAATATCCTCTATAACAGGATGTTCAGGGAAGTTTTCGTAATCTGAAGAGACAATGTGATATTGAATATTACCAGAACCAATCTCGACCCATCTGTTTTCCACCTCATTTAAGGGGATTATTGATTCAGGATAATCTCTTACGATTTCAAACATCTTTTTTGCACTGATAGATATTATTCCATCAGATTCAACTTCAGCTTCATATTTGCCCTGAAATACAGTTTCAAGGTCATTTGCTGTAACTGTAATATATGACCCTTCTGCTTTAATTAAAACATCAGATGTAATTGCAAGAGTTGTCTTTCTGTTGGTCAGCCCCTGAACCATTGAGAGTGCTTCAGAGATAATTTTTCTTTCAATTGAGAATTTCATTTCAGTCCTTTATTTCAGTAGCTTAAAAATTTTTTCACTGTAAATTTTTTTATTTTTATTAAGGAATTGCAATCCAATAATAATTGCAAAGAAGCTGCTTATGTTGTCAAAGCAGAAGCAGTAATATAACTCTGATAACCATATCTTGATATAATAATCTGTTGCATCTGGTTGCTTCCCTCTATAATTTCCATGATTTTGGCATCTCTAAAATGGCGTTCAACAGGATAATTGTCTGAACAGCCATTTGCACCATGTATTTGTACAGCGTCACTTGCAACTTTAAGTGCGTTACGTGATGCAAAGTATTTTGCCATTGATGTCTCCATTATAACAGAGGGGTCTTTAATTTCTCTCAAAAATGCAGCATTATAACAGAGCATTCTGGCAGCCTGAGTCTGAGTAATCATGTCAGCTACCAACTCTTGTATTAGCTGGTGCTCTTTTAAACTCACTCCAAACTGTTTTCTCTCTGTGCTGTAGGCAAGAGATGCATCAACACAACCTTGGGCAAGTCCTAAACAGCCCCACGCAATGCAGTAACGCCCTTGATCCAGAGCTGTTCCAGCAACATGAGAAAAACCAAAACCAATTCTGCCAACCATATTTGAAGCTGGTATTCGGCAGTTGTTCATGTGAAGAGATGCAAGCATTGCAGAACGAAATCCTAACATATTTTTTATTGGCTCTGTAGAAAATCCTTCTCGTTCACGCTCTACAAGAAACGCAGTTGCTTTACCTTCAACCTGTGCTAAAATTAGAAAAAGATTTGCCACTTGACCAAAAGATATCCATTTTTTCTGTCCAGTAAGAATATAGCTGTCACCATCTTGAACCGCTGTAGTCTGTGCATTTCTTGCATCGCTTCCTGTTTTGACTTCGGTAAGACCAAATCCTGCAATAACCTCTCCAGTTGCAAGATAAGGAAGCCATTTATTACGCTGCTCATCGGTTCCCCATTTGACAAGTGCCTGAATAACCATGCTGTGAACAGTCAGAAGGGATACAAGAGAGCCGCTTGCATGTCCTACCTCTTCACATAAAAAACCCCATGTAAGCGGATCTATATTTTCTCCAACAAGAGCACCTAAATAACCCTCTTGAGCCATGGCATTTATAAGCTCCATAGGTGTCTCTTCATGGCGGTCATATTCAGCAGCAGCAGGGGCAACATACTTATCAACAAATTTGCGAAATTTGATTTTAGCTTCTTGCTGTTCAGCAGTTAATTCAAAGTTCATTGATGTTCCTAAAAATTTAATTTAATTACAATTTATTAATATTTGATTAGAGTGTAACCTTTTTAGATTTATCCAAATTGTAGAGACGCACGGCAGTGCGTCTCTACAATTACCAATATAATCAATTAACTTATGCAGCAGGAGCAAGTTTTCGCTGGATAAATCCCAAAATTGCATCAATAGATTTAAAATTTTCATAGTCAAGGTCTTCGTTTTCTACCTTAAAACCAAACTCCTTTTCTACAAACAACACTAACTGCATTGCAAAAAGGGAGTTTACTCTTCCTGAGGCAAACAGATCAAGGTCGTTGGTAATTTCGTTAATGTTCACGTATTGTCCGACAAATTTCGTCAATTTGGGCATTATATCTTCTGTAGTCATTCTGCAAATTCCGTTATTATTAAATTAAAATTATTTGGTATTAAAAGCTGTATAACTGCTTTATATCAAAAAAATAGGAAGTTTTTTTGAAAATCAACTCAAAATCCCTAAAAGAGAAATTAATATGAATAAAAACCTTTACCGCTTTTGCGTCCTAAAAGTCCTGCATCAACCATTTTTTTAAGAAGTGCACAGGGGCGATATTTACTGTCATTAAAGCTCTCGTGAAGAACCTCAATTGAGTATAAAATAGTGTCAAGTCCAATAAGATCAGCAGTCTCAAGAGGTCCCATTTTATGACCAAAACATTTTTTGAATATATCATCAACCTGTTTTGCATCTGCTACCTGCTCTTGCAGTAGAAATACAGCCTCATTAATTGTGAGCATCAATACACGATTAGAGACAAACCCAGGAGAGTCATTGACAATTACCCAATCTTTTCCCATAGCAGATAGAAACTCTTTTGTAATTGAAATTGTATCTTCTGATGTGTGCCAACCTTTTATAACCTCAACAGTTGGTTTCATAGGAACAGGATTCATAAAATGGATACCAATAATCTTGTCAGGACGATTTGTCAAAGCAGCCACACGGGTGATTGAATAACATGATGTATCCACTGCAAACACAGCATTTGGAGTACATATTTTATCTATTTTTGGATAGACTTCGCTCTTTGCATCCCATTTCTCAACCACATTTTCCACAACATAATAGGCATCCTTAAGATGTTCATAATCTGTAGTAAACAAAATTTTACCAATAATAGTATCAGGATTATCAAGTTGACTCTTATCTTTTTTCATAAAACCCTGAAAACGGACATTGTTATAAATCTCTTTTTTTGTCCGTTCAAGTACGGATTCTGCAATATCAACCAACACAACCTTAAAACCTCGCTGTGCAAGATTCTGTGCCACACCGCTTCCCATAACTCCTGCACCGATTACGCCTACTGTTCCTTCAGTCATAAATTACTCCTGCTGTCTTTTGTCCTGATTGTTAAGGGAATCTTCCCTACTTACAACTAATGGTGTTATAAATAATTCTATGTATAGTAAGGATAGCCAATCTCATTAAACCGGTCAATCATAAAAAAGGCTGTTTAGGACGATCTTATCCTAAACAGCCTTAAACTCCAACAAATGCAGCTCCCAGCCCCGAGCGGCTGGATATCTTTAAAACATTACAACAACAACCCCACGGGGTATGAACCCGAGCTTCGCAACCAAAAGAACAAACAAACTTAGGGTGCTATTTTTCTGAAATATCAGATAGAGTCCAATCTATGAAATTGCCACTTGGACATGTCAGTTTTACTTCATAATTTTTTCCTGCAACATTAACACATGGAATTGTCAATGATGGATTTGCAAGAGAATTATCCTGATTAAAGGCTATCTCATCAAAAGCTGAATCAGGCTGATTGGCAAAAGTAGATAAGTCAGCCTGAAAATTTATGATATTATTAGAGATTCCCATATATTTAAAACCGATACCAAACTTGATCCCTGATAGATTAAGATTTGGCAGTATGAAGCCAATATCATCACCAAGGGCAATGTTCCGGAAAAACCAAGCTGGAGACAGAGAGATTCAATCCATCTCCAACTTAATGAGCCTAAAGAATCTGTTTCTGCGTTGCTTGAATCTGAATTATCTGAAACTGATTGAGTAATAATTGAGTCAATTAGCTTAAAAAGACCCGCCAAGGCGGATCTCCATGCCACCCTCTTCTTCAGATTTTATGTAAAAACCGCCTTTATAACCTGCAAAGAAGACTCTTTCTGCAAGTGCATCAGTTGTTATAAGGATAGTTAGAAGAACAAGAAGAGAGAAGACTATTTTTTGTCTGATAAGCCTATGTGCAATGGTATGGCAGTTTTTACATATATTCAATGTTTTAAAATCCCCTCTATTTTGCATTTGGTGTGAAGAGTGATTCACCCATAAGCTTGAAATCTTTTATGAGATTCTGACCTTTTTCGCCTGCCATCCAGTTTGAAAACTGTGTGGCAAATTCATATTTTACCTTGGGACATTTTTGGGGATTTACAGGAATGACGCTGTATTGATTGATAAGAATTCCATCTTTTTCTACAAGTATCTTAAGCTGGGGATTACCGTTTTTTTGTGCCTTATATTTTATATATGTGCCGCGATCAGTCATGGTGTATGCTTTTCTCTCTTCACATAAGTTGATGGTTGCAAGCATTCCCTGTCCTGTCTGAATATACCAGCCCTCTTTTTCAGGCATTGCTTTTCCAGTGCTTTTCCACAGTTCCAACTCTTTTTTGTGTGTTCCAGAATCATCTCCACGACTTGCAAAAGATGCCTGTTTTGTCCTGATGCTCTCTAATGCCTCCACAACCGTTTTCCCTTTAATAGCTGCTGGATCGCTTTCTGGTCCTATGATTATAAAATCGTTATACATAACTTCTGTGCGAGTTGTGCCAGAACCTTCGGCAATATATTTTTTTTCAGCCGCAGGTGCATGAACAAGCAGAACATCAACATCACAGCTCACACCAAGTGCCAACGCCTTACCGCTGCCTGTTGCTGTCCATTTTACTTCAATACCAGTATCTTTTGTGAATAGAGGCATCAGATAATCAAGAAGCCCTGTATCATCAGTACTGGTTGTTGTTGCCATCATCAAGGTTTTATCGGCTGCCTGTACAGTGAATCCAACTACAAGAATAAGGCATGTTACCAATGCTATTCCAACCATTTTACATTTCATTTTTGCTGTAGATAACTGCTCTGTTTTTTTCATTTTTTTGCTCCTTTGTTTCATGCTGAAATTAAAGTTTCATGGTGCTTTAAGTTCAATTAAAAAGAACTTTCACACATTTGGTTATATCAAATGTGGCATAATTAAGAAGCTACTATATCAATGAATTATTTTTGTCAATAATTAGGATTGGATTGCAGATTTTAAATTTAATTTTTAGTATTTACTAAAGCAACTAATTATTTATAAAGACAATTAGTTATAATATTTTGAAATCTTTCATAATGTGATCATAGCGGGTTTAAGTGAAAGATAGTCAACTGTTCCAACTCCTGCTGCTGCTGATTGAATCAGGTGGGGCAGATCGCGTGCAGTTTTACCTAGAAGAGTTGCACCAAAAGAGTCAACAGCCACAGGATCAGTTCCAGCAATCAAGGTGTGGGTTGGTTTTAAATCTGATAACGAACCTCCAGTAGGTCCGTTGGTCATCATTGTGTTTGTGCCGTCTAAAATCACTAATGTTGATTTAACCATTCTCGCAAGCTCAGTGATAATGGTGTGGATATCTTGATGAAAAATATTTCTCCGTCCTCCAAGCAGACCATATCCGTTCTTTAAAATCATTGATGCACCGCTTCTATGGTGATCTTTTACAGGTGCCATGCTGATAAGTTTTGTTACTCCATCAAACGGGGTTTTAAGAACAGGCCAATCTCTTATAAGGCGGGCATTATCAACAGTAAGATTTTCAAAAAATTGATCTCGTGGCAAAATAAGGTCAGCACCGTTTTGCCTCGCTGCTGCCTCAATACCTGTAAGCATAAAACAGCTTGCAGGATCATTTATAGGATTATCAGTTACCCGTACCTTTGCGGCTCCTGCCGTGTAGCAAATCTTAACCATTGCAGATAAAAGATCAGGATGCGTGGTTGCCGATAGAATTGGAGATACAGCAAATGCAGCATTTACCTTAATAAGAACAGTATCGCCCGATTTTATGAAGTTCTCTACTCCTCCAAGTGCTCGTAGTGCAGCTTCAAGAGTTTTTACTCGATCCGCCCCTTGAATAATCGCAATTTTTCCAGCCTGTTCAGGGATTGAGAAATCAGGAAGAGTCCAAATCTTACTATTTTTACCTAAAGATGCTTTATCAGAGTTGTTTGCGTTTGAATCTTTACTGTTAAACTCTGCGTTAAACCCTTCTGTATCATGAAAAATATAACCAGCGGCACCAACAGCAGCAAGTGCCGCACCTGTGCGGACAGAGCGTTTTAGAAACTCTCTGCGATTAACATCTGTTATATTTTTATAATTACTATTTTCCATTTTTAGATTACCTTGTTTACCTATTGCGGATGTCCCAAATTAATTAACCCCATCGAGCCTGCTCTTAATATTACGAACAAGATGTTTTGAGATTTCAAGGCTTTCACTATCTCTCACACCAGCTATATATTGACCTGAACAAAAGATAAGCTCAATCGTGTCCATAATCTCAATGGCGTAAACTCCGTCAATACCTGAATCAGTCTTATTTCCTCCAAAATTGACCAAAAACTCTGCATATTCTGAGACAAGTTTGGCTGCCTTTTCGGAAGAGTCCCGCTTGGAGATAAAGGCTGTTATAGTAGTTGAACTATTAGAAGAATTTATATCTGTCTTATTTGCAGTTGAGTCATTTTTGTTTGTCTTTGAGCCTTTTAAAGTATAAATTGCTGTATAAATATTATCAAAACGATCAAAACCAAAAGCATCAGAACTTATTAACGTAATGCTCTCTTTATCTAAATCTAAACCTTTAACAGGAAATAGATCAGGCACTTCCATTTTTTTAGATGCAAGAGCTGGTCTATCCTCAATAAATGTTTTGCCTAACTCTGTCATAAGTTTTACGCCATTTTCAGAAGGTTCGGACGCTATCATCTCAACGTAAAAGTGTCCGTGGACAAAAAAGAGGGCGTTCTCTGTCTGATAGGCATATTGGGTTATTAAAACAGGAATTGACCCTTCTCTACGCTGACGGCTGAATACAGCAAAGGCATTTTCAGGAAGAGTCATATCATAGACAAAAACTTCAATCCATAATTTGTCAGAAAAATCAACTGTTTGGTGAGAGGAGTTATCGAGATTAGAAGAAGGTTCAGAAATTTCAGAAAATTTCTTGGAATCTGAATTGGTGCTGATTTTAAAACGCTGACAGACAAGACTTTTGAATCCAGCAGGCAGGTACAGCTCTGCTTTTCCGTTGATTTTATCTGAAAGAGTTTCGGCGTTAAAGGACTCAGGAGCAGTCAGAGGTACAAGCGGTTTTATCAGACGGATAACTGATGTTATCTCTTCTGATTTTAAATCTTGTGATAAAGAATCTGTATTCTCAGAATATTGCCCAGAGCCACCAAGCATACCAAAAGAGCTATCAGGCCCATTTAAATTGCTTTCAGACAAAGCTACTTTTTCAGATAGTGCAGTTACTGCAGGATTGAAATTAAACTGCTCTCTAAATATAAAGACTGCAATCACTATAAGCAGAACTATAATGGACACTCCTATAATTGAGGATTTTGAGTATGATTCTTTTAAATTGGATTGGGTCATAAATAACCTTAAAAATGGTGTTTGAATGTTATGTTAAATGCTATAGAGACATCATTAAGTAGATTGTTAGTATTAGATATTTAGAATGAATTATAAATATTTATATAATCTTACTGCGGTCTTGATTTAAATTGTAAGATACAATACAGAGAAGAAAATTGATGGTAATGAGGATGAGAGGAGGAGGATGAAAAGGAGGAATCAGCAGCGACTAACTCTGCTGATTCCCATAGAAGCAAATAAAAGCAAAACAAAAAAATCAGGGTGCCTTGACTACATGACCTGATTTAATACATTTTGTGCAGACATCAATTCTTTTGACCTGTCCGTCAATCAAAGCTCTAACCCTCTTGAGATTAGGATTAAAACGGCGTTTGTTGACATTGTGTGCATGGCTTACATTACAGCCAACCATTGGCTTTTTACCACATATTTTACACTCTTTTGACATTGTTATTCTCCTTGAAAAATAAAATTTATCCGCTTTCAGATCGTGGCTTTATATATCTTATTATTTTTAATGTAAAGAGGAATCCTTTTTTCAAAGGGCAATAGAATGAAATTCTTTAGTTATAAATTAGATTTATATGCTATATTATTTTATATTTAAACCTATTTAACTATTTGTAATAGTGGGATTTTCATTAGAACCAACAAAATTATAATAATTGATAATCAAAGGAAATATAGTGGATTACTTGAATTGTTATTTTAGAAAACTCTGGCATATTATTAGAACAACAGTAATATTTTTGTTCGATCAGGTAAAAACTAATACCAACATTTATCAGACAATTCAGAACTATAAAATAGATATAAATAACCTTCAAAAACTCAAATCTGCCATTGAAGAGAACCCTTCTATTGTTATAATTACAGACAAAAATGGCGTGATTGAATATGTAAATCCCGCCTTTACTAAAATTACAGGATACACAAAAACAGAGGCAATCGGCAAAACTCCGGGAGGTTTACTTGCGTCAGGAGAACACTCGGTTGAATTCTATAGAGATATCTGGGACACTATTGTTAAAGGCGATATTTGGCAGGGCGAGCTGCTAAATAAAAACAGTCAGGACGAGTTACAGTGGCAATATACAAGAATTTCATCTATTAAAGATTCTCAAGGCAATATTGTCAACTATCTTGGAATTCAAGAAGACATCAGCAAGCAGAAGCATAATGAACTCCAGCTTAGGATTCTTCAGCAGGCTGTGGATAAAAGCCCTGTATCAGTAGTTGTGACCGATGCAGAAGGCAATATAAGTTATGTGAATCCATATTTTACAGCCCAGACAGGATATACATACAAAGAGGTGGTAGGAAAGAGTCCAAGAATACTTAATAGTGGTTATCACACTTCTGAGTTTTATGAATCCTTATGGAAAACTATTTCAAATGGGAATATATGGAAAGGCGAGCTGTGCAATATCAAAAAAAACGGAGAAAAGATATGGGAGCAAGCAATAATAACTCCTATCGTGAATAATGACAAGAATAGTCAGTGTAAGGGAAGCAGGATTGAGCATTATGTGGCAGTAAAATTAGATATAACCGATGCAAGAAAATCAGAACAGGCTATAAGAGATAGTGAATACAAGTTTAAAAGTATAATTACCTCAATGGAGCAGGGATTTTGGATGGTTGACAACAATTGGAAAACTATGGAGGTCAATCCCGCTATCTGTTCAATTCTGGGCATTTATGAAAAAGATATTATAGGAAGAAGTATTTACGATTTTATGGATGATGAGTATCAACAGAAGATAAAATCATATATCCGCACATGGAGTCCAAATTCAAAGAGTAGTTTTGAGATGGTACTGATTCGTCAAGATAATGGACACGTCCACTGCCTTATAAGCCCAACACCACTTTTTGATCAGCAGAAGAGGCAGATTGGAGCTTTTGCAGTAATAACTGATTTTACAAAAAGAAAGGAGATGGAGCAGCAGCTTATTGAGGCTAAAGAGAGTGCGGAAAAAGCATCCCGAATTAAAAGTGATTTTGTAGCAAACATGAGCCATGAGATCCGCACTCCAATGAACTCAATTCTTGGTTTTCTTGAACTTGTACTTGAGGAAGAACTCTCTTTGAGTCAGAGAAAGAAGATATCTATTGCCCATTCATCTGCTAATGCCCTCCTTACACTGCTCAATGATATTCTTGATTTCAGTAAAATTGAACAAAAACGTATGACAACCGAGGTCAAATCGTTTGATCTTAGAAAACTTGTCAAAACCAGATTAGAACTTCTTACTATCAAAGCTGCTCAAAAAGGACTTGAGCTTCATTATGAGTTCTCTTCTGATATTGCAGAAAGATATCTTGGTGATCCTATGCGGATAGGTCAGGTGATTGTCAATATTGTTAGTAATGCAATTAAGTTTACTACCCATGGTAAAGTTGAGATAAAAGTTGAGAAATATACGCCTGAAAAAGATACTATTCTTTTTTCAATATCTGATACCGGCATTGGTATTCTGCCTGAACATAAAAAGTCTGTATTTAAGCCGTTTACTCAGGCAGATCCTTCAACTACAAGGCGTTTTGGAGGAACAGGTCTTGGAACTGCAATCTCAAAAGAGCTTGTTGAAATGATGGGAGGCAGTATATGGTTTGAAAGCAGAAAAGAGGGTGGTACTGTATTTTATTTTACTATTAGAATGCTTCAAGCTCCTGGCTTGGAGGAGGAGAAAGATGATAAGAAGATGAACTATGAAAATACATCTCCAGGGTTCAATATTTTAGTAGCAGATGACCTTCAAGAAAATGTACTTCTTACAAAACTTTTTCTTCAGAGGAAATCCCACAGAGTTACAGGGGTAAACAATGGTTTGGAAGCTGTCAATGAGTTCAAGAAAGGAAAGTTTGATGTTATACTAATGGATGTTCATATGCCTGAAATGGATGGAATTGAAGCAACTCTAAAAATTAGGGAGATTGAACATGGAACAGGCAGAGCAACTCCAATAATTGCTGTTACTGCAAGTGTTATGAATGAAGAGAAAGATATTTATGAACGTGCAGGAATGAACGCTGTAATAGGAAAACCGATTAGTTTCAAGGAACTTAATGCGTTAATTTTGAGCATAGTTAAAACAGATCAACAGACCACTATTTTCTCGAAAGAAAACAACCCGTCAGAAGCGAGCATATATCCTGAAAAAAATAGACTTGTTGAAGGCAAGACTGATATTTATGACAAGGTTGGCTTTGATGATGAAAAAACGGGAATTGATAAAGAGAATTCTATTTTAACAGAATTCTCTTCATCACCCGAGATAAATACGAGCATTGATATTAAAAAGGCAGTTGAGAACTGGTCAAATCTATCGGTTTTTGGAGATATCCTGTCTCGATTTTACAATGAAAATAAAGATATATCTCAAAAAATTGAATTTTTGATCAAAGAAAATAATATTTCTGAAATTCATCGAATAACTCATGCAATAAAAGGGCTTTCTGGAAACTTATCTCTTTTAGCTATGTTTTCTATTTTTACTAAAATGGATAGAGCATCTGTAGATAAAGATTTAAATATCATAAATTCATTATTGCCAGAACTCAAAAAAGAGATAGATAAACTCCCGTCATATATAGAGATTATGAGTAATAAACTTAATGATACAGGAGAAACAGAGGTAAACGGGACAAAAGGTCAAAAAAGGATAGAAGAGTTCGGGACAGATAAGACAAATACTGACAAATTAAAATCTTTACTATCTGATTTAATGGCTGCCTGTGAGCAATACACACCAGACGAAGTATATCCGTTTTTTAAAGAACTCCAATTTCATATAAGTCACTCAGACTTAAAAAGTTTGGCTGATAAAATTGAGCAGTTTGATTTTGATGGTGCAAAAAATGAGGCTATGGTGCTTTTAGGTAAGTTATAGCTATTATTATAGAATACATATAAAATCAGCTCGGTAAATAGATTATCAAGCAGAGATTGTTCATCCTCCTGCAATCAACGGTAGAAGATAAATAACTGATTTATCAGGTATCTCTTTAGTTTCAAAAAATGGTGATGACACAAGTTTGCCATTGAGCCTCACTGCTGCACAAAACTGTGTATGCTCCAGCATATTAAGCATATCTCTGATGGTCATCCCTTCATGCCACTCAATCTCTTTGTCTCCAACAGTTATCATTTTTAATAAAAAATTTTCTCTCCTCAATGTTTGATGTAAAAAATCCCTCTCTATTTTTGATTAAAGAGGGATTAAATGTGAACAATTAGCAGACTCCATGTGATTTAAGAAGTTCCATCACATCATGAAAATCTATGCCAAGCCTCTTTACAGTCTCAACAGTTGGGATTCCATTTGGTGTCCAGCCGCGTCGTTTATATACAGCATCTTTAAGCTGCTCGTAACGGGCTTCTCTGTGTTTGCGCAGCACAGCCACCTTTTCGGCAACCTCCATGCCTGTAATATCAACCTTGTAATTTTCAGTAAGGTCTTTGTCATACCGTTCAGCACGAGATAGATACTCATCAACAGTTACAGGTCCAACAGCACGGTAAGGAAGAGTATCGTGTTCACGAGTTCCATAACCCATTTTCAGATTAAATAGCCTCTGGAAATTATACACAGCCTCGCTCATTGGAATAAGATCATCAGGAGAGACCTTTCTTCCAGTTACAGAAGAGAAGAAATCCGCATACCAGCCCACATGTTTAACAACTTTTGCAGGTTCAGGGTTTTGGCGGTTATCCTCTGGAACAATGTCATTCCAGGGGAGTTTACAAAGCCCACACAAACCAAACCATGTTCTAAACATTGGAAACCAGTGAAGAGCTTCTGCTTTGTTCTCAAAGGTTGGCATAAAATTATGAACCATATCAAGAAAAATAAGCCATGCCTCGTCATGCTGAGGACCTTTCAGAGCCATGCCGTATCCGCCCTGCTGTGCTAATGACTCTTTTGTCATGTATTCTGAAAACTCAAGCCCTTTTGACTCCATACCAATATCTTGCATGATAGCAGCCTCAGCTCCAAAATCCTTTGCAAAGATAGCTTTCATCTTGCGAATACCTTTGCCAACAATCATGCCAAACCCCTCACCACGAACCATCTGATGCAAAAGCTCAAGGGCATTAAGGCGGTTACCAAAACTCAAATCCATTCCGCCAGTATGCTCTTTTGTGATAAGCCCCATCTCAAAGCACTCCATGACAAAGGCAATTCCAGTGCCGATGGAGATGGTATCTAATCCATAGGTGTCGCAGTAAAAATTCATCTCAAGAATAAAGAACGGGTCAAATATACCAAGATTTGAACCACAACCAGCAACTGTCTCATATTCAGGACCATCTACAAAAACCTTTTGCCCTTTGTATGGTCCAGTAAATGGGACAAAATCCTTTACACCGTGGGCACAGGCTACAGCACAACCTCTCCAGCAGCCATCAAATCCCTTATCAAAAATATGCTCATAAACAGCTTCGCCAATGTTGTGAGCTTCAGGGTGCTGTCCATACTTGAAGTTATTAACGGGCAAGCAGTCATGGTCATTCATAATTGGAACAAGGTGAGTTGTGCCAACAAGTGCCATACGGTTCTGTTTTGGGTCAAGAGTGTTGATTTCACCAGCATGAAGTTTAGTAACATTTTTTAAAGCGTCAAAATCTGCTGGATTGTTGCTCTTCATGGAGACTGAACCCCATCTTGTAACCACAGCCTTGATATTTTTATGGGCAAAGACTGTTCCAATACCACCGCGTCCAGCCTGTTTGTATCTTACCCTTTTACGTTTTGCGTCAAACCATGTAAAATTAAGACACCCAAGCTCGGTGTTCTTTGCTGCAGACCCAGTTGACACAACTGAGATATTTACAGGTTTTTCTTTGTCAAAATAGTCTGTAAGTTGGGCAGAAAGTGTGTATGAGTCATTGGTAAGCCCTGATACTTCATAAAGTTTGATCTTTGAATCAATACCATCAATCAGCACAACAATTTCTTTGTCAGACTTTCCTGTAAGTGCCAGAACATCAAATCCTGAAAATTTGGTGTAGGGTCCAAAATATCCACCAACATTTGAGTCAATCGGAATGCCAGTTAATGGTGAAATAGTAGTAACAATACTCTTGCCTCCACCCGGGTATCCAGGCGTTCCTCCAAGTGGTCCTGAAGCAATGCAGATAGCATTTGCAGGGTCATTCCACTTAGTTTTTCCACTTACTGCATTCCACATAAACCACAAATCATAGCCTTTGCCGCCAATGAATTTATCTTTTACCTTTTTGTCTATAAGGTTGATCTTGATCTCTTTGGAGGTTAGGTTAATGTGCAGGGATTGGTCAGTGTATCCTTTATCAATTTCAGGTCGGACATACTCTAAGGTATTGATTTCCTTTAATGTAAAGTCGGCCATTGTTTGCTCCTTAATTTATTATTTAAATATTTTATTTATTTAGCCTACGGAACTCTATTTAAGAGCCTCTTCTCTGCCAAATGAACGATAGAGTGAAAATTCATCTGTAACGATTTTGTCGGACTCCGTCAACTGCTCTGTAACCATTCTGCCTATAATCTCTCCAATGCCAGGACCTAACATATAACCTTGCCCGCACATACCAGTTGCATGAAGAAGTCCAGGAATCTCTTTGTTCCATCCAAGTATAGGAGAACCATCAGGCGTCATTGGATAGAGTCCTCTCCACACTCTTCTTACTCTGATATTTTTAAGCCTTGGCATTAAATTTAGCATTCTTGATGCAACTTGCGGAAGGAATACAGAGGTTTCTCTCTTGTCAAATCCTAAAATCGGAGGATCGGGAGTAATACAAAAAATAATATGACCATGTGCATTCTGATAAAAATAGTAATTCTTTGAGCCATGGGCAGGTCTTAAATCAACAAGCATGGTTTTGAAAAACGGTTCAACAGGTTCTGTAACGCCCCCTTCATGGGAGTCGGGAAATACAGGAATATCAATTTTAACAATTTGACCATCAGCATTTTGCAATTTACCGTCATCATTTCCTACTACATTCACCATTTTCCCCAATTCTCTTGAAAATGGACCAGCAGCATCAATTACTATTGGTGTATGATATGTCTCTTTATCAGTTATTATGGAGAAATTACCGGTATTTGAAGAGGAAACAATTGAGTTTTTCTGCTCCGCCTTAATCTCTATTTTTGAAGTGTTTATCGACTTAACACTCTCCTTAAAATAGAAATCAACATTACCGGTCTCTTTTGCTTTTTTGAAAAAAGCTGTTGCACTATTTAAAGGAGAGGCAGAGCCATCATTTGGTGAAAATGTACCACCTAAAAGCCCGTTACGGTTAATTCCTGGGGCTATTTCGGCAACCATATCAGGTGAGATATAGTCAATTTCAAGCCCATATTTTTTTTGGATAGGCAGAAAACTTTTTAAAAGAGTTTCCTCTTTATCTCTGTAAACAGGGAACATATAACCGCCTGCAAGCCATTCAATATCATCTCCATGAGTCTCTTTCCATGTTGAAAAAATCTCAATTGATCTAATACAGGCTATGATTTTGCCCGGGTCTGAATGGGTAGCACGGATACCACCAATAGCGTGTTTGTTTTCTCCTTGTCCAGCAGAGGGCATTTTGTCAATTACAGCGGTTTTAATACCCAAAGCACCTAAAGACATTGCAGCAGGAAGACCGACAGAACCAGCACCAATAATTACTGCATCATAATTTTTAGCCATTACTCTTCCTCCCTGATATGTTTAACACTATCATCTTTCATATATTTAAGATTATCATGCATTGTCATTAGTTCTCTCCTTTTATACCATCAACTGCTCTTGATTCTACCACACCAGCTAAAACGCCAAAGGGAACTTCAACAAAAAGCGGTCTGTCAGTTCTCTCTGTAACCTCTTTTAAATCAACGCCTTCATCTCGAAAAATTGCAAGCACCATAGTTCTGCATGTTTTTGAGCCGCATGACCCCATGCCAGTTCTATTTACACCTTTTAGCTGATTTACATCACGCACACCACTTCTTATTGCAGAGCGGATTTCTCCAGCAGTAACACGCTCGCAACGGCAGATAACCGCTTCATCAGGCAAGGCAGATGTGTCTGGAACATCAAGCGACTCAATTGGAGATTTCTGAAATTTGATGCCTATCGCCTTTTTAGCCACATCTTTCCCCATCTTTACCTGAACAAGGAGAGTTCCTGGAAATTTCTTTTTATTGGCAACCACACGCTCAACAGGATAATCTCCTATGATTTCACCTTTGACATCGGTAATGGTAACCATCTGCCCTTTTTCAACCGTATCTCTCCAAAGCTCATAGGGAAGAGTAACGGTTGGGTATTGGGCATCTTTTCTATAATCAACAAGGGTAGCTGCAAGACCCGGACAGATCGCAACGCAGTTCATACACCCTTTGCATTTGGTTATGTTAGTTAGATATGGAAGTCCTGTAATCTTATCATCCTGAGTTTTGATGATTCCCTCTTCACAAACTGATGTGCAAGGATTGCATGGAATCTCTTGTGTGCAGTGGAAAACAGGCATTACCCCATTTTCAGTAGCACTATTTCTAATATTACAACCTTGATTATTTTGATTTTCAACACCCTCAGTATCACCATTTTCAATATTGCCTGATCTTAAAGCCTCCAATGCTTCGTTGCTTAATGGCACACCTGGTTTAGATTTAAGAACCGCTGCTTTTGCGATCCACTCGTCAGGAATATCACCATCATAAATTCCAAGTGATTTTGCAATTCTTATCCCCTCAATTTTGCCTGTAAACATGGCAGCAGAGGCTTCTGCAATCTCTTGGGCGTCTCCTGCGGAATATACGTCCATGCCCCACTCTTTTGCTTTAAAATAAAACTCATTTACAGGAGATAGACCTACAGCAATAAGAACTGTATCAACCTTAAAACTCTTTTCTGTGCCTTTAATTGGTTTCCATTTATCGTCAAGTTTAGCGATAGTAACTGACTCAACAGCATCTTTTCCATTTGCGGAAAGCACTGTATGACGTGTGTAGATTGGAACTCCTAAACGCTCTAATTTGTCTGCATGAACTTTGTATCCGCCAACCTCTGGTAGCCCTTCAATTACAGCAACAACCTCAATTCCAGCCTGAATTGCGTGGTATCCAGCAATAATACCAACATTTCCGCCACCAACAATCAGGACTCGTTCAGACGATTTTATGAGATCACGGTTTACAAGTGTTTGAAAAGCTCCAGCCCCATAAACTCCGGGAAGGGTGTTGCCGGGAAATGGGAGCATCTTTTCTCTTGCTCCAGTTGCAACTAACATCTTTTTTGGTCTAATTTTTATATATTGACCACCTTTTGCACTCTGGCTGCTTTTTGCATTTTGAATATCTTTGGAATTTTCTTTGATAACGCCAACAATTTTATCTGAAAACACACCAACTGCCGTTGTTTCAAGCCAAATCTCAACTGATGGGAGTTCGGCAACTTTTTTCTCAAGAATATGACCAATCTCAAACCCTCTTGTCCCTGCATGAGAATCTTCGACAGAACCAAAAAATTTGTGAGTTTGAAGAACCAATTTACCGCCAAGTCTGTCCTTATCATCAACAAGCAGCGTTTTTATATTTAATTTTCCAAGTTCAATGGCTGCTGAAAGACCAGCTGGACCCCCTCCAATAATGAGCACATCAACATCTTTTATGTTACTCTGTCCAGTTCCATCTAAGCCACTTTGTGAATTTTCTCGACTTTTTCGAGACTCTTCGCATTCTGAACTCTCTCCAAAAATTAGAACCATGTCATCTGCTGGAACTTTAGGAAGTCCCTCAACACTCTCAACTTTCATCCCTTCACGAAGCGGTGTCATGCAAGACTTTACGGGCAGCCCATCAGCAATGACAAGACACTGGGAACACTGCCCATTAGCACAAAAAATCCCCTGCGGACTTTTATCTTTATGATGATGTCCGAACGTCTGGATTCCATTAGCAAAAAGAGCTGAAGAGACCATCTCCCCTTCTCTTCCTTCGAATCCATTCCCGTTCCATGTAAAGGAGACAATTTTCCCTTCTGGAATATCAAGAACTGGATGTTGAGTGATTCTTTTACTTGTCATTGTGGTTCCTCATTTTCTGTTAATTTTTTTGCGTTCAAGCATTTTATTGTTTTAGAGTATTCTATTTCTCATCTTGAATAATTCAAAAATAGTTTGATGCAAACCATATTAATGGTTAGACCATTAATATTATGACCAAATTTTCCTGTCAAGATTTTTTGAAAAATGGTAATAAAAAAATATTCACTTATCTCAAACAATTGGCAGCAGATGATTTCTTTCAGCAGTCATGGCCTCTTTTGCTCTCATTCTGACATTAAATCTCTTCACATGCTCTTCCGCAATATGTCCAGCATCTTCTGCTCTGTGTTCACATACCGCCTTAACAATGTTTTTTAAGTCATTACAATTTTCAGCCATTCTGCTGTCTGAAAAATCAAGAAATTTGTTATAATATCTTTGGATATTGTCATGCACTACTTTTGTTAAATATTTATAAACAGAATTTCTTGCAATCTCTGCAATCTCCTTGTGAATAGCCTCGTCCGCACGCAAAAAATCCTGCCAAGCTGATTCTCCTTTTGCTGCCATTTCAAGGGCACTTTTGAGAAGTTTTTTAATTTTTTTAATATCTTTTTCATCAGCTCTTACAGCAGCAAGAGAGGCTATTTTACCCTCCATCCCTTCTCTGAACTCGCCTATATCTATAACCGGCAGTGTGCCTGAACGAATCATAAATGCTAAAGTTTCGTTCAACTGGTCGGTTCCAGCCTCTTTGACACGGGCACCTCCTCCTGTTCCTAAACGGATTTCAATCAACCCTTTCTGTTCAAGTACCCTTAGAGCTTCTCTCAAAGTTCCTCTGCTAACATTGAATGTCTCTCTAAGCTCTCTTTCTGGTGGCAGAACATCTCCAGGACTAAGTTTTCCCTCAAGAATTGCCTCCTGTATCTGGTCAACTACATCCTGAAATATTCTGTTTTTTTTTGCCTTCTGAAATTCAGGTTTTATTTTGTCTGACATCTGTGCTCCAAAATATTATCCAAAGAAATTAATTAGAATAAGTTGTTAATAAAATTCAGTAAAACTAATACAAACCTGTAATGCTAATCAAAACTGTTAATTATATTAATGGTCTAACCAATCACTATGATATAGTGCTAATCATGTCAAGATTTATCTAAATTCGTTTTAAAGAGACGTTTGGTTTTATAACAAAACAGAGCGGGCATAAACTAATGGAAATGGTTAAAATATCTTGACTTTCAAATCAAAAATGAAATATTTCTTAACCCATTATGATCTTTCCATATTCATTTTTTTATAAGAATATGTCGTTACCATGAAAATTTAATCTATCCATAACACTTCAAGGAGATATAATTTTAAGTATGTTTATTTTAGGTAATTTTTTTAAGGCTGTTGCAGTAGTGCTTGATTACACATTGAGCATATTTATGTGGATTATTATTGCACGGGCAATTTTATCATGGGTTAATCCTGATCCTTATAATAATATTGTAAGATTTATCCATAACATCACCGAACCAGTTCTTTACCAGATAAGGAAAAAAATACCTGTTAATTTTGGAGGACTTGATATATCCCCAATCATTGCAATGCTTGGGATTATATTTTTACAGACTTTTCTTGTAGGAAGCCTTCATAAATTAGCATTTTCATTTATGTAAACTTAGTAATTCAAAAATATTCAGTTCAAGATAACTGAATAAAAAAGAACTAAAGTAATTATTTAGGAGGATTAATGGGTATTACACCGGCTGTTATTGAGCAAAAAGAGTTCACCAGAAGATTCAGGGGATTTGACAGCGACGAGGTGGAGCTGTTTCTATGGGAAGTCGCCCAAGAAATTCAAAATCTTAGCTCCACAATTAACTCCATAAAAGATGAAAATCATAGACTTGAACTGGAAAACCAGGGATACAGAACAAGAGAAAATTCAATTCAGAGGGCACTTATCTACTCTGAGGCTGTGATTGATGAGATGAAAAATAGTGCAAAAAAAACTGCTGAAGCTATTATTGCTGAGGCTGAAGTTGAAGCTGAAAAAATTCTCAACAGAGCACATCATAGGCTTTCTCAGCTTCACAGTGATATAAGTGAACTAAAAAGACAGCGTATGCAGATTGAGATACAAATATCATCAGTTATTGAGAGCCATTCGAGACTTCTTGAGATGAGCAAAGCCGAGAATAAAGCAGCAGAACAGAATGATTCAACGCTGCTTTTCCTGAAACAGGCTTAACTATAAGTTGTCAGTATAAAATTCAACGTTAAATATTAAAATGTTGTATTGAAATTTAGAAATGTCTTAATATATTCAATACATAACAATCCTTTTTATTCGGGAAGATACTCTAAATGGACAATCTTATTAATCAGGAAGCTTTAGTAGAAAAGTATATTGCAGAAAATAACACTGAAAAAGCAGTTAAACTGTTATTTGATCTATCTGTACATTATGCAAACAATAAAAACTTTTCCAAAGCTGAAGCCCTAAGAAACAGATTGATAGAAGTTGACAGTATGGCTTTAACTGAGATTATTACTTCTGCCGAAATTATTGAAGAAGAAAGAAGTGCTTTTGTTGATAAAGACTATTTAAAATTATGGGAGACTCTTTATTCGACACTCAATGTAGAAGAGACAAATGCTCTTTATTATGCAAGGTATGAGAATATTTATCTTCCAGATCAGACTATTTTCAGACAAGGTGAACTTAATTCAAATCTATATTTTATAAACAGAGGTGAAGTTAAGATAGTCTATTTGCAAAATGATAAAGAGACTCTTTTAAAAATTTTAAAGCCAGGCGATATAGCAGGATCAGACTCTTTTTTTTCAATATCTACCTGCACAACATCAATGATATCTCTGACAGGTTCTCAAATTGATACAATAAGCAGAGATACTTTTAAAAACTGGGAAACGTCATTTCCATCTATTGCGTCCAAAATTAAAGATTTCTGTTTAAAAACACAAACATCTGAAATTTTTGATTTGTTAAAGGAAAAAGGGCTTGAAAGAAGAGTTCATCAAAGAACCGAAATTTCAGGGTATGTAATGGCAACTCTGGTTCGGGCTAATAATGAGCCTGTCGGAAAACCGTTTAAGGGGAGTTTATCCGATATATCAGCAGGTGGCGTTTCATTTTACATAAAGACATCCAAAAAAGAGACGGTAAGATTACTGCTCGGAAGAACGATAGCAATAAAGTTTATATTACCAGAAGATCAACAGCAGATTGTGAAAAAAGCCACTGTAGTGAGTGTAGGTTACCATCTTTTTAATGATTATTCTGTTCATGCGGATTTTGAAAAAAAGATTAGTTCAGAAATGCTATTAAATATAATTGATATTATGGCAAAAAATCAGGCAATGGAAGATTTGTAAGTAGTATAATAAGATACGACTTAAGATTGAAAACATTTTGGGCGAGGATTATTTATGGCGAAAATTGATGCTTTTTTCAAGTTAATGAATGATCAGGGGGCATCTGACCTCCACCTTACAGCAGGTCTGCCGCCAGCATTAAGGCTTCACGGCGATATAGAGCGTATTAAATACAATGTCCTTTCAAATGACGAACTCAGAAGTATTCTGTATGAAATAACGCCTGAAGAAAAAATCAAGGTTTTTGAAGAGACAGGAGATGTCGATTTTGGCTATGAAATTCCGGGGCTTGCCCGATACAGGGCAAATTTTTTCATGCAGCGTAACGGTATTGGTGCGGTATTCAGAGAGATTCCTGCAGAAATAATGACTGCCGAACAGTTAGGACTGCCTCCAGTTATATCAAAACTTGCAAGTCTTCCAAGAGGGCTTGTGTTAGTAACAGGTCCTACAGGAAGCGGTAAATCAACTACACTTGCCGCAATAATTGATCAATCTAATAGAATCAGAAAAGACCACATTATAACTGTTGAAGACCCAATAGAGTTTGTTCATAAGAGTCAGGGGTGTATTGTAAACCACCGAGAAGTGGGTATGCACACTAAAACATTTTCATCAGCTTTAAGAGGTGCTCTACGTGAAGACCCTGATATTATTCTTGTAGGTGAGATGAGAGACCTTGAAACAATCTCTCTTGCAATTGAGGCGGCATCAACAGGTCACCTTGTGTTTGGAACTCTACATACATCAAGTGCTGCAAAAACTGTGGATCGTGTCATAGAAGTTTTTCCAGCCAATCAGCAGGCACAGATACGCTCTACTCTCTCTGATAGTATAAGAGCAATTGTTGCTCAAGTGCTTTTTAAGCGAATTGACAAAAAGGGAAGGTGTGCGGCTCTCGAAATTCTTGTTGCAACTCCGGCTGCCAGAAACCTGATACGTGAATCTAAAACCCACCAGATTCCAAGCGTTATACAAACTGGAAAACAGTATGGAATGCAGCTTCTTGACGATGCTATAATGCAGCTTTACAACAAGAGGTGGATAAGTGCAGAAGAGGCATATACCAAATCCAATAATAAATCCCTCTTCAGACCGTTCCTTAAAACTCCTCCTGCTGATTTTACAGAGGCATAATTATCATTTGTCAATTTCATAGAAACAGATAGTTTTTATATATAAAACAGAGCTTTTTATAAGTTTTATACAAGAAAAAGGAACAGTGAAACATGCAGAAACAGGAAATTGACCATATACTGGTCAAAATGCTTGAATCTTACGATAATGTATCAGATTTAAACTTTACGCCTGGCAAGCCACTTCAAGTTGAGACATCAGGATTACTTGCTCCAGTAAAAATGGAACCCGATTTCAAAGTATTAACCCCTTTTCAAACCGAAATTTTTGCCATGAATCTGATAAAGCAAGATCGGCGGTTGACTGAAATGCTTTTAACTCACGGCTCATGCGATTTATCTTACGCTCTCGGAGATAAGGCAAGATTCAGGGTAAATATTTTTTCAAGAGCGGGTCAATACTCTATTGTTTTAAGAAAACTTGAAACAAAGATGCCCACGATTAAAAGTTTGAATCTTCCACCAGCATTTAACAAGATGGTGCAGGAAAGAAACGGAATCATCTTTGTCACAGGTGCTACAGGAAGCGGTAAAACAACATCTCTTGCAGCATTTCTTAATCATATCAACGAGACAAAATCAGTTCATGTTATCACTCTTGAAGACCCTATAGAATTTCAGCATCCCCAAAAACAGGCAACATTTAACCAGAGAGAACTTGGTGCAGATTTCGATACTTATGCAAATGGACTAAGAGCAGCACTTCGTCAGGCACCCAAAATTATTCTTGTAGGAGAGATGCGTGACAGAGAAACTGTTGAAATCGGACTCTCTGCCGCAGAAACAGGACATCTTGTTCTCACAACACTTCATACGGTTGATGCTGGACAGACGATTAACCGTATTATTGGTATGTTCTCAACCGAGGAGGAGAATCAAATTCGTATCCGTCTTGCAGATACTATTAGATGGGTTGTCTGCCAGAGACTGCTTCCTAAAGTGGGTGGTGGACGAGTGGCAGCTTTTGAGATAATGGGAACTAACTTGAGAGTAAAGGACTCTATTCTTAATGAGGAATCAGAAGGCAAAACTTTCTATGAGATAATAACTGATGGCGAGGCTTTTGGTATGACTACGTTTGATAAATACATCATTAATCTTTACAAACATGGATTGATTACTGAAGAAACTGCCATTGGTTACGCATCCCGCAGAGCCGCCGTAGGCAGAGGACTTGATTTTATAAAAAGCTCCAGAGGTCAAAAAACTACAGATATTGACTCTCTTGAGCTTGACGATGAATATGAAGGATAGTAGGAAGAAGAGCCTCACCTCAGTATTAAAAAACAGGAGCATTACCTGTCCATGAGTAATAGAAATAATAGAGGTAATGCTTACAAAATTATGAAGGATTCGGATAAATTATGGAAATAGCCTGTAATCACTGCCAAACTCGGTTTAACATACCTGATGATAAACTTCCCAAAGGGAGAAAAGTTTCTCTTCAATGCCCAAAATGCAAACAACGAATTCAGATTATTCCAGGGGAAGAGGGGATACAAAGTGTTCAGACATCTGTAATACCTGTACCAAACGCTCATCAAGAACAATCGACTCCTGTCTATGATGCAGCAGACAAGCCTTTTGGTATTCTTGATAAAAATGCAAAAACTGCTATGATTTGTGTCTCTTATCCTCACGCTAAGGAAGTTGCTGTTAAAATTCTGAACAGTATGCAGTATCATATTCTTAATGTTGATAATATTCAGACCGCTTTAAAAAGTATGACATATCATCTGTTCAATGTCATTATAGTTGATGATGACTTTGATATTAACAGGCAGGGATATAACCAAATAATGGAATATCTCAACGCCCTTGATATGATGTCACGCCGTAAAATTGTTATCCTGCTGATTTCAAAAAATATGCACACAATGGATAACATGGCAGCTTTTCATTTAAGTGTGAATCAAATTTTAAACTATAAGCAGGTAAATTCAATGGAGAGCATTCTGCAAAGAACCATCCTTGAACACGATCAGTTTTATACGGTTTACAATGAATCTTTAAGAAAAATAGGAAAACTTAACTGAGAGTGTTGTATGCAAAGTTTTCACTAAAAATTTGTAATTTTCACCAGTTAGAACAGAATATATATATTATTTTGAGCACAGTGCCTGACTGATAATCCTTAACCCTTCAAGAGTCAGTGCACTGTCAACCACTTCAATTGAAGATGACAGCTCTGAAATAAGTATAGCAAGTCCACCAGTCGCTATAACCATTGGCTCATTAGTGCTCACCATAGGATCTCTCATCATCTCTTTTTTCATCCGTGCAACCATTCCATCCACTAATGCCGCATTGCCATGCATTAAACCAGATTTTATACTGTCAATAGTATCTTTGCCTATCACATGGTCGGGCGGCATGAACATCTCTACCCTTGGCAGCCTTGAAGCCCTTTGAAAGAGAGCTTCTGCTGATATCATAATGCCAGGGACAATAGCACCTCCTAAATACTCCCCCTTTTCAGAGATAGCATCAAAAGTTGTTGCGGTTCCAAAATCAATTACAATCAGACTCTTTTTGTATCTATTATATGCTGCAATTCCATTTACAATGCGGTCAGCTCCAACTTCAGCAGGGTTATTGTAAAGAATAGGCATAAGAGTTCTTACTGAAGCTGGCTGCACCCACAGAGGTTTTTTATTGAGGTATGTCTCACAAAATTTGTCTAAAATAGGGACAGCAGGTGGCACTACTGATGAGATAACAACGCTACTGACATCTGACAGCTTAATTCCTTTGTCTGAAAAAAGTCCTTTTGCAAGCACATTAAACTCATCTGCTGTCGTATCTCTAATGGTTCTGATTCTCCAGTCCTTTATAAGAACCTCTCCATCAAAAACTCCAAGCACTATATTTGTATTTCCAACATCAATAACAAGAAGCATCACACATCTCCATTATCTACATGTTTACATTCTGGACAGCATTTATAATATTGGCTACAGCTCTTGCCGAAGCTACATCATGCACTCTTATAATATGGGCACCATTCAAGATTGAAGCTGCAACAGCAGCCATAGTGCCCGTTTCAGTTTTTGGGGATAGTGGGGGGGGGGAGATTTTACCAGAGAGCTTATCTTCACCAGATAGGGCAATGATTCGGGAGTTTTTAATATCGCTACCGGTTGTGTTGGCAAGTATCTTCTGGATAAACGATTTTCTGGACGGTCCAACAAGAATTGGAAAACCAAGTTGAGCTATTTTCTCAATATATTTGATTACCATAAGATTATGCTCAACAGTCTTTCCAAAACCAATTCCTGGATCAAGAACGATATGTTCTGGTAGAATCCCAGTATTTACAGCAAAATTCGCACGATTTTTAAGATAAACAATTATTTCATTTAAGAAATCGTCATACTGCGGATTAATTTGCATGGTTGCGGGTGAACCTTTCATGTGCATCAAGATTACAAGAACACCTTTTTCAACTGCAACAGAAGCCATAAATTCATCTTTTTCTAAAGCAGTAATGTCATTTATAATAGATGCTCCAGCCTCAATTGCTGCCTTTGCCACCTCTGATTTTACAGTATCAATGGATATGGGGATATCAATTGATGCTGACAACTTCTCAATTACTGGAATTACCCTGTCAAGCTCCTCTTGAACAGAAACTGGGTCAGAGAAGGGACGGGAAGATTCGCCCCCAATATCAAGAATATCAGCACCATCAGCAGCAAGTTTGAGTCCATGTTCAACAGCAGCATCAAATTTAAGGTATCGTCCGCCATCAGAAAATGAGTCTGGCGTGGTGTTGAGTATCCCCATGATGCACGTTCTTGTTCCAAGTTCAAAGGAGTATTTTTGCCGTGCTGTCTGCCATTCTAATTTAAAGCTGTTCATTGCTTTTGGTCTTCCTCATCTTTGCGGATATCATTTTTTTGTGATTGAGATTCATCTTTTTGCCCTTTTGCATCTTTCGATATATCAGGATTCTCATCAGCTATGGCATGAAGCATCTCATCATCAAACATTGTAGAAGGCGGCGGAGGATTAAAATCAGGTTTCAAAGACTTTATAAGTTCATCAAGTTCTCTACCCATAACCGTCTCTTTTTCTAAAAGAAGCTCTGCAAGTTTATGAAGAATATCAATGTGTTCTGACAAAATATCTTTTGCAATTTTGTAGTTCCGTTTGATTATAGAAGAAACTTCGGCATCAATTTTCCTTGCTGTATCTTCAGAATACTCTCGTGGATGTCCAATATCTCTTCCAATAAAGATATGCTCATCTCCAGGATTATAGGCAAGCGGTCCAAGCTCATCACTCATACCCCATACACGAACCATACGGTTAGCCATTGCAGTAGCCTGTTTGATATCGTTTGATGCACCAGTGCTTATTCTTTTAAAAATCAACTCTTCAGCAACTCGCCCTCCAAATGCTACAGAGAGATCTCCTTCCAATTGATCCTTATACTTAAATCCACTCTCTTCGGGCAGAAACCATGTAACACCAGCAGCTCTACCTCTTGGAATGATAGTTATCTTGTTGACTGCATCAGTACCCGGAATCAGCCTTGCAACAAGTGCATGACCAGCCTCATGGTATGCCGTGGTTCTTTTTTCATCCTCACGGATAACTTTCGATTTTCTCTCAAGACCCATATAAACCTTATCTTTGGCATCTTCAAAATCCATCATGGTCAGCTTTTCGTGGTCTTTTTTTGCAGCGAGCAGAGCGGCTTCATTTACAAGGTTTTCAAGATCAGCACCTGAAAAGCCAGGAGTCCCTTTGGCTAAAGTGACTACATTGACATCTTTATCTAACGGCGTTTTCTTCATGTGAACCTTTAAGATACCGATTCTTCCCTTTATGTCTGGCATGTCAACCACAACCTGACGGTCAAAACGTCCAGGTCTCATAAGTGCAGGATCAAGCACATCAGGTCTGTTGGTGGCAGCCATCAGAATAACGCCTTCATTTGACTCAAATCCATCCATCTCAACAAGAAGCTGATTAAGGGTCTGCTCACGCTCGTCATGACCTCCGCCCATACCTGCCCCGCGTTGCCTGCCTACAGCATCAATCTCATCAATAAATATAATACAAGGTGCATTTTTCTTACCCTGAGCAAAAAGGTCACGAACTCTTGAAGCTCCGACACCTACAAACATCTCGACAAAATCTGAACCGCTTATGGTAAAAAAAGGAACTCCAGCCTCTCCTGCAACAGCTCTTGACAGAAGAGTTTTTCCAGTACCAGGAGCACCCACAAGCAGAACACCTTTGGGAATACGACCGCCAAGGCGGGTAAATTTTTTGGGTTCTTTCAGGAAATCGACAATTTCAGTCAACTCCTCTTTTGCCTCATCAATTCCAGCTACATTATCAAATGTAATCTTGTCATTTTTATCAGAGATAAGTCGGGCACGGCTTTTACCAAAAGACATCGCTTTGCCTCCACCGCCGCCCTGCATCTGACGCATGAAGAATATCCAGACACCAATAAGCACAATCATTGGAAGCCATGATATGACAATTGACATAAATAAAGAAGATTCAGTTGGTGGTTTTGCCTTGATAGAGACACCATGGCTTCTTAACATTTTGATAAGATCGACATCTCCAGGGGTAAAGGACTTATATTTTGTTCCATTAGAATCTGTAAAATAGATATCCTGTCCTTGAAGGACTACATTTTTAATGCGGTCTGTCTCAACCATTGCGAGGAATTCAGAATATCCAACAGTGCTTTCAGGCAACTGCTGCTGATTAAATATGTTATACAACATGACCATCATCAGGATAATCACTAACCATAGGGATAGATTTTTATAAAATTGGTTCAATAGTAGTTCCTCTTATTTAGATTATTTTTATAGTTAAAAGTTTTGCTATTATTTTGACTTAGTTGCAATTATTGTTCCACTGCAACAATAATTGCAGCAAAATTGTTTATAATAGAACATAAGCGGCTTCGCTGCAATTATTTTTAGGTTCAAATTTTTAAGCAAAAAAATAATAATTTTTAATATTAATCATCATTTCTGATAGAGCAATAAGGGTTAGCCTTTAAATCAGATATATGGCTGCCGATATTATCCATATATTAGGGAGAGCAGATAGTGATTATCAATATTAAATGTGCTAATTGCAATATTATCAAGCTCTTCTCCATTATAAAATACTGCATCCTCTATTATTTCAACAGATTTAAGTTTTTCATTAAACCCTTTGCAGATATATTTTAAAAATGCCTCTTTTCTTGTCCAGCATCGCATAACTTCCTGACAGTACCAAACCTTGTCGTCAGATATTTTTTCACTGCTACATACTTTTTGATGGTTAGATCTCTTTTCCTGATACAGTAATCTTTTTTTACGGTTAAATTCAATATTTGCTATTTCTCTATCGGTAAAGGCTATTCTCATAAAAGATTCAGCAGGCATATAATCTGACTTTTCAATATCAATACCAATCTTTTTTGAGGTTGTACAAAGAGCAGCAGCCGCATAATTTCCAGAGTGGGTAATTGATACAGTTACAACTGGGAATTGTTCTAAAAAAGGTGCACCCTCCTCTTTATATGCAACCTTAACATTCGGCAACGCCACATCATAATCAACAAACTCTTTTACCATATTTTTTACAAGAAAACGTCCTGCAATCCATTCAATCTGCTTTTTAAGGCTTTTGTATCCATTGACCCTTTCAAGCTCATCGCAAGATAAAAAAGTGAGCCTGAAATCCTCTTGTTGAAATAAGCTGCCTCTTCTTGTGGCAAAATCGGTAATATCTTTTTGAGGAATCAGTCTTTGTATAAAAAGCTGAATATTCATATAATAGAGATGAACTTCGGGCTCAACAGGTAACTTGTTTATTATATCTTTGTAATCGCAATCCATAATATTACTTCAGTATTAATGGTCAAACAGATAGCCGACAGACCTTCTGCTTTTAAAATATACTGGTTTTCGAGGATTGTTTTCAAAATATCTTCTGAGACGCACCATAAAGTTATCAAGTGTTCTGGTTGTTATATCTCCTGAATATCCCCAGCCAGCTTCAAGAAGCTCCTGACGTGAAAGTGGTCTGCCACGGTTGGTAATTAGAATTTTAAGGAGCTTAATCTCCTGTTCTGTCAATATAATCTCACCAATCTGACAAGATGCTTTGCCTGTTATAAAATCAATATGGTTATCACCAAAAGTAAATTGATCATTTGAGAATTGTTCATTACTATCAATTTTGGGTGATAATAGAGGATTTTGAGATTTAATGTTTTTATATGATAACTCTTGATCTGATAATTCTGAATTTTTAGCATACCACGATGTTCGGGTAATTAGCCTTTCAATGCGAAGGAGGAACTCATCAAGGTCAAATGGTTTGGCAAGATAATCATCAACTCCGCAACGTAGCCCGTGAACCTTATCCTTAACGCTGCTTTTGGCAGAGAGTATCAGAACTGGAAGTTTTTCGTCTTCTTTGCGGATTTTACTAAGTAGAGAAAAACCGTCAATCACTGGAAGCATAATATCAAGCACAATAAGATCAGGATTCCACGATCTCCATAGCTCAATACCTTCCATCCCGTCAGATGCAACTTTAACATCATATCCTTTAATAGTAAGGTTTAGCTTAATTCCCTCAGCAATATGAGATTCATCTTCTACTACAAGAATACGCTTTTTTTCTGTTACTGTCGGAACAGATTTTTTGTCAGATATTACCATGTACCTCTTTTTTTGTTACTACCATGATGCACTTTTTTTCAACATTTTCCATAAATTTTGCCCTCTGATATCTCCTGCTAAACCATTCATAGAGCCAGAACCATCTCCTGGCAACAAGAGGGTAAATATAGCACCTTTACCTTTGCCCTCGCTCTTTGCAGTAACACTCCAGCCATGTATTCTTGCAATACTAAATACTAAGTATAAACCAAGTCCGCTCCCCTTCACATCTGAACCATTAGCAGTTCCTGACTGGTAAAATTTTCTGAATATTTTTTTAAATTCATGTTTTTCAATGCCAATACCGTTATCAGCAAAATCAATAAGAAGTCTCTGCCTGCAAGGATGAAAAATAATGTCAACACAAGGTTTGTCAGATACATTATATTTCATAGCATTTGATAGAATGTTCATCAGTAGCATTTCAAAAAGCAATATGTTCACAGGGTATATCAGTTTATTCCCAGGATTATGAAGAATAATATCACAGTTACGAAAAAGGGTTTTATTTTTTTTACAGAATTTATCAATCAAGTCAAACATGTTTTGATTGGTTAAATCAGCACCATAAGAGCGGCTCTCAATCCTTGCAAGATTTAATATGCTGTTAATATTTTCAGTTAGCCGTCCTACATCACTTAGCATATATTCACTATATTTTCTGATTTCTTCAGGCTCAAGGGGGTGGCGGAGAAATGTTTCAAGATAAATCTTTAGAGATGTTACAGGGGTTTTAAGTTCATGTGTAAAGTTGTAGATGAAATTGTGTTGGAGCCTAAAAAGTCGAAGAGTTCTCTGATAATAAATAAATGCAAGCAAAATACCAGTCAAAACAACCGTTACCAACATAGTAAGAACAAGAATTGTCATACCTGTCCTTGAAGGAAATATTTGACCAGGATCGATATTGAATTTCATGATGATTACTTCAAGGGCGGCTGTAATCTCCATGTACCAGTATATTGTCAGCACAAGGGCAGTCGCTAATGAAATAATTGAACAGGCAAAGATGAAAACTGGATGTAGATACCACTTTGACGGATTATAAATATTAAACATGATAATTAATTTTTAAAAAGGCTTTAGAATGAGCGGAATCGGCATCTGGAACAACAAGCGGAACTGTTATTAAAAATTCTGTCTCTACACCAGGCATACTTCTACACTCAATTGTGCCCCCAAGCGTTTGAGTTACAATGTTATAAACAATCGACATGCCAAGTCCAGTTCCTCCCTGACCACGCATAGTTGTATAGAAAGGCTCAAAGACTTTGCTTACCTGCTCTTGAGTCATTCCCTCACCATTGTCTTTGTAGCGTATGGTCAATTCTTCATTACTAAGCTCACTCATTGAAATGGCAAATGAAATTTCACCATTTTTCTTATTTGGGAATCCATGAACAACAGAGTTAATGACAAGATTGCTTATAATTTGGGAATATGCACCTGGATAAGATAATATCTCAATATCATCGGCACAATCTATATTAACAGTGCATCCAGTATTACGGTAGGCGGGTTTAAGGCTGATAAGCACATCCTGAAGATATCTTTTAAAATTAAATCTCCGTTTATTCTCAACACTCTGATCAACTGCGATCTGCTTAAAGCTTTTGATCAGTGAGGCAGCACGCTCCATATTAATAAAAATTGAGTTAGAGACCTCACCCATATTTTTAAGATAGGACTCAAGATCACTTTTTTTCAGATTGCCAGCGGTGTATAGCTCCTGCACATTGCTGGTTTTATCTTTAATAAAAGATGCTGCTGTAATAGCAATTCCCACCGGCGTATTGATCTCATGTGCAACTCCGGCAACAAGCCCTCCAAGTGCTGCCATTTTTTCAGATTGAACGAGCTTATCCTTGGTTTTCTCAAGGTTATCAAGTGAGTTTAAAAGCCTTGCGTTTAATGCTTCAAGGTCTTTTCTGTAAATCTCTTTCTCTTTTATCAGGGCGGCTCTCTCAAGAGATTTTTCAATAGAGTGTAATAGAACTGTCATATCCTGAAGAGGTTTTATTATATAATCCCATGCACCAAGCCTCAGAGCTTCCACAGTATCTGCAATGTTGCCTACTCCAGAAATAATAATAACTGGTGTGTCCGGAGATATTTTAACAATCTTACTAAGAACTTCAAGTCCGTCCATTCGGGGCATGCGGAGATCGCAGAATACAAGGTCAGGAGACTCCTGCTCAAAATATTCAAGCCCCTTTTGCCCGTTTTCAGCATCAATAACTCTATAGCTGTAGTCTTCAAGAAAGCCTTTTATACTCTCTCTTATGTAAGGTTCGTCATCAATAACAAGAATCTTTATTGTCTTGATTTTATTCATATAAGCTCGTGTTGTAGTTTGTCATAAATATTTTAGGGGACTATTATGTAGACTTTAGGCAAAAGTAGTATTCTGGAAGAGGTGAGTTGTCAAGAGTTTGTATTATTATTTTAGTAGGGAGGAGTTTTTTTAAATAAAAAGAACGGAAAAGAAAAAATAAAAAAGCCTTGGAAGAGGAGTTCCAAGGCTGAATCTTTTCTAAAAGTGGCTCCTCAGCACGGATTTGAACCGCGGACCCAGTGGTTAACAGCCACTTGCTCTGCCGACTGAGCTACTGAGGAGCAATTTTCTTAAGAGAGGTGTAAGCTGCCAGAATAAAGGCAAATAAACTTATCAGATACGCCCCAAAAGACGTGATGCTTATATATTACTCACCAACAGCTTGTCAAGGAAAAATATTAAAAAAAATTGACTTTAACAGAGACAATATATATTTTATTAAAAAACAGCATGGCAGTAGTAAAAGAACTCATAAATAAGGAGGATATCATGAATGTAAACAGCTATTCAAGCTATTCCAATTCACTATTAAATCCATACTCTCCTGTATCCAGCAGTCAGGCAGTGAATGGAACACAGGGACAGAGCAATCCTTTATCCCAGGACACGCTCAAGGAAGTATCACCTCTGCAATCGTCAGGGGCAGCTTCAGGTAATGACTTCAGTGTGAATATATCCCAAGAAGCAAGAGAACAAAACAATCTTAGTACAACTCAGCCCTTGAATGCTTCTATCTCATCAGAAGCGTCATATTCTGTACAGGAGACGGCATCAACATCAGTTCAGCAAGCACAAGAATCACAGATGGCTAAAAATGTACAGCAAAATCAGCAGATACAATCTCAGTTCTATCAGTCGCCTTATGGACAGATTCCTTTGTCTCGTTCAAATATAGATCTGATGGCGTGATCTATACTGTAAAAATGCGATTTTCATAATTCGGGGTGACAGCTTCGAGCATGAAAGTTTATTTAGTTTAAGATATTAAATAAAATAAGGGGGGCATCCAATGATACCAGGTATAAATATGGCCGGTTCATATATGCACTATCAAAGGCAGATTACTGCCAAAGATACTACCCCATCTGTTGCTCAGGCTCAGCTTTCTTCTGAAAACAACAGTGTTGATTACAAAGTCAATCTTAGTAACGAAAAAAATAAAATTGAACAAGAATATTCAGGAAAACAGGCATCTCTTGAGCAGGAACATGAGGCAAAACTAAAACAACTTGAAGCACAGTATAATAGAGAACAGAGCCGAATAGAACAGGAATATAGCATAAAAAAACGTTCGCTGAACATTAATATCTATGCTTGAAATGAATTCAAATCAGCATTAATTATAAAAATGTCTGGATATTAAGCTAATAAGGATATCATCAATATAATGATCACTAAAGAGGGGATTATCACAGAAACATCTGGCTCAATGGCTTGGGTTAAAACTACACGTTCAAAATCATGTGATTCATGCGAATCAAGAGATTCATGTGGAGAGCATTCTAAAATAGAGGATATGACTATTCATGTGGAAAATTCACTTAATGCCTCAACCGGCGATAGAATCGTTGTAGGATTAAAGACTGCACCGCTTCTTAAAATAACATTTTTGCTCTATATTTTTCCTATTATCCTTATGATGGTAGGTGCCGCAATTGGAGAAGTTATAGCTATTAGATTAAACATGGATAAATCTATAATATCAATGTTTTTTGGGCTTATATGTTTTATTATATCATTCTTAATAATAAGATTTATCAATAATATTTGTGTAGATAAAAAAGAATATCAACCATTTATGATGCGATTTGTCCAGAAAACAGGCTCTTGCTCTGTTAAGTCATCGATTAAACCATCTTAAATTCAGACTAATTAGTATCATTAGATTACCTAAAAAAATTCCTCAATAGCCCCCCATAAATTACTCCGATAATATTTGGAACTTTTACTATTTAAATCCGCATAGTGTTTAAAATATTCCAGAAGAATTCTATTTTTGCTTGAATATTATGATGTTCTAATATAGTAGAGTCAAGGTCTTGTATTAAGGTTCTTATATATTAAGAATATCATAAGGAGACTTATGATATGTTAATTTAGATTTTAATGTTTTAATTAGAGTTTTGGAGTTTGTTGTATTAACCGTATTTAAAGTTTTTACACATTTTAAGGATGAGAGCAACTTACCATGACCTCGAAAAAAGATTTACAAATCGCTTCGTTATTGGCTGTTGTGCTTTTTATCACTGGAATCACCTGTTATGCAGCATTCCCGCCGCCGGCACCTGAAGAACCTGTAAGGTTGATGTTTCAGAATGCCGCAGGCAAGGTGCTTTTTACTCATGCTGTGCATAGTCAGGATTATGACCTTTCGTGCCTTGATTGTCATCACAATATTGAAGATGATGAAGTCTATAGTTGCAAAGAGTGTCATCAGGCTACCGGTGATGAGAGTATGCCAAGTAGGACAGACGCATTCCACGCACAATGTATAGGCTGCCACAAAGAGAAAGGGGCAGGTCCAGTGGAGTGTAATTCATGTCATGCACTATAACCTGATATAGTCAAGCTATGTGCATGTATCACTAATTTCACCAGATAAAGGTTTGTTATGATTAAGAGATCGTTTATCGGATTGACTGAATCAAAGCTAAAGTGCGATCTGGTTGAACCAGGTCCAAAAGAGCCGGAAGCCATCCCCATACCACCAAGATTGATCCTTATGCTGAAAGAACCATTGGACAGCACAAAAGAGACGCTTGTAAAAAAAGGTGATATGATCAAAAAGGGAGAAAGGATATTTCTCTACAAAGATAGTAGAGAATATGTATTGTCTCCTGTTTCCGGTATCATCACATTTATCGCTCCATTTACAGGGGATTTCGGATTACTTGCAACATATCTTGTTTTGGAAACCAATGCAAAACAAGATATTGACAACAGTTTTGCAGAGTGTGCGGCTATCCCTGATATCCAGACGGCAGACAGCTATCTGAGAGGGATTCCAGGTAATCCTCCACTACAACTGCTCGCAGATGCAGCAACTGGTGGAGTAAAATCAAGTGGAATCAATATTAATAAAATAGTCATAAACGGCGTGGATGAAGATATTCTTTGCACCACGCGTCAGTACGTTTTGACAAGATTCCGAGACGATCTGTCAAAAGCCGTAACACTTCTAAAACAGTTGACAGGCATTAGCGATATCTCCATAGCAATGCCTGACGCTTTGGCAAAACTATCTGCATTTAACAGCTTGAAAATTGTCAAAGTATCTTCTGACTATGTGCACTCACTCTCGCCAATGATTATGGATAAATATCTTGATATCTCATTTGTCCCGGGCAAGAGCTGTGAAGAGCTTGGTGTCTGCTTTATCTCCGTCGAGGCTGCTATCTCTCTTGTAAAAGCCTACTCAGAAAAACAGCCCGTCTATGAAAAAATAGTCACAATTATAGATAAAAAAGGGAAAAAAAGCAGGGTGTCTGCTACGATAGGTACGCCAATCCATAGGATTTTTACTAAAATTGGAGTTGAAACTGCTGAAAAAGACAGAATCATAATTGGTGGTCCACTAAGAGGAGTTGCAGCCTATACTCTCTATCATCCGGTTACTCCTGATATGGATACATTGATTGTTCAAGACAGCAGTGAAATTCCAATGATATCTGACTACCCATGTATTAACTGCGGGAAATGTGTTAGAATATGTCCTGCCAAAGTACCTGTCAATATTCTAGTGCGTTATCTTGAGGCGACTCTCTATCAAGATGCTGCTGAAAGCTATGAACTCTTTTCATGTATTGAATGTGGACTTTGCAGCTATGTATGCAGTGCGAAAATCCCAATTTTCCAGTATATCAGGCTTGGCAAATATGAGCTTATGAAAATTGAAACGGAGGCTGATAATGGTTAAACAGAATAAATTTACAGTATCCCACGCCCCGTTCTGGCATGATGGCGACAGTATAAAAACCATTAACCTTAATATCATGGCAGCAGCTCTTCCTGCTACTCTGTTTGGAGTTATGCAGTTTGGCATGGCAGCACTTGGTGTGATGTGTCTATCTATTGCAAGTGCAATGGCATGGGAGGCACTGTTCAGCGTAGCATCTAAACGCCCCATTGTAATACATGACTACAACGCAGCAGTTATTGGAATGCTGTTTGGAATGATGCTGCCACCAACTATTCCATGGTGGGCAGTTATCACCGGAACATTTGTGTGTATAGTTATTGGACAGCAGATATTTGGTGGTATTGGAGGTAATCCCTTTAATCCAACACTCATCGGAATCTCCATTCTTGCCCTCTCATGGCAGAACATGTTTGATTTTAATACAGCACTTGTGAACTATAAGTTCACCTTCACAGCACTTGATCCTCTTGCTGCACTTAAACATCAAGGAGCAGAGGTTGTAGCTATGTTTCCACTCTCTTCACTGTTAATGGGAAAGCAGGTGGGTGCTATTGGTTCAGTATTTAGTGCGGGTATCATACTTGGTGGACTTTACCTTATTATAAGAGGTTATATCAGGTGGGAAATTACCTTGGCATACATTGTGGGTATTATTGTTACTGCATGGATATTCAACATAACTGATCCTGTAAAATATGCTCCCCCTATGTTTCACCTGCTCACAGGTTATACGCTGCTCGGGGCATTTTTCCTTGCTAATGAGACATCTTCATCACCTGTTAATCTGATACCTATGATAATATACGGAGTCGTAGGCGGTTCTCTG
>JADFZJ010000021.1:0-8781 GCA_015232555.1 Desulfamplus sp. | reverse complement strand
ACCTGATCAATCCGCTTATTGATAAAATCAGACCAAAATCTTTTGGGAAAGGTAAAAGGTGCAAACAATGCGTGAAATGATAAACATGGTTGTTGTTCTTACGGTATTGAGTGCCTTTTCCGGAGGCTTGCTTGCTGCTGTCAGAACAGGAACAAAAGACAGAATTGAGCAGCAGGTGCTTAAATTCCAGAAAGCACCTGCTATTAAACAGATTCTGAGCGATGTATCCAATGACCCGCTTCAGGATAGATTTAAAATTATGGATAAAGAACAGGAGCTTACCTTTTTTGTTGGCAAACATGATGGCAAACCAGATTCAGTAACCTTTGAGACAACTGGAAAGGGTTTTGGCGGAGATATCGGAGTAATGGTTGGTGTAAATATCGAATCTGATCAGATTATCGGAATCTGTGTTACAACCCATAGTGAGACACCCGGTATTGGTTCAAGAGCCAAGGATGACCCTAAATTTGCTGGTCAGTTTGCAGGTATGACAATGGATAAAAATTTTGCTACCAAAAAAGATGGTGGTGATATTGATGCTATCTCTGGAGCTACTGTTACATCAAAAGGTGTATCTGTTGCTGCAATTCAAGCACAAGATATATACAAACGGCTAAAACCTGAAATCCAAAAACAGGCTGCTCTTATAAAGTAGTGGTGAATTAGGAGATTAATTTTATGGCACAATCTGTGGTAAAAGAGTTTACCAAAGGACTTTGGGCAGAAATTCCCCCGTTTCGCCTTGTTTTGGGTCTCTGTCCTATCCTTGCTGTAACAAAATCTGTTGAAAATGCGGTTGGAATGGGGTTAGCATCTGCTTTTGTTTTTGTTTTTTCCAACCTTCTTGTCTCAATGCTGAGAAATATTATTCCATCGAAAGTCAGAATTGCCGGCTACATAATCATAATAGCAACCTTCGTTACTGTAGTAGAGCTTGTGATGCAGGCATATACTTATCCGCTTTTTCTCAAACTTGGTATATTCATTCCTCTTATTGTTGTAAACTGTATTGCACTTGGACGGGCTGAGGCATTTGCCTGTAAAAATCCTCCACTTGCTTCAGTTGCAGATGGTCTTGGTATGGGAATCGGTTATACGCTTTCGCTCTGTGTTGTAGGTGCGTTGAGAGAATCTCTTGGTAATGGCACATTGATGGGACATGCAGTTTTTGGACCTGACTTTCAGCCATTTAGATTCATGCTTGAAGCTCCCGGGGCATTTGTATGTCTTGGACTTGTCTTATGTATTATGAACCTTATCGGTAAAAAATAAAAAGGAGAGAGCATAATGGGTGACTATATTGTTCTTGCCATAAGCTGTATTCTTATAAACAACATTCTCCTTGCACAGTTTCTTGGCAACTGTCCATTTCTTGGAACATCAAAGAAAATGGAGACAGCTACTGGCATGGGAATGGCAGTTGTATTTGTAATTGTTCTTGCTGGTATTATTACATGGATAACTGAACGGTATCTATTAAAACCTTTAGATATTGAGTTCTTAAGAACTCTCTCGTTTATCCTTATTGTTGCCTCGTTAGTTCAGTTTGTGGAGATGTTTCTTAAAAAAAGTATTCCCGCACTCTACACTGGACTTGGTATTTTCCTGCCGCTGATTACAACAAACTGTGCTGTTCTTGGTGTATGTCTTATCAATATCAAAGAAGAATACACATTTTTTGAGATGTTAGTATCCTCTTTCAGCTACTCTGTTGGTTATGGTTTTGCACTGGTTCTTTTTGCAGGTATAAGAGAGAGAATCATTCTTGCAAGGGTTCCAAAATCTCTTCAGGATACGTCAATTGGACTTGTTACTGCCGGCATGATTGCAATCTGCTTTTTTGCATTCAAAGGAATGGTTTGATTCATTAAAGATGGTTAGGCATGGCAAGTATAGAACAACTTATGAACCTCAATCCACCTTAATGAAACAATTAATAGACCATTAATGAGGTAATTATGACAGAAGCAATTCTATTTATGCTGGGCATTGGCGGTGTATGCGGTATTCTGCTCAGTTTTGCATCAAAAATATTCTATGTTTATGAAGACCCCAGAGTTGCCATGGTAGAAAGTAACATGGCAGGGGCAAACTGCGGTGGCTGCGGCTATGCGGGTTGCAGTGCAGCGGCACAGGCTGTTGTTAAAGGTGATGCCCCTCCGAGTGTTTGCATTGTATCAGGTGCTGAGGGAGCGGCAAAGGTTGCAGCATTGATGGGTATGGATCCCGGCACTGCAGAGACCCGTCAAGCATACAGTATGTGTGATGGAGGTGTACGTGCTTCTAATAAATACCACTACCTTGGAGTTATATCCTGCAAGGCAATGTCTGTGGTATTTGGCGGTCAAAGAGATTGTCATGTTGGATGTTTAGGTCTTGGAGACTGCGTTAATGCGTGTAACTTTGGTGCATTGACTATGGGCAAACAAGGTTTTCCAGTAGTTGATGAAAACCAATGTGTCGGATGCGGAGCCTGCAACAAAGCGTGTCCCAAAGATATAATTGAAGTAAAAAGCATGTCTGATAAACTTCTGAAGTTTAATCAGATAAATGATCCTCTTGCACCATGTTCTCAAACCTGCCCTGCTGAAATAGATATTCCTCAATATATAAGCCATATTAAAAATGGAGATTATTCTGCTGCGGTTCAGACTATACGCATGAGAAATCCACTCCTTTTATCATGCGGAAGGGTATGTCCTCATCCGTGCGAAAATGACTGTAGAAGAGGAATTGCAGACGAACCAGTATCTATAAATCAGCTTAAAAGGTTTGCAGCAGATTATGAGATGAACTCTGGCTCAAGAGTTCCTATAAAATGTGCCCCAGAGATAGACAAAAAAGTTGCTATTATCGGTGGCGGACCGGCAGGGTTGAGTTGTGCATACTTTCTAAGGCGTGTCGGGTATCAGGTTACTATTTTTGAAGCAATGCCAAAACTTGGCGGAATGCTCAGGTATGGTATCCCTGAATACAGACTTCCCAAAAAGGTTTTAGACTGGGAAATTGAGGGTATTACAAAACTTGGTATTGAAACACACACCAACGTAAGATTTGGGTCTGATTTTGGATTAGGCTCTCTGGTTGCTGCTGGTTATGAGGCTGTATTCCTTGGTGTTGGTGCCTGGAAAGATCATGCACTTGGCATTCCGGGTGATGATCTTAAAGGCTGTTTTAACGGAATCAAATTTCTCTCTACAGTATCTGCGTATGTTTCTTCTGGTATATCTGAAAAAGATGTATTAATAAGAAATCGGATGAATCTTGGGAAAAGAGCTGCTGTTGTCGGCGGTGGTAACACTGCGGTTGACTGTGCCAGAACTATGCTCAGACTTGGACTTGAAAAGGTCTATATGGTATATCGCCGTACAAGAAAAGAGATGCCTGCCAATGAGGTCGAAATTGTAGCTTCTGAGCATGAAGGAATTGAATTTGTATTTCTTGCAGCCCCTTCAAGAGTTGTTGGCAACGAATCTGGTGAAGTTACTCATCTTGAATATCTAAAGATGGAGTTGGGAGAACCAGATGCAAGCGGCAGAAGAAGACCTGTTCCTGTTAAAGGTTCTGAAACCTTACTCGAAGTTGACACCATTGTAACAGCAATTGGTCAGGCACCAGATGCAAGTTTCAAAGAGGAGACATCAAGGAGAATTTCTGAATTAACTCTTACACGATGGAGCACAATTGATAATAATCCAGCAACTCTTCAATCTTCAATTCCTTACATCTTCACTGCTGGAGACTCTGCAACAGGTCCTGCACTTGTTGTTGATGCAATTGGCGGCGGAAGGCGTGCTGCCAGATCAATTGATCTCTTTCTCAAAGAGGGAAAAGTTGAGCCTGTAAAAGATTCTCTTCAGAAAAAACGGATTCCAGAGTCTGTATTTAAAACTATCTCAGGAGTTCAACCGATTAAACGAGCAGTGATGCCTGAATTGCCAGTCAATATAAGGCTTGACTCGTTTGTTGAAGTTGATCTGGTATTGCCAGAAGACCAAGCTCTTGTAGAGGCAAATCGCTGTCTTAGTTGTTGCAGAATCTGCTATAATCCAGACAAAAAACCTGCATAGCATGAGAGATTTATAGAGAAATTATTTATTAATGATATTTTTAAAAAGGTATGAAATCTATCATTTCATACCTTTTTTATTATTTAGGAATTTCAATCAAACAATAATTGCAGCGAAGCTGCTTATGTTCTTATTACAATCGTGAGTCTTATGAATATAAAAAAAAACTTTACTCAGCTATATATTACTATACTAATATATATGTTCTCTTATCAATTGGTTGAAGGCTATCCAGATGCACAGACTTCAACCAATGAAAATAACTTAAATATTGAGCTATTTTCAGGCAATACAATGGGAACCACCTATCATATTAAGGTGGTTATGGATAAAAATGAAGAGACTCCAAAATCAACAACCCAAAAATCAAAAGCTTTACACACATTAATAGAAGAAAAACTAAAACAGGTGAATCAAAGCATGTCTGTTTATATACCAGACAGTGAAATTTCTCTGTTCAATAAAGCGGATAAAGGCGAAATTATAAAAATATCTTCTGACTTTAATGATGTAATGGTGAAAGCACAAAAAATTTACACAATAACAGAAGGTGCATGGGATGGAACTGTAAAACCGCTTGTTGATCTATGGGGGTTTGGTACTAAAAAAGAGATTACAGATGTACCCTCTTCTGAAAATATAAGAGTTTATCTTCAAACTATAGGATTTAACCAGATTAATATAAACACTCAAAATAAGACTCTTCAAAAGCAGAATGCCGCCATTACCCTTGACCTTGGTTCAATTGCCAAAGGTTTTGGTGTTGATGCAGTTGCACAGCTTCTTAAAAGCGAAGGATATTCCAATTTTTTAGTGGAAATTGGGGGAGAAGTTTTTGCATCAGGAAAAAAATCTGTTGCAAAACATTGGATGGTTGGCATTAGTAAACCAAATAAAGGAGTTTTTACAGGTAAAGAAGAATCTATGCTTAATGCTGTTTACGATGCTTTGCCGCTTCAAGACAAATCTCTTGCAACAAGCGGAGATTACAGGAATTTTACAATCATTGAAGGTAAAACTTATTCTCATATAATAAATCCTACTACTGGATATCCTGTGGATAATGGAGTTGTCAGTGCATCAGTAATTGCTGATAATTGCACCTTTGCAGACGGTCTTGCTACAGCACTTATGGTAATGGGGCATGAAAAAGGAGTTAATTTAGTCAATAGCCTTGAAAATGTAGAGTGTCTTATTCTTGTTAAAGATAAATATGGTGTAATTACTGAGTATAAATCTAATACTTTTGTTTTTAAACATAAAAGTAGATGATTATTGATATGGAACGGCACAGAAATAACTTACCCATCACACCTTATCTTCTTACATTAACTGGCCAACTTTCAGGCCACTCAATATTAACAGTTTTATCTAAATTTGTATTAGATAAAATAGATTGTAGCACCTCAGAAGTTGTGTTGTTGTCGTAAGGAGCAAATAGAGGTTCTCCTGGCAGATACCCATTATGGTCAATGAGCTTGATTTTCTCTCCCATTCTCTGCTCTTGAGTCACAAAAACCAGAGGCTTTGCTAATATGCTCTCATTATCTATGCTGTTTTCATCACCGCTTGTGCTGTTGCCTTTGTTTTCAATATTGCTGCTGTTATTTCCACCATGTCCGTTTCTCACAACCCATACTTCATTAGGTTTTGCATCTGTTTTGAAATGGAGCTGCTCAGGATTTTTAAAATCCGCAAAACCAACCCATCTTGGCATACGCTTCATAGCCATTTTTTTAAGTTTTAACTGAGCAACATGTTCATTCATTTTGTCGGGTCTTTCTAAGTAGTGCCTGAGAATCATTTCTGCCTGCCTGCTTGCAAAGGTGTATTTTTTGTTGGAAGAACAGAGCCAGTTTACCTGATCATTGAGAGGTCTCTTGTTGAATCTTTTCAAATCTTTATCCATAGCTATAAATGGCATGGCATTTTCTCTGCCCACTAATGTAAAAAGCTGATCCGTAAGAAAACTGATGAGATGAAGTTTTAGGATAGGCGAAAAAGTCTGACTATAGATATTATTTATCTCCTGAACTATGCTCTCCATACCAATATCATAGGATATGTTATTGAGCATTTGCTCAACTACATCGCAGTGAGACATCTTTTTTAAATCCTGAACCTGAATAGTAATGGCACTGTTGGCTTTAAATTCAGGCTGAAGATCATCAGGTGATAGAACATAGACAATACCTGAATAACTTTTGATTCCATTTATAAAATCTTCAGAGGGCTTTCCATTAAAATACCACTTTTCAGGCTCAAAGTTCGGACGGACTACTGTGCACTCCCACAGATCAACAAACCTTGATGTCTGCTCCATCTTTTTAATCTCTTCTTGTAATTCACTCTTATGAATCCTGATATTATTATTAAAAGCCTTAAGAGTTGCTGATGTGGCAGACCAAAAAGGATTTTCATGGTCATTACTTGACTCTGCTGTTTGGTTTTTTCTCTTATCTGATTTTGTATTCCCCTTTTGTTCTGAACCATTAGCACTCGTCTCTTCTGTTGTATTATCAATATCCTCTTCTGCCTCATTATCAGAATCTTTTATTACAGGCACTTCTAAAAAAGAGTTATATAATTTTACCATCTCAATTATAGGATTTATCGTCTTTGTAACAGGATCATTAGGAAAGGTTCCTGCAAAAGTTTGAAGTTCCTTGAAATACTCATTCAATGATCTAACATTGACAAATTCTCTTAACAGACTCTTTCGGATTGACAAAGTTTCCCGCATAGAATTCATCTGAGCATTTAAATTATCAAGATTCTTTTTCATTAAATCTGATACGCTTGTTAATTTTTTACCCGAAGCAATAAACTCCTTAATTTTTTCAAGAGTCTGTTGATTGATATATATATCCTCTTCATTTGCAGCAGGCAGAAGGTTTTTAAATTGATAGTTGATCTGTTCAAAAATTGAGGCAAGCTCCTTTTCTTCCATAGCACGGATAGCAGTTTTTCGATCTTTCCATGCTGATTGAAGTAATTTAAGGCGGGCAAGGTTACGGGATGAGACTGCATTTGATGTAGCCTTAATTTGGCTCATTTTACTCTCAATCTCTTCAGTGGTTCTGGGAAATCCTTCTGCTTTAAGCTCTTCAAGCTCAGCTATAAGCAGCTCAAATTCAGCTCTTTTCTCTTCTAATAGCGATGCCACACCTTTTGCTTTATCTTGATAATTTTTCATCTCTGATGAACTGAAAAGAGGATTGTTTATAAATACGATCCGTCTGCCTGCCATATTGTTAATAGTACTGTTGCACTCTTCAAGATTTTCCGCAGCAACGGCACTATCAAACTCTGCTGTCAACCTGTTTCTTATCTGCCTGTAATAATTCCACGTAGCAGCAAAAGATATACAAATCATAGTAAAAATGATAATAAATACATATCCCATCTGTTTTTTTCTTTGTTGACGTTTTTGTGCTTTTTGTTCTTCATGGATAAGCCTTTGAACATCATGTTCTAACTCTTCAGATATTGGAAGACGATGGCGTTTTATCTCGTCCCACAGAGCCTTTACTCCATAATAATCGCTACGCTCGATCTTGTTGTTTATTTCGCCAAGTTTTCTTTCATAGCTTTTCTGTATTTCTATAGCCTTAAGCTGCTGCTGATACCAGTTAAGTGCATTTGAATAGATAACGTGTAAAGAGGGATCAGGTTTAAAATATCTGTTTTTTTCAAGATTATTATATGCAAAAATGGCATCTCCAAGAGCTTCAACATTACCAGACTGGAATGAGATACTTATCTTGCTTACAATCTCATCCTCCTCCTGACGAAGCGTTCCTCTATAATGCTCTTCAATAAAGTCCTCCAGTTCTTGAACAGGTATGCTGTCAACAGGTATGCTCCACGGCTGTTTTATCTCAACTATAACTCTTGCCACACCGTTAATGTCTTTCTCACTTCTGCAATTATCAATATCTTGTTTTATCTTTTCAAGATATGCAGTTTCAAATTCAGCAAGATCAGATTGCCACTGCGGATTAGCGGTATCTTTTTTCACAAGCTCCCTTAAAATAGCAACGCACTGACCAATATGCCCTTGATTATTAGCCCTCCTAAGCTGTTTGAGCAGAGGTTCAATGGTAGATTCCGTTGAAAAACTCTTCATAAGTTCATTAAAGGCATCCATATCGAGGTCCCCTGGTATGGGCCACCCTTTTTCCATGCAGAGGTTTTTCCATACGATGATTGTCTTTCCAGCCATCTCATTGCAAAGATCAATCAAGTGAGGCTCTTCACCTGCCTCTTCAAGTGCCTGAGGTACCATGTTCTTCTGAATCAGGGTAAGACACTTTTTTAGCCGTTCGTTTACCACCTGACATTGCCCTGCATAGGTAGTGGCAACCATAATCGGGTCTTGTGAATCAGCTTTGCTTGGATCAGCAACTATTATTTTTATACGTTTAAGTAATTCTGTAATTCTCATATTAAGTCAGCCAGTTTAATATTAAGTGGTTCTTAGGGTATAATAAGTAGCTATTTTTACATAGATGGTCAGTTATTTTTTGGCTCTCCGAGATTTTCCGTGGTTGACAAGTGCCCTATTTTGTAATAAGAAACTCAGCCCCAATGGTATCCAATAGTATTCGTTGTCTGAGATGTTGAATGTTAAATATCCCATAGCATCTTCGTTTTATAACCTTGATCTTATTATTCAATCCCTCCACAAAGCCGCTGTTACAGCGTT
>JADFZJ010000020.1:49649-61255 GCA_015232555.1 Desulfamplus sp. | reverse complement strand
CAGGGTTGGGAAGTTTCTATTTAAGCGAAAGAAGAGAATCAACTGCTTTTAAGTTTAACCCAAGCCAAAAATTGAGAAAATTACTTGGGTGGAGTTCGTCTTATAAGGGCGAATATTGATTATTTGTTATGGAGTTTAAATAGAACAATAATGAAAAAGAAAAATATAAAAAAACAAAATTTGTAAAGGGAATATGTGAAAATGAAGCAGTGGTATGAAGAATTATTTGAAAATTATGCAGTTCAATATGACAAAGAGGTCTTTACTCAAGGAACACTCGGGGAGTGTGATTTTATTGAACAGGAGGTTGATAAAAACAAAGCTGTTAAAATACTTGATATCGGCTGCGGCACTGGAAGACACGCAATTGAGCTTGCTAAAAGAGGATATGAGGTTGCGGGCATTGATCTGTCAGAATCTCAGTTAGATAAGGCAAAAGAGAAGGCATCAAATTTTTCAAATCTTAAAGTTGTGTTTGAGCAAAAAGATGCAAGAGAGCCTCATTTTGCGAATGAGTTTGATTTAGCGATAATGCTGTGCGAAGGCGGTTTTTCCTTGATGGAAACTGATGAGATGAATTTTGCGATTCTTAAGAATGCTGCGGCTGCTCTAAAGCCAAACGGAAAATTTATTTTTACCACTTTAAACGGGCTTTTTCCGCTGTTCCACTCTGTTAAAGATTTTTTAAGTTCTCAGGTAAAAGATGATAGTGCAACTTTTGTTGACCACTCTTTTGATCTTATGACTTTTAGAGACAAGAATACTGTTTTTATTAAAGATGATTCTGGAAACGAAAAAGAGCTTAAATGCAATGAAAGATATTATGTTCCATCTGAAATAACATGGCTTTTAAAGAGTCTGAATTTTAAGAAGATTGACATCTTTGGTGCAAAACTCGGGGCGTTCAGCCGCAATGATAAGTTGTCAACCGAAGATTATGAGATGCTTGTGATAGCGTCAAAATAGATGTTTATAGCCATAATTAATTTGTATTTTTTAGCATAAATAGAAACTGTAAATAACCCATAAATTAAGGAGAGAATAATGCAAAAAGATGAAAAGACACCGCATATTAATGTGGACTATTTTGAAGATTTGACAGGAAACATTGAAAATGGCGATAAAATTGATGTTGAAGATGTTGGTATAAGAATCAGGCAGTTAAGAGAGAAAAAGGGAATATCAATTGATGAGCTTGCCAATCTTACAGGCTTTGAAAAGGAGAGACTGGAAGATATTGAAAACGGAGTTGTAAAACCTCAGCTTGGCACTGTTATGAAACTTTCTAAAGCCTTAGATAGTGCTTTGGGGCGTTTAGTTTCTGGTGTTGGTTCAAAGCTCTACTCTATAACCCGCAAGAACGATAGAAAACCTGTATGCCGATCAACATCTCAAAAAGGCAATCAAAAGCTTTATTCATATATGAGCCTTGCACCAGAAGTTCAGGGACGTCACATGGAGGCTCTTATTGTACAGCTTGAAGAGAACCCTGTAAAAGAAGTATCTGTGCATGACGGTGAGGAGTTTATATATGTTTTAGATGGCGTTGCAGCACTTCAGATAGCTGATGAAGAGTATGATCTCAACCCCGGAGATAGTGCCTATTATCTCTCCACAACACAGCATCTGATAAAGGCAAAAGCGGGAAAAGCTACAATTCTTGCTGTGCTGTATGAATAGTATTTATTAAATAATGTGAGTTTAACTTTTTTAGATTAAACCCAACGGTAGAGACGCACGGCCGTGTGTCTCTACCTTTAATAAAAAGAATCTGCAATTACAAGGGAGGTCAAATCATGGCAAAGTGCCTATGGAAGCCATCGGAAGAGAGAATTAAACAGACTAATATGTATCGGTTCATGCAGATTGTGAACAAAACTTATGGAAAATCTTTTTCTGATTATGATGGACTTTATCAGTGGTCTGTAGAAAATATTGAGCAATTTTGGAAACTTATGTGGGATTTTGCCGAAATTCGTTATTCAAAAACATTTGACAAGGTTATTGATGATCCAAAAAAAATGCCTGGTGCAAAATGGTTTGAAGGCTCAATGCTCAATTTTGCAGAAAATCTGTTAAGATTCAGAAACGATAATATTGCCCTTATTTTTCGTGGAGAAGACCAGATAAGAAGAACTTTGACCTATAATGAGCTTTACAACGAAGTCTCAAGAGTTGCTCAGGCTTTAAAAAAACATGGTATAAAGCCAGGTGATCGAGTGGTTGGATTTGTTCCCAACATGCCAGAATCAATCATTGCTATGCTTGCAGCTACAAGCATGGGAGCTGTCTGGTCATCATGTTCTCCAGACTTTGGCATCAAGGGTGTTCTTGACAGATTCGGTCAGACACGCCCAAGAATTTTATTCACTGCAGATGGCTATTTTTTCAAAGGTAAACAGGTGGACAGCTTGGAAAAAATTGCAGGTATAATCAAAGAGCTGCCATCAATTGAAAAGGTTGTAGTTATTCCATACACAAAAGAAGACCCTTATATCAAATCTATCCCAAATGCTGTGCTGCTTGATAAATTCAAGGAGTCTCGTGCACAGGAGATTGAGTTTGAACAGCTTCCGTTTGACCATCCGCTCTACATTATGTATTCTTCAGGCACTACAGGGCTTCCCAAATGTATGGTGCAAAGTGCGGGCGGAGTCTTGATGCACCAGATAAAAGAGCTTATGCTCCATACAGATTTAAAGGAAGAAGATACAATATTCTATTTTACCACATGCGGCTGGATGATGTGGAACTGGCTTGTATGTTCACTTTCTACAGGTGCTTCTCTGGTTTTGTTTGATGGCAACCCGTTTCACCCTTCTCCTGATGCTTTATGGCAGATGGCACAAGATGAGAAGATAACTGTATTTGGCACAAGTGCGGGTTACATTGCTGCTCTTAAAAATGCGGGTGTTAAGCCAAAGCAGCAGTTTGATCTGACTTCAATGAGAGCACTTTTATCTACTGGTTCGCCTCTCTCAAAAGAGGATTTTGAATTTATCTATGATGAGATTAAATCTGATATGCAGCTTGCCTCAATTTCAGGAGGTTCTGATCTTAACGGCTGCTTTGCACTTGGCAACCCAATAGGTCCAGTCTATTCAGGAGAATTACAGTGCCGAGGTCTTGCAATGAAAGTTTTTGCACACAATGAAGATGCTCAGCCTGTGGTGGGGCAACAAGGTGAGCTTGTCTGCACAGCACCATTTCCGTCAATGCCAATATATTTTTGGAATGATGAGGATGGTTCAAGGTATCACGCTGCCTATTTTGACCGCTATCCTGGAATCTGGACACACGGCGATTTTATTGAAGTTACAGAACGGGGCGGAGTTATTATGTATGGACGCTCTGACGCTACTCTAAATCCTGGAGGTGTCAGAATCGGTACAGCAGAAATATACAGACGTATTGAGCAGATGGAAGAGATTACAGACAGCGTTGTTATTGGTCAAAACTGGAATAATGATGTTAGAGTTATTTTGTTTGTCACTATGTCTCCTGGGTTTGAACTTAATGACGAGATAAAAGATAAAATTAGAAATGATATCCGCAAAAACGCCTCACCGCGCCATGTTCCTGCAAAGATTATTCAAGTTCCTGATATTCCATATACGCTTAATATGAAAAAAGTTGAGCTTGCAGTTAAAAACATGATTCACGGCAAAGAGGTTAAAAACAAGGATGCCCTCAAAAATCCAGATGCTCTTGATTTCTTTGGACGTATTGAAGAGCTAAAAAGTTAATTATCTTCTATATAAAAGCACCTGCATATTTTTTAATTTTTCTGTTTGACTGTTATTACTCATCAATATAAAACAGTGGGGATGTTTTTAATCGTTCAAGGCAAAATTAGCCTGTTAAACTATGACATAAAACAAAAAGGAGATTTTTTAATGAAAGCAACTATTACCAAACAGTGTATGGGTGACAGAAACTGCAACAATCTTTGTGCAGAAGTGTTTGAATATGATGAAGATCAACTTATCTCCATTGTAAAATTTGATGTGATCCCCAAACATCTTGAAGCTATTGTTCGTCAGGCTGCCAAAGAGTGTGGTGCTCAGGCAATTGAAATTCAAGATTAGAAATAATCCATAAGGAGGTGGTCATGGCAAGATTTCGAGAGAGCAGAACAGCAAAAAATCTGCTCACCGCATTTGCAGCAGAATCTCAGGCAAGTATGAGATATAGATTCTTTTCCCAGCGTGCCTTTGATGATGGTTTTGTTCAGATTTCAAGAATATTCAAGGAGACATCTGACCAGGAGTGTGAACATGCTCTAAGGTTCTTTAAGTTTTTCAACGGTGGTGAGCTTGAGATTAACTGGAAATTTCCTGCTGGTGTTATTTTGAATACACACGACAACCTTCTTTCCGCAGCAGACCTTGAGCACTATATCCACACAGAGATGTATCCTGGATTTTCAGCAATTGCTGTTGAAGAAGGTTTTCAATTAGCAGCAGATACGTTAGATGCTATTAGTGTTGCAGAGAAGCAGCATGAAAAGCTCTATCGGGAACTCGCCCGCAATATTGCCGACAATAGGGCATTTATCCGTGAAGATGAGCAAAAATGGAGATGTCTTGGTTGTGGATATATCCATACGGGCAAGAGTGTGCCAGAAAAGTGCCCAGCATGTGTAAAACATTCAGGCTATTTTGAACTTCTTGGGGAAAACTGGTAATTAAAGGTGATGTTATGATAAAAATAAACAGAACAAATTTTTCAATAATTATAATGGTATCTCTTGTTTTTTTTGCAGCTACGCTTGTAATTGCAGCAGAAAAAAGAGGAGGAGAGACACTTAAAGTTGACGGTGGCTCTAAAGGGACTGTAACATTTCCCCATAAAGCTCATCAAGATGGACTCAAAGACTGCAATATCTGTCATGCTGTATTTCCACAGGAGCTTGGAGTTATAAAAAATCTGAAAGATAAAAAAGAGCTTGAAAAGAAACAGGTGATGAACGAAGTGTGTATCAAATGCCATAAAGACTATAAGACAGCAGGCAAGGCTTATGGTCCAACTAACTGTAATGGCTGTCACGGGAAATAAATAAGAAATAAATATTGACAATATAGAAACTAAATTATATAAAGTCTGAATTTTTAGGCGATGTAGCTCAGTTGGTCAGAGCATGCGGCTCATATCCGCAGAGTCCGGGGTTCAAATCCCTGCATCGCTACCAGATAACACAAATACCGGTTTGCTTGAATCATATTCAGGAAAACCGGTTTTTTTGTTTTTAAGTGATCGCTTATTCCTTTTAAAACAGGAGGGGGGAAATGATATGTCCACTTCTTATGAAAATTCCAAGCAAGTCAAAACAGGCGTATATGAAATTTATGTAAAAGATCATTTCTCAGCAGCCCATGAATTACACGGTTATAATGGCAACTGCTCTAAAATACATGGGCACAACTGGATTATAGAGACCTTTGTACAGTGCAGGCAGCTTAATGAGATTGGTATTGGCATTGATTTCAGAGATGTTAAAGATACTGTAAAAAAAATTCTTAAATCCGTTGATCATACTCATTTAAATGATCTTGAGCCATTTAAAACGACAAATCCTACTTCAGAAAATATTGCCAAATTTATCTATAAAGAGCTTGAGAGACATCTTAATAACACATATATTAGAGTTTCTAAAGTCAAAGTTTGTGAAACTCCTGGCTGTGGTTCAACTTACTGGGAAGAGTGAACGGGAGAGAAAAATTGGGGATAAATGTATGTGAAATATTCTACAGCATACAGGGAGAATCTACCTTTTCAGGATTACCTTGTGTTTTTGTGAGACTTAATGGATGCAATCTTAACTGTAGATGGTGCGACACCCTTTATGCAAAAGAAGATGAAGGTTCTGTAATGCAGATTGAAGAGATTCTCCAACAGTTAGAGAGATTTGAATGCAATTTGGTTGAAATCACTGGAGGAGAGCCTTTAATACAGAAAGATACCCCCGTTTTAGTTGATACTCTCTTAAATAAAGGTTATCAGGTTCTTGTTGAGACTAATGGCACTATAAGTATAAATACAATATCAGATAAATGTATTAGAATTGTTGATATCAAATGCCCTTCAAGCGGAGAATCGAAAAAAAATCTGTTCTGCAATATTGATATTCTTGGAGAACAAGATGAGATAAAATTTGTGATTGCAGACAAAACTGACTATGATTTTGCCAAAGATATAATTATAAATACAAATTTAAAGCATATAAATGCGTCACGCATCCATATTTCTCCTGTTTACGGCTCAATTAAACCTGAACAACTTGCATCATGGATGCTTAATGACAAAATTAAAGCAAGGTTATCCATGCAGCTTCATAAAATAATATGGCACCCTGACAAAAGGGGGGTTTAGGATAGATGGAAAGTTTTAAAAAAAGGGCAGTTGTTCTCTCAAGCGGCGGAATTGATTCAACAACAGCGATGGCAATTGCAAAATCGGAAGGTTTTGAACTTTACAGTTTAAGTTTTAGATATGGTCAGCGTCACCATGCAGAACTGATTTCTGCTACAAAAATTGCACAATTTTTCAATGTAAAAAAGCATCTGATTATAAATGTTGATTTGGGAAATATTGGAGGGTCGGCCTTGACTGACTCAATTGATGTGCCAAAACATGCAACGGTTCAAGATATTTCCAAAAATGAAATTCCGATTACGTATGTTCCAGCCAGAAACACCATCTTTCTATCATATTCACTTGCATGGGCAGAGGTTATAAAAGCTGATACCATTTTTATAGGTGTAACAGCAGTTGATTACAGCGGATACCCTGATTGCCGTCCTGAATACATTGAAGCATTTGAAAAGATGGCAAATCTTGCCACAAAAACAGGCGTCACTGGAGAAATTAAGTTAAAAATAAGAACCCCGCTTATACATTTATCAAAATCAGAGATTATCCTGAAAGGTATAGAGCTTGGAGTTGATTACTCACTTACCCTTAGTTGTTATGATCCTGATAATGAAGGTCGTTCATGTGGACAGTGCGATAGCTGCCTCCATAGGATAAAAGGGTTTAAAGAGGCTGGAATATTAGACCCAACTATTTACATCTATTAATAAGAGGAGGCTAATCAATGGAATTTCAGTTTGAGTGGTCAATATTTTTTGAAAGCATTCCTATGCTCATGCGGGGAGTGAAGTTTACTATCATCATAACTATTGGCGGGCTTTCTTTAGGTTTTTTTATCGGTACTCTTATTGGGCTTATGAAACTTGCTAAACATGCTATTCTGCGAACTTTAGCAATCACATACATTGAGGCTGTAAGAGGAACTCCGATGCTTGTGCAGGCTATGTTTTTATATTATGGTGTGCCAATGGCTCTTGGCTTAAGGATTCCACCTTTGACCGCAGGAGTTATAATAATTGCTGTAAATTCAGGTGCCTATATTGCTGAAATTGTTCGAGGTTCTGTCCAGTCAATTGATCCTGGTCAGACCGAAGCTGGGCGATCCATCGGTCTGACCCGTTCACAGACCATGCTATATATTATTTGGCCTCAGGCATTTAAAAGGATGATTCCGCCTCTTGGTAATCAGTTTATTATCAGTTTAAAAGATACCTCTCTTCTTATGGTTATTGGTGTTGGAGAACTGCTGCGGACAGGTCAAGAGATTGTAGCTGTAAGTTTTAGGGCATTTGAAGTCTATCTTGCTGTAGCTGTGGTCTATCTTGTTATGACACTCTCAATTGCAAAGGCTCTGCGTATGGTTGAAAACCATCTGAATATGAGAACAACTCGCTGAAGCTAATAAAGGCAAGCTTAATAATGCTCAAGAAACATGATGGTGTGAATAGGAGAGTTAAAATGTCAATGATTAAAATCATAGACCTTCACAAAAGCTATGGAGATTTGGAAGTTATCAAAGGTATTGATCTGGATATCAAATCTGGTGAGGTAGTATGCATTATCGGACCATCAGGCTCAGGAAAATCTACAGTGCTCCGATGTATCAATCGACTTGAGACCCCCACATCAGGTAGAATAATTGTTGATGGAAAAGATATTATGGAACCAGCTACAAATATTAACCATGTTCGTACAGAAGCTGGAATGGTTTTTCAGCAATTTAACCTCTTTCCGCATATTAATGTATTGGGCAATGTAACACTGGGACCTGTAAAAGTTAGAAAAATGTCGAGATCAGATGCAGATAAATTAGGACTCTCCCTGCTTGAAAAGGTAGGACTTGCTGATAAGGCAAAAAATTATCCTGAACAACTTTCAGGCGGGCAGAAACAACGTGTAGCAATTGCAAGAGCTTTATCTCTAAAACCAAAAGTAATTCTTTTTGATGAACCTACATCTGCTCTTGATCCTGAACTTGTTGGTGAGGTGCTGGAGGTGATGAGACAGCTTGCATCTGAAGGAATGACTATGGTTGTGGTTACCCATGAAATGGGATTTGCAAGGGATGTTGCAGACAGAGTCATATTTATTGACAAGGGGGTGATTCAGGAGCAGAACACTCCAAAAGAGTTTTTTTCAAATCCAGCCAACCCAAGACTTCGAGATTTTTTAGGTAAAGTGTCGGAACATTAAAAATAAAAATTTTCGTTGGTAATCTTTATAACTATCTTTAACCATAACTCATAATAGTAAGTAAATTCAAGGGGGGTAAAGCAATGGGCGAATTTTTGATTGTATATTCATCAAGAACAGGTGAAACAAAGAAAATAGCTGAACTGATTGCCGAAGGGATAAGAATCGGCGGACACAATGCAACACTTAAAAATGCAACAGACATCAAAAGTGAAAATGACCTTAACGGATTTAACGGCTATATTTTTGGCTCTGCAACATATCACGGAGAGATGGTAACTTCTATGAAGCAGCTTCTGTTCATAGCAGAGCGGGCAAACCTTGAAAATCTGCCAGGAGGTTCATTTGGGGCTTATGGCTGGAGTGGAGAGGCACCTCAAAGAATTTTTGATACCATGAAAAATATCTATAAGATGCAGATGACAGGCTCACCTCTAATGCTTAAGGCAAGCTGGTTAGGAGGTGGAACTGTAATGGCTCAAGATTATGGCAAAGGCATGGCAAAGATGTTGTAAAATACAAAAATTTAAAAAATTAGTGACAGAAAGAGAGTAGAGACGCACGTCCGTGCGTCTCTACAATTGCGATTTCCTACTAACCTTTAATAATTTTATTTAGTGCTGTCTCAACCTCATTTCGTATCTCCTCAAGTCTCTTTTCTGTTGCAGCCTCAAACCTGAGCACCAAAGCAGGCTGAGTGTTAGAAGCCCGAACAAGCCCCCAACCATCACCAAACAAAGCCCTCATACCATCAATATCAATCACTTTGTATTTTTTCTTGAATTGTGCTGTGATCTTTTTCACCACATCAAACTTAATTTCATCTGCACAATCGACCCTGATTTCAGGAGTCGTAAAGGTAATTGGCAGATCCTCAATAAGTTGAGATACTGTTTTGCCTGTATTTGCTATAATTTCAAGTAATCGGCATGTAGCATAGAGAGCATCATCATATCCTAAATATCGGTCACTGAAGAATATATGTCCGCTCATCTCTCCAGCAAGTTCAGCATTCTCTTCCTTCATCTTCTTTTTGATAAGAGAGTGTCCAGTTTTCCACATGATACCTCTGCCGCCATGCTTTTCGATATCATTGTACATGGTCATTGAGCATTTAACTTCTGATATGAATGTCGCCCCTGGTTTTCTTGAGAGAATCTCCCTTGCAAAGATCACCATAAGCTGATCTCCGTAAATAATCTCACCATTCTCATCTACAATGCCGATACGGTCAGCATCTCCGTCATATCCGACACCAAGATCGAGTTTTTTGTTCTGTACAAGTGCAATCAGCTCAAGCATGTTCTTTTTTACGGTCGGGTCTGCTGGATGGTTGGGAAATGTGCCATCCATAGTGCAGTAAAGCTCATCTACCTCACACCCAAGTGCACGCAATACTGGAAGAGCCGTTATAGAGCCTGTTCCATTTCCAGCATCAACACCAATTCGTATCTTTTTAGATTCAATAAAATTAGAGTCATTACGAGTTTTCTCCTTATAAGTAATTGATATATTTTTAAGAAGATAGTTTTTGTATGGGGTAAGCACATCAAAAGATGAGAGATTACCTTTTCCGACTGCATAATCTCCTACATCAATAATTTTTCTGATATCTTGAAGACCTGTGCTGTGGATTGAATCTGAACCGCTCATCAGCTTGAATCCGTTATATTCAGGGGGGTTGTGGCTTGCTGTAACCATTGCTCCACCCTGACTTTTACAGTGATGAATGGAAAAATAGAGCACAGGCGTTGGGCAAACACCAATATCAACAACATCACACCCTGTAGAGAGAATACCCTCTATAAATGATCTGGAATATTCATCAGAAGTTATTCTGCAGTCTCTTCCTACAGTTACCATTATTTTTTCATTTTGATTGTTTTTCCAGTGTTGGCGAAGCATTGTTCCATAGGATTTACCTATACTTACCGCATCTATCTGGTTAAAATCCTCACCTGCAACGCCTCTTATATCATATTCCCTGAAAATTCCCGGGTTCATAAAAGCCTCCTTATTGAGTTTAAGTCTATACTCTTGATTTATAGTTTTAATCTATTTTTATCTATACTTTATATTGCTGGCTATCTTTCATTGCTGATTATTATAAAACACCTGCAATAATAGTAACCACACCCAAAATCCAGCAGTAGGGTGCAAAAAGATGGAGTCTGCCGATTTTCACGATTTTAAGAAGCATCTTAAGTGAAATATATCCCACCACAAAAGCGATGATTGTCCCATAAATAGTTGTCATGTTAATAAAAAAAGCACTGCCGTCACCATTAAGAACATCTTTCAATCCAAGCAACTCTGCCCCTACGATAGCGGGAATTGAGAGAAGAAATGAGAATTTGGCTGCGGTCTCTCTCTCAATACCTGCCAAAAGCCCTGCTGCAATTGTTGCCCCTGATCTGGAGATACCAGGAACAACTGCAATTCCCTGACACACCCCAATGAACATAGCCTGTTTATAGGCAAAGTTCATTATATTATCATCTGTTCTGACAACATCAGTTTTAACATCAGATACAACTTGTTCATCATCTTTTGAGATTTTATTCTCTTTTTTTAGAGCAACACCAGATTTTTTTATATCTTTTGTCAACCATAAAAAAGTACCAGTTATGATGAGCATGGTTCCAACAAAATTGATTGAGTCAAAAAGTATATCAACATAGGGTTTTAAACAGAGACCAATAATAGCAGTTGGAATTGAAGCAACAACAATAAGCAGCACAAAGCGGATATCAGAATTCTCTTTAAATTGCTTCTGAAAATCATTCGGATTAAACCTGATTATAGTTTTTAGCATCTGAACAATAGATATACAGATTGATTTTATATTATCAAAAAAGACAATAAGAACGGCAAGCAGAGTGCCAATATGAAGGCTTATGTCAAAAAAAAGGGTGGGTTCTTTAATATCAAATATATATTGACCAAGTGCAAGATGACCTGAACTGCTGACTGGAAGAAATTCTGTAAGACCCTGGACAATTCCAAGTAGTAAGGCGTGGTAAGTTTCCATTTTTTTATTT
>JADFZJ010000020.1:0-49551 GCA_015232555.1 Desulfamplus sp. | reverse complement strand
GTGGGTTCTTTAATATCAAATATATATTGACCAAGTGCAAGATGACCTGAACTGCTGACTGGAAGAAATTCTGTAAGACCCTGGACAATTCCAAGTAGTAAGGCGTGGTAAGTTTCCATTTTTTTATTTTTCCTGAAGGTTTTAATGTTTTGATGATTAGCAATTAAATAGTTTTATTACTATATTTTTATCTCTAAAAAATCAATGATAAATCAAGAGGATAAGTCATGCAGCTCAAAGAGAGACCTTGAGTCACTCTTTATCTGATATTAAAACTTAAGATAGTGTGCAAAATACGTACATGAGTGTGAAATTTTCGTAATTTTTATGTAAAAACATTAGAGAGAGAGGATTTAACAGGCTTTATTCCCATATTATTCAAGTGATTTCAGTGTTGGCACGGCGATTGCTATAATATAAAATGAAAATATACTGGTTACAATAGTAAAAATCAATACAAACAACATTTGATATAAACAAAAATTTTTTGCTATAACATACAAATTTAAGGCGGATAAAATGGCACTCTTAGTAAATCCTGGATTACAGCTTAAAAATTCAAATTCACTGGAAAATGACAAAATGTCAATTCCCGAAGCAGTTAAAAACAATAAAATTATAAAAGATAAAATTTCTTCCCCTTTATCTTTTACAAACAACACAATTTCAGAAAAGAATGCTACTAAAACAAACAAAATAGCCGCTATTCTATGTATAGCAATCGTTGTGGTTGCAGCATATCAGGGTGTTATACATGGTGCGTCTATGGCAAGTTTTCTTAGAGGAACATCTATAGGAACAATGTTTCTGCAAGTCTCTGTAGTTTTTGTAACTCTTGCATTTGCAGAACTTATCTGGAGAATCGTGCTGGTGCTTATGTACAAGCCGATTGAAGGATGTGCTGATGAACTTCTTCCTGGCTGTACAGTTATTGTACCAGCTTTTAACGAAGGAAAACAGGTTTTCGTAACCCTTCAGAGCCTTGCAGCAAGTGATTACCCAAAAGATAAACTGAAACTCATTGCAGTTGATGACGGAAGCGTTGATGATACTTGGGAGTGGATTAAAAAGGCAAAAGAGGTTCTTGGCGACAGAGTTGTTACTATTAAACAGCCTTGTAACAAAGGGAAACGTCACGCTCTATATGAAGGTTTTCAGCAGAGTACAGGTGAAGTCCTTGTAACAGTTGATAGCGACTCAACCGTTGATCATGATACTTTAAGAAATCTTGTCTCTCCTTTTGTAGTGGATAAAAAAGTTGGTGCTATTGCAGGTAATGTGCGTGTTCTTAATATGGACAAGGGAATTATCCCCAAAATGCTTGACGTTGTATTTGTTTATAGTTTTGACTTTATCCGTGCAAGCCAAAGCGTAGTCAAGGCAGTTATGTGTACACCTGGTGCACTGTCAGCGTATCGCCGTAATGTGGTTATGGATATACTTGATGAATGGCTAAATCAGAAATTCTGCGGTCAGCCTGCAAATATCGGTGAAGACCGTGCCATGACCAACCTGATTCTGAGAGAAGGTTATCATGTGCTTTTTCAACAGAACGCAAAAGTATATACAGAAGTACCTGTTAAATATGTTAATCTTTCAAAAATGTATCTGAGATGGGCAAGAAGTAATGTTCGTGAAACTATTGCAATGACTCGTTTTATCTTCAAAAATTTCCGTGAAGGTTCAAAACTTGGTGCAAGAATAAACCTTATATCTGGTTGGGTTGCAATTACAAAAGCTCAGATATTTCTTGTAATCACTTGGGGATTGATTGTGCTACACCCGATGACCTTTGGAATAAATACAATTATTGGTGTGCTTGTATCTTCAAGTTTGGCAGCCATTATATACGCATGGAAGTTTGGAACATTCTCTTCACTTTGGGCATTTATTTATGGGTTCTACTTCTTCGTATCTCTCTCATGGATAAGACCTTATGCACTGATAACACCTCACAAGGCTGGTTGGCTGACTCGTCAGATTAAATCAACACCAGTAAAACCAGCAGTTGCATCAGTAAAGGAAGAGCAGAGCATCTTCCTGCAGAAAGTTAAAACTGCTGCATAATCCGCTGGATTATAAAAACTGACAAATATAGATATTAAAAAAAGTCCCTTCTCCAAAAGAGAAGGGACTTTTTTTATTTATTTATATGGCTAATATTACAACAAACTCTCAAATATATGATACTCTTCAATATGGTATTGCGGTTCAGGATAAATGGCAATAGGCATACCAAATTTTGCCTCTAAAGATGTTATAAGATGCTTCTCCTCGCCATGGAGCATTTGGGCAATTTCAGGATGAACTTTGACTGTAAAGCGGTTGCCCATAATATCAGTAGCTTCACTGATTAAATCTCTGTGAATCTTATGACAGATAGACTTGCCTGATAAAAGCATACCATCACCGCCACAGTAGCAGCAGGGTTCACAAAGTGTGCGGGTCAGATTTTTTCTCACTCTTTTTCGTGTCATCTGTACAAGTCCTAAATCAGAGAGAGGCAAAACATTTGTCTGGCTTTTATCTTTTTTAAGAGCCTCTATAAGATGTGACATAACCTTCTCCTTGTGAAGACTCTTCTTCATGTCGATAAAATCAATAATTATAATTCCGCCAATATTGCGAAGTCTTATCTGGTAAGCAATCTCCTTGACAGCCTCTAAATTTGTTTTGACTATTGTCTCCTCAAAATTGTGCTTTCCAACATATCTTCCAGTGTTTACATCAATTGCCGCTAATGCCTCTGTCTGTTCAATGATTATATAACCGCCAGATTTTAACCACACCTTTTTTTTGAGTGCCCGAGCAATATCTCCTTCAATATTATAGGCATCAAATATTGGCTCAGTTCCTGTGTAAAGCTCTACAGATACTCTAAGATCAGGCATGAGCTTTTCTAAAAAATGCACAACATTTTCATAGCCTTCCCGTGAATCAATAATCAGCTTGTCAGCCTCATCTGTCAGAAGGTCACGCACTGCTCTAAACGTTACAGTCAAGTCTCTGTAAACCAAAGATGGAGCCGATGCAGTACGGCTTCTTTTCTGAATATCTTCCCATGTCTTGGTTAAGAATGCTATCTCCCGCGAAAGTCTGCTCTCCTGTATTCCTTGAGCAGCGGTTCTGAATATATATCCAAAATTATCTTTTCTTACAGAGAGAAGCAGCTCTTTTAAACGTAACCGCTCCTTTTCATCATCAATCCTTTTTGATATGCCGATATGCTCAACTGTAGGCATCAAAACCATGAATCTGCCGGGAAGTGATATATGGGTGGTAACGCGAGGTCCTTTTGAACCCATCGGGGATTTTGCAACCTGAACTAAAATCTCCTGCCCTTCAGTTATCAAATCTTCTATTGGACACTCTTCTGGAAAAGAGGGTTTCCAGTTGTAGTTAGAGGTCTGTTTCCAGTCTGATGAAGCTCTTTCCTGATGAGGTTTACCTTTACCTCCGATACCAATACTACTTGGAGGATTATCATCAATATCTGATTCTATATCATCTGAATCTAAATCGTCTGGGTCCGAACCATCAGAATCCATCTCTGCTTCCCGCTCAAAGATTCTGGCAATATCATCACAGGTATTATCTAAAATATCATCTACATATAGAAAAGCTGCCTGATTGAGTCCTATATCAATAAAAGCTGCTTGCATACCAGGCAGAACACGCTGGACTCTTCCTTTATAAATATTACCTGTAATATTGGATTCATCACCTCTTTCAATAAAGAGTTCTACAATAGTTCCGTTTTCCAGCACAGCCACACGGGTCTCATGGGCTGCTGCATTAACAACAAGTTCTTTCAGCATACTATCTTGACCTGTCTAATAAGTTATTTAATCTTAAGTTTAAGAATATCTGCGGCATGTAATATAGCATCTGGGACTTGAAATACTTCGATTAATATTTCAGATGGTCTTATAGTTCTCTGTCCATCATTTTTTAGAGTCATTTCAAGTTGAGTGGATTTTAGACTTTCATCTTTCTTATCAATAGTTAATGGGTTAATAAGTGTTATACTTTTTATTACTTTTCTTAAATCAGTGCTTCTTTGAATACCCTTAAAGCTAAGTTTCTCCAGCACATATTCAGATAGTGACATGAATTCATTAATTGATTTTTGAGTAATAGAAAAAGTTTTAAGATTAATCCTATATGATGTTAATACTGTGTCAGAAGTTCTTCTTTTTTGTAAATCTTGAGAGCGGACGCAGCCTGTAATTATAATGCTTCGAGGCAGAACATCATTTAATTTTACCACGATCTCATCAAGTTTTATATCTGATTTAATATATGAATTTACACTATAATCAAGACCCATTTTATCGCCCAAACCTGCTGATAGGTTTGCATGTATGGAGAAAAACTCCTCTTCACTCTCCATTCCGACCGGAAGAGGGTTATCAAAAGATATTTTCATTGCAGGGCTGAATCCTGTGGAGTATCGAACCTGCAAGCCTGTTCTTCTGATAGCTCTCCTTATTATTTTGGCAAGCTCAAGATGACCAAAATGTTTTGCCTTTCCAACTCTTGAATAGAATATAGTAATTTTTGAAAAGGTATCATTTGATACAGAAGAGTTTTCATCAATGTTTTTATCAATATGGAGGTTAGGAATAGCAGGTTTATCAATATCTGATTTATAAATGTTAGGTTGGGTAGCTTGGGATTTTTGTGAAGAAGCGGGGGAGATTAAATTTTGGTTTACAGCGTCATGAAGCACTGGCTGTATTGTTTTAAAGTCGCAAATGCCGCAGCCAGTGCAGCCATCTTCTCTGCAATCATAAGTTAATTCTCCTTTGATTGACTTGTTAAATTCAGATTCCATAAATTTATCTGAAATGCCACAATCAATGTGTTCCCATGGCAGGGTTTCATCTCTTTCCCGCTCACGGGTAGTATAAAAATATGGATCAATGCAGCACTCATCAAAAGATTGCTGCCACAGATCAAAACGGAACATATCAGACCAGCCATCTAAACGGCACCCATTCGCCCACGCTTTAACAAGCAGCTTAGCAAGTCTTCTGTCTCCTCTTGCCCAAACTCCTTCAAGCAGGCTCATTTTTGGGTGTTGCCATTTAATATTTATCCCCGGGTGGCGGAGTTGCTGCTTTAGAAAATTTAAGTTTTCCATAGCCTTATCAGGGTGAATTTGGGCACATCGTTGAAATGGCGTGTGAGGTTTTGGAATAAAAGATGCAAAACTTATGCTGATTGTACTTTTTCCTTTGCCACTCGTTTTGATGGTTGCAAGTCTTCTTGCCATATCTGCAATTGCTTGAATATCCTCATCTGTTTCAGTAGGCAGACCGTTCATAAAATAGAGTTTTATGTTACGCCAGCCAAGTGCAAATGCACTGTTTACAGTATTAAATATATCCTCTTCTGTAATGTTTTTGTTTATAACATCACGCAGCCTCTGGCTGCCTGCCTCTGGTGCAATTGTAAATCCTGTTTTTTTAACCTTTTTGATTATCTTCATAAGAGGTGTGTTAAGTTTACCAGCTCGAACAGAGGGCAAAGATATAGAGACAGGATATCCGCAGTTTATAGCCATGAGCTGCTGCATAAGAGGTGCAAGATTACCGTAATCTCCTGTGCTTAACGATAAAAGCGAAAGATCGCTGTAACCTGTATTTTTAAGAGCCTCTTTTGTTATATCTACTAAATCTTCAACTGAACGTTCTCTAACTGGTCTGTAGATCATGCCAGCCTGACAGAAACGGCATCCTCTTGAACAGCCTCTTGCAATTTCAAGCCTTAAACGATCATGTACAGGTTTTCCAAATGGAACTACTGGAGAGGTTGGAAACGGGGTAGTTGCAATATCAGGCAAAATTGCACGTTTAATTCTCTTATTTTCTGTGATTGCATCTTTCCATTCTGGCAGAAGCTCAAGCTGTTGAATTCCTTTTTCATTGTAGCTTGCCTTAAAAAATGATGGAACATAGACACCTTGTATGTTTGAAAGCCTTTTGAGCAGATTTTTCTTATCTCTATTTCCATCTTTTTTCCACTGAATAAAAGCATTAGATATATCAAGAATCACCTTTTCCCCATCGCCGATTACAAAAGCATCAAAAAAATCTGCCAAAGGTTCAGGATTAAATGTGCAAGGACCGCCTGCAATTATAAGGGGAAAAGTGTTATCATTTTCTAAATTAGAACCAGAATCAGCATTAACATTTACAACATTTAGACTATTGTTGTTCTGGTTAGTTCCATCAGCTTTAGATGCTCTTTCTGATGCGTAAAACGGAATTTTAGAGAGGCTCAACATTGTGAGAATGTTAGTAAAATTAAGCTCATACAACAGACTAAATCCGATTATGTCAAAAGATTTAAGATCAATCTCTGACTCTAAGGAGAAAAGAGGGATATCTTTCTCTCGCAAAAGATTCTCCATATCAGGTGCTGGAGTAAAAAATCGTTCTGCAGCGATATTTTCCTGCTGATTCAATATTGTATATAAAATCTGCATTCCAAAATGGGAGGTGCCAATCTCATAAAGATCGGGAAATGCAAGGGCAAATTTAAGATCAACCTTAGATAGGTCTTTTTTGATGCTGTTTGCTTCACAGCCAAGATAACGGCTGGGCATCTCCACAAAGGGCAGGATTTCTTGAATATTTATTTTATTCATGATAAAAATAGTTAATAATTCCATGTTATTGTTATTAATTTTTGACAAATAGTGAATATCTCATTTTAACTCAAAGAAAGCAATCGGAATTTAAAAAGGGGCAGCCATAATTGCACTATACGGACAAAAACTACACAGATATAACTAATCAGCAGCCCGATAGAATCCAAAACTACAGCACAAATAATTATCATACAGGTAGTATCACAGAGCATTTACGGGGTGTTGTTGAGAGGATAACATACCATAATCAAGATAATGGCTGGTCTGTTCTGCGTGTTGTTCCGTTTAACGCTCCACAGCAGCAGGAGACGGTTGTGGTGCATCAAACAAAAGTGTTTGCAGGTGCGACTATGGAGTTTGAAGGGTCATGGATAGTTCACCCTAAATATGGACGTCAATTTAAGGCTTCATTGGCACAGGAGAGAAAACCTGCAACCACAGCAGCTCTTGAGAAATATTTAGGTTCTGGTCTGATTAAAGGCGTGGGACCTCAGACAGCAAAAAAAATTGTAAAATATTTTGATAAAGAGACTCTTGAAATATTTGAATTTGAAATCGAACGTCTTACAGAAATACCCGGTATTGCTCATAAAAAATTGGAGATGATAAGTCAGGCATGGACAGAGCACAAGTCAATTCGAGATGTTATGATGTTTTTGCAATCTCATGGAATCAGCACCCTGTTTGCCGTAAGAATTTATAAAGAGTATGGGGATAATGCAATAAAGTATGTTACCGAAGACCCATATCGTCTTGCCAATGATTTCTACGGTATCGGCTTTTTTTCTGCTGACAGGGTAGCTTTAAGTATAGGCTTTGCCCCTGACAGCGACAAGCGTATTATGGCAGCAATCCGTCATGTTCTTGCTGCCAGCAGAAATTTTGGTCACTGTTATCTGAAGCTTGCACAAATTGAAGAACAGGTGGAAGAGCTTCTTGGGATGGATATTCAAGAACGCATAGCTGATATTTTAGATAATATGAATAAAAATGGAAAAATCATAAACAAGGAGGGTTGCTACTACTCAAAATCGCTCTACTTTGATGAGCTTTATGTTGCTCAACGAGTATCAACGATGTGCAAAACATATGATTTTCCCCACATAGAAAAAGAGGCTTTAGATCGTTGGATATACCTTTACTGCAAAGCTCGCCATATAAAGTTGAGTGATGAGCAGGCAAAGGCGGTTGTTTCGATTGTGAACCAGAAGTTTTCAATTCTTACAGGCGGACCGGGGTGCGGTAAGACAACCACAACTCTTGTAATTGTAAGATTGCTTGAAGCAATTGGAAAAGCTGAAATTTTTAATGATTCAAACGAATTAGATGAATTTGAATATAGAGATGAGAAAAAAAATATATCAGATCAAAAGCACCACAAAGATAATCGTCAGATTAAAATATTGCTTGCAGCACCCACAGGACGGGCAGCACAACGTATGAGTGAGGTGATTGCCAGAGAGGCAAAAACTATCCACCGCTTGTTAGAGTGGAAAGGTGGGGAGTTTAAAAAAAATGATAAAAATCCTCTTCGAGCTGATTTCTTAATTGTTGATGAGTGCTCAATGCTCGACATTAACCTTACTGCGGCTCTGTTAAAAGCTGTTCCTCAATCGTGCCAAGTTCTATTTATTGGAGATGCAGACCAACTGCCTTCAGTTGGTGCTGGCAATGTGCTAAAAGATATGATCGCCTCTGGTGTTGTTCCTTGTTTTGTACTTACACAGATATTTCGTCAGGCAAGAGAGTCCCTTATTATCAGATATGCCCATCAGATTAACAAGGGTGAAATGCCCTGGATTACATCACCATTTAAGAAGCCTGAAATCTGGACACAGAAGATAGACTGCATGTTCATAGATTCTGATGAAGCAACAAAAGAGCAGATTAACTTTGTCACACAGGTAAAACGGGTCTCTAATGCTAACGAGGTAAATTTTAAGCAGTCAGATGGTGATAAGCTGGCAGCTAATACTTATCTGGCAGCCAATACATCTACTGTTGGTTATGGTATTCATAAAGATGATTATGATGATACTCATAAAAATAGTTATGATCTTGATAAAGATAAGGAGCTTTATGAGTTTAGGATTAATGAGACGTTAAGACCCTATGAGACAGAGATAAAGATTCCTAAAAAATTTGAGCATGTTGATATAAATGCTCTCTATAATGCTGATACAGAGGTAAAAGAGCTTATGGCAGTTCTAAAAAGCGTGCATCCTTGGTCATCTCTCCATTATGGATATGCAGCAGCAGATATGGTAAGAAGGCTCTATCAGGAGTGGATTCCCAAATATTACGGCAGAGGGTGCGAAATTCAGATTCTATCTCCAATGACACGAGGCACCCTTGGAACACTAAATTTAAATAGAATGATACAGGCATCTGTCAATCCAGCAGCAGAAGGGAAACGAGAGATTAGGGTTGGAGAGAGAATATTTAGAACAGGAGACAGGGTTATTCACAGGCGGAACAACTACGATCTTGGGGTTTTTAATGGAGATATCGGAATAATAGTTGATATGGATATAACAGAACTTACCTGTGCAGTCTCTTTTTATCCAGACAACAGAGTTGTCAATTATCAGCGTGACGATATTCTTGAGCTTGATCTTGCATACTGCATAACCATACATAAATCGCAGGGCAGCGAATTTGATGTTGTGATTATTCCTGTTCTCTCCCAACATTTTAAGATGCTATTTAGAAATCTTATATATACTGGTTTAACAAGGGCAAAAAAACTTGCCATATTTGTAGGCACCCGCAAAGCTATGGGAATGGCTGTAAAAAATCAGGATACCACTTTAAGACAGACGGATTTGGAAGATTTGCTTAGGTCTAATTTTTTTGTGAACAAATAGAATTGAATATAAAATTACCTTAAACATAAAAAAGGGTTTTTCCGCATTTTGCAGAAAAACCCTTTTTATCAATAAGTTATAATATCAGCAGTAACTTTTTGTGATATTATTTTGCAGCTTTGGGATGACAGTCATTACATGAAGTGGGAGCAGGTCCCTTACCTTTTGGATCTCCAGCTTTCTTGTTAGACTCTTTATGGCAGTCAATGCAATTTGCATGAAGAGCTTCTTTGTGATATTTTACGATCTTCTCTTTCTTGGCAAGTTTTTCGCCTTCTGGTGCTTTACCTGTCTCTTTATGGCAGGTTACGCATTTTTGGACATCATCGCCTTCTTTAAGTTCAAGGGCTTTTCCCTTGTCGTCATGATGGCATTGACCGCAGGTAACCTTGTGTGTATCAATGTGCTTTTTGTGGGTAAATTCAACTAAGCCCTTTGTGTGTTTTGCGTACTCTTTTGTCTCCATCTTGAATGTGTCTTCAGCTTTTGTTCCTGCATAAATACATGTTACAGCAAAAAGAAAAGCGACACCAACAGCCAACATCAATGTAACAGATTTTTTCATCGTTCCTTACTCCTCTAAACAGTTAATAAATAGTTTTTTACCTTATCACATATACCAGACAGCATCCCAAAACTGCCTGATAAAAATCCAAATGCGTCATTTTTGAATATTAATCAATTTAAATTCATAATTTGCAGGCTATTATAATATGGTGTTCAATCATGTCAATAATAAAAAATTTTAAGGAGTTTATGATAAGTTTTAAGTTCCCTATTTTCTACTCTTATCAACTTTTTATTATTTTATGCACTATTTTATTATTCAAGAATTTCAATCAAACAATAATTGCAGTATAGCTGCTTATGTTCAGACTCAAATTCATATTTATTTCTCACCTGCTTCATCACTCTCTACTTTAAATTTTTCGCTATTTTCATCCTCTTCATCTTCTTGATTGCTATCCTTTTTTTTACCAAACAGTCTTGATCCGAGAATACTAAGCTCATATAAAAACATAAGCGGTACAGCCATCATCAATTGGCTGATAACATCAGGACCAGGTGTAATAAGTGCTGCTACTATAAAGATAATAAGTACAGCATACTTTCTATTTTTTTTAAGAAATTCAACTGAGACAAGCCCCATTCGTGCCATTAAGGTCAATACAAGAGGAAGTTCAAACACAAATCCAAATGCTAAAAGCATTTTTGAAGAAAAGGCTAAATATTCCTTCATTGACGGCATTGCCTGTATATTTTCTGATGCAAAAGCGAGAAGAAACTCAAATCCATAAGGAAAAACAACGAAATAACCAAAACTTGATCCAATAATGAAAAAAATCAAGGACAAAACTATAGCTGGAATAAGAAATTTCTTTTCATCACGATATAATCCTGGAGAGATAAACATCCAGAATTCATAAAAAAGGACAGGGGTGGCAATAACAATACCGCCAAGTAAAGCCAGCTTCATGTATGTAAAAAAGGCTTCTGGTAAACCTGTAAAAATCATTTTAGTCTCTCCTCCCATAACCTTCACAAGAGGAGCATTGAGAATGTCAAACAACTTTTCCTTAAATATATATGCAACGACAAAACCGACTCCAACTGCAATAAAACATCGGACTAATCTGTCTCGCAACTCTGATAGATGTTCTGTAAAAGGCAGTTTATCTTCTTCTCTCTCTGTCATTTGTCCTTTCCATCCCTATTTTGCACATCGGCTGATTCCACATTCTGAACATCAGACGGCTCAAGAACTTTTGCTTTAGTAAGGCTGACAGTACCACCTTTAGTTATCTCATCTGTCGACTCTTTTATCTTCTCCTCTGATTCTATTACTTGCCCTGTTGAACTCTTTAACGGGTCAGAAAAAACTTTCAGATCGTCTTTAATATTTTTGATAGGGTCATTGAACTCTTTAACAGTATTGTCTAAATCAATACTGTTTTTAAAGTCCTGAGCAGCTCGTTTGAATTCACCAAGAGCACGTCCAAGAGATTTTGCCATATCAGGCAACTTTTTTGGACCTATAACCATTAAAGCAATAGCTAAAATCAGAAGTATTTCAGGCATTCCCAAACCAAACATGATTAAACTCCTTAAATTTTATATAACTCCCATGCAATGACTTACACCACTAAAAATGAAAGTTAGTTAAGAGACTTTCATATAAAACTGTCATGCCCTGAAGGACACAACGAATGACGAAACTTCAATGCCTTAAATGGCACGGTTTTAAAATAAGACCTCTTTATAAATTATATCTCAGGTTTGGGCAAGTTTCTTTTAAATTCAATCTGATATCCTTTTTACGTAAAAATTCAATAAACTCAACATCTCAGATTTTATCAGAAATGACCCGCTGACCTGCCTTCTACACAGGCTTGATACGGGAAAGCCCGGGAATCAGGGTTTTGCTGCTTACAACTCCATTTAGCTGCCGCATCTTTTCGTGGACAAAATTGGAGATAACTTCTGCGTCAGAACTTAAAAGGTCTCTTGAAAGCCTCACCTTGACAAGCAGATCAACATCTCCGTGAACAGAGTGTATTTCAACTATCTCGTCAAGCTCAAATAGTTTTTCAATTATTTTATACTCGTTTTTAGCCCTTACCGTCATAAGAACAAACACCGTAATGCTTTGTTTCATTTCAGGATACTCGATCTCATTTAGCTCTGTCATTTCGTCTCTGAACTCTTCCATTGATGCTGGTATCATCTTTCCAAGACCAATTCCATAATGGGCTGGGCGTTTCCGTTTCCAATGTCCCACAGAGATATAGACATAAAGATCAGCAAGAGTTCTGTTTGAAAATGTCTCCACAATATTGCCTCTCTTGATAATTGAGCATAATGGCTGATAAATGCTCCTATACCAGTCTCTTGCTGCTGCTGCAAAAGTGAGCGGGGGGCTAACTTTAGACGAAGAAGTTGAATAGCTGGTTAGAGCATTATTAGATATTTCATTTTTAGCAGTAGATGCGAGATTTTTAAGATATGTATAGTGTTCGTCTATCTGTTCAAGCAAGTTGTCATACTGTCCAACTTCAGTCAACTTTATGCTTCGAGGAAGCCCTGTTCTGTCGCAAAAATCCATCATCTCATTATAAAGCACATTATCAAGAGTTTCACGAGATGGAATAAACTCAATTATTGTGGCAAGTATCTCGTCATGATGAAGTTTTTTTGCAGCCGCAACCCTGTGGTTACCGTCAAGAACATAATATTCATCTTTAATCTGATAGAGTTTAACAGGAGGCAGCACTGTGCCGCAACGCATCGCCTCTAAAATAGATGTAAACCGTTCTGAAGGAACTTGGCTCTTGAAGCGGAATTGCTCATCAAAGTCTTGATATCTGCCTACACTGCCTGCTATCTGGCTCAATTTTACTGTCTGAACACCTCGCTCTCTGCTGTCAAAAGCACACTCTTTTTTCTGGGTATTCTCAAATGAAGTGATATCTTTTATATCATTACAATCTCTGGTTTGGGTGTTGTCTCTGCTGCTAAATCCAAAAAAATCAGACAGTTTTTTCATTATTAAGCTCAATGATGTTGTAGCCATAGGTATTTATCACCTTTGTTCTGTTTACAGAGGTTATACGCTCCTCAGGACAGTTGAAATGCTGATGAATGTGCCCGTGAATAAAATAGGCGGGTTTATATTTATCAATAAACCGAACAAACGAGGTAAATCCTCTATGGCAACGGTCTTCAGCATCATGGATATGTCGGGGAGGAGAATGGGTTATTACAATATCAACACCCCTGTTCCACCAGATGGATAATCTCATTTCGCTGATTATTTTGTTCATCTGGACTTCTGTATATTGATTCATTCCTCCATTATACCATCTTGAACCGCCAAGCCCCATTATTTTAATATTTTGAAATTTAACGATTTTACTGTGAATATCTGTGCACCCCATAGGCGGCTTAAGATCGTATCTTATATCATGGTTTCCACGCACATAATATAGCGGAACATTAAGAGAATGGAGGATAAATGAGAGATATTCAGGAGGCAAATCTCCACATGCGAGAACAAGATCAACACCGCTAAACAGATTTTGATCAAAATCCTTGTAAAGAGAGGGCACAACAACATCAGATACAGATAAAATTTTCATGCCTATTTTAAGCCCTTATATGGGTAATAAATATCCAGATGGATAGAGTCTGGATATTTATTACCCATATTTTTGTTTACTATTAACTATTTCATAAGTTATAAAATATATTTATCCATAGCCTGTTCGCAGTATTACGAAATCAAAATAGATTAAAAATAAATATAATTCAAGTTGTTATCATATATCAACAAAAATAAGTCTTTTCTTTTGATTGTTTGGCATATCGTTTGCTATATACATTTTACAAATACACCGTTTACTGTTTGACTGGGTGTTTTAAATAAAACAATATATTTAAATAAACAACTTTATACACAAGGAGATTAAATCATGAGAAAAGAGATACTTGTTGCATTGACAGTGGCATTAACATTGGTTGCAATGGTTGGAAGTGCTTTTGCATGGGAGTGTCAGGGCAGAAAAGGTAAAGGAGAAAGAGGTGAGGGGTGTGGTCAGGAGTGGGCAAAACTGACAGATGAACAGAAGAGTGAACTAAAAGAACTGCACCAGAAATTTACTGATGAAACTACTGTGCAAAGAGAAGCTCTTATCTCTAAGCATGAAGAGATTAAAACTATAATAGATGGTGCGTCACCTGATAAGGAAAAACTCTACACACTTGCTGCTGAGGCGGCTGAGTTGAAAAAACAGATAATGGAGAAAAGAATAGATATGGCTCTATCTGCAAAAGAGATAGCTCCGGGGATTAATCTGGGATTTAACAAATTTGGAAAGCATGGATGTGGCATGATGGGAAATTGCGGAGACTGCGGCAAAATGGGTAAAACTAACGGAGCGGCTAAAATGAACTGCCCAGCAATGAATCTTCCTGCTGATGAAACTGAATAAAAATAGTTAAATCGAACTCCTCTGGAATAATTTAAATTCCTTAACATATATACAAACTAAACAGACCCATCCCAACCTAAAAGCAGTTATGTCTCACAGATTCTATGGTGAGACATAACTGCTTTTTTATGGGTGGTTATTTGAATTTTTCACTCAGTGCCTTGCCATACTGTTGACATGCCTTAGCTCCCTCAGCAGTTGCTATTTTTGCTTCAGTAAGGTTAAGTGCCCCTAAATCCAGAGTATCCATTTTAAAAACATACTGCATTGTTTCAAAAATCATAGGGGCAGACTCACCACTGTGAGTATGAGAGCCAAATGCACCTCCTATTTTACCTGTAAGATTTGCTTTTTCTGCCAAAAAAAGAAATTGCTTCATGCCTGTTGTCATATCTTTATGATAGGTGGGGCAGCCAAAAATAAATCCATCAAAACCTGACAACTCTTTTGCATTTTTAATATCTGAAACTTTCATTAAGGTCGCATCATGACCTCCCATACGAACGCCTTCTGCAATATATTCTGCCATTTTTTCCGTATTGCCAGTTCTGCTTACATAAGCAATTAATACTTTTTTCATGTTGCCTCCATTATTAATTTATGTTTTAAGTAAGAAAAAATTTTTTTCTTAAAAAGATACTGTTCCATTTAGTAAATAAAGTCAATAAATTTCTAATTTGATTATTTTTCACTTTGTCCATAATATTAATAACATTAACAGTTGATATGGATGGTTTCCCTGAAAACAGACCTTAAACAAACAACCGATCAGACGACACTTACAATATACAAGACTATAGAAGGTAAAATTCTCTGGACAGGCATTTTACTCACTCTTTTACTTCTAATTATTATCGTTTATTATGGAATTACAGACACCCCAAAAGCTAAAATAGCAACCTTAGTTTTTTTTGCTCATACCTTTGGTGGGCGAGCTGCAGGAGTTGGTCTATGTATTATGCATGGCCTAAATTTTCTTATAACACTAATATATAACTTTTTTATTGAAATTCAGATACTCTGTATTGCCTACTCTATTTTTGTTCTTGCAATTACAAATTATATAAAAATTTCATGGATTCTTCGTATTGCAAACAATATGATGCACAATGCTGACAAGCATAAGGATAAAATTGCTAAATATGGCTGGATAGGAATATTTCTGTTTGTACTTGCACCTTTTCCTGGAAGCGGACCTGTAGGAGGTTCTATCCTTGGCTACCTGCTAAAAATGAGCCTTTGGCGAAATTTCAGTGCTGTATTGTCAGGAACATTTTGTGCTCTTATAATCTGGATTGCATGTTTTGATTTTCTAAAGCAGTATCTCTATATAATCCAGTATATTATCGGTACCATTATTTTGGTTGTTCTTTTTTCACATTTCCATACCATCAAAAGCTGGTTTACCAAGCAGGATTGAGCTAAGAATATGAGAGAAAGCCAAGCTATTATGAATAGCCAAATATATAATACCTTGTCATCATTAACTTTTGACAATACCTTTATCTGTGAGCTACCCGGAGATTCGGAGAGTGCTAACTACCGCCGTCAGGTGTCAGGAGCATGTTACTCTAAAGTAAAACCCACACCTGTCTCTGCACCAAAGTTGATTGCATATTCTAAAGAGGCAGCCGCTCTTCTTGATATTTCTGAAGAGACCTGTAAGAGCGAGGAGTTCACGCAGGTATTTTCTGGTAATAAGCTGCTCTCTGGTATGTCTCCTTATGCTGCATGTTATGGAGGACATCAGTTTGGCAACTGGGCAGGACAGCTTGGAGACGGAAGAGCCATAAACCTTGGTGAGATTGTCAATAAAAGGTTAGAAAGGTGGACTTTGCAGATTAAAGGAGCTGGGGCTACTCCATACTCCAGAAATGCAGACGGTTTAGCAGTTCTTCGCTCATCTGTGCGTGAATTTTTGTGCAGTGAAGCTATGTTTCATCTTGGTATTCCTACAACACGGGCATTGAGCATTATTGCTACAGGTGAGATGGTAGAACGGGATATGTTTTATAATGGCAACCTGAAAGAGGAGCCAGGTGCTGTTGTGTGCCGTATTGCCCCCTCATTTATACGGTTTGGAAATTTTGAGATTTTTGCATTCAGGAATGACATTCAGACACTAAAAAAACTTTTAGATTACACAATAAGAAGAGATTTTTCTTTATATAAGGGTAGATGCACAGATCTATTGGTCTCTACAGATAGCTTATCAGCTAAATTATACATTAATTGGTTTGAAGAGGTGTGCAGACGAACGGCTGATATGGTTGTAGAGTGGATGCGTGTCGGGTTTGTGCATGGCGTTATGAATACTGACAACATGTCTGTGCTTGGGCTTACGATAGATTATGGACCTTACGGCTGGATTGAAAACTATGATCCAAACTGGACACCAAATACCACAGATGCCCATGGCAAGCGTTACCGATTTAGTAATCAACCCCAAATCGCTCATTGGAATCTTGCACAGCTCGCAAATGCAATCTATCCTCTGATTGAAGATGTTGAGCCGTTACAGCAGGCATTAGCTGTCTATTCAGACAGATTTAAAGATAAATGGCAGCAGATGATGGCAGAAAAATTGGGATTCAGAACTTTTGAAGCTGACGTTGATGCAAATCTTACAGAAGAGCTTTTTAAATTGTTATCTATGGTAGAGACAGATATGACCATATTTTTTAGACGACTTGCTCTTGTTGATTTTAAAAGTGACTATTTAACTATTCAAAAATTTCCATCCAACAACAATTACAGCGAAGCTACTTATATTTCAAATAAAGAGGATGAATCAAGAAATCTTGAACTTTTTATGGACGCATATTATGTTCCGTCTCAGTTGACAGCAGATTATATATCCCGAATGGCAAATTGGTTAAGACTTTATACAAAACGGCTTGAAAAAGATAATCTGCCTTATGAGATAAAGCGTTCGCAGATGGATTTGGCTAATCCTAAATATGTTTTGCGTAACTATTTGGCACAGCTTGCAATTGATAAAGCAGAAGATGGCGATTTTTCTATGATTCATAGGCTGCTTGAACTGCTTCGCCACCCATACAGCGAACAGAGAGAAAACGAGGAGTTCGCAGTCAAACGTCCTGATTGGGCAAGACACAGACAGGGCTGTTCAATGCTCTCGTGCAGTTCTTAGAACATTAAAAATGTTTGTGTAATGTCCATTTTATATAGGTAATTGTAGAGATGCATGTCAGCGAGTCTCTACTTTTTTGTAATAAATTTATATTTTTGTATAACCGACCATGAAAAAAATAGATAGTTATGACAAATAATAATATTATTCTTACTGGATTTATGGGTACAGGAAAAAGCACAGTTGGTAAGTTGCTGGCAGAAAAAATGGGATATAAGTTTGTAGATACTGACGAGACGATAATGTCAAGATGCAATATGAGCGTAGCTGAAATATTCAAAAGTCAGGGAGAAGCTCTATTTCGTAAAATGGAGCGTGAGCTTGCCTTAGAGTTATCAACACAAGAGAGGCTTGTAATTTCTACGGGAGGCGGAATGCTGCTTGATAGTGTTAATGCTGAAGCTTTGGAGGGTAAAAAGAGCAAAGGCAAAATATTCTGTCTTATTGCTGACCCTGACGAGATTATAGCCCGTGTTTCAAGTGATAATACTATTGAAAGACCTCTGCTTAAAGTGGCTGATCCAAAAGCAAGAATGGCTGAACTTCTCCAAGAGCGTAAGGAGAGATATTCAAGATTTATTCAATTAGATACTACAGGCATAACTCCTGAAGCTGTTTGCAGCAATATTATTGATATGTTAAACAACAATCAATTCTAAACAACACTTTTAAGCTCAGATTTGGCTGTATATTAAACTATCGCATTGATTAGCATCTCTTCAAGGCGACTCACTAAAGGTTTTAAGGTCTCTTGATTTGTTGCTGAAATAAGTATTCCCTGATTCAAAAGCCATGGGTTATCAAATGTGCTGATATCAATTTTATCCTGCTTGTTGAACACATAGATAACGGGTATGGCATCCAATTTAAGTTTTTCAATGATTTTATCAACTGACTTCATCTGCTGGTCATATCTTGGGTTGCTTATATCAACAACATGCAGCAGAATATCGGCATCTTCAAGCTCCTCAAGAGTTGCATGAAAAGCCTCCATCAATTCATCAGGAAGATTCTGAATAAATCCGACTGTATCTGTAATTATCACCTCAATATCTCGAGGAAATTTAAGCCTTCTGCTTGATGGATCAAGAGTTGCGAAGAGTTTATCCTCTGCTGTAATTTTACTTTTGGTGAGGGTGTTCAAAAGTGTGGATTTACCCGCATTTGTGTAACCCACAATAGAGATAACAGGCACCTGTTTACGGTTTCTCTTTGCCCTCTGCTGGTTTCTCTGCTTTCTTATCTGCTCTATCTCTTTTCCAAGAAGCGTTATCTTTTCACGAACTCTTCTTCTGTTTATCTCAAGTTTTGTCTCACCAGGACCTCTTCCGCCTATCCCTCCAGTAAGTCTTGACATGGCAGTGTTCTTTGTAATGAGCCTTGGCATAAGATATTTAAGCTGGGCAAGCTCAACCTGAAGTTTTCCTTCGCGGCTTTTAGCTCTTCGGGCAAATATATCAAGTATAAGCTGTGTCCTGTCAATGACCTTCATCTCAACAAAATCGGTTATAGAGCGTATCTGTGCAGGAGTAAGCTCTGTGTCAAAGATCATCATTGTAGCATATTTTTGAATCGCATGAATTGTGAGATCAGAAAGCTTTCCCCTGCCAACAACAAATTTAGGGTCAATCATCTTTCTTTTTTGTATTGCTGTGCCAATAACCTGAATATTGCTTGTTCGACAAAGCTCCTCAAGTTCATCTAATGAAGCTCTTGGGCTTATTCCAGTATCTGCTTTGGTCTCTGTGCAAACATGGATTAAAAGAGCTTTTTCTTCACCTGCCGCTGCCTTGTGGAGAGGGTTGTTTCTTGCAAGTTCAGATTCAAGATCAAGAATCATTCCAGTGCAGTCTATTGAAAGTGAATTAATAGAAAGGGGAACCATTACCTCATAAGGTTCTCCATCATCCGCAGGGAGAATATGTGCGGGGTAAATTCTGTCTGCACATCCATCTTCAGTTATGGTGACCCCTGCCATAAAATCCAATCGAAGCAGGGCAAGGTCAGTCAGATCGTCTTTAGATAGAGGCTCTCTGTTTAGATGGGTATGGATACACCGCAATCCCTTTAGCTGCCCGGGACGTGCCCTGTAACCAGGTGTTTCAGGTATCACAATTCCCTGTGAATCTCCGACAATTACATAAACGGTTTTACCGTCCCTGTTAATCAAAACAGCCACTTGACGTCTAATATCGTAAGAAATGGCGGCTAAAGCCTCAAGCTGGGATTCTGAAATAAGCATTTCTGGCGGAGTTCTGTAAAGGTAGAGATTCTCAAGCTCTCTTATCTGAGATGCTTTAAGACCAGTAGTATTTTCAATATTTTTTTTCATCAACTCTCTTCATAGGTTATTCGTATGATTGATATGATTCGTCTGCAAGCTCTTCAAAGCGTGTAAAAGCTCCCATAAATGCCATCTGAGCTGTTCCAACTGAACCGTTCCTATTTTTGGCAATAATTATCTCTGCCTTGCCCTTATTTGGATTGCTCTCCTCTTTATTATATACTTCATCTCTATAGATAAAGGCAACTATATCAGCATCCTGCTCAAGAGCACCAGATTCTCTGAGATCCGATAGCAGAGGACGTTTTTCAGCTCGCTGCTCAAGCATTCGGTTAAGCTGAGACAGGGCAACAACAGGAATATCAAGCTCCTTTGCAAGCCCTTTGAGTGACCTTGATATCTCTGCAATCTCAAGGTCACGTCTCTCAGACCGAAAAGGTGCTTTCATCAACTGGAGATAGTCAATAATGATAAGACCTAAACCTTTATCCAATTTAAGCCGGCGGGTCTTTGCTCTGATTTCCATTACTGTAATATTGGGGGTGTCATCAATAAACATCGGAAGATGATTTAATATTGAGGCTGCCTGAGATACACCCTGTAAATCTTCGCTACTTATGAAACCGCTTTTAAGCCGTTTAGAGTCAATTCTTGCCTCTGAGGTCAGAAGACGCATGGATAGCTGCTCTTTTGACATCTCAAGAGAGAAAACAGCAACTGGAACAGACTCTTTGAGAGCCACATTACGGGCAATATTAAGTGCAAAGGCGGTTTTTCCCATACTTGGTCTTGCCGCAATAATTATCAAGTCTGACTTCTGAAGACCTGATGTTATAGCGTCCAATCTTCGATATCCTGTGGTAAGACCTGCTGAAAATCCCCCTTGCTCTTTAGTATATTCAATAGTTTTAATATTTTTGTCAATAAGCTCACCAATACTTGTAAAAGAGCTGGTAGATTTTAATTCAGATATTTTGAAAACAGCATTCTGAGCAAAATCAATTATATCTGCAAAATCTCCCCTATCTTTCATGCACCTATCTATCATCTCCATAGAACTGTGAATAAGTGCACGCAGTGTTGATTTGCCTTTGATTATCTTTGCATAATGGACCGCATTGACAGCCACAGGAGCAGCATCGGCAATTGAAGATAAAAAGGCTGCACCTCCGATCTCGTCAAGCTCGTCTTTCTCTTTTAAGCGTGTCGCAACAGTAACAAGGTCTGCTGGATGATCTTTTGAAAACAGATCAATAACAGCCTTGAATATCCTTTCATGTGCTTTTTTATAGAAATCCTCAGGTTTTAGAATCTCAAGCACCTCTAAGATAGTATCATTGTCTATCAATATAGCACTGAGCAGGGACTCTTCCGCATAAATGTCATTTGGTGGAATCTTGTCTAAAAGGGGATCAGACACTTTTTTTTTTGATTTTGAATTTACCAAAGCATTATCCATGTTTGATATGAAAAGGTTGGAATTTAATTTCAGAGTTGGATTTTAATCGTAAAAAACAGATTCAGCCGAGCGATCTATCACTCGGCTGAAAAATGTTCAATACCGTTTTTGCAATTCAGAATTGCTGACTAAAGCGTTATGAATTTATTACAACATATCATGCAGTAACTTGTTCACCAATAACTTTAACTGTGATTTCAGGTTCAACATCCTTGTAAAGACGGACAGGAACTTTATATTCACCAGTAGTTTTAATCGGTTCAGCAAGAAGAATAGAGCGCCTCTCTATGCTGATATTTTGAGCATCAAGAGCAGCTTTGATATCGTGTGTTGTTACAGAGCCATAAAGGCGTACCTCTTCGTAAACCTTGGCTTTGATGACGCACTCAATACCTTTGACCTTTTCTGCCATCTCTTGAGCAAGCTGTTTCTCCTTGGCAATTTGGAGTTCAAATTTCAATCTTGCCTGCTCAATAATCTTTTTGTTCTGTGGCGTTGACAGAATGGCTTTTCCATGTGGGAAAAGATAGTTTCTGGCATATCCTGGTGCAACTTTGCATTCTGTACCAACAATCCCCAGGGTGTCTATTGTTTCTTTAAGTATTACCTTCATGTTTAGTAACCTCCAATAAAGGTTCATCCTGAATAACAGGTTTAAATTATATAGAAATGTAAATATTTACATTTCCAAGTTATGTTCTACAATAAAATTAACAATTTCATCCGTCAAAAGATTGTTCATCAGGCTTATTGTTAATTCCTATCTTTCTAAAATTCACCCATGTATCAAAGAAGCCAAGCCCAATGATTGCTAAAATGAGTATCTGCTGAATGGCAATTATGCTGTAGATAGCTATCTTAAGCAGAATCGGCAATTTTTTTCGCTCAAAGATGAAGGCGAGGATCGCAATTCCCTGAAAAAAATACATTATCATAAGAATCATAATGCAATTAAATGCAACAATCTTTATACCTTTACCCGGGATCACCATAAGCAAACCCAAAGCAATAACAACCCATACAAGATGTTCTTGTGCTTTCCACTGATTAAGGTTTTGCAACTCTGTAAGGTGGATAGCCTTTTTATCTAAAATTTTCTTTATAAAAAGAATATTTACCCATATTACGAAAGAGAGCAGAATAGTTACCAGAGCAGGTATTATCCGTACTAAAATATACTGAATTGCATGAATAGAGTCAGATATCAGTTGTATATTTTCAGGGGACATGCCCATGTTGTCATAAAGGGCAAGAGTGAGTTGTAAATTATCAGCAACATATCCTGAAACTATAGAGAGCACTCCCTGCCCCGTTGATGCAGCATAAACAAAGAATGCAGCAGCAGATATTCCAAGCGTTGATATGAGCGTATATACAAAACTTTTTTCAATAGAGAGCCTAAGTTCAAGAAACTCTCCAAGAAAAAAACCAGTTAGCAGAAGAGAACCGTAAAACAGAATATCAATTGACAGTGATAATCCACCTGCTTTTGGCAGGCTGTTACTTGTTATTTCTGACAAGCCGCCGTTCATTCCTGAAAAGTTGTATGTTGCTGCAAAGGTCATTACAAATACAGCGAACATTATCAAAGCACCAAGATTTCTGCCAAGTTTAAGCCTAAAATAGAGAATCGGCATAGGTAGTATCGTAGCCATGAAAAAACCCATCAGAGGCATATAGATGGTGATAAAGACAATTAGCATTGAAACAACTATTCCTGAAGCTATCTCCATGAAAAACCTGTTTTTTTCTTTACCACCTGTCATCTCATCCAATACTCCGCCCATATCTTAATCGCAATCAGCTCAGTTTTCCAACGTATGGCAAAAGTGCAATTGTTCTTGCCTGTTTGATAGCTGTAGAAAGAGCACGCTGATGTTTGGCACAGGTACCCGTGATTCTTCTGGGAATAATTTTGCCTCTCTCGGTGATGAATGATCTCAAATTTTTGGAATCTTTATAATCAATTTCAATTGAGGTATCTGCACAAAATCTGCATACCTTACGCCGCTGAAAAAATCTTTTTTTGGTGTTTTTTCTCTGAAATGTCATTTTACTCTTCCTCCTCTTCATCATCATCAAGATCATCGTCATCTATATCATTGTCATCAATATCATCATCCATAGCATCACTTGATGAATCATCATCTGAATCTACAGCACCAGGTGATGTTACTTTATATTCGGGTCCTGCAGCAATTTCTTGTCTAAGAGCCTCTTCATCAATATCTTTTTCAAGAAGAATAGTCATAAACTTCATGATGTTCTCATCTAAACGTAGATTTCTCTCTAACTCTTTAACGATCTCTCCGTCACCACCATAGGTAACACAGAGATAATGTCCGCGTGATTTTTTCTTGATTTCATAGGCAAGCTTCCTGTTGCCCCAATCCTCAATTTTTACAAGAAGTGCTCCTGTCTGTGTGAGCAGATTTGTGAACTTCTTAAAAAGATTTTTTCTGGCTTCCTCCTGAAGATCAGGGTCAGCAATCAAAACTGTTTCATACCTTCTCATACTTGTCTCCTTACGGATAATAAAGCCCTAACGTTATGCCAGGGCAAGGATTTAAATTACCACCTGATAATTTTCAGGTGAATTATTAAAAAATAGGCAATATAGCACTCTGAATTTAGTATGGTCAAGCAAAATTCCTATGTTGACAAGGGATAAATTCACTTAAATTATATTAATTCTAAGAATGATATAAATTTGAAACTCTAACGGAGTAGAACTAAGCTGTATTAATAAAAAAGATTATTTATCTTGAAAACTATGGAAAAATAATCGTAAATGGTTATGAACATCTTGCCAAAGGAAGACGCATTAATAACTGCTGCAAAATGGAACATAAGCAGCTTCGCTGCAATTATTGTTGGATTGAAATTCTTGAATAATAAAATAAAATGACATCTATCCGAATATTAGGAGATTAACATGCAGGACTATATCAAATCACATTACGGTTCCGATGATCTTGGTGCTAAAATTTTTGCAGCCCTTGCCAGAGCGGGTAAACAGATTGACAATTTAGAATTAAAAGACCTGTCTATTATCGATCAGCTTCATACAGGGGGGCATATAGCAACACTGGAACTTGCAAAAAAGGCTGGTATATCTCATGGAGATATAATTTTAGATGCTGGTTGTGGAATAGGCGGTTCAAGCCGCCTGCTTGCCCGAACATTTGAGTGCAAAGTTACAGGCATTGATCTGGTTCCATCATTTATTGATGTGGCAAAACAACTTGCTGAATCTACGAAAACAGCAGACCAAGTATCATTTCTATCAGGAGATGTTAAAGATACGGGGCTTTTAGATGATACTTTTGATGTTATCTGGTGTCAACATACATTAATGAACATAAGGAATAAACCATCTGTGTTTCAGGAATTTAAACGGATACTAAAGCCCAACGGAATCATGGTTTTGCATGAAATCGTTCAGGGCAATACTCTTGATATTCATCTTCCAGTGCCATGGGCAGCTCATCCTGCGATATCATTTCTTATCCCTCAGCAGGAGATGGAGCAGATGATCCTTGATAGCGGCTTTACCTGTCGTTTTATCGAAGATAGAACAGATCAGGCAAAACTTTGGTGGGACAAGGTAAATGCTGCAAGCCTTAAAAATGCAGATTCTTCTCATATACATCTTGGACCGCATATCATATTTGGCGATAATGGAAGGCTTTTTGGTCAGACAATGAGCAGCAACATTAATGAAGGGCGTATCCGACTTATTGAGGCTGTGTATCATGGATAACAGTGCAAATTTTGATAAAAAAGACAACGTCAAAAATAATCTGAGCGATAGCGTGGATAATCAGCTTGTTAATTCACAAAACAGATCATCTCTTCCTACCCATTATGTAGCTATAGGTGCATCAGCCGGGGGTCTTGAAGCACTTGAGAAGTTTTTTATGAATATGCCCGGAGATTCAACCCTTGCATTTATAGTAATTCAGCATCTCTCACCTGATTATAAAAGCTTGATGGTCGAAATACTATCAAAGAGAACTCCTATGGAGGTTTACCGTGCAGAAGATGGCTTGACAGTTACAGCAGGCTGTATTTACCTGATACCGCCTAAAAAGAATCTAACCATTTTTCACGGCAAACTCATATTAAGCGAGCAGGATCACTCGCGAGGATTAAATCTGCCGATTGATATTTTTTTTAGGTCTCTTGCAGAGGATCAGGCTGAAAAGGCTGTGGGTATTATACTGTCAGGGACTGGCAGCGATGGTATGAGGGGTGTTCGAGCAATTAAAGAGTGCGGAGGCATGGTAATGGTGCAAAGCGAGGAGTCGGCAAAATTTGATGGAATGCCGAGGGCAGCAATATCAACAGGATTAAGCGATTTTGTGCTTCCTCCTGAAGAGATGCCAAGCCAGCTTCTTGGATTTATCAAACACCCATATATGGCTGATATCACAAGAAGTGATAAGTTAATCAGCGAAGATAACGGTATTACCAGAATATTTGCCTTAATACGTGAAAAATGCAAAATCGACTTTACCTATTACAAGCCCGCTACTGTAATGAGGAGGGTTGAACGGCGAATGATGGTCAATCAGATGGAGAATTTAAGTGATTACGTCAAATATTTAACAACTCACGCAGGCGAGGTAGATACCCTATATCGAGAGCTTCTTATCGGTGTAACCAATTTTTTCAGGGATCCTCATATTTTTGAATCGTTGTCAAATACATGGCTACCCCGTCTGCTTGAAGAGCACAAAAGCCGTGAATTTAGAGTATGGGTAGCTGGAGGCTCGACAGGTGAAGAGGCATACACTCTTGCCATTTTAATCAAAGAGTGTATGGAGACACTCAAGATATCCCGAGATATCAAAATATTTGTTACTGATATTGATAGAAATGCCATTATGTTTGCACAAGCTGGAACTTACCATGAGAGCATTGCAGCAGATATCCATCCAAAGTATCTCTCTAAATATTTTTTCAAAAAAGATGACACATTTCAGATATCAAGAAGCATCAGAGAGATGGTGGTATTTGCCCAGCACAACCTTATAAAAGACCCGCCGTTTACCAAAATTGATCTTATAAGCTGCCGAAACCTGCTTATCTATTTTCAACCTATACTTCAAAAAAAGGTTTTGGAGTTTTTTAGCTTTTCTCTCAATCCTCAAGGAATTCTTCTTTTAGGCAGCAGTGAGACCACAGGCGAGATGTCTGACTATTTTATACCGCTTGACAGTAGATACAGGATATATCAATCAAGAAGACCATTTAACAAGGTTACCCCCACACTGACTGCTGATACCCCTCTGCTACAAAATTACAGGGCAAAACGCATGCCATATATATCAACTCCTTACGGTGCACTGCCGTCTGCCACAAGGCTTCTTGAGACAGAGAGGATTATGGAGAGTTTTTTAACTCTGCTCTCTCAAGAGTATGTTCCTCTTGCCATGATTGTAAACGAACAGATGGAGGTTGTGCATGTTCTTGGCAATACAGAGGGACTTTTTAAGGTGCCTCAGGGGGCGGTTTTGAACGATATATCAAAAATGGCAGCAGAAGAGCTTGCAATCCCTATTTTTACAGGGATTCAGAAGGTTTTCAGAACAGGCAAAGAGCTTCGTTATACCAATATTGCGGTTGGTAAACCTAACATTAGTGTCGCTGACACCCATCTTCTTGATAGTGCTAACTCTGATTCAGCAACAACTCCGATTCCAAGACAGATTGTAAAACTGATTATAAAGCCCATGTTTGCAAAAAATACTTCAGAATCTTTTGTTGTGGTCTTTGTGGAAAAGCTAAAGGCAGAATCAATTTCTGAAAAAAACGATGAAATTTTGTATTATGATCTTAATGATCAAGCAATACAGCATATTAATGATCTGAAACAGGAGCTTCAGTTTACCAGAGAAAGTCTTCAAGCAACAGTCGAAGAGCTTGAAACATCAAACGAAGAGCTTCAAGCAACTAATGAAGAGCTGCTTGCAAGCAACGAGGAACTTCAATCGACAAATCAGGAGCTGCAATCGACAAATGAGGAGCTGCATACGGTCAACATTGAGTATCAAAACAAAATTCTTGAACTTACTGAACTTAACAATGATGTTGAGAATTTGTTGTCCAGCAGCCAAATAGGAAAATTGATATTAGACGAAAATTTTGAGATAAGAAGATTTTCGTCCCACATAACCAAAATATTCAAAATTTTAGATTCAGATATTGGGAGACCAATTTCTCACCTGACTCATAGTTTAAAAGGCGAGGATATAATGCTGCTTCTGGAAAAGGTTATCAAGAACAATATAAAAGTCGAACAAGAGGTAGAGACAAAAGATGGCAAGCATTACCTGATGCGTATCATTCCGTATCAGACAGGACCTCACCATTTTGCTGGTGCTATCTTAAGTTTTATTGATATCACGCTAATAAAAAAAGCTCAGTCTGATCTCAAAATAAGTGCTGAAAAATATAGAACTTTGTTTGAAACCATGACCCCTGGCGTTGTATATCAGGATAGAGAAGGGCGGATCATATCTGTCAATCCATCGGCTGAAAAACTTTTAGGTCTAACTTTTGATCAGATGCAGGGCAGAACCTCAATGGATCCAAGATGGCGTACAATCAGAGAAGATGGCACAGAACTTCCGGGCGAAGAGCACCCTTCAATGCAAGCGTTAGCAACAGGCAGCCGTATAAATAATGTAATATTAGGAGTCTATAATCCTCTTGAAGATGCTATAAAATGGCTTAATGTATCTGCTATACCGCTGTATAACGAAGGAGAATATAAGCCTTATCAGGTTTATGCCACTTTTGATGATATTACTGAGCTTGTAGAGATTAAAAAACGATTATTCTCTTAAGTTTAAACGGATAGCTATAGTTTATTGCGAAGTTTGTGTTTAATTCATAGCCAAAATTATAAAAATAGCAAACAGGAGTAGAAAAAATTGCCATGTCAAACCAATATGACCCTCAAAACATAATAGCAGTATCAAATAAAAAAGCTCTTGAGTGGAGCATGGCTCAAAAGAGAATTGAAGAGATTTTTGCAAAATTTTCCAAATATAGCGAATGCCCGCCAGAACATATTAAGATTGAACTTGAAAATGAACTCCAAAGGATGTGGGCAGACCTTGAGACATACAAAATAGAACTTGAGATGCAAAATGATGAACTTCTACGAGCTTTTAGAGATGCTGAGGATGTGAGAAAAGATTATGTCGAGCTTTTCAACAGTGCACCTGTAGGATATCTGATTTTAAACAGCAGTGCCATTATACTCAACGCAAATCAGACATTTGCAAATATGGTAAAAACTGATCTGGCACAGATTTACCAGAAACCTTTTCAAAATTTTGTTGCTCAAAATGATGTATCTGATTTTCTCTCGCGTTTTAAATCATATTTTAAAAATCCTTCGGATAAGTTTTTCGAGCTAACCATAAATGACAGCAAACGCGATTCAATCGTTGTAAGACTTGAAGGGAGGAAAAAAAATATATCAGGCTTTGCAAATAGAAGCCCTGCCGGAGAACGTAATACTTCAGTTGGATATGATAGAACAGAGAGGCAGAATGATATTGATCAGGAAGTTTTGCTCATCAGTTTAAGTGATATTACTCTGCTGAAACAGGCAGAAGAGGAGAAGGAGTCCCTTAAAAACTTGCTGCTTCATGCAAGAAAAATGGAAGCTATTGGTACACTTGCTGCTGGTATTGCCCATGATTTTAACAACATTCTTTTTCCTATCCTCGGTTTTGGGGAGATGTTAAAAGATGAGCTAAAACAGGTTCAAGATATGAACAGATTTACAAACGTGCAGGATAAGAACTCCCTTACAAAAAGTGAACAGATAGAGCTTGTTGCAAAGCCAAATGATATGGAGGAGATGGTTGACAGCATAATTACCAACACTCTCAGGGCAAAGGGTTTGGTCAAGCAGATTCTTGCATTCAGCAAAAATAGTTCAACAGCAGTAAGTCCTTTATATCTCAACCTTATCTTAACTGAGATTATAATCTCTCTCCGCCCTGTGCTTCTCTCAGATATCAAAATTGTCGAGATTATTGACAACTCTTGCAGCATGATCATTGCAGATGCTCAACAGATACGTCAGGTAATTGTTAATCTGATTAACAATGCAGTTGATGCTATGCAAGATGGCGGCGGAACAATTACTATCTCCTTGAAAGAGGATAACTTCAAGGAAACCTGCCATGACACAGGTGCATTGTTAAACGGAAGATATGTCTGCCTGAGCATAAAAGATACAGGACATGGCATTGAAAAAGAGCATTTGCCAAGAATATTTGACCCATATTTTTCCACAAGACCTAAGTTTAAGGGAGGAGGTCTTGGACTATCTTTAGTACATGGTATTGTCAGCAGCTATAATGGAGCAATAACTGTAAGAAGTGAGCCAGGAGAGGGAAGCGAATTCAGGCTATTTTTTCCATGCCATACTTCTGTATCAGATTTGCAGCAGGGCTTGATAAAAAGAAAATTGCCTTTAGGCAGTGAAAAAATATTGGTGATAGATGATCAGGTATCTATTACAAAAGTTCTTGAAAGCATGTTAAAAAGACTTGGCTACACTGTATTCAATTACAATAATCCCAAATCAGCACTCAATTTTTTCAAAGATAGACCAGCAGATGTTGATCTTATTTTGAGCGACATGACTATGCCTGAAATGTCAGGCGATGATGTTGCTCGGGAAGCCATGGCTATACAGCCAGATATTCCAATAATTATATTAACAGGATACAGTGAAAAGCTCTCTTCTGAAGAAGCAGAAGAGATGGGCATCAAGGGCTATCTTATGAAGCCAGTCTCTCTCACAACTCTTGCAGAGTCAGTGCGTGAAGCATTGGATGGTGATTAATCAATAATTTATAATCTTTATCCATATTTTGACATATTATTCTATAATTTCAACGAAGTGTTATAATACCATATGAAAAAGCAAAAGGAGGTAAAAAATTATGACAACCGCATCAAGCAATTCAAAAGAAGATACTATCATTGTTCACGGTATCACAAAATGCTATACTACGAGCATGGACCTTGTGCCTCCAATCCACATGACCTCAACCTTTAAATTCAGCGATCAGCATCATGCTGCCTCAATATTTGCAGGAACAGAAGAAGGTTATCTTTATACCCGTATCTCCAACCCGACTGTTGATCTGCTTGAAGAGAAGATTGCACTTCTTGAAGGTGCAGAAGATGCGATTGCCACATCATCAGGCATGGCAGCAGTGGCATCTACAGTGATGAGCTTTTTAAAGCCGGGAGACAATATTATTGCATGTAACGCTCTTTATGGCGGGACATTTTCCCTGTTCAACACCCACCTGAAACGGCTTAATATGGAAACACGCTTTCTTACTCCATCAATGAGCAACGACAAAAATAATATAAGTCCCCTTATTGATGATAAAACCCGCCTTTTATACATCGAAACTCCTTCAAATCCAACGCTTGATATAATTGACATCAGGCTCTGGGCAGACATAGCAAGGCAGTATAAAATTCCTCTTTGTGTTGATAACACCTTTGCATCACCCTATCTTCAAAAACCAATATCGCTTGGTGCTGATATTGTTATCCACTCTGCCACCAAATATCTTGGAGGCCACGGAGATATAATTGGCGGTATTATTGTATCAAACAACAATATTGTTACACAGATAAAAGAAGAATACGTTCACCATTTTGGTCCCGCCATGAGTCCATTCAACGCATGGCTTATTTTAAGAGGTGTGAAAACCCTTGCTATCAGAATGGAGCGGCACAGCAGCTCTGCCCTTACCATTGCAAGGTGGCTTGAACACCATCCCAAAATCAGAAAGGTCTATTATCCTGGACTTACCTCACATTCAGGACATGCCATTGCAGTGAAGCAGATGAAATATTTTAGTGGAGTTATGGCATTTGAGCTAAAAGAGGGTGTGAACAAGACCGCTATGGAGGCTGGTAAAGCTGTTCTTAATAATGTGAAATTGTGTACACTTGCTGTAAGTCTTGGAGATTGCGAAACCTTGATCCAGCATCCTGCATCCATGACCCATGCAACCTACTCTGAGGAAGATTTGAAACAAGCTGGAATTGCTCAAGGTCTTATCCGTCTCTCAGTTGGGCTTGAGCATCCTGATGATATTATTCAAGATTTAGAACAGGCTTTTTCTGTAATATAAAGGAGATATTTAAAAAAAATGAGTTCTAAAGAACAAGAAGAACAAAAAAAAGCTATTAGTAAAGAGCGGTCAGAACGTAAAATAAAATGCGTTGTATGGGATTTGGATAACACACTTTGGGAGGGGACTCTTTTAGAAGACCCAACGGTTGAGCTTCGCCATGGTATTCGTGAAATCATGCAGAATTTGGATAGTAAAGGAATACTTCAATCAATTGCATCCAAAAACGACCATAACCTTGCCATGAAAAGACTTGAAGAGCTTGGTGTTTCCGACTATTTTCTATATCCTCAGATTCACTGGGGACCTAAATCAGACTCAATAGATCGTATCAGAAAAGATATAAACATAGGCATTGACACCATTGCATTTATAGATGACCAGACTTTTGAGCGTGAAGAGGTCTCTTTTGCCCATCCAGAAGTTATGTGTATTGATGCTGCAAAAATAGACGCAATGCTCGATATGCCTGAATTTAACCCCCGATTTATCACTGAGGATTCAGCGAAAAGACGTATTATGTATCTTGCTGATATAGCCCGCAAAAAAGTTGAAGAGCATTTTGAAGGACCTCAAGAGGATTTTCTTGCAACTTTAGAGATGGTGCTCACAATCGGAACTCCAAAGTCTGAAGACCTTAAACGTGCAGAAGAGTTGACAATGCGAACAAATCAGTTAAATACTACTGGTTACACATATTCGCATGATGAACTTGATTTTTTCCGCCATTCAGACCGTCACCGTCTGTTCATATCTGGACTTTACGACAAATATGGAAGTTACGGCAAAATTGGTCTTGTGCTGATTGAGTGCGAAAAAGAGAGCTGGATGATAAAACTGCTTTTGATGTCATGTCGTGTGATGACAAGGGGAGTTGGCACGGTTTTGATTAACCATATACGCAATGAGGCAAGAGATAACAATGTCCGCCTCTTTGCAGAGATGATACCAAACGACCGCAACCGAATGATGTACATGACTTACAAGTTTAACCATTTCTATGAGTCTACCAAACGAGATAATGGTTTAATTGTGTTTGAGAACGATTTGAGCAAAATTCAGCCGTTTCCAAACTACATGACAGTTAAAATAGTATAATAAGTGATGTTACGCAAAGCCCCTCCCCAGCCTCCCCGCAGGGGAGAGAGTTATCTCCATATAGGGAGGGGTAAGGGAGTGGGGGGTAGATTAGTGCGTAACATGACGAATAATATAAAATTCAATAAACCTAAAACCATTTAACAACAATTGAGAATCAGATGAATAAAGCATATTTGCTGGCACTGCTCACCGTTCTTTTCTGGTCAACATCAGCAACCGCATTTAAACTCTCCCTTAAATATTTAGATGTTCCTCAACTTCTATTTTATGCAAGTTTAGTCTCTACAGTTGTAATAGCTCTGATTCTTTTGATTCAGGGAAGATTTAAAGAGGCATTTACCCTTGAACGGCAGGACTATATAAATTCATTTTTTCTTGGATTTATAAACCCTTTTATATATTATCTTATGATTTTTAAGGCTTATGATCTGCTGCCTGCTCAGATTGCACAATCTGTAAATTACACATGGGCAATAATGCTTACTCTCCTATCTGTCCCCCTGCTTAAACATCCGTTTGGTAAAATTGATTTCATTGCCATGCTTATATGCTATACAGGTGCTGTGATTGTCTCGACACACGGAGATATTTCTGGATTCAAGACACTGAGTCTGAATGGTCTTATTTTGGCACTTGGGAGCACTGTTGTATGGGCACTTTACTGGATTCTAAATGTCCGTATGCCGCGTGACCCTATTATTGGTCTTTTTCTGAACTTTCTTTTCAGCCTTCCTTTAACAGCAATATCGTGTTTATGGTTTTCAAGTATAACCGATATATCTTTAAAAGGTTTTGCTGGGGCAGTTTGGGTTGGGTGTTTTGAATTTGGATTCACGTTTGTTATATGGCTTACCGCCTTAAAACTTAGTAACAACACAGGTAAAATTGTGAACCTTATATTTTTAACACCGTTTATCTCATTGATATTTATCAGATTTTTTTTAAATGAAACTGTATTTATATCAACATTTATTGGTCTTGCTTTTATTGTTTCTGGTCTTCTGCTGCAAAAAACAGCAGGTTAAGGGCTGACTATCATAGATATTTTTATAATTAGCGATAGGACTGACTATCATAAATATTTTTATAATTAAGGAGAAAAAAATGGCTGCATATCTAAATGTTTTTGAAGGAAATTATAACCCGTTTGAGGCGTTATCTGTTCTTTTGAAGAACGAAAAAGAGCGTGTTGAAAAAGCAATTAAAACACGCGGAAACTTTAATCCTGTAGATTTGAGTAAAAAACGTCCTTTGACAATAGGGTTTGCCCCTGGAGACGGCATTGGTCCGATTGTGGCAAATGCAGCCCGCACGATTCTTGAGACTCTGCTTGCCAAAGAGATTGCAAAAGGTGAAATTAAGGTTGTTGAAATTCCTGATTTGACCATAGAAAAGAGACTTGAGCTTGATGTTGTTGCACCTCAAACCTCAATTGATGTTATTGACAAGTGTGATGTGATATTAAAGATGCCTCTTGAGACCCCTGACAGCTCAAAATATCCAAACGTACCAAGTGCCAATGTCTGGATGAGGCAGTATATGGATCTGTTTGCCTGTCAAAGAGGGATTAAAAACGAAGAGTTGGGAATTGATTTTTCGGTTTTCAGATGCAATCTTGGCACGCCATATCAAGACGCAAAATCTGCTGGTGTATCTTTGCTAAACGGTCAGGAGGAGTATGCTATCTGCTTCTGGCCGCAGGCTCGCATTGATATTGAGCGTCTTACTCACCTTGCCTGTATTCATGCAAAAGCCAATAAATCAGATGCCGTAGTTCTCAATTTTAAGGATAATGTAATCAAGCCTGATGCGGCTTCACTTAACTGGGCAAAAGAGTATATTGACAAACATTTTCCTGAAATTGATTATCTGTCAGTCAAGCCTGATGATTTTTCATATACAGTTACCCAGCCTGAAAAACTTAAATCAATGAGAGGAGAGAAGACAGGAAGAGAGTTTAAACTCACAACAATGGTGTGCAATAATATTGTGGGAGATATGGCAGGTGATGAGGCTGGAATGTATGTCGGCGGAATTGGCGGCGTAGGTTCTGCCAATATATCGTTTTCGCAAGGGATGTTTGAGGCAGGCGGCGGAACAGGTACAAGAATGATGCTTGAGAACAGAGGTCATTTTGCATCACCAGTTGCAGTGGCAAAAGCTACTGGTGAGCTTCTTGAGTTTATTGGTTATCCAAAGCTCAAAGAGAATGTATTTGCTGCTGTTGATGATCTTACTCGGGAAAAACTTGTTCCAAACGGCGGTAAGAATGGTGTGACATGTGAGCAGGCGACCAAATTTTTGGTTAAAAAGATAAGTTAATCTATTTTGTTATGGCAGAATAATCTGCCATGTATGTTATCGGAAATAGAGAATGACCGCATATTTCATAAGAAGATTTTTATTGATCGTGCCTACATTTGTGGGAATTACCATCATGGTTTTTGCCATTACTCGATTTGTCCCCGGCGGTCCTGTTGAGAGAATGATCTCTGCTGCACGGCAGATGCAGACCGAAGGAGGCAGTGGATTATCACGCGGGGCAGGTCGAGACAATTCAGGGCAGCCCCTTTCTGAAGAGCAGATTCAGCAGCTTAAGGAATACTACGGTTTTGACAAGCCAATAGTTACAAGTTATTGGTTGTGGCTCTCCAAAGTTCTAAAAGGAGATCTCGGAAGCTCAACAAGATATTACGATCCAGTTTGGGAGATGATAAAAGAGCGGATTCCCATCTCTCTCTATTTTGGTCTGCTTACAATGGTGATTGTTTACGGGGTTTGCATTCCTCTTGGGATTGCAAAGGCGATAAGACATCGAACAAGTTTTGATAATTTCACCTCAATTGTTATTTTTGTGGGCTATGCAATTCCCGGGTGGGTGGCAGGAGTCATTTTGTTGGTGCTTTTTTCTTCACGCATGGATATTTTTCCATTAGGCGGGTTTACCTCTGACCTGTTCAATGATCTTTCCCTCATGGAACAGGTACGAGATATTGCATGGCATACAGCTTTACCTCTGATTGCTTATGTAATTGGATCGTTTTCCGTGATGACCCTTCTTATGAAAAACACCCTTATGGATCAGCTTTCTGCTGATTACGTAAGAACCGCAATTGCCAAAGGGCTTTCGTTCAAACAGGCTGTTTTCCGTCACGCTTTAAGAAACAGCCTGATTCCCATTGCCACAAGTTTTGGTAACAATATCTCGGTTGTTCTTACTGGCTCATTTCTAATTGAAAAGGTATTTAATATCAATGGAATGGGGCTTTTAGGTTACGAATCTGTTGTGGATCGGGATTATCCTGTTGTGATGGGGATTCTTGTTATATCATCGCTTCTTTTTATGATCGGAAATATTCTCTCTGATATCTGCGTTGCACTTGTGGATCCAAGGGTAAGATTCAAGTAGAAATGGCTGTTAGGGCAGGTCGTTCTTCTTTATGCTTTGATAGTGCCTGATTCAGATAGTATCCAGTATAGCTTTCTTTAGATTGTGCAACCTGTTCAGGAGAGCCTTCTGCTATAATCTGTCCCCCGCGGCTGCCACCTTCAGGACCAAGATCAATAATCCAGTCAGCAGTTTTTATCACATCAAGATTGTGCTCAATTACAACGACTGTATTTCCGCCGTCTGTAAGTCTTTTGAGCACATTTAACAGAAGCCTTATATCTTGAAAATGGAGTCCAGTTGTTGGCTCATCTAAAATATAGAGTGTCTGACCAGTATCTCGTCTGGCAAGCTCTCTTGCAAGTTTGATTCTCTGTGCCTCACCACCTGAAAGGGTAGTTGCTGCCTGACCAAGTTTTATGTAGGAGAGTCCAACATCCATGAGAGTATTGAGAATGTTTATGATCTGCGGGTGGTTTGCAAAAAGCTCACACGCCTGCATCACAGAGAGATCAAGCACATCGGCAATTGAGTGGTTTTTATATTTTATCTCAAGCGTAGAGCTGTTAAATCGCTTACCTCTGCACACCTCGCATGGCACAAACACATCAGGTAAAAAGTGCATCTCAACCTTTATATAGCCGTCTCCGCTGCACGCCTCACACCTGCCTCCCTTGACATTAAACGAATAGCGTCCCTTTTTGTAGCCACGTGCTCTTGATTCTGGGAGAATCTCAAAAAGTTCCCGTATTGGATCAAAAACTTTGGTGTATGTGGCTGGATTGCTTCTTGGGGTTCTACCAATCGGTTTCTGGTCAATGTTGATTATCTTATTTATCTGAAAAAGCCCTTCAATACCTTCGTGTGCTCCAACCTCAAGGGTTGAGCCGTGAAGTTGCCTTGCTATGGCAGGATAGAGAATCTGATTGATAAGGGTTGATTTCCCAGCACCAGAAACACCAGTAACTGCCACCATCAAACCAAGCGGAATGCGTACATCAATATTTTGAAGATTATTTTCAGATGCTTTTTTTATGGTTAGCCAGCCTTTACCGCTGTCTGCAGGATTTGTTCTCTTGCTGTCTGATAGATTTATTCTGATGCTTTTTGTTGCAGCCATCTGATTTGCTGAATCGATAGATATATCAGTCGGAATCTTTCTTTTCTGCGGAATCTCAATCTTTTCCGAACCGTTTAAAAATTTTCCAGTCAAAGAGAAAGGACTCTTTTTAATCTCTTCTGGTGTGCCCTGAGCAATTATCTCTCCTCCTAAATGTCCCGCACCTGGTCCAATATCGACAATCCAGTCAGCTCGATTCATGGTCTCTTCATCATGCTCAACTACAATCAAGGTGTTGCCAATATCTCTTAAATGGCAGAGTGTTCTTATAAGTTTTTCATTGTCTCTCTGGTGAAGCCCGATTGACGGTTCATCTAAAATATAGAGCACGCCTGTCAATTCAGAACCTACCTGAGATGCAAGCCTGATTCGCTGAGATTCTCCGCCTGAAAGTGTCGGACCTTTGCGGTCAAGCGATAGATAATCAAGCCCAACATTTATCAGAAATCCGAGCCTGCCTGATATCTCCTTTATCAGCTCAGAGGCAATCAGTTGGCGATTGCCTTCAAGTTTGAGGTTGCTGATAAAATCATGGCACTTTCTGATGCTCATCTCAGTTATGTCAATTATCGACTTTCCATCAATACGAACATGGAGCACCTCTGGTTTTAGCCGTTTCCCTCCACAGACAGAGCAGGGCTGTTCGCTCATAAAACCTGAATAATATCGTTTCTGAATTTCAGATTGAGTGGTTCTGTAACGCCTCATCAAGGAGTGAATCAAACCCTCATGTTCGTGCTCAAACTCTCCTCTTATTTTGTCTGACTGCCAGTTGACTATAAGTTTTTTGCCATTGCCTCCGTTCAAAATAATATCTTTATGCTCTTCAGGCATATCTCTCCACGGAGTATCAAAATCAATTCCCCACTGCTCTTTCATCGCAAGCAGTTGACCCATTCCCCATGAGTTCTGATTTGTCTCATTTTTACCAGACCCGTTTTCTAAATCCCCCTCCTCTTCTTCTGTAATATCTTTCACAGAACTGTTTGCAAAATATGCTGCTCCGTTTTTCAAGTTTCTGTTTTTATAAAAGAATTTTTTGGGGGAAAAATAGTTTTTCCACGGCACCACAGCCCCCTGACGTATGGTCAGAGAGTGATCAGGCACAACCTTATTATGGTCCATATAAAGCAGATTCCCAATTCCATTGCATTCAGGGCACATACCCAACGGAGAGTTAAACGAAAAGAGAGTCGGTTCAAGCTCAGGATACGCAATGCCGCAACAGGAACGTGCTTCGCTCATTCTGATATCCTCCTGCTTATGTCCAATATTATCTCGTTCAGCTCCAATTGGATTATTAACCTGTTCTCTGTTTGTATGTCCGCCGCTCACAAAATGGACAATAATTTGACCATTACCAGTTTTAAGTGCAGTTTCAACCGAATCTGTCACGCGGCTGCGGAATGTATCGCTGTCTGTTACGATAAGTCTATCAACCACAACATCAATATTATGCTTCTTGTTTTTGGCAAGCGACTGAATATCTTCAAGATTGTGCACTACACCATCAATACGGACTCTTGCAAATCCATCTTTTCTGAGCTTGTCTAAAATATCTCTATGTTCACCTTTACGATTATCGATAAGAGGGGCGAGGATCAGAATTTTTGAGGATAGCGGAAGGGACAATATCTGAGATACCATGCTTTCGGCATCTCCTTTGCCTACAGCTCTTCCGCACTTTATGCAGAATTGCTCTCCAACACGGGCAAACAGAACCCTCAAATAGTCGTAAACTTCGGTGATTGTGCCTACAGTTGAGCGAGGATTTTTGCTTGCAGATTTTTGTTCAATCGAGATAGTGGGAGATAGCCCTCTGATGGTGTCGTAGTGAGGCTTGACCATCTGCCCGATAAACTGCCTTGCATAGGCAGACAAAGATTCAACATATCTGCGTTGTCCCTCTGCAAATATGGTGTCAAATGCAAGGCTTGATTTTCCAGAACCAGAAACACCTGTAAATACAATCAGCTTTTTTTTTGGCAGCACAACATCAACATTTTTAAGGTTGTGCTCTCTTGCCCCCTTGATTGTAATGGTGTTAAGTTCGTTTGTGGCTGGAAGATTACTCAAGTTCTTCACCATCCATACCGAGAATGTCATCGCTCTTATAGTTGTGCCTGCGTTCAATTCTTTTTACCCGTCTTTCAAGGGTGAGCAGATATTTTTCCATCATCTCTATATACTCTGTAAATGCACAGTTAATATCAAAATCCTTTGATCTTGCCTTTAATCTTTTTTTCAGTTCTGCAGGGGTTTCTGCTTCTCTCTCTTCCAATGTTGGCATGAAAACGTCTCCTTAGGTTTTTGTTTAACAGCAATAACCAATCTCTTATAATAAATGCAGACAATGGATATAAGGAAGAGGCTCAAAAAATCAAGTAAAAATTTGTTATGTGAACATTAAAATCAAAGATTGCTCCTTATAAAAAAAAATGATAACAATTTTATTTTTATTAATAATGGAATATTGTCATTTTATAATTATGATTTTGACATCTAAACAGGATAAATAATGAAACAGAAAATTGTTTTTGATTCAGCAGATATGGAGAGGGCACTTACCAGAATGTCCTATGAGATTATAGAGGCTCACAAGGGAGTTAAAAACCTTGCTCTTGCAGGAATAATTACCCGCGGAGACTTTATTGCCAAAAGAATTCAAAAAAAAATCGAACAGATAGAGGGAGAGATCATCCCTGTAGGTGCAATGGATATAAACCTTTACAGAGATGATTGGACAAAGATAAGCTATCAGCCTATTGTCAGACCGTCAAAAATTTCGTTTTCAGTGGATAACAAAAAAATCATTCTTGTTGATGATGTGCTCTTTACAGGAAGAACTATAAGAGCCGCACTTGAGGCACTAATGGACTTTGGCAGACCATCAAAGATTGAGCTTGCTGTCTTGGTTGACAGAGGACACAGAGAGCTTCCAATTCAGGCTGATTACAAGGGAGTCGTCGTTGATACTCGCCATGCCGAGACTGTAAATGTCTCATTAGTTGAGTGTGATGGCAAAGATAGTGTTTTTATTGAACAAGAAGAGTAGATTTGCTGGTAGGACAATTGTTTATTGTTAATAAATTTAACCCCCCAATTCAGATTAAAAGGAATATAAATATAATGGGAATAGTTCCGCATAAACAGCATACGCCCAGCAATCTTAAGATCGCAATTATTTCGGTATCCACAACAAGAGGAATTGCTGAAGATAAAAGCGGGGCTTGGATAAAACAGCAGATAAAAAAAGAGGGGCACGAGACCGTTGTTCATCATGTGGTGCCAGATGAGATTGGTGCTATTCAATCAATGGTTCAGCATGTACTTGAAAAGGTAGCACCTAATGCGATACTGATGTCAGGAGGAACCGGTATTAGCTCAAAAGATGTAACTATTGAAGCTATGTCGCCAATGTTTCATAAAACACTCACCTCTTTTGGAGTTCTGTTTGCCCAACTTAGCTTTGATGAGATCGATTCGGCAGCAATCATGTCAAGGGCTACAGCAGGAATAATTGGTCAAACTGTTGTATTTTGTATGCCGGGCAGCCTCAATGCCTGTAAACTTGCCTGTAGCGACCTGATTTTTCCAGAGCTTGGGCATATTATGAAACATATTTTGGAATAGAATGACAGATAATAAATTCACTTGGGTAGAAACCCACAAGCAGATTACTCAATTTTTAAGTAAAAAAGAGAACTCTCAAAAAGAACTCATTGATCTTCTAAAACAGGTCGGAATAGGTACGTTTAATGATAAAACCAATGAAGGCGGTCATGATATAGAACTTGAAGAAATTGACCCCTTCACCTTTTTTTGTTACATATATAAATATGGTCCTGATAAACGATTAAAATATCTGCAAGAGATAGCCAAGACGCTAAATATTTTAATGCCTTCGGACGAGCTGGGTATTCCTTCTGCACATGGAATAGGAAGACACGTTTGGTTGTTCCCGTATAAATATGCAAGAATAAATAATGAAATACCAAGATTATGGGATTTCTTTAAAAAAGCAATAACTGACAATATATCGGATTCTGATTTTGAAGATGTTCTAAAAATTGCATGTGTTGGTAAAACTAAACTGACAGAAGCCTTATTTTATATCAACCCTGAAAAATTCCTTCCTATTGATGGTCCAACAATACCTTACATTAAACAAGTATTGGAAATTGATCCAAAATTCAACACCTACACTCAATACATTGATATCTTAGAAAAAATTAGAAGCAAGAGCGAGCTGCCGTTCTATGAAATGTCCTATGAGGCTTGGCAGCGGAATGCAAAAAAGAAGGCGGATAATTTAATTGAACCATCTGAAAATTTGCTATCTATTGAAGAATCAATTAACTTTCCTCTCAATACAATTTTATATGGTCCTCCGGGAACAGGCAAAACTTATAACACTATTTTAAGAGCTGCTGAAATTATCGAAAACAAACAAATTGACTCATATAAAAATGCTTTAAAGATATTCAATGCGAATCTTTACAATAGAATAGAATTTGTTACATTTCATCAGAATTACAGTTATGAAGATTTTATTCAAGGTTTAAGACCTGACGTAGAGGCAAAAGGTCAGCTTAGTTTTGATAAAAGAGACGGAATTTTTACACGGATTGCAACAGAGGCATTATTTGAATTTTATAAAATGTCAAAAAAATTAGAGGCAACACATAAGGAAAATAATGAAAGTGTTGATCCAAACGAGATTTACTTGGATTTTGTTGAACATTTAAAAAGTTTAGAATTAAAAGATTTCAAATCAGCTACAGGTTCAACAATAACAATTATTTCATTTACAAAGAGTGGTAATATTGAATTTAAACATGCCAATAAAAGCCGCATTTACTTGGTTTCAGGAAATAGGTTATTAAAACTTTTTGGAGTATTTCCAGATATTAACAAGATTAAAAATATTCATACAGACATTAGAGATGCAATTGGAGGGTGCAACACTACAGTTTATTGGGTTGCATTAAAGGAATTCATCTCTTTTTACAATAATTATGAGAAAGCAAGTGACGAAGAAAAAGAGGAGTCTTTTGAGGAAGTTAGTTATGAATCAAAAAAGAAACTTTTAGCAACTTTTGATTTCAACCAGTTAAGAGAAATATCTTCTAATGATGTACCAAACTACGTCATAATAATTGATGAGATAAACAGAGCAAATATTTCAAGAGTTTTTGGTGAGTTGATAACATTGATTGAGCCTGACAAACGTTCTCATGGGAAAATTGCACTTTCTTGTACCTTACCATCAGGAGACGCTTTTATTGTTCCTTCAAATCTCTACATCATTGGAACGATGAATACTGCTGATAAATCCATAGCTTTATTAGATATTGCCTTAAGAAGACGGTTTGATTTTGACGCAATGTATCCGAAATACGAGATTGAAGGGGAAGAAATTTATGATGTTGAAATTTTAAAGCAGATAAACGAACGAATCATAAAGACTAAAGGCTACGATTTTCAAATTGGTCATGCTTACTTTATGGGAGAAAACAATGACTTGGTTCAAAGAATGAACAAAAAAGTAATTCCGCTTTTGCTTGAATATTATATGAATGATGAAAAAGAGGTAAAAGAGATTCTCCAATCTGCTGATCTTAAAATTGAAGACAAATCTTTTCCATTGAGAATTACAGGAAAGAATGATTAATCTTTTTGAATATCAAAACAAAGTTGACATTCAAGATTCAATGGAAGGCTTGGAGGGATTTCTTGATGAAATCTGGAATAATCGTGAAAAGAATTCTTTTTATTCAGAAAATGGAGATGAAAGAGTTGAATCCCAAAGATTTCTTCAATTTATTCACAAATCAAATGAATTAAAATCCAATAAGTACGTTGGTGTAATTCATTATCAAGGAAATAGAATAAATCTACTTCCAAAGATATTTTTTGATTCTAAAAAAGAGTATTCAACAGATCGAGTAAATCAAATTCAAAACCATATACTCTGGTGGTTGAGTTATTGCCGAAAGATTAAATTCCCAAATTATCAGACCTCGTTAAGTAGTTCCAAAAGTGATTTTTTTGAGGTGTTAATTTACCTATTTTCTAAATACACTCGAGAACTTCTAAATTATTCAATATATCAGCAGTATGAAGAGGTAAACAAGGAGTTGCCATTTATAAAGGGAAGGCTTAACACAAATGATTATATTAACGAGAATTTGAGCAGAGGAAGATGGCACAAGCTGAGCTGTACTTATGATGCTTTCATTTTTGACAATGAGTTTAACCGTATCATAAAATATGTAACTACTCTTTTATTTAATGTTACTTCAAATCAAGACAATAAAAAGAATCTAAGAGAAATATTATTCATCTTAGATGAAGTATCTGACAAAAGAGCAACTGCAGAACAATGCTCTAAAATTAACTTTAATCCAATATTTGGTGAATTTGAAACAGTCCGAGATTACTGTCAGCTTTTTTTAACTAACTCCATTTCATTTGATTACAAGAATGGCTTAAAACTCTTCGCTTTCCTGCTTCCAATGGAATATATTTTTGAAGATTTTATTTTTGGTTTTATAGATAAAGAATTGAAAGAAGTTACTGCTAAAGCTCAAAGAGGAGACATCTATCTTGATGAATCGAAAAACTTTAATTTAAAACCAGATTTGTGGCTGAAGACAAAAGAAAAATCCCTGATAGCAGATACTAAATATAAGATCATATATTCAGATGAAACTGACCCTAAAAAAGGAATCTCTCAGAACGATCTATATCAAATGATGGCTTATGCAGTACGATTTAAAGTAGATGAAATAATACTCTTTTATCCTAATACAATAAAACACAATCAGGAAAACCGAGCAGAATTTACTATTAAAGATGCTTTAGCCGATAACAAAGAGATATTTGTTAAGGCATTTCAGTTACCTATATTAAATCGTGAATTATTGGAAAAATCATTGGAAACAAAAACAGATTTAAACGAATTGTTTGAATCAACAAGATTAGAGTTGAAAAATAGAATAGAAAACATACTGGTTTAAACAATTAAATAATTATTAAGGATATTAAAAATGCCAGTTACAATTCAAAATATTAGAGTCAGTGATTTATTTACTGTTTTAAAAGAGCAATACAACTTAAATCCATACCAACGGCTAACGATTACTTTTGACTTAGCAAATTCTGAGTATATTGATGACGATGATGTAAATGTAGGAGATGACTTAATAGAAGGCTTTAAAGAAATTATAGCTGCCAAACAAAATGGGGTTGAATTGCCAAACGCCAGAGACCTATTAAGAGATTTATAAAATAATATGTATCAAATTAAATTAACACCTACATTTAATAGGCGAATAAAGAAACTCGCAAAAAAATATCAAAATATTAAAAGTGATTTTGCAGAGTTATTGGAAGATTTAGAGCAAGGTAATTTTAAGGGAGATGAACCTCAAGGCTTTTCTGGGAAAGTTTATAAAGTTCGGATTGCTTCTGGTGACCAACAAAAAGGGAAAAGTGGTGGTTTTAGATTTATTTACTATGTAGTTACTAAAGAGCAATGCGTATATTTAATGACGGCTTATGCAAAATCTTCTCAGACAGATTTAACCAACGAGCAACGCAAACAAATCAAAGATTTTATTGAGACTATTTAATCTATTTTTTAAAATTAGTTTAATGGTGTTGGCGTTATATAATCAATATGATTTTTTAAAACAAAAATTAATTAAGAAGGTAAACAATGGAAGAGCTAAAAAAATTAGTTAGAGAGTGGCAAGAGACTGAAAGCGGAACAAAACGAGCTTTCATGGAGATTATGGAGCATCTTCAATCAATGGACAACATATCATTTGCATTTAACGCAAGACCAGGGGTTAGCTATTCGCTTAGACCTAAACATAATAACCAGAAGGAGAGAACTCTTTTTGCAATGGCAGATGTTATTGATGATGACCCTGAGCAAAGATGGCTTTCCGTCTGCTTTTACGGCGATATGATAAACGACCCTGACGAGATGGGAGACCTAATACCAGGGGGGCTGCTTGGTTCTGACGGATACTGCTTTGACATTGACGAGTATGACGAGTCAACTATCGAATATCTCAAGGCAAGGCTTGATGAGGCGTATGAACATGCGGCAGCGTTATAATTAGTCATAGTAGTAACATTATAATTAGTCGCAATTTGGGAGATATGAACAACAATAATAAAATAAAAATAAGAGCTTTAGGACTCTCTTCAGGGGGGCTTGACAGTATCCTCTCAGCTTTGCTCCTGCAAAAACAGGGAATTGAAGTTGCATGGATTACATTTAAAACCCCCTTCTTTTCTACAGACTCATCTATCAAAGCATCTAAACAGACTGGTATTCCTCTAATTATCAAGGATATTACAGAGATATACATGGAGATGCTCAAATTTCCGCCAGCAGGATATGGCAAAAATATGAATCCATGTATGGACTGCCATGCTCTTATGTTTAATCAAGCTGGTCTTTTTATGCGTCCGAATGGTTATGATTTTCTTTTTAGCGGAGAGGTTGTTGGGCAGCGCCCCATGTCTCAGAAGAAAAATTCAATGAACTATGTTGAGAAGCACTCTGGTTTTAAAGGTGAGATTCTTCGTCCTTTAAGTGCTAAACTCCTGCCAGCGACTATTATGGAGCAGCAAGGGCTTGTTGACAGGGAAAAACTTGGCAGCATAACTGGACGATCGAGAAAAGTTCAGATAGAGATGGCAAAAGAGTTTGGTGTAACCGATTACCCCCCTCCTGCTGGCGGGTGTCTTCTGACAGATCCCAACTTTTCCAGAAGGCTTAAAGATTTGATGCAAGTGCAAAAGAGTTACAGCAAAAGAGACCTCTATTTGCTCAAATACGGACGCCATTTGAGGCTTGATGATAAAATTAAGATTGTTGTTGGAAAATCAGAAGGAGACAACAATAGAATAGAAAAACTCTACAAGCCAGATAGAGATATATTGATTCGCCACGCATTTTTGGCAGGACCTCTTGTGCTGATTCCTGATGGTGCAATTTTGACTAACGATTCAATAACAGAGATTGACAATATCAGACAAGCTGGCTCAATTTGTGCAGGTTATACAAAAACAGAGCACGGAGAATCAGCTAAAATAGTTGTTATATCAAGAGCTAAACAGAGTGAGATTACCGTTTATGCACAAGATTCTAAAACTTTTCAGAATCTTGTTATATGATAACAGTATAAAAGGAGGCTATATGAAACTATCTTTATGGTTCAATCGTCTATTGCTTTGTTTTGCAACATTAACCCTTATTATAACAACATCTGCTATTCTTCTGCCCCAATTTTCGGCGGCTGCTGACTCTATTGTAGTCACCAGACCGCCCATTGATGATCTGCTAAAATCAGATTTAACCATCTCAGAGCGGGGAACTCAGATAACTCCATCTGAGGTGGAACGAGGAGGAACAATTAACATCTCCTCCTTAACTGTGAATAATCAGGGAGCTGCTGCAAGTGGAAGTTTTTCGGTCGGCATATATCTTTCTACAGATAGGCAGATAACTGCTGACGATCTTCTTTTAGATACATACACTAACCGAGCAGGAGTTGAGTCTGAAGAGTCATTTGAGTGGACTAAAAAAACTTTGGTTATGCCGTTAGATATTATTGAAGGAAGCTATTACATAGGATTTTTTGCAGATAACGCTGATGCTGTGTCAGAGTTTGACGAGACGAACAACATCATGGCTGTTCAGATTTCAATAACTTCTCCTGTAGTAATAATAGACAGGCTGCCTGATTTAACTTTTAATAAATCGACAAATCTTCCCTCTTTTACTCCTCCTGCAATAAATTCAGGAGGGAGCATAACAGTTTCAGGAGCAAGTGTGTTGAATCAGGGAGAGGCTCTTAGTGGCTCATTCTCATGCGATGTTTACCTATCTAATGACGAAACTATAACAGAGTCAGATACCCGTTTGGGCGGATTTGATTTTAAAGATGGCGTTGGAGCTGCTCAGAGCGTTCAATTTAGTGAATCGACATTTACAACTCCTCCCAACTTAGCTCATGGAGACTATTTTGTAGCCATTGTGATCGACAGAGCTGATGCTGTAAAAGAGTCAAACGAACAGAACAACTCTTTCGTACTCGCAAGCAAACTTATCATAATGGACAACAGCCAAGTTCAGGTAAAGCCTGTTATGGACTCACCATTTGAAGAGATTGGAGGAAAAATTGTTCCTGTTGACCAGCCTGCCGCTGAAATAAATCCAATACCGCTGCCAAGAGGTCAAAAATCTTGGACAGTTTTTCCATCAGCAGTGCCTGCTGTAAACGAAGACCCTTCAGCAGCAGCAGTTTTTGGACTTGGAACAGTTGCCCATGGAGGCGGTAACCTTTCATTAAAGGTTATGCTTGGAAAGTTCTCAGGGCAGGTTGATCTCTACCTTGCCATTTACCACCAAATTGGGGATTCTCCTGGAACTTTTTTCATGGTTTCGGAAAATGGTTCTTTAGAGATTTTTGATGGAACAGAGCTTATTGCTTGGAAAAAGGGAACAGCCGGACCTGTCTCAGAGGATATTTTAGGTGATATTCCAGCCAAAAATCTTCCCTCTGGTGATTACATGCTCTTTCTTGTTGCATCTCCTGCAGGGAAAGGGATATCTGACAACTACTATTTGTGGTCATCATCGTTTAAAACCTACAATAAATGGCTCCCCTCAGAGCTTGATATTTATTACCCTAACTGGAAAGATATGGTTATTGATAATAATCTTCCTGAAATAATAGGAGATATTATATTAAATCAAGACTTGACGATCCTCTCTACAAATCCAGTTCAAGTGATTGACGGTGCTCCGTTAGTACAGGGAAAAGGAACAATATTTAGAGTTACTGTAAAATCCTCATTTTTAACACAGGTCTCAGCCTATTTCAGATTATCCTTAGGAACGATTCCTAATAAGATGTGGAATACAAAAGAGAACTTTCCTGAAATATGGGGACCGGTCGTCATTCAGCCCGGTGAGAGCGAGATTGTTTTGCCTTACATTCCTGCTGGCAGAGAGAATAATTTTTATTCAGCTCAGACAGACCCTGCTGGAATTATTGAGGGAGAATACTTTTTTGGTACACATCACCCAACAAAAAGGTCTTTGCCCGCTCCAATTGCTAACTACTGTTCATATACAGTAACTATTGATCCTGAAAACAAGATCAAGGAAGGTAACGAGAATAACAACTCTAAATATCATAGTACCAGTGCTGCTGGAGTAAAAAGTTGGAGAATACTTTTCGTTCCTGTTCACCAGAAACCTAATAATCCTCCAAGATTGAACAGAGTCTATAGTGTTGCCAGAAAAAGTGTTGAATATCTTATGGCAACCTATCCAATCCCTGATAATGGTATAACATGGTCTGTGGCTGCCCCTACAACTACTGTGCCGTGTCCTGATAACGCCTCATATAACTGCGGATATGCTACAATCTGGGAAGAAGGTGTTGGAAGAGGCACATTCTTCTCACAGCTTCTTCAAAAGTCGTTCAAAAATGACTACTCCCAATATGATCCATACAGTCAATCAATTTCAACTGATGATTTTGATTTTGTTGTAGCAGTTACATCAGGAGGTGGTGGAGGGGCTGGAGGCTCTGACAAAGTGGTAGCTATAGGAGATGAGGCATACGACACAATTATGACTCACGAGTTCACACATTCGGTAATCGGAGTTTATGACATATATTCAGCAGATTGTTTGGTTGGGTGGGACGAGGCATACTGTGAACACTCTGACGGCAGCCGAGAGTATTGCTGTATTGATGGACTTGATGCAAACCATCCGCAAGACTATTTCTGTTATCTTAACGCGGCTGGAACAATCGAGTGCGACTACAGCAGCCTTGTAACAAAGAACTGCTCAGAAAGCTGCAACAACTACCAGTCATGCAGAAACGACTGCTCTTCAATTTGTTCAGACGGTACCGTATATTCTGGTCCAGATGGAAGAGTTCGGCATCCATCTTCTAAAGGATTTTGGACAGTAAAATGGATAGAGATAAACGATCGGTTTAACTACTTCATGGACGCAAGAATTGAAGCTGGAACGCCATATCCATATATGTGGAATATTCTTGGCAATTCGATCTATCACTGTTACTGGGGATTTGGTCCCATTAACCACCAGGACGGCTATCTCAACATTTTGAATCATACAAGGTTTAAAAAACCGTAATTTAAGACAGTAGTGTCCGGTTAGGTTCTTGCATGTGCTAATGCGACCTCCTTATAAATTGTTATGGTGAGTAACCATAACAATTTATAAGGAGGTCGCAAAATGTGTTGCCCTTTCCATCCTGTAATCTTGAA
>JADFZJ010000001.1 GCA_015232555.1 Desulfamplus sp. | reverse complement strand
AATGAGTATGAGAAACAGATAAAAGAGATTGATAAATCTCATAACCCCTCATGGGGATAGATAACAAATGGGAACTCAAAGAATTATCAACAACGCCGATTCTCATAACCCCTCATGGGGATAGATAACAATTTATCAGATAACCAAACTCCTTCTTGATAGAGAACTCATAACCCCTCATGGGGATAGATAACAAAAAATGACTCAATATTGTGAACAGTATTCTCCCGCTCATAACCCCTCATGGGGATAGATAACTATTGCCAAGTCAAGACGAGTTGAAACAAGAGAAGAAACTCATAACCCCTCATGGGGATAGATAACTGTAAAAAAAGAATTAGCAGACATCAAAGAGGTTCTCTCATAACCCCTCATGGGGATAGATAACCTGCGGGTGCAGAAAGGAAAAATGAACTATGAATAATCTCATAACCCCTCATGGGGATAGATAACTACAATATCGCTTACGATCGTGAGTTCCAATATGAACTCATAACCCCTCATGGGGATAGATAACCTATTTCTTTCGTGTGCCTCAAATCTCATATTGTCACTCATAACCCCTCATGGGGATAGATAACCAAGTGTGGCAACTTGTCTGAACCAACGACACAAAGCCTCATAACCCCTCATGGGGATAGATAACAAGATTCTATCCTCAGGGGACAGCAAGGCGGCAGTCTCATAACCCCTCATGGGGATAGATAACATATTCACGGCAGTTGCTAAGGCGTCCGCTGTTTTGCTCATAACCCCTCATGGGGATAGATAACAAAATGTAAGTGATAATGATAAAGAAGATGGTGAGGCTCATAACCCCTCATGGGGATAGATAACACGTTGACAATGCTACACTTCCTGCTGATGCTGACTCTCATAACCCCTCATGGGGATAGATAACTATGAGACTCTGATTAAAAATGAGTCTGATATTGTTCTCATAACCCCTCATGGGGATAGATAACCCTCGTTTTTAATGGGAAAACGAGTAAAACATTATACACAAACCATTGTAAAACATCATATTCACCATATTAATCAACTTCACACACTATGGAGATTTACTTTTTTCAAGATCGAAGTAATAAAAACTGAATCATTATAAAACTGCAAAATCGACAACATGGGAAGTATCAATTATCCTTTTCGCCTCTCCCTTACCAGTCCCATGTTTTACATAATGAGCTACATTCACATTTTTTCGATTCACCGCTGTGACCTCAGTAACATTTTCTCCTGGCAAAAGCAATTGACTTATTGCTCTTCGCAACTCAATAAGTTTTGACTCCTGAAGATCGCCACTGAAAACAGAATTTTGAATATGCTCAAGGTATTTTCTTAATAACTTCTTGAATTTTTCTGTTCTTTTTGCCTGAACATCGTAAGTCATCAAAACATACATATCAATCCTCATGCTTTACGTTTAAAAGAGTTATATTCTTCCATTCCCATAATGTGCCTCTCAATATTGAGCACTTCTCTGTAAATCCACTCTCTATAGCTTCTTCCTTGTAAAGACTCTTCCAATTTAATTGAAAACTGCTCTGCAACATGGCGTCGGCCTGTTTCGGTTAAAAGACAGACTCCTTCATGTGTATCAAACCAGTTATCGCTGATTATTCCTTTACGAATCAGCTTAAAAATTAGAATATCCGTTAAAGCAGGCTTGAAGGGTTCTGCCAAATCTAAACTTAAAGAAGCTCTGCCAGTTCCTGGAGAATGAAGCCAACTTAGTGTTTCATCTAAATGTGTTTTAGAAATTTCATGACGAACAACAGTATATACAAGTTGATTGATAAAGGAGATAAGACAGTTAATCGGATTATTTGGCGGTCTTCTTACTCTTTTTCCAAAATCAAGCTGTTCGTCAATAAGTTTCCATCCATTGTAATAAATTACATGGAGATTTCCCTCAATTCCCATTAATACAGAGCTATCTTCCGCCCCGTCTATTTTGGGAATAAGGCGATTCATCTTTAATATTTCGTCTTTCAGATCCTCTTTTTCTCTATAGGCGTAATATTGAAGATTGGCACGCATGTTGTGAGCAGCACCACGAACTATCTCTCTTGCAATAGCCATTCGTTTTACGTCATCAATAATATGTCGTGCCTGTTCAAGTTTAACACGACCGGAAGGGTTCATTTGCGGTGGTTCAAATGTTCCTTTACAGTAGCCGTAATAATCAAAAACAGAAATCCTTACACCATTAGCCCCACAAAGACATAAAAGAGCTGAATTAAGCCTGCTTTCAGACAGAAGAACAATATGAGCAATTTTTTCAATGGGAAAAGGTCTGGTTTTACCATCAACAGTTATACTCAACGTATTTTCCCGCCTCTTCAAGATTGACTCTTTGGATACAAATAAAGTTTCCATATAACCTCAATTTAACTGTAACCACAAAAATTTGCTAAAGAGCATTTGCTGCATAATGGAATTGCAGGTACAACAGGAACTGTGTTTATTTGGGAAAGAATTTCTAAACGTTCTGAAGCCCAAAGCAGCCTATCCAAGCGGTTTGAATCAATTTTCACCTCTCGATTTCTCCTATTAGACAAGATACTTATAAAAGCCCGCCAATCCTTACCCGTGGCAATAGAGAGCATTACTGCATAAAAAGCAGTCTGATTATCAGATGCTTCTGCAGCACCGGCAGTTCCTTTATTTTCGTAAACAATACGCTCTTGCCAGTCAATTCTGTCAGGTGAAAGTCCCATCAGTCCGTTGACCGATTTATCTCTTGAGTAGCTTGTCCTGTGTTTTGCAGTGCCAAGCTGAACACGATCATACCACTGTGCAAAGTTAATATTGTTAAGGTACATCCATGCTCTTCGTTCACAAAGAGTTACATGCTGAAAGTGAAGCCCATGCAACCCGAGCCTTTCCACACGTTCATAAAATACAGGTTGCTGCTTCCATTTCTGTATCATCACTCACCAATATCCCTGTCATTTGAACTAATTTTATTACTGCCTCCATCTCATCAGGGTAGTCGTCCCATGCAAAAGAGCCATCTTTAAGAGCCTTGCACCAATTTTTTATAATCTCACTGTTATCCTCAACTACCTGATTATATTCAGTATGAGGAAAACATAAGATTCTTGTTGCCTTGATAAATGGACAATCCTTTTTATCAAGCTGATAGTCTCTGAGTTTACCGTCAATCCGAACCTCTTCAACATCATCTTGACCAATGGTTACAGGAAATCTTGAAAGAATATCAGTATTGCGTCTGAGCCATAACTCTTGAACATAAAACGAACCTCCGTTTTCCTCTATGACTTTGATTCCTTTGCCAATATCTCTTAAAGTGCGTGCTTCCTGTTCAAAACTATCACACCATTTTTTAACAAGTTCTCCAAATCCACGATCTGACTCCATTTTGCGAACAGTTTTAATCAGTCCATAAATTGCTTTTGAAGGAGAAGGTTGATGCTCTCTTAAATGTTTGAATCTATGCCCCTGATTGCTGAAATGTTTCATCAAAAGATTCCAGTACAGTCCGGCTGAATATGCAGCCCGACTTGGCAACATTCCAAAATACTTTTGTGATTTTTCGTCTATTGGGGATTTGAATCTCTTTTGACAGTCAAAGGTTAAAACATCTGTCAAGGCACTGATAGTCAATTTTTTTCCATGATTGGTTTCCATCCATTTTTTCAATGTTCTGAGCCATGGATTTTTTTCCAGAAGACGAGAATCAACCCTTAAAAACACGTTACCATTATGATTTCCTCTTGCTGCACGTCCATAACGCTGCAAGAAATTGGCAGATTCAAACCCTGGTTCCATTAAAAGCAGGTTAGTTTTAAAGGTTACACCCATTTCAACACTTGCTGTTGCAATGAGGATTTTATAGTTTTCAGGATTATAATTCCTGCCAGAGAGAAAAAAGCTCTTTTCATCTATTTTAGTACGAGAATCATCAAGGCTGTTAATTAATAAAATTTCTCCTTTATTAATGCCTGCATTGATAAAAATATCCTCAAAGATTGGCAGATGTCGTTGAAGATCGCCAAGGCTATTGTATATTATTACAACCTGCCTTGAACTGTTTATCTCAGCCATAATCATATCAAGATGTTCTTTGACAAGGGTTGGAATATCAGGACAATCCCATAAGGCGAGACGTACATCACCATGAACAGCACGACCTGTATCTGTCAAAGTCTCTTCATAATTGTGGATATGGCTTTCAGGTACATCAAATTTCATAAGAACAGGTTTAATATCAATGGGTGTGGCAGAGAGAAAGGTTACTTTACTTCTGCTTCCACTGAATTCAGCAGCAAGTTTTGCAAAAAGAGCAGCAAGACCAAAGCCACGGGCAGAAATGGTATGAAACTCATCAAATACAATATGTTCAAAATTCACAAGAAAATCGAACACGCCTTTATCAGTTTGAAATTTCTCCATATTGTAACGAAGAAGAAGATAGCTGACAACTTCAGGAACAGCAATGATCATCTCTCCTCCCTCAATTGCGATATTTAAACCATTTATTTCCCTGATACGCCTTGCTCCAATGTTGGTTTCACCTGCATCCTTAAGGCGTTTAGTCTCATCAGAGTTCCAGAGAGCAAGTTTTTTAAACACCTTTTCCTCTGTCCAGCCATTGTCATTAACTAATGAATCCCTGATACTCAACATAAGGTTTTGTGCAAGTCTTCTTGTAGGGACTATAAAAAGCACCCTTTCATCTTTAATAATGGCACGCTGAAAGGCATAACTCTTTCCAGCACCTGTTGGAGCACTGCAAATTCTAACCTTTGCAGGAGATTCAAGCAGCTCGTTTTGTAAAGGGGATAATCCAGTTTCAGGAATATTTTCGACACAATGCCTTTCAATAACTACTGATGCTATCTCCATAATACAACCTCACGTATTAATGTTATCTCCATGTTGAAACCTCATCTGAAGCCTCTTCTATCTCCATTAATTGTGTTAGTTGAAGCGTGTGCAGAAGATAGCGATCCACCTTAAGTTTTTTACCAAACAGAGAGGCTGTTGAGGCATTTAATCGCACATTGGTAAACTCTTTATCTGGATTTTTTTTCATCTGCTTTAGGCGTACCATACCTCTTTGATGCAGTCCAACTCTGATGACAATCTCATCTTTCTCTACATATTCAAAGGGATTGAATCCCTCAAAGCCAAACAGCACCCCTTTAAATTTCTGGTATGGTGGCACTTCCTGAATAAAGAAAAAATCTTTGAGATTCCCCTTTTTAGAGACATCCTGAATTTTTTTCTGCAATCCAGCTTCTGCATCCAAATTCAGACGACATATAAGTGGCGGAAGCAGTTCAGGTTTATCCGTTGTAAAGAGTGACGCTCTATAGGGCATGGCTGAAATATGGGTATAATAATCCTTTGGTGGGAGAGCTGTACGGGCTTGAGTCATGCCGAGAGCAAGTGCAAGCCCGAAGCAAATAGCACGGTCACTTATAAGTTCAGGAATTGTAGCAGTTCCATTTTGCACCATAAGGCTGTGATAGGCAAAGGGAGTTATTGTTTCTGCCTCAATGCTTATTTTTTCCATAACTTTTTATTTCCCTGTTCCAAACCAGTTGTCAAAAAGTTCTCCTACTTTTAACGCTGATTCAAGATAACTCTTCTTTAACTCCTGATCGTTTTTTTCAAATTTATCTATCAAGTCAGATTGATATGCTGCAATCTCTTCAGAAATCATGCTTTTTACATGAACTTTCTGCATGATCTTGTGAATAGTTTCTATCACGCTCTTTTCGTCAGTAGCGTCAAGCTCCATATCTTTAAACATTCTGACAATCTCGTAAGGAGATGTCTCGGGTCTCTCAAATTTGGCACCATACATTCCAACAGGAATAGTGGATATGTTGGTTCCAGTAATTGATGTCTGACCTCCGTATGCACCGGCAACTCCCATTGATAGAAGCAGATGGTTCAAGCCCTCTATTGGAAGCACTCTTCCTCTTGTGGATAATACCTGCACCATTAATGTACCTGGAAGAATGAAATGGCGATTAAACAGATTATCACTGTTTTTTTTGTTTTCCGCATTAAACAGGGTGCCATCTTCCATCGCTCTGTTGTGGAAAGATTCATCAACACAAAGATATTTGGGAATGAAACTGAGTGCATCAGAGTAGTTGACAGCACTTTTAATTGGTAACACCCTGTTATTCTGGGTTGTGGAGTCTCCGAAAACCAGAGCATTCATATCAAAGGCGTCTGATGGTTTCTGTTGGCTACCCAGTGCGGTCTTGTTCTGGGGCAGACGTCCTCCGGCACCAAAAGCCCGCAATATTTGAAGTCCTCTGCCTCGCTCAGGATATTTGAATTTGTTAGGAACTGCCCTTATATATGTAGCTCCATTAAATTCAATATCTGTAATTTCCTCTTCTGAGTTGCGGATCATCACAGGTCCTATAGCTTTTCTGATTAACACTAATGATACTACACCGCTGTTTTTCAAAGCTGGATGAATATATGTTCCCTTGCCATCTGATGTTGTACTTGTTTGAAGAAGGTTATCCATATTTCCAAGATATTCGTTAAAGCGTTCCACAATATTTTCCTCCGTTATTTGGCTTATTATTGAACTATTACAATTAATTTTGTCGATTAATTTTATTTTGATTTAATGGCTGATTTCATTCTTGAGTCTGACTATTTTGAGTTTGACTATTCTTTTGATGGTTCTTGATAAAAGAGATTCGGTAAATACTGGAAAGAATCCGTTTGTTCTTTTGTCCAGGAGTCTGACCATTAAGTAATCCTGTCCAAATATCTTTTACAAAAAGTTGTGCTACCTCCAAGCATCCATCAATAAGGTTTTTACCATCACGGTTATTTCTTGATGCAGCTTTATCCTTTCTAACAAGATTTGTCTCAAGTTCTCCAGCAATCGCATAAATGAGTGACTCTTCATCCATCTGTCCATATTTTCGTGCCGAAGTAACCGTATCAAAGCAGATTTTAAATACAAGCAGCTCTTCACTGGCAGATGTCTGACCGAACGGCCTTTTTTGAATACTTGTAGCAACTTTACCAAGCCTTACCAAAGCGTTATCCTCTTGTTTCATAATGCTATTATCCTCCATAAAATAGTCATACATGCTGTACAATTTGCCGGCGAATTTTGTTCTATCCGCCTCTTTACTCCGTAAATGAGACCAGATAAGACAGAGAGCTTTAAATCGTGTTGACTTGTCAGCATACAGTTTTAAGACATCATATCCTAATCCGTGAGTTTCTATTATCAACTGAGCCATCTCAAGCTCTTCAAGTGCCTTTGGTATCTGTTCAAGATACAAGGAATTACCGCCAATCAGATTTTTAAGAACTTTTGGCATTGCATCAAAATAGAAATAACTTTTCTGCCTCACTGGAAGACCTCTGAACATGTGCATGGGACGCCCGATTCTTCGAGTTGCTTTAAGAATCATTATTAAAAATTCAATCTGATCCTTTGTCTTTTCAGGAAAAGTTTCAAGACGTGCCATTCTGTGTCGCCCCTGATACATCTCAATACCTTTGAGAACTGTACCTTTCTTGATCTCAAGACGATTAAGATCGTAAATGGACATGACTCTCATACTCTTATCAACATTTAGCCCCAAACCTCCGAAAAGCCCGATAGTTGACGGAGATGATATAATTGTAGGAACACCACCTGCCCGACCTTTCTGAATTTCATGTACTTTTGTTCTTATTTTGTGCTCTGCAACGGAAGTTAAGCTAATATTGGTATGGGCTGATCCTGACATAATAGATTCTGGTCTGCCGTCCCTGCCTGAAAAAGCTGACACTTTAACCCCATACAGTCCTAATGCTTCACTGATTGTCTGGTCAAAGGGAACTGGCTCGTCTGTGAAAAGACATCTTCCTTTTTTATTGTCATTTACGTCTGCTGTATCTGATTCTGCTATAAACTCACCTGTCAGAAAACTCTTAAAACGGCTGATAATCTCCTGTTTAATCTTTACCCCGTCCCCTTCTATAAAATTGTTAAACCCTTTATTCTCTTCATCTCCTTCAAGCCACTTTTGAAGTAGCCCTCCCTCTTCCCATATCTTATTAACCATTTCATCATCTTCATAAGCAAGGGCTGTAACCCACAAGGCTGTAACTGTTCTTCTGGAAGCAGCATCATCAATCTCATTAATCCATGAAGGGCGAGGTTCTTTTATCAACTCCAGCAGATTTTTTTCCCTCTGGTTATAATCTGGTATATTGTCCTTTGGTTTAGATTCAATGTTCAGGTTAAGCAGAAGAACAAGGTGTGCTGCACGGTAAAGATGCTCTTTTGAATTTTCTTCCATTTTCTCAAGTGAACTATAGAGTGTAATCAAGGCACCGCTCTTTTTTGAAGGGAAAACAGGTTGAAGTCCAACTTGTGAAAGAAGATTATCCAGATTCTCATTTAATGGCTCAACAAACTCTTTTTTAATTTTAAATAGGTCTGAAAAATCAGTTGATTGGAGAGTTTTGGAGATAAAGCTCTCAATCTCTTCATGTGATGGAAAGCCATTGTAAAGTGCTGGAATACCTCTATTTGAAATATTAATTTGAAGGCTAAAAGGAAGCTGTGAAGAGAGGCTTTTAAATGCCTTATCTATAATTGTGTCATATCCATTTTCAGGAACAAGCATAATTAGATGACCGTCTTGATGGATTTCTATTAGTGGAGGTATGCCTGTAACATTTACTGAACGATCAGATATGGCACTTTGAAGCTCATCTAAAAGAAAGGAGTGGTGAGGATCAAATATCTCTATCTTTTTCCATCTGTCCAGAACATCAGACTTAAAAATATTTCGATGTTTTTTCTCTTCAAAATTTTTCAATACACCCGAAATCCCACCATCAGAAGGGTCATCAAGAAGCCAGACACCATCCATGTGATCTGCAAATCGGATATATTCAGTAAGAGTCTCAAATTCTCTTGGAAGAGGTGAGTTTAATGTCTTAATATACCTATGAGATTGGGTTGCTTCAACTTTAGCAATCAGGCAAAGAATCTCTTCTGAAGATAGAGCTACATCATACTGTTTTAAAAATTCATTAATTCCATAACGTTTAACACGCTCTTCAACTGCTGCAAGTGTAATATCAGCATTACGTTCAAGTTGAATATCCTTGTCAATATCATGAAGAAAGGCGATAACAGCAACAACAGCAAGACGCTTTTGAAGTTTTTCTAAATTCATATCACTGTTTTGTGCCATTAAATCCATAGCACAAAAGACAACTCCTCCTCTTGTTACAGAGAGCAGATGATCCAGAAGGGTTATATTGGTGAAACGGTCATACTTTGCCTGTTTTGCGGGATCATCACCTAAAGCAACTTTTCCTCCTTTCCCGCTGATTGCCATTAACCTGAGTGTCCGCGGATCAACATATTGCCCTGATTCGATCTTTTTTCTGGCATTTTCTTCAATTGCAACCGTCTCTCGATCTCCCTTACCTTTATTTCCATTAACAATATAACCCTCAACAACACGCTTTAAAAAATCAACATAGACTCTTTCTGCTGATTTAGAGGCTATTTCCATGAAGTGATTATTTTTCATCTTCCAATCCCCCTTTCAGCAATATCAATGCACCCAAATCCATTTCTTGTTTTTTCTCCAATGCCGGAATACCATGCAAGCTCTAAATCCTCTTCATTTCCCTGAATTAAAAGTGGAATACGCATACCTATAACAAAACCTTTTTTACCGTCAGGATATGTTTTGAGCTGTACCAGAGTATCATACTTAGGATTACATCTGAGATATAAAGAGTCTGGATATATTGACAAATTAACCTCTCTTCCGACAGAACGTGAAAGGCGATAATTCACAGCAGCACTGAGGTTAAAATCATCAATTTTCTGATACCACATCCGTTTTCCATTCATCTTTTTTGAAACAGCAATCGGGGAAAGCATCAAAACACCAAGCCTGTTCTGACCCTGGAAAATGGGTGAAGGGTCATTTTTTATCTCACCTTCTGAAAAATTAACTGATTCTGATGTCAATACTCTGGTATAATGAATATCTGACGGGTCTATTGCAGCAATAATTTTTGAGAGTTCCTCATCAGAGGTGGAAACAACAAGAGTATGAACATAATTATAATTCTTCTGTCGAAAGCCAAGTGCGGCAAAGTTCCAGAGCGCGGCATCTTGACCAATTATTAGATTTTTATCTGCACCATGTTTTAGAAAAGCGTTTATCAGTGCATCATGGATAACATCTAAATTGCAATAATTAACCTGTCTTTGTTTTGGGAGCTGAATTCGTATTCGTTTCATATTTACAATTCCTTTCATTTATGTTTTATAAATTTATATCAATAACTAATACACCATGTCAACACGGGTATATGTAATGAAACTTGACATATTTAATAAAAAATTAAGAAGATATGAATATATTGAAACTAAACTCTTATGGGATGAAGGTATTACAGCCAATGATCTTGCAATCACTTTTTCAATATCAAGGCAGGCAGCTCAGGCAGTTCTTAACGAATACAGGCATTTATATCCTTATCAGATGATTTATAACTCAAAACTTAAAAGACATGTGGCAAAACAAACTTTTGAACCTGTTTTTGTTAGAAAAGATGCGAAATTATTTCTTGAGTATCTTCGTGGTCAGTCTCTTGGTAGGTATTATAAGGAAGAAGAGGATTGGAGTGATATTGAAATTACAGATGTAAATCAAAAATTGCAAACTGAACTAGACACCCGAAATACTCAAATAATACTGACGGCTTTAAGAAGACATAAAAGTGTAGCAATTGAATATCTTAAAAAAAGGAATGTATCTGAGAAGACAATGTTTCGTGTGATTTCGCCGAATCATTTAATCTTTGCAAGCAACAGATACCATATTAGAGCATATTGCCATATAAAGTCAGCATATCTTGATTTTGTTCTTTCAAATATTATTTCAGTAGAATTTTCCCCTGAAAAGTGGGTATCATCTGCTGATGATATGGAATGGAATGAAATAGTGACTGTAAGGCTTAAACCTAATCCTTCACTTCCCAAAGAGACACAAAATGCTATTTTAAAAAGATATAATACGCCAGATGGGGTAAGGGAGATAATTTGTCGTAAAGCATTGATATATTATATAGAAAAAAGTCTTATGATAAATCAAGAGGATCGAATCTCTCTATGGGTGCCAGAATAATAGACCTGTAATTTTTAGAGCATATTTGTATAAATCCTTGCCGTTTAAAATGACATTAAAATATGCCTTATTGCTGTAGAAAAAGGTAATTTCTTTATGGTTTCCAGCTCTTTTTCAAGCAAAGGTCTCCACTCTTCTTCATCAAATTCCAATGCCATCTCGGCAAATGCTTCTGCTGTTTGCAAATAATCCTTTACTGCTGCTCTTCTCATATACCTTAACTTTCCAGTTCGACAATTCAGGTTGAGAATACGCAAGGTTTCTTCTGCTCTATGCTGTTTTTTAATGGGTAAAATATCTGCCTCTAACTGTTTAATCTGTGACTCTCTGAGTTTTTTAAAAGATGAGACAAACCACTCTTCAAACTGCTTGTAATTTGAGGCTGGATCAAGACAGTCGCGATAGGCAAATGTTCGGATGTTCTCCTCCCCCTTTTCTGCTTAAATTACTCTCTTTTTACTTTGAGTCAGCCTTTTTTCTTTCCATAATCTGCCAGTTCCATAATAACCTAATACTGGCAAATCAACAGGCTCATCATTGACATTGCGGATTGATGCCTGTAATTTTTCCGCATATTTTTTCATGGCTTGCGTGGATACATCATCTTTTGTTTGAGACCTTGGGGCTTCACTATCTCTGAAACGTTTCCATGTTTTCAATCCGTCTCCATAATTGCCGGTGATTTCTATTTCTGAAGGGAGTTGACGTGCCATCATGGCATTATAAGTCTTTAGCATAAAAACATCACTAACCGAGATTGTATTTGCAGGGTCAGCATAGGCTGAACGAGCCAGATCAAAATTACTTACATACGACCATAAGGCAATCCGTATGGCATCTAACAGAGCTGTCTTGCCATGACCATTATTTCCAACAAATACCGTAATCACAGGATGTAACTTGACTTCAATCTCTTTATATCAACGGAAATTTTTCAGGCTGAGACTTTCTAATTTCATAATATTTGCTCCGGTAGCACTGCTTTTGACATTACTTTAAATCATGGAAAGTATGTGACGGTCTGTTATAAGAAATTATAAATAGGTGTGACTTTGTATCTATAATTTGGTATCCATATGAAACAAATTTTTAAATCATGGATAGTAATGATTGGATACGAGACCTTTAAAATGAAAGTTTACTAAAAATCATGGAGTAAAGTCCATAGTTTTTACTAACGCCTGAGGCAATACAAAAAACGTAATTGCTTTCAACACTCCAACTCATCTTTTGAGGCTTCGGTATTTTGGAGATAAAGACGAATGGGGATTGGCTTTCTACAGTTATGCTAACGATAAATATGAAACGTCTGTATTTCCTTCAGGTGGTTTTTATGGGACACCTGAAGTAGCACTTCAGACTTCTGTTGATTTTCATCTTTGATTTGAAATCGAAAGTATGAAATAATACGTGCTATGATTTATAGATAAATTGATGTTGAGAGAGAAGTGTGAAAATACCAAACTAAAACAATGAGGAGGAAATATTATGTTGAACATCGATATTAAACAGGCCGCAACGTGTTTCCCAGACCTTCTCCAAAAAACAATTGAAGGAAATGAAGTTCTGATCACTCAGAATGGTCAGCCGATTGTAAAACTGATTGATGTCAGAAAAAAAAGAAAAAAGAAACGACAATTCGGAAGTGCTAAAGGATTGATTAAAATGGCTGATGATTTTGATGCAACTCCCGAAGATTTTCAGGATTATATGAGATGAAAGCACTGATTGATACAAGCAGTTTTCTATGGTTTATCGGCGGTAGTGAAAAACTGAGTAAAAATGCCCGTGATTTTATGGAAAACTTTGACAATGAACTTTTTATGAGTGTTGTAAGTTTGTGGGAAATCGGAATCAAAATCAGCATCAACAAACTTGAATTGGCAGAGCCATTTGACACATTTATCCCTCAAAAAATTAAAGAGAATGAACTCACTGTTCTTCCAATAGAGTTGCCACATATTTCTCAAATGATGAAATTGCCCTTTCACCATCGAGACCCTTTTGACAGGTTGATTATTGCTCAAAGTATTGCCGAACAACTGCCAATTATAGGTTGTGATGGATTTTTCAAATCGTATGACATTGATATAATATGGTAATAAAAAATACGAATATCAAATAGATTGCCATTTAGAAATGGAATAAGTGAGATATGCAGTAAAATGTGAGGGACTGCAATTGAAGATTTTATGTTGCGTATTGAGTTGGCACTGTTATGAAGAAAAAATCAAGAAGCCAACATCCATAGCTAATCAGATACTGACTTCTTCTATGATTTTGATGCATTAGCAATAGGTAAATTGATGTGCCTAACTGTGCCCAAATTGTGCCCGTCAAGGTCAAATATTTAAAAACATTTCCAAACAAAACCAAAAGTAGAGACTGAAGATGCCTGCCAATCAAGGGTTTGAGAATACAGGGTATATTGGCAATATGCCCTGTGGGACTTAAAATCCCTCGGAGCATAGCTCTGTACGAGTTCAATTCTCGTCCCAGGTACCAAGTAAAATCAAGGGTTTAGCCAATTTTGGTTAAACCCTTTTTTGTTGGGAGTTTACCGCATAACTCTTTATAATAGTTAATTTCTGTAGGGTATGTGATTTGAGAAAAATACACGCCTATTTTTTTTCTTGATCCAGATCAATGTTTTTCCTTGCACAATGACTTATATTCCACTCAAATCTTGTTAAAAATCTTTAAACAAGAACCAGCAAAACAATAAGTAACTAATTAAACAATAAGGAGGCAGAATATGAAATGCCCAGGTCAAGATACACAATATTGGAATAATGAAGCCATCTTTGAGACAAAGTGCCCTGAGTGCGGTGCTCATATGGAGTTTTTCAAGGACGACACTTCAAGAAAATGCAAAGGCTGCGGCAAAAGAATTGTTAATCCCAAAATGGATTTTGGATGTGCTGCCTATTGTCAATTTGCAGATCAATGTATTGCTACTCTGCCTGACGAGTTTGTTCGTCAGCGTGAAGATTTATTAAAAGACAGGGTCGCTGTAGAGATGAAGCGGTATTTTAAATCAGATTTCAGGCGTATTGGTCATGCCATGAGAGTTGCACGATATGCAGAACAGATTGGAAAAGATGAGCAGGTTAAAAAATTTGATCAAAACAGAGCAGAAACAACAGATGCCAATCTTGCTGTAATTCTATCTGCTGCTTATCTGCACGATATCGGCATAAAAGAGTCAGAGAGAAAATATAACTCTAATGCTCCTAAATATCAGGAAATTGAAGGTCCACCAATTGCAAGGTCAATTCTTGAAAAACTTGGAGCAAAAACAGAGCTTATTGATGAAGTGTGCGATATTGTAGGACACCATCACCACCCTCGAGAGAGCGAGACTCTTAACTTCAAGGTTCTTTACGATGCTGATCTTATCACCAATCTTGAAGAGGATCAGAAAGAAAAGTTGGAGAACAATCAAGAGCCGATAAGCAAGGATAGAATTGAAAAAATTATCGCAAAATCATTTTTAACAGAGTCAGGACGAAAAAAAGCAGCGTCTTTATTGTTATAAATTTATTTAAATAGAAATAGAAATAGAAAATTTTATAAAATATTAAGGAGATATTAACATGAAAGTAAGAAGAAAAATTATCCAGATAGATGAAGAACTTTGCAATGGCTGCGGTAACTGTGTTCTTGCCTGTGCAGAAGGTGCAATTCAGATAATTGACGGCAAGGCAAAGATTGTTAAGGATCAATATTGTGACGGTCTTGGTGCATGTATTGGAGACTGCCCCCAAGATGCCCTTAAAATTATTGAGCGTGAAGCAGATGAATTTGACGAAAAAGCGGTTGAGGAGTATTTAAAGGTGCTTGAAAAAAATAGTAAGGGGACAAGTATAACATCTGCTGAACAGTCAAAATCTGACACTTTAGGGTGCGGCTGCCCATCAAGTCAGCTTCAAATCTTGACACAATCGCCATCTCCATGCTCATGCGATGATGCTAATAAACCGACTAAGTTATCCTCTATTCAATCAAGTTTAGGTCATTGGCCCGTGCAGATACGTCTTATTCCTCCAAATGCTCCGTTCTTAAAAGGTGCTGATCTCTTGGTTACTGCGGATTGTGTCCCTGTGGCATATCCTGCATTTCATCAAGACTTTCTTAAAGGAAAGGTTGTGATGATAGGGTGTCCTAAATTTGATGATGTAAACTCATACATTGCAAAATTTGCTGATATTTTCAAAACTGCTGGTATAAAAAGCGTAACTGTTTTGATAATGGAGGTGCCATGCTGCTCTGGACTTCCGATGATGGTTAAAAAAGGAATGGATATTGCGGGAGTAAATCTTCCTATAAATAGAGTGATTGTAAGTGCAAAAGGTCAAATTCTTTCATAATATGAGGTTTGCAATTGAAATTTTCAGGTGGAAATGAGGATAAAAATTTGGAAAAGAGATTTAGCTGGACATCTGAAGCTGAAGCATCTCTCAAAAAAGTCCCATTTTTTGTCAGAAAAAGGGCGAAAAAGAGCGTTGAGCAATATGTAATAGATAAAGTGAAAAACAAGGATAATTTGGAAGTTGTGAGTGAAAAGAGAGTTAATTTTATTAGAAGTTATGTTGTAACTATTGATGATGTAAAGGCTGCAAAAGATCGGTTTATCTCCAATATGTCAAAAAATATAAGAGGATATCAGGCAGACCGATGTTTTGGAGCATCAGGCTGCCCCAATTCTGCCAATTCATGCGAATCTGTTTTAGAGAGATCTGAAAAACTTCTTGAACAGGCTGATATCCTCTCTTTTCTCAAACATAGTGTTAAAGAGGATTTAAAGTATCACCACGAGTTCAGATTGAGCTGTTCAGACTGCCCTAACTGCTGTTCACAGCCTCAAATAAAGGATTTTGGAATTATAGGGGCTGTTTTACCAGCAATTTCTGATGAACCGTGTTCACAGTGTCAAGCATGCGTTAATGCCTGTCCTGATAGCTGCATCAGTATACCGGATAACTGTGTCACCATAAACAAATATGATGAACTAACTCTCATTGGAGAAAAATCAGTAGAAGAAAAACCGGTGATTGATTTTTCGTCATGCCTTATGTGCGGAAAGTGTATTAAGGTCTGTCCTACCGGAACCATCTGTGAGGAAAGGCGGGGATTCAGGGTGCAATTGGGCGGTCGTCTGGGAAGGCATCCACGACTTGCTATTGAGATTGACAGGCTTCTTTCAGAGGATGAGGCGATAGAGGTTCTTAAAAATGTTATTGCATTTTACAAGAAAAACTCAAAAAATGGAGAAAGGTTTGCAAAAATCTTTAATAAATCTAATTTGTCAAATATTATAAAATAGGCATATTTGATATAATTAATTTTAATTTATAAATTTAAAGGAGCTAATTTATGGAAAACACTATCAAAACAGAAGAGTTAAAATCTATTATTGATGACCAACAGGATATTATGATTCTTGATGTGAGGCGTAAATCCGATTATGAGGCGGAACCATCTCTAATTACAGGTGCAACACGGCAAGACCCTGAACAAATTGAAAGCTGGAGTAAGACCATCCCTGAAAATAAACAAGTAGTTATCTATTGTGTCAAAGGTGGTTCTGTCAGTAAATCTGTATCAGAATATCTGAATAACAAACAAATCAAAACTTCCTATTTAGAAGGTGGGATAAAAGCATGGCAGGATTCTGGTGGTGAAGTAAGTTAGATTTTTGGAACAATTGATAAACATAACTTTTAACAGACAGCAAGTTACTGGTGATAAAATGACAAAAAATAATGTCCCACACCCCTCATTCCTTGAGGCGTTCAAGTTCTGGCTGAAACTTGGATTTATTAGCTTCGGAGGTCCTGCTGGACAAATTGCAATAATGCACGAAGAGCTTGTTGATAAAAAAAGATGGATAAGCAACAGTCGGTTCCTGAACGCTCTCAACTACTGTATGCTGCTGCCCGGTCCTGAAGCACAGCAGCTAACAATCTACATTGGCTGGCTGCTTCACAAAATTCCGGGCGGTATTGTGGCTGGCTCTCTGTTCGTTATTCCGTCCATGTTTATTCTGTTTGCCTTAAGCTATATTTATGCTGAATTTGGAAATATTTTTCTGGTTGAATCCTTTTTTAACGGCTTAAAAGCATCAGTTATGGCTATTGTCTTTGCAGCACTTATCAAAATAGGAAAAAAATCTCTTAAAAATTCACTGCTTGCCGCTATTGCAGCTTTATCTTTTATAGCCATATTTTTCCTCAAAATCCCTTTTCCTGTAATTATCATTGTAGCTGGACTTATCGGTATAGCTGGAAGTCTTCTATTTCCTGATAAATTTCAAACTACAAAAGCAAAAGAGTTACAAGGTCTTGATGAAGAGGGCTATGTTGTTATCTGTGAAGATGAAAGTGACACAAATGAGTGTCATATTTATCCGTCAACTGCACAAAGTATAGGAGTCATGGTCGCTTTTGTTTTACTTTGGGCAGTTCCAGTAGCTATTCTTTATTTTCTATCAGGTCAAAATATCTCTGCTGAAAATATCGCATCTTCTCAAACTACCCAGAAAGTTTTTTATACAGAAGCTCTATTTTTCACGAAAGCCGCCTTTATGACCTTTGGAGGAGCTTATTCAGTGCTTGCTTACATTGCTCAGGCTGGAGTTGAGCAATATGCGTGGCTTACAAGACCTCAAATGATGGACGGACTTGGACTTGCAGAGACAACACCAGGTCCTCTTATTATGGTGGTTCAGTTTGTAGGATTTATGGCTGGCTGGAACTATCATGGAGATTTCAGCCCTTTATTTGGTGCTTTTATAGGTTCGCTGACAGCCACCTATTTCACATTTTTACCCTGCTTTATGTTCATTCTTTTAGGTGCACCCTACATTGAAAAATTTCGTGATAACCAAAAACTTGGCTCTGCTCTATCTGGTATTACTGCTGCGGTTGTAGGAGTTATTCTAAATCTTGCAGTCTGGTTTGGAATGTATGTGATATTTCCTCAAACTGGTGGAGTCAACTGGTTTGCAGTTGTTTTAGGAATACTCTCCTTTATAGCCATGCAGCAGCTCAATATTGGCATGATTAAGGTAATCGCTATTTCAGGCGTAGCAGGGGTTATTTGGAGCTTATTTTAACAAACATTTATTATAAAAAAGGAGTCAATTTTATGCCGCCATATCCAAAACATTTAGAAACAAGTACGAAAAGAACAGGAAAACCATATCAAGAGCTGCATAGATGTAATTAATCATGGATTCAGTTAATTTTAGAAGAGACATCACACTTCTTTTTACTACCCGTATTGTAAGACTGTTTGCTTACGGTTTTCTGTCTGTTGTGATGGTTCTCTATTTGTCTGAAATAGGATTAAAAGACCATGAAATAGGTCTGCTTTTGTCGCTAACTCTTATTGGAGATGTTGCTGTTTCATTGTGGGTTACAACCTTTGCAGACCGTATGGGCAGAAAAAGGATGCTGATTTTTGGTGCTATCCTTATGGTCGCAGCAGGAATAGTGTTTGTTTTAACAAAAAATCCGATAGCTCTGACCATAGCCGCAATTGTCGGTATAATAAGTCCAAGCGGCAATGAAATCGGACCTTTTCTTTCCATTGAACAGGCTGCATTGTCGCAATTGGTTTCCGATAAAAAACGGACATTGCTGTTTGGATGGTATAATCTTGCAGGCTCTTTTGCCACTGCTACAGGTGCGTTATGCAGCGGTTGGCTTGCAGCAATTCTTCAAAAATTGGCGTTTGAAACTGTGGAAGCATATCGAATTATTTTAATCTGTTATGCCTTCAGTGGATTTCTGCTTATTATATTTTTTATAGGACTTTCAAAGAGTGTAGAAGCTGCAAGCTCATTAAATATTAATCATGCCGATTCATCAGATGTTAATGCTAATACAAAAGATATTAACACCACAAAAATTAAATACAGCATGGGGCTTCATAGTTCAAAAAAAGTGGTTATGAAACTTAGTGCCTTATTTGCTTTAGATGCTTTTGCAGGTGGTTTTATCGTTCAGAGCATGATGGCGTACTGGTTTCACATCAAGTTTGGAATTGATGCAGCAGTTATTGGAAGTATCTTTTTCGGAGCAAATATTTTTGCAGGGATTTCAGCTCTTCTTGCAGCACGGATTGCAAAACATATCGGGCTTATCAACACAATGGTTTTTACACATATTCCGTCCAATGTGCTTTTGTGTCTGATTCCGCTGATGCCAAATCTTGAGTCTGCAATAATCGTGCTTTTACTTCGATTCAGTATTTCACAGATGGATGTCCCAACACGTCAATCATACACAATGGCAGTGGTTGCACCTGACGAGAGAACAGCAGCATCAGGTATCACAAATATTGCTCGTTCTGTGGGAGGTTCATGTTCTCCTGTGCTAACAGGTTTTTTAATCTCCAATCCTCTCTTTTTTAGTGCACCTTTCTTTCTGGCTGGCGGGTTAAAAATTATTTATGATCTATCTCTTTACCGTAGTTTCAAAACATTAAAACCACCTGAAGAATAAAAATAGAATCAGAAAAATCAAATTCCGCACCATTAAAATTATTGTATGTATAATGCTTGTTATTTGTTGGATTGGGCATAGTTACGGGTTTATTTTAAAATTGATATTTATCAGATGGATAAAACTTTACAGTTAGTTGGAGATGTAGTAGAAAAATCAGCTCAATGGATAATTTTTGCCTGCAAAGTTATTATTGCAGGCACTCTTTTATGAAAAAATCAGAATAAGAAAAAGAAGTTTATCCAAAAAATATTTGGTGCTTTGCAAAGGTGGCAACTATAAGCCTTAAAAGGGAATCCAGTGAAAATCTGGAGCGGTCCCGCCGCTGTAAACGGGGACAATTTTTGCAACATGTCACTGTGAAATTTCTTTAATATTTATTTTAGATTAAATAAATATGATCTCTGCACTAACAAAAGAGATTTTAGATTAAAATAGATATTATCTCTGCGATAATAAAAGAGATTTTAGAAAAAATTTCATGGGAAGACGCAAAAATCTTAGGATGATCCGTAAGTCAGAAGACCTGCCGTGCAAAGCTGTGAAATACCCAAAGGTGAGATGGTAAATCCCGTGGGCTGACATTTATGTCGGTTCCGGGATTTTTTTTGTCCCGAACCAGACAAGATATTTTTATTAGGAAAATAAGGACAAAAAAGAATGAAAACACAGATTGAACTTGCAAGAGACGGGATAATCTCTGAGCAGATGCTACATGTTGCCAATGAAGAAGGCTACACACCAGAAACAATCAGAAGTCTTGTTGCAAAGGGCGAGATTGTTATACCTAATAATCCGTTTGTGAATACATTGAGAAGAGAGTCTGGTCAGACGCAAAAGGTTGTAGGCATTGGCACAGGTTTAAGGACAAAGGTAAATGCCTCTATTGGAACATCATCTGATATTTGCAGTATTGAAGCTGAGGTGAAAAAAGCGCTTGCAGCTCAAGAAGAGGGTGCAGATACGTTAATGGAGCTTTCTGCTGACGGCGATCTTGATGCAATCAGACGCGAAGTTATAAAATCTGTAAATCTTCCAGTTGGAAATGTGCCTCTATATCAGGCGTTTAAAGAGACTGCCCGCAAATATCATAATCCTGCACGACTTGACCCAGAATTTTTATTTGATCTGATTGAACGGCAGCTTGAAGATGGCTTAAGTTTTATGGCAATCCACTGTGGCATTAATCAATACACGATAGAGAGATTAAGGAAGCAGGGGTTTAGATATGGAGGACTTGCATCAAAAGGGGGAACTTTTATGGTGGCGTGGATGGACGCAACTGGTAAGGAGAATCCTCTTTATGAGCAGTTTGATAGAGTTTGTAACTTGATGAAAAAATATGATGCTGTGTTATCTCTTGGCAACGGCATTCGTGCAGGAGCAATTCACGACAGTCACGACAGGGCACAGATGGCAGAGATGATAATAAATTGTGAGCTTGCAGAGTTAGGTCGAGAGATGGGCTGTCAGATGATGGTTGAGGGACCAGGGCATGTTCCAATGGATGAAATTCAAGGAAATATCATGTTAGAAAAGAGAATGAGCGGAAATGCTCCATACTATGTTCTTGGTCCTCTTCCAGCAGATACAGGTGCTGGCTACGATCATATTACTGCTGCAATTGGTGCTGCCACATCCTCATGGCATGGTGCTGATCTGGTCTGCTATATTACCCCTGCTGAACATTTAGCTCTTCCAAATGAACAAGATGTCCGCGAAGGTGTTAGAGCTACAAGGCTTGCCGTTAGAATTGGCGATATCGCCAAATATCCCCATAAAAGAGAGAATGAGCTTTTAGCTGCAATGGCAAGGCGTGATATGCGATGGGATGATCTTGAAAAATATCTGCTCTTTCCTGAAATTGCGAGACAGATGAGAACGAGCAGAAGCCCGCGAGAAGAGAAGACCTGCACAATGTGCGGAGATTTCTGTGCAATGAAAAAGGGTATGGAGGTTTTTAAAGATGATATCAAATATGATAAACGCAGCACTCAAATAAAATAGTATCAAAATGGAGGTTAATATAATGTCAGAACAGATTTTAATGGAACGGCTTGAAAAATATATAAATTCAATAAAAAAACCAGATCAGGCAGTAAAAGCAAAAGCACTCGAACGCCTCGCAGAGCAGGCAAGACCCGCTGGAAGTCTTGGTGTCCTTGAAGATGCTGGGGCAAAACTTGCGGCAATAGCCGCTATCCACGATAAAAATATGATTAATACTCTCGATGTCAAACTCAAAAACAGGGTTGTTGTTACCTGTGCAGGCGATCATGGGGTTGTAGAAGAGGGGGTCAGTCTATTTCCTCAGGAGGTTACACCTCAGATGGTTGTTAATTTCGTCAATGGCGGGGCATCAATCAATGTTCTTGCACGATATGCAGGAGCATCTGTAAAAGTTGCAGATTTTGGAGTCAACTTTGATTTTGATCCCGATATGCCAATTTTTCACAAAAAGGTGAGAAAAGCTACATCCAACTTTACCAAAGATCCAGCAATGAGCCGTAAAGAGGCTATTCAATCCATTATCGGCGGAATAGAGATTGTGGAAAAGCTTGTAGAAGAGGCTTCAATCAAAGGGGAAAAAATCGATCTGCTCGGAACTGGAGATATGGGGATTGGCAACACAACACCCTCATCAGCAATTATTGCAGCCTTTTCTGGAATAAGTGTGGCAAAGCTGACTGGAAGAGGCACTGGAATTGATGATACTATGCTTAAAAACAAAATCAAAGTAATTGAAAAGGCTCTTGCTATTCATCAGCCCAATCCAGAAGATTCTATTGATGTGCTATCAAAAGTTGGCGGATTTGAGATTGGCGGGCTTGCTGGGTTGGTTATTGGTGCAGCAAGTTATGGAATTCCAGTAGTTTGTGATGGAATCATATCTACGGCAGGGGCACTTATAGCGTATAAACTTGCTCCTTGCGTGATTGATTATATATTTGCAGGGCACAGATCTGTTGAAGTGGGACATAAATTTATGCACGAGCAGATGGGTCTCACACCTCTTCTTGATCTTCAATTTAGGTTGGGAGAAGGAACAGGTGCAGCAGTTGCTTTTCTGCTTATGGATGCAGCAACACGTATTTTAGCTGAGATTAAAACCTTTGAAGAGGTGGCAATTATAAATGCACAGAAGCAAATAAAATGAGGATAATACTTGTAGGATAAGGCTTAAACACAGTTATAGCCAACAGATAACTCACTTGACTGTTACTGTGTTTAAATTGTCTTGAAAATAAGCAGCTTCGCTGCAATTATTGTTGAATTGAAATTTCTGAATAATACAAGATTCTTGCCATGTTGCTTTTTATCTGTTACTACAAACAGACATATATATTGGATAAATGTAAACTATTCAGGATAATGAAGTAAAACTATGAGCACATTAAAAGATGAATTCAATTTTCAAGAAAGAGCTTTTGAGAAAAAAACATCTTATGGGGATTTTTTCAAAATAAGAAAGAACAAAAAAATAATTTTAAATGAATTAAATGAAGAATCTTTCGATGAATCAAATGGCAGTTCTCTCAAAACATTAAACGAAGCCCCTTTTAGTAAAGAGTTTTTTAATGAAACTTTTTCTAATACACAAAAAAATAAAAAAGCTCAAAAGAGCTTTTTTATCACTCTGCTTAAATGGTCATTTGGATTTGCTTTTCTATGTATGACAATATTAGCAGGTGCTTTGATAGTTTTATATCTTCATATCAACAGCGATCTTCCTAAAATTAACAAGTTAGCCGACTACCGCCCCCCTACTGTCACCAATGTATTTTCAGATAACGGAACCAAAATCGGAGAGTTCTACAAAGAGAGGCGTATTATATTGAAAATTGAAGAAATGCCAGCATCTTTAATCAACGCATTTGTGGCGGCAGAAGATTCAAGATTCAGAGAACATGTAGGTATTGATATTATAGGCATTTTCAGGGCGTTTGTTAAAAATATGCAGGCTGGCTCTATAGTGCAGGGCGGAAGCACAATTACCCAGCAAGTAACTAAATCTTTTTTACTTACACCTGAAAGAACCTATAAACGAAAAATCAAAGAGGCGATACTTGCCTACCGTATTGACAAGACATTTTCCAAAGATGATATTCTTTTTTTATATCTAAACCAGATTTATCTTGGACATGGTGCTTATGGTGTTGAAGCCGCTGCCCAGAATTACTTTGGTAAACATGCAAAAGAGCTAAATCTTGCAGAGTGTGCAGTGCTGGCTGGACTTCCTCAGGCTCCAAGCCGTTATTCACCTTTTAAACATCCTGAACTGGCAAAACAGAGACAGTTATATGTACTCGAACGAATGGTTCAAGACGGTTACATATCAACCAATCAAATGAATGAGGCAACAGGTGCGCCCCTTGATATTAGACCGAGAAAAAACTGGTTCAACGACACAGTGCCCTGGTACACTGAATATATACGGCGATATGTGATTGAAAAATATGGGGAAGATATGATCTACAACCAGGGGCTAAATATTTATACTGCGGTCAATATAGATTTACAAAAAATTGCGGAAAGTTCAGTAGAGCGTGGGCTGCAAGAGCTTGAAAAACGTCATGGATACGGAGGTGCATTCAAAAATGTCTCTTCTCTTGGCATTGACTCTTTTAGTAGGAAAATAGCAGCATCTCTTCCAAACAACGGTGTGTTAGAGCAAAACAAAGTTTATAAGGGTGTTATTAGCAATGTCGGAGAAAATGAAAATATAGCAGAAGTGAAAGTGGGCAATAATATCGGTATTGTCGATCTCAAAGGTAGTGCATGGGCAAAGGAAAATAGAGATGACTCTGAGCCGATTGATGACTCTGAAGCCAGTTCTAAAAACGATTCTCCTGAAAATGTCTTGAAAATAGGTGATATTGTACATGTAAAGGCTTTAAACAAAATTAAAACAACGGAGTGGGAATTTGCATTAGAGCTTGAACCAGAGGTTGAATCTGCCTTGGTAAGTATTGAGGCAAATACAGGTCATGTTAAGGCAATGGTTGGCGGAAGAAATTATCATGTGAGCCAGTTTAACAGGGCAATTCAGTCAAGACGTCAGCCAGGTTCTGCTTTCAAGCCCATTATATATGCCGCTGCACTTGATAAAGGCTATACAACATCTTCCATAATTATCGATTCTCCTATTTCATTTAAAGATGGCAGTAATAAAATATGGGAACCTCAGAACTATAATGAGAGATTTTATGGACCAACAAGATTGCGTGAGGCGTTAGTCAAGTCACGGAATGTAGTTACTGTAAAAATTGTACAAGATATTGGTGTAGAGTATGTTATTGATTACGCAAAAAAACTCGGTATTACCTCTCCTATGGAGAAAAATTTATCTATTGCCCTTGGCTCATCTGGAATCTCTCTTTTAGAGCTTGTAAAAGCTTATACAGTATTTTCTAACCTTGGGTACTTAGTTGAACCTGTATTTGTTACAAAAATAGTTGACAGAGATAATAACGTAGTAGAGGAAGCCAAATCAAAAAAAGAGAAGGTTATTGATATGAGCACAGCTTATATAATGACCAATATGATGGAAAGTGTTGTGAAATCAGGTACTGCAACTAAAGCAAAAGAGCTTGGGCGTCCAGCAGCCTGTAAGACTGGTACGACCAATGACATGAATGATGCACTTTTTATTGGTTACACTCCACAATATACAACTGGCGTATGGGTAGGATTTGACAAAAAAAAATCTCTTGGAAAGGGAGAGAGCGGTGCAAAGTCTGCTATACCTATATGGTTAAATTATATGAAAGGAGCATTAGAAGGGGCATCTGTAATGGAATTTGCTGTTCCTGAAGGGGTTATCTTTCGCAATGTTGACCCCAATACAGGTCTTCTGTCTGACTCCTATGGTACTATAAAGGAATGCTTTAAAGAAGGCGCGATGCCTACGAGAAAATTTATAAAATCATCAGGCACAATAAAAGAGGAAGATATACCAGTTACAGAGACAGAAGACTTTTTTAAATCTGATATTTAATAGAAACATAAGAGCCTGAATATTTAAACAGGCTCTAAGCAGCTTAGCTGCAATTATTGTTGGGTTGAGATTTTGTAACAATAAAAAATACAATAATTATAAATAGTTATGTTTAATTTCTGATATATCAGTAATACCAGCTATAACTTTAAGTATAGCATCTTGTTTTAGTGTGTAGATTCCGTGACGAGCAGCACTGCTCTCTAAAATTTTAACAGCATCATCTATTTTTTCAAATGCGTTTTTCCTATCTTGAAAACCATTTTCTGTTTTTTCAATAAAAGCATTGTCGCTAACTGTAGTCGCTTTAATCAGCATTTTTATTGAATCACTGTTAATTATAAGTTCATGTATCGCAACTCTCCCCTTATATCCACTATAGTCACAGTGCTCACACCCGTAAGGAGAATGTTCATAAAGTGTTATATTCTCTTTATCAATCTGACTAAGTAGTCCCAAAGAATCTCCAATCTTAGCAAATTCTTTAATAATTAAATCAATCGTATTTTCATAGGGTTGTGTGCATTTTTTAAGATAAGGTAGTTTACACTTTTCACATAAACGTCTTATAAGTCTCTGATTAAGGATACATAACAGAGAATCTGCAAAATGGATTGGATTTATTCCCATTTCCAGCATTTTTCTAACGGTATCGCTAACAGTTGCAGCATTTACACCAGCAAATGTAAGTTTTCCGATTAAAGAGGCTCTAATCAGAATTGATGCGGTTCCATAGTTTGTCATCTCTCCTGCCATTATTACATCTGAGTCTGACCGCATAAATGCTTTTAAAAGTTCAGGATAATCAAGCCCTTTTTCTGGTTGTACTTCTGTCTGGCGGATACTTTTATGGGTAATTTCAACTTGATTTTCAACACTCCATATTTTTTTTTCAGGTCTATTTATCAGATTTAAAGCAGAATGGAGAGTTGTAGTTATACCTGAGTTTGATAAACCAGACACAATAATTAAGCCAGAGGGCTTGTTAAGCATCTGAACAAAGGCATTAAAATTGTGTTGAAGCAATTCAAGAGCCTTTAAATCTACAGGGATTGAAGCCTTAAAAAACTTAATTGCAACATCTTCTTTAGACCCGATTGTAGGAATAGTTGTAACTTGAAGGTCTATAGAATCAGTCTGCTCATTTTTAAACCTGATTTTTCCATAGAGGGGTTTTGCCCTCATGGTAATATCCATTTTTGCCATAATTTTAATTTTGAATATTACATGAGAAGCGAATTTATTGGGGATTTCAGTATAGGGTTGACATATTCCGTCAATTCTAAAACGAATGAGAGTAGAATGGGAATTTATGGCTGGTTCAATATGTATGTCAGATGCACTTTTGCGGAATCCATCAAGAATCATCTGATTAATAAATTTAGCTACTTTATAGTCTATATCACTTGCAATATTACCGTTATTGCAATCTGTATTTGAAGAATCTCCATTCCTAAGCTCAGTTCCTCGTAGAGTAGGATCAGAATCTGCTTGGACATCTAATTCATCAGCATCAGATAAGCACTTTTCAATAATCTTATTTTTCTTTGTCTCTGTCTGATACTCCTTACGAATAGCCTCTAACTGCCTTATTTGAATAGAAGAACTTTTTGTTTGAGGTAATTGTTTAAGCTCATTGATAAGGTTTACATATATTATATCAGCTTCATCATAAAGTCCCTGGTCTGAATAAAACTGGGCTTCATTCAATTTCAAATCAAACAGTGTTTGATCAATAACAGGAGTGGTCTTTTCCATTATTTTTTATAAAGATGTACAAAAGGGACTAAACCCATATCAACAATATTAACATTATAATCAGAAAAATTATTATGCCCCTCTTTAATACCTGTCGTAGGATGATTTCTGTTATCACATATATCAGTAACAGGAATAATAGATACTTTATTATTAAAAGAACAAAGAATAGCTATTTTATATTGCACTTTCTGAATAGTTAGCAGATGAACATCAACATCCATTTTTTTCAACACCGTGCTGCTAACATCCTTCAAATGACCTTTCATGTTTCTCGAAAGGCTCTGAAACAATGAGGAAAATTCCCCTAAGGAAACAGATGACATCTGATTTATACTTTCAGTAAGTTTTGAGGGAATCTTATATATGTTATAAATTTTGTCATCAGGTAAAGCAATTGGTTGATTTTCTATCTTAAAACACCTTACATATTTAGGGACATCATTAGAGTTACCTGTGCCCTGAATAGTATCTACGGAAGCTGTAACTGATGCGGTATCAAATAAATCCCTATCAACAGAAGGATGTTGTTTGTTTTCATCCTTTACATCTGGCTTACTCGTTTTGACATCTTGATCTTCAATGTTCTCATCAAACTCTGGAAGAGGATTATCATTATTAAACGTTTCAGAGCTTATATTATCATCATATTCAATGGCATCAAGTGTAATCTCTTCATACTCAACGTCCTCAAGAGTAATCTCTTCAACCATGCTCTCTTCTTTTAATATAAGATCATCAAATATAGTGTTATCGATATTAACATCTGTATCTGCATCAGGAGTAACTTCAGTTGAATCTGCTGGATTTAGCTGTTCAAAATCTATCTCAAGACGGGATGGCTGCTCAGATTGCCCATTATTATCAATATCTATCTCGCCCAACCCTATCTCACCAATATCTATTTCATCTAAAGCAGCCTCATTAATATCTGTCTTTATTTCTGATGCTTGCTGAGTCTTCTCTGTATCTGTAGATATCTCTTCAAAATCAATTCCATCAAAACTTATATCATCATACTGCCTAAGATCATCATCTGTTAAATCTTTATCTGAAAAAGAGGGATCGGGCTTAACCTCTGAACTAGTCTTTAAAGATTCTGGTGGTATAGAATATGTTATCTGCGATAATTCAGTAATCTGATCAGCAAATTTTAATTCAAGATCATTTATTTTATGGTTGAGCTGCTCACTCGTCTGGTTATTCAGATTGGTTAGATCATAAACCTGCTGTTGAAGTTTTGTATTCTGCGTATCAAGGGATGCAATTCTATTTTCACAAAGTTCAAGTCTTGTAAGAATGCTCAAAATAGTTTTAGAGCTTTCAATTGGATCACTTATCTGCTGTGCCATTGGAACAGGTATCGCCGACTGTGCCAATTCAGTCTGTTCCTGAACAGTTTCCCCCACTGATTGAAGCGTTTCAACTTTATTTTTTGCAATTTTACTCTTTAAATCCAGAACTTTGCTGTAAGCATTATTTTTCTCCTGTTTAATTGAGGCTTCGTCCATTCCATGCTGGTTGATATTTTTGAAAGTTTTAACAATAAATTCCATAACATGGTGAGTTTCGGGCAGTGCTTTATCTTTTGATTTTTCAAGATACCGTACAATGCTCATAAGCATTTTAAGGATATCTTGATTATGCTTTCCGCTGTATTGAGGCGTAATTCTGTTCAACAAATCTATAAATTTCTTAATATTTTTATCAGAACATTCCCACTCAATTGCAAGCATATATTCTTGAATTAAATCAAAATCGTCTGGCTTACTATCCTTTTCTTCTGAAAAAATATCATCATCTTCGTCAGTGAAAAGAGCATCTATAGCCATAAAAGCATCATCAGTCAATTTTTTAATATCTATATCTTCTGTCATATCAATCACTTACTTAATTCAGATTTAGGGTCAGTAAAATTTTGCTTACCTTTTTAATTCAGCGTACAGCAATTACGGGATATGTATAATATTGATTAAAATAATTATATCAATCAAAGTATTAACTTGGTTTCAAGTATTAAATCTGCTTAATGACTTCCAGCATTGCTTTTTGAAACTGAGTTTTTTCTGCGTGAGAGTGTATCTCAGCCGCTACTTTTTCAACAAGGCTGTACAAAAATTTAGCAGGAAAGTTTTCCCGCTGAATATTAAATTCTGTCACTGCGTCATCAATTACAATAGAAGCAATAGGACCTATAGCCTTAGACAACTCATTTTCAAGCCTTTCCCAGAATATGACAGGGGTTTCTGGTATAACTACAGATGCTGTAGCTGCTTCCAGCACAGTATCAGTGTTTTCAGCAACCTGAGTCTGAAAAAGTTTTAGTATATTTCTCTTCTGTAACTTGCCCAATGATGCTTTTATCTCTTCTACACTCATGTTATAATTTTTCTTTAGTTCAGAAATAAGCCTGTTAAAATCAGGATATTTGTTAAGCATCACAATAATTGTCCACTCTGAAGAAGAGAGTGTTACGCTATCCTCTTTTGTAGGCATTAATTCGATAATATATTTAAGCATATAAGCTGCTCCTTAAGTGAGTGACAGAGAAAAAACTATTTTACTTAAAACTGATTTAGGATATTTATAAAAACTTATAGATTACCAGTCAAAAATTGACGAAAAAAACTTCTTATATTTACCCTGTTTTTGAAATTCATCAATAAATTCATTAAACTCCATTTTTATTTGTGACACGCTTATCCTGCCAGAGCCTTCACAAATAAAAATAGACATCCCCTTTTTGACTACATATATAATACTTTGATTCTCTTTTATTGCAATCAATTGTACATCAGAAGGGTATTGCTCTTTAATTTTTTCTACAAGATCGTTATAATAAAGCTCTCGATAGTATCCTTGTTCCTGTTTTCTCATATCAGGAAAAAAAGATATTTTATTTTTAATGCTTATCACAAGATTTATTATATAATTGTGGCTCTTAACAAAAAGCTCAGGATCATTTTTAACTTCTGATTTCATAGGCAACCAATATATTTAAATAATTATCTTTTATTGCTCTGATTCCATCTTTTGGAAGATTAGCCTTTTTGGCAATAGAATTGATCAACTCATCCATGGCTTGAATAGCTATTTTTATATCAACTTTTTCCCACAAATCTAATTTACCGTTATCATAACTGAACTCTCCTGCAAATGGGTTGAGAAAAATATATTTATTGCTCAATTCAAGAGCAGATGTTCTCCAAATTGAAGTAAACTCTTCAGTATCTGTATTTCTTTCAAGCATCTGAAAAATTTCCTCATAGCATTCTATAACAGCCATCCTCTTGTCATCATATTGAGCATTGTCAGGTTGAGGAGCCGGCGGCTGAGGTGAAGTGGATTGTTTTTTGGAGGGGTAGACGACAACAGAACCCAGCGAATAAAGCCTAACAGTTGAGCTGCTGAGTGCTGACTGTATCTGGTTTTTCTCAAGATTTTTTTCAAATACCCCGTCTTTACCCTTTATATTCATGTAACCAAAAATCTTGCCTCCATAAAAATATATATACTTTTTAGGTTCATCGCCTTTGGCAGCTTCAAGAAAACCTGTAATTTTTTTCAATTCAATCTGACTAAAAAATTTATCAAACTCGATCGAATCAAACGGCAGATTATCAATAAGCATATGCAATGTATGGCATCTTGCAAAGAAATCCACCACTTGCTGGGGAGACCTATAAGATGAGACAAAGAATGGATGTTTTAAGAGGGAATTGATTTCTGATGGATCAAATATATTCACTGTATGATCATAGACCATAAAAGAACCAATATCTCTTCCCTCTTTAATAAAAATGAAGAACTGAGTTTGACCATCCTCAACTATTATGTAACCATTAAACAATTGACTCTGCAAAAATATTTTATATTTTTCAAAAGAGAGATAACTTGAATGAAGCTCCTTATGATAAACATCAAATTTTGGAATCATTTAAAGAATTCCTTTTCCAATCATATATATTAATAGGGAATCTGTCAGAATTTTTTGATTGAAAACGATTTGAATACGGGCTTTGATATTTTTGTCTAAACATACAACCTTGAATTTATCTTCATCGTAGCTTTCAAAATATCGAACTCCGTGCAAATTTAGAGAGGAAAAAACACGATTGTCATATTCAAAAAAATTTAATGACTCTATTGCATACTTCTCTTTGATTGTATTCTTCAATTCATTAAGATATGCAACACTTTCATCTGCATATCGTGTAGAGTCAATTATAAGAAAGTTTATGTCCCAGTCTATATTTTTTTCAGAAATTGCGTTAGCGTTATTATATTTAAAGTCAATTTCTTTGAGAAGAGATATCTGCCTTACAGCATCAACTCCTTTCATTCCAAGAAAGTCCGCATACATAGCATCACCATTATCAAATCCAACTCTTCCACACAGCGTGTTGTTCATATAAAATTCTAACGTACCTGTGTTATTCTCATTGGAACAGATTTGTAGTAAGCTACTAAGCGAAAAGGTTTTAAGAGTTCCGTTCAACATAAATTTTCAACGCCTTTAATATAAATAAATTAGCTCCAATATCTTGGTTTTATTAATTAATAATTTTATATTCGCCTTCAACTGTTTTTACATAATCACCCAATTCCTGTCCATCTACAGGTTCCGCATAAACAATATAGTCAACAAACAGAATTTTATAGTCATCTTCTTTATTTATAATGACTGCAAAACGTTTAGCCTCTTGATTAGGCAGTTCAACATTCATATTATTTAATAATTTTTTTTTATCAATTTCAACATTATTAACCTTTCTAAGTACAGAAGAACCTCTGGCAAACCCCACGAGCTTATTATGTGGAATACTACTGATTCTCAAAACTTTTTCAGAAACAGGCTTATCAAATTTAAGGATTTCTACAATATTACTGTAAGTTATAGCACATTGCTGTTGATCCATTTCGACTAAAAGAAAAGAGGAATTTATCGGCGTGTTAGACGATTGAGGATTAGAGACATTCTGGGGATTTTGATTGTGAACCTGGCTTAGAGGGGTTACTTGATGCTGCTTAATTGTAACCTGACTAAGTTCCTGAGGTTGCTGTTGAGATATCTCTTGGGACTGATGCCTTACCTGAGCTGCGGACTGAGGATTTTGTGTAGGCTGAGGAGGTATTTCAGACTGCCGCGATGGAGGAGTGGATGTAGCCTGTCGTAGTTGCACAGATTGACCTGTCTTATCAGGCTGAAGGTTTCTTTGAACAAGAGGACGATTCTTTTGTAATGCCTGTGCCTGCTGACTTGCCTGTTGAATCTGATTGGTCTGCTGAACCTCTTCTCTCATTCTTCCAGAAGCTACTTCAAGTTTATTAAGGCTTCTTTGATTTTCTTCTATTTTGATATTTATCTCATAAAGCTGCTTATGAATAATTTTTTCAACATAAGTTTGAATAACACTCAAGTTAAAAGACTTAGTGTGCTCAATATAGTCGCTGTCAGAAAGGATTTTATCTAAGTATTTACTTTTAGTTGTTTTATGAATTTCTGTATCAGAGAAAAAGTCAGACTCTTCAAGAATGTTCAATGCTAAACTTTTAATGGCTTCACAAGTTTCAAGGCAGTTTATTATATTATTTAAAACGGTCAGAAATTTTTTATCGAATGCATCTTCTGCTGAAAGTGAAGCAGTATATTTTTTGACATCTTGAATGCCTGACATATTATCAACAAGATATGGAGATAAAATATTACGAAACAATTGATAGTCCATATATCACCGTAATCTCTTTAGAAGATGAAAGAATCGAGCCATGAATAAATCAGGCCGGTACGAAAAATTTTTATAGAATGAATTTGACATAATTAAGTAATATCAAGTGGTTTAATATGTCAGGTGCTCATTTTCTGTTTATTTAAAATGGTTTTCTCAATAACAGACTTCACAGTCTCCTTAGAGATATAATTTACAGTTTTAAGTACATTCATTCCACTGGTAGCACTTGCAGGAAAAGACTGGACTTTCAACTCGGAGTTTAAAAGTTTCTCCATATCCTCTACTGTTGAAAGAGGTATAATGTTTTCATCAATATCACGTTTATTCCATTGAAAAATCAACTTTACATCTGAAAGGCTTTGCTTGTGATATAAAAGATTGCTTTTTAGATTTTCAAAAGATTCAAGGTTGGCATCCTGTCTTGATGAAAGTGAATCAGCAACAAAAACAAGACCATCAACACCCTTTAAAACCAGCCTTCTGGTAGCCTCATACTTAACCTGTCCTGGGGTAGTATATAGCTTGAGCTTTAAATCAAATCCGTTGATTTTTCCAAGACTCACAGGAAAAAAATCAAAAAAAAGCGTTCTGTCTCCTTTAGTATCTATAGATACTAATTTGCTAATATGCTGATTTCTGTTCTGCTGTAACTTGTTATGAATAAATTCAAGGTTGGTGGTCTTTCCACTTCTGCCTGGACCATAATAAACAATTTTAATCTGTATTGTTTTGTCTTTCAAATTTACGATAGCCATTATAAAAATCCAATGCAAGCGGTTGTCTTATTATTGTGATTCATGCCCTTTCAATGCCTTTTCAAAATACTTTCTTATCTCTGTACAAGATAAACAAACGGGCAGGAGATTAACGCCTCCTAACTGCCAATGATAGAAACAATTTTTTGCTGTAAGCTATTTATTTTCAGCCTTAATAATCCCAAAGAGAGAAAAGGTTTAAACAGAACAATCATAAGAATATCTTGAGTTATCTTAGCAAAATGAACATTCTCGTTATTGCCTCTATGGAAAAGCAAAGAAAAATTGTCCTCCTTTATAAGGTTGGCAATCTCTTTTGTAGTTGCGTAATTTGCAGCAGAGAGTGCCGCAAGGGTATCGACATCAAAATCCTCTTCACCCGCTGTAAAAAGCGGATTACCTCCCATATCAGTTATTAATGCATATGTTGCACCTGATTCTTCAATAAAATCTTGCAGAATCTTTTCAACTTTAATTACAGTATCTTCTCGTATTACAGTATTCATGTCGATCCTCTATAGTCTGTCAAGTAAAGCCACAATAAAAAAAACAGTACAAAAATTAAATGCAGAAAAGCAATATATACTCTAAAAGCTACCTTTTCCTTAACTGCTTTATTGCAAATGCCATGCTCACTTTCATTCTTGCAAATGCATCTGCTAAAACACCAATTTCATCTTTTGATTCTATGGGAATTTCAAGATCAAGATTACCAATACTTATTTTATTTGCAATATCTGTTAATCTGCCAATTGGAGATAAAATCATCCGATTAAGAACAACAGAAGCAGCAAGAGATACTGCAACAATAAGCAGTAGAGCAGTAATTATAAGTTTATACATAGATTGCTTGAACTGCTCTAAAAAAAATTTAGATGAAAAATAGACCTCAACACTACCTATCTTATTTGACTCTTTAATAATATCTTCACCAGCTTTTATATAATTACCATCAATTGCGGTGTTATTTTGAACCAATTTCCAATCTTGATCCCTTTTATAGCCCATATAAATCACTTTACCAGTGCGGTCAATAAGGTTGATAGAATAGATATTATTATCCATCATCTCAGATTTAAGAGATTCTTGCAATATCTCATCATCAAGTGACCAGAATGCTTCAACTATATAAACTGACAATCTTTTGGCAGCAACTTTGGAGGAGTTCTCAAGTTCACTCTCCATCTTCTGTTTCTCTGTGATATATGTAATTATCGTAAACGTACTCATAATAGCTATAATCAATGGAATCAAAACAGCATTCACTTTAATCTGAAGACGGTTTGCCCATGTTACTTGAAGCATATCGCGACTGAATTGACCTGCTTGTGAGCTTTGAGTTGATTCTTGTATCGATGACTGAGGAGTTGTTTTCTGTGTCTGAAACTCTGCTGGTTTATTAAGAATAACTTCTGATTTACCAGAAGCTATTCCATCAGTATAAGAATCAAGCGGATTGACATGACCACAATTTTTACAGGTAAATTTTGCATTTCCCGATTTGATTATCTTCGGATCAAGTTTATAAGTTTTTCCACACGAACTACATGAAATATTAATCATACCTGCATCTCCTTAGCTTAGTTTTGCTGAATATATACAATATACATTATATTTGGTTTGATTTAAGAATATAATTAATGCCTCAAGCGAGAGACATTAAGTAGCTTTATATTAGTTACTCAGGGAGTGAAATCAATCAATACTTTTTTCTACAATTTAGTATTTGTAGCAATATTTGCTATCAAAACTCCTGATTATTGTCAATAAGAAAATCAGAATCACTATCGTATTGAATAATGAATTGATTAAAAGGTTTTTCACTTAAAAATGCTATTTAAAAATAGTCTTTAGTCTATCCAATTTCTATAAAACGTAACCCCCATTGTTTCGGGTCCAGTGTTAATACCAATTGAGGGACCAAAATAGGTAACATATATTTTATTACACTTAAATGTTGAGTTAAATGTTGAGATTAGACTATTAACATAGGTTTGATCTTTGGCATGAGATATTGCAATAGTAACAGGTGTTGTGCCTATATCATTAGTCAATGTGTCCATCAATGAAAGAAGAAGGTTTTTCTGTTTTCCAAGTAGCTTGGTTTTAACAACCAGCTTTCCATCTTCAATTCCAATTACAGGTTTTATTCCCATTGCAGATGCAAAGAATGCCTTTGCTCCGCCAATTCGGTTACTTTTTTTTAAATATTTTAAAGTTGGAATTGCTATGTATGTAGAAACCTGAGAGGCAATATGATATATGTGTGTGATGATTTCATCAAAACTTTCGCCTTTACTCATAAGCCTTGCCGCTTCAATAACAATCAGCCCCAACCCCATGCCGCACTGTTTAGTATCAATAACTTCAATTTTGCAGTTATGCTTGTGCTTGAAATCATTATGAACATTAATTATATTATCATAAGTTTTACTAAGATAGCTGGAACAGTGAATAAATATAATTTCGTCATATTTTTGGGTAAGCTGAAGATATAACAAAGCAAACTCCTCATAGGGAACTGCACTTGTTGACATTGTATTAAAAGTGTCAAAACGGTCATAAAAATCTTCTATTTTTATCTCAACTCTATCCTTCATTATTTTACCATCAAGAATAACATTAACGGGTAGTACCATTATACTCATGTCGTCTATAATGTTCTGAGGTAGATCAGATGTGCTGTCAGTGACAATTAATCTTCTCATAAAAACTCCTTTTGCAAAATTGAATAGTTATTGAATAGTTAGGGCTAAGAAGGGGAGGATACAACCTTATAAGTTGTGTAATGTAATCTTTAAAATATATCAAGAAAAACATGGAGAGAAGATATTAAGAGACTGAATATTTAAAAAGGCTCCAATCGATTGCTTTTTTATAAAAAAATCAATAATTTCTAATTATATTGGATAAATAATAGCAAATATTAACAATTAAGCCTATTATTTTATTATCAAAAAAAAACCGTTTTTAGTTTTTATTAATTGACACTTATAAACTAATCTATTAAATCCTTGATTTATAATAGTGAGGCAAAAAAATTTTAAATTTTGATAAGTTTTTTACCGGAGCAAATAATAATAAAATGCCAATTGAAAATCTCTTAACGAAAATCATTGTCAATACAAATAAACTGCCTTATGAGAAACAGCAACAATTATTGCAGATTACTCAAGATTGGTTAGCTCAGGCAGCTTCCGGCAATAAGGATACATCTCCTTCCATTAATACTGAAGAACCTGCCAAATCAAAGAAGATTGAATCCACTTCTTCTGAATCGCAGCCAACGCAGCCATCATCTATTGTTGAGGCTCAACCCTCACAATCTGAATCTACTGAAAATCAAGAGCAGACTGTTCATTCTGCTGAGCCTGTGCCTGAAGTATCCGCCAAACAGATACCTATAAAAGAAGATGTTGTTGTTAATATAATTGAGGAGCGGGCGTATGAGAGAAAAGATTTATCAATTCCTATAGACTTTGTAAGTGCTGGACAACTTTATAAAGAGGTGACAAAGGATCTTAGTGCAGGCGGACTATTTATAAAAACCAAAAAACATACTAAATTTAAAAAGAATCAAAAAATATCAATGGTCTTTGAACTATCTGAAGATAAAAAACCGTTCAAGCTGACAGGTAAAATAATAAGAGTAGAGTCAGAAGGAATTGCTGTACAATTTCATAACATCTCTCCTTTTGAGTGTGTAGCTATTGAAGAAGAGCTTTCCAATTCATCCGAATAATGTGTTTGAATGTTTTTTACAAATCTCGAATAACCATGCGTAGATATTAACATTATACGCTCTTTTCTGATAATTTAAGTAATAACTTATACAGGTATTGTTATTTTACGCTTTTTAACATCTTTGTTTTCACGATAATAAATAGCTACATGACCTATTAGACCAGCAAGGCAGGCTTTTGTTTGATCTGCTATCTCGATGGCAAGAGACTTCTTTATATCTTTCTCCTTAAAATCTACAAATTTGACCTTTATCAACTCATTTGTATCCAGTCCCTCATTTACCTCATCAATCAAGGCTGTTGTTACCCCTTTTTGCCCGACAAAAGCAGCGGGTTTTAAATCATGGGCAAGACCTCTTAAATATTTTTTCTGAGCCCCTTTTAATTCCTTCATGTCAGTACTTCCTATTTTTATGTGTGAAAAGTTTTAGAGATTACGATTATTTAAATATATACTATAGTTTTTCAGATAAGTAAATTGACAAAAAAACGCTCTTCAAATTTGATACCTGTGTAAATTTTTAAAAAAATTCAAAAAAAATTTTTTCTTGATCCAGATCAAGGTTTTTCTTTTCAACATAGCATATATTGAACTCAAAAAGGCGAAAGAAAAAGAAGAACTAAGATCAAGTTGTAATAATAACCATATAATTATTTTAAGGAGGTTTTACCATGTTTTGTTTTCAGTGTCAGGAGACAGCAAAAGGAACAGGCTGTACAATTAAAGGCGTTTGTGGAAAAGAGGATTCAACTGCCAATCTTCAAGATTTACTAATTTTCAACCTCAAAGGCATTGCTGTTCTTGCAACAAAAGGAAAAGCTGCTGGAGTGGATGTAATTAAAGAAGCTGGTCAGTTTGTAACTCAAGGGCTTTTTACCACAATTACAAACGTAAATTTTAATGATGCAAACCTTATCCAGTGGATAAAGAAAGCTCAAGAGTTCAAGAAAGGTCTAAAGAGTAAAGTTGAGGGGAAATGTTCTTGTAGCTGTTCCACAACTCTTGATGACTCTGCTATCTGGCTTTCTGATGATGAGGCAACTTATCAGGAAAAAGCAAAAAAAGTTGGCGTGCTTGCAACAGAAAATGAGGATGTAAGGTCTTTACGTCAGCTCCTTATTATTGGACTTAAAGGTATCTCTGCTTACGCAGATCATGCAGCAATACTTGGAGTTGAAAAAGATGAGATTTATGAGTTTATCCTCAAATCTCTTGCATCAACAACAGAAAATCTCTCTGTTGACGATATGGTCGGCTGGGTTCTTAAAGCTGGAGAGTGTTCTGTAACAACAATGGCAGCTTTGGATGAGGCAAATACTACAGCTTACGGTAATCCTGAAATCACAGAGGTAAATATTGGTGTTGGCAAAAATCCTGGTATTCTTATCAGCGGTCATGATCTAAAAGATATGGACGAGCTTTTAAAACAGACGGAAGGAACTGGTGTTGATGTCTATACACACGGTGAGATGCTGCCTGCAAACTACTATCCAGCTTTTAAGAAATATGCCCATCTGAAAGGAAACTACGGCAGCTCTTGGTGGAAACAGAACGAGGATTTTGAGACCTTTAACGGTGCAATCCTTATGACCACAAACTGCATTATACCAATAAAGAGCAAAAACACCTATCAGAACAGAATCTTTACAACCGGCGTTGTCTCATATCCTGGATTGACACATATTGCAGACAGGGCACCAGGAAAAGCAAAAGATTTTTCAGCAATAATTGAGGTTGCGAAAAAATGTGCAGCTCCTCAAGAGATTGAGACAGGAAAAATTGTTGGAGGATTTGCCCATAATCAGGTGCTTGCACTTGCTGACAAGGTTATTGCTGCTGTAAAATCTGGTGCAATTAAACGCTTTGTTGTAATGGCAGGCTGCGATGGAAGACAGAAAGGTCGTGGATACTTTACAGAGGTTGCCGAAAAATTGCCAAAAGATACTATTATCCTTACTGCTGGTTGTGCAAAATATCGCTACAACAAGTTAAACCTTGGCGATATTGGCGGAATTCCAAGAGTTCTTGATGCTGGTCAGTGTAATGACAGTTATTCATTGGCAGTTATTGCAATGAAACTTCGCGATGCTTTTGGACTTGAACATATTAATGATCTTCCTCTCTCATTTGATATAGGCTGGTATGAGCAGAAAGCGGTTGCTGTTCTTTTAGCACTCCTTCACCTACAAATTAAGGGCATTCGCCTTGGACCAACACTTCCGGGTTTTGTATCTGCTGGCGTTCTTAAAGTTCTTGTTGAAAATTTTGATATTAAACTTATCACAGAGCCAGAGGCAGACATTGCAGCAATGATGGCTGGTAAGTAGGTATATATCCTCTTAGATTGTTTAATACAAATAGATAAATTACAGATATAAAAGTCGTAAAAACACGATATATAATTGTAGAGACGCACAGCCGTGGGTCTCTACAATATTTAATTTTATGACATAAACAGCTTCGCTGCAATTCTTGTTTAATTAAAATTCCTGAATAATAAAAAATAAAAAGGGGGTACGGTTATGATTAAAAGAATAGAGATATTTAAGGAAAACGGCTTTAACGATAAGGGTTTAAGCAGATTGATAGTCCATGATTCATCAGATTTCAAGATAATCAACTTTAATTTTAAAGCGGGACAGACTTTGCCGATTCACTCTCACGACATTGATGGTCAGCTTTCTATTGTTGTTTTAGAGGGAAAAGGGGAATTTCTCGGCAAAGATAATGCCGTGTTTCCTGCAAATTTAGGTGATATTTTAATTTCTGATATTCGTGAACCTCACGGTATCAGAGCAATTACAGACATGAGAGTTTTAGTTACCATTGCCCCGCCGATTTGATGACTGATTTTAGATAACTATTTTATTTAACAGAACAAAATTTAAACTTAAACCTAAAGAGGGATAAAGGAGATTGTTATATGCAAAATCCAAAAACAAAAGCTGTATTGCTGTTTATGTTGGTTTTAAGTTTTGGCGTTCTTATTTTTGGTGGTTATATAATAAAAAAAGAGAAGCCTCCAATTCCAGATAAGATCGTAAGTTCAACTGGAGAGGTCATCTTTACCCATGATGATATTATGAATGGGCAGAATTTCTATTTCTCAAGAGGTGGTCAGCATATCGGCACAATATGGGGACATGGCTCTTATCTTGCTCCTGATTGGTCTGCTGATTTTCTGCACCGCATGGGGCTTTATATTGCAGCTCGTCATAATGGAGTTGCCGCTGAAAAGGCAAAATTTTTCTCTCAAGAGGAGTTTGACGCTCTTGATGCTCCAACAAAAGGTAAGTTAAGAGCAGTTGTTACTGAAGAGATAAAGGCAAACCGATACAATCCATCAACATCTACCCTCACATTAACCCCGTATCAGGCAGAGGCGTTCAATGCTCTTAAAGAGTATTATGGAGAGCTTTTTATGAAAGGCAATGAACGCATGGGGCTTCAAAGTGAGATTGTAAAAACTGCTGAAGAGACCCATAAACTGACCAGCTTTTTTGCATGGCTTTCATGGGCTGCTGGAACTTTAAGGCTTGATAAAGATTATACATATACCAGTAATTGGCCCTACGATCCTCTTGTTGGAAACACTCCTCTTCCCGGAAATGTTACATGGTCTATTATCAGCGTAATTCTTCTAATTTTTGGTATTGCAGCGGCACTGTTTGTCTATCTTAGATATATTGGCAAAGATGACTATAAACCCACTTTAATAAAAGATTTTCCAGAACCCAACCCAACGCAGAGCCAAAAAGCCACATTGATCTATTTTCTGGTGGCAATATTGCTGTTTGTTATCCAAATAGGAATGGGTTCACTTACTGCCCATTTTACAGTTGAGGGGACAAGTTTTTACGGAATCCCGCTTGGAAAAATCTTCCCTTATGCTGCTGCAAGGACATGGCATCTACAGCTTGCCGTTTTCTTTATTGCGACCTGTTTTCTTGCGGCTGGTCTATTTATCGGACCAATGGTTGGAAAAGAGCCAAAAGGACAAAAGGGGTTAGTATTGGTTCTTTTTGGTGCTCTTGTAGTGGTTGTTGTGGGAACATTGGCTGGAACTTGGCTCTCTGCAACTGGTATAATGGGAGATGAGACATTTTATTTAGGTCATCAAGGTTATGAATTTATTGAATTGGGAAGAGTATGGCAGCTTCTTCTGATTGTTGGAATGATAATATGGCTTATATTGATGCTTCGAGCAATCTATCCAGCTCTTAAAGATGAGAAAGATAATGGAGGTCTGACTCATCTTTTATTATACAGCTCCATAGCTATTCCTCTTTTTTACATGGCAGGTCTTCTTTATGGAAAAGGCAGTCACATATCAGATGCTGAATATTGGAGATGGTGGGTTGTTCATCTTTGGGTAGAGGGATTTTTTGAGGTATTTGCTACTGTTGTAATGGCGTTTTTGCTCTCTCATATTGGTATTGTCAGCAAGAAATTTGCATTAATGACCGTTAATTTTACCATATTTCTATATCTTGGCGGCGGTGTTATCGGAACATTCCACCATCTTTACTGGACAGGCAGCCCGATTCCAATTATTGCACTTGGAGCGGTTTTCTCTGCATTGGAAGTTGTGCCTTTAACTTTGATGGGATTTGAAATTGTCCACAATTTAAAGTCTGTTCAAGAGGGTGGAGAAGGTTATGCTTACAAATGGCCAGTCTATTTTTTTGTCTCTGTAGCATTCTGGAATCTTGTTGGTGCAGGTGTTTTTGGATTTCTTATCAACCCGCCGATAGTTCTTTATTACGCACAAGGTATAAATACAACTCCTATACATTCTCATACGGCACTGTTTGGAGTGTATGGAATGCTCGCAATATCTCTTCTTCTCTTTTCTGTCAGACACATTGTTACCCGTGCATCATGGTCAGATAGACTTTTAAAATACAGCTTCTGGGGACTTAACGGCGGACTTGCAGCAATGGCAGTATTCAGCCTTATTCCGTCTGGATTTTATCAGCTTCACTACGCAATAAAATATGGGTTGTGGTATGCAAGAAGCCCTGAAATTGCATCTGGAGATATTATAAGAGCATTTAGCTGGGCAAGAGTTCTGCCAGATATCATTTTTTCAGGCGGTGCAATACTTCTCTTAATTTTCCTTGTAAATGCAATTCGTCAATCGTTTTTTAACAAACAAAAAAATTAGTAAGCACAAGATATTAGCTTAAAATATTAATAGGCAAGTTTATTATTAACTTGCCTATTATTTTATAAATCTATTATAGATTTTTAAGATTGAAAAAATATAAATATAGACATCTTAAGAGAATATAGGTTTATGAATATAATTAAGAAAGAACAAATATTTCAGACTGCAAAGCGTGTATGGCGACCATTTATTTTACAAATAAGTATTTCTATTCTCATCTTTTCATTAATATTTTTTGTAATACTCTTTTTTAGAAACAAGCAGCTTATTGAAACTGAACATATAGTAAGAGCACGCTCATACTATGAACATATTATTGTAACAAGAAGCTGGGTTTCAAATTATGGTGGAGTTTATATCGAAAAGACCGAATCTGTGAAATCTAATCCATACCTACATGATCCAGACATAAAATCTACAAACGGCAAAACATACACTTTAAGAAATCCCTCGCTGGTTACTATAGAGCTGTCAGAATATGCTAAAATTAATAATTTTTTTTCATATCACATGACAAGCTTAAATCCCGTAAACCCTCAGAATAAACCAGATGAATTTGAAAAAAAGGCTTTAGATATATTTGAAAGAGGTCAAAAAGAGATATGGATTAAAGAAAAGAAGGGGAATCAGATATATTTTAGATACATGGCACCTATCTTTAGAGAGAATTCATGTTTAAATTGTCATGTAGAACAAAAACAGATTAATAAAACAGATAGTAATATTAGAGGTGGAATCAGCGTTAAGTTTGATATTTCAGATATAGAAAATACTCTGAAACTTCATAGCCAATTAATTATATTTTTAGGCTTTTTATCTACTTCAATATTTTTAGGTATAGTTTATTGTTTTGTTATAAAACTTATGAAAGCGTTTTCTGAATCACAAAGACAAATCCAAGAGATGGCTATTACAGACGAACTGACAAAACTTTATAATAGGCGATACTTCTACTCTAAATTAAATGAGGAGTTTGAGAAGGCACAGCGATATAAAAGGGATATTAGCTGTATAATGATAGATATTGATTTTTTTAAAAAGGTTAATGATCAATATGGTCATGATACGGGTGATAATGTTTTACGTGCCGTCTCAAACTGTATCAAATCTACATGTCGAAGTATCGATATTGTTGCAAGGTATGGAGGTGAAGAAATAATTATACTCCTACCTGAAACAGATAAGTTCAAAGCAGCATTAGTTGCTGAAAAAATTAGAAAACTTATTGAAAATAAAGAGATTGCCTATGATAAAGAAGATAAAACAGTAAAGGTTACAATAAGTTTGGGGGTAGCAGATTTTGTGTCAGATGATATTGTAAAACATCTTGATCCAAATCAGTTTATTAAAAATGCTGACTCTGCTCTTTATCATGCAAAAAATAGCGGTAGAAATAGAGTAGAGATATTTTCTACATAAAGTGTGATCGATATTTAATAAGGAGCTTTACCCATGAAAAGCAACACATTAAACCAATGCACAATAGGCTTTAGTGAGGATGATATTATTGAGGCAATGAGAGATATTTCAGGCTATTTAGATATAACTCCTTCAGATTTTAAAGAGATTTATCAGATAGCATCAAGACACGCTCTAGAGAGGCTGAAAAATTCAGTTAAAGCAGAGCATGTTATGACAACTCCTGTAATAACTGTAGAAGAGAAAACATCGATTCTTGATGCTGCAAAACTTATGGCTGAAAACAACATTTCTGGAATCCCAGTGCTGGACAGTAAACAATATGTTTGCGGAGTTATCTCTGAAAAAGATTTTTTGAAAAAAATTATCAGAAAAGATGGAAAAATCAACAGTTCATTTATGAGTCTTATAGCCCAATGTCTTGAAGTAAGCGGATGTTTAACATCAGATATTAGGCTTTTGAGTGTAAATGATATAATGTCATCTCCTCCTGTAACTGTTCAGAAATCTATATCAATTATGGATGTCTCAGCTATATTTGAATTGCATAAGATAAACAGGGTTCCTGTTTTAGATAGTAATTCCAAACTCATCGGGATTATTGCCAGATCAGACCTTGTTCATGCTTTGTGCTGATAGTTAATTTATTAAGGAGAAAATTGTGATTGAGTTTTTCAAAAAGATGAGAGGCGGAAAAGAGAGTCCTCCTGCTGTAAATCTATCTGAAATTTTATGGTCATGGTTAGGAGCGTTTTTAGGTATAACAGCAGTTGCCTATCTTCATTATAAACTATTGTCAGAACAGCATATTGTTCTAATTATCGGATCATTTGGTGCATCAGCAGTGCTTATCTACGGTGCAGTAAGAAGCCCTTTGGCACAGCCGCGGAACTTTGTGGGAGGACATCTGATTTCAGCATTTATCGGAGTTGCATCGTATAAACTTTTTCCTGATGCTGTCTGGCTTGCCTCTTCGTTTGGTGTTGCAACGGCAATTGCAGCAATGCACGCCACAAAAACCCTTCACCCGCCCGGGGGTGCAACCGCACTGATTGCAGTTATCGGAGGTGAAGAGATTCATAAATTGGGCTTTTATTACGCTTTAGTTCCTGTCGGGGCAGGTGCTTTGATTATGCTTTTAGTTGCTCTTATTGTAAATAATATCGCAAAGAGCAGAAGATATCCTGAATTTTGGTTTTAAAATCTTAGAGCAATCATCAAATATTTTAAATCGGTAGATACACAGATGCACGTCACACTCTACTTTTATAGAACATAATAAGAAGTAATAAAGACAAAAGGAGATAAAAAATGGCTATTCCCGGTAACCTTTTGACAACTGCAATGGCAGTTATGCCTCATAAAGATGTTGATTCAGCACTTAAAGCCGCCTGTTCTTTAGACATTCCATTCTGGCCACAGCTTCCTCTTTTAAACTATTATGAAGATATGTATGTTCAAGCATCAGAAAATTTTCCCGGTATTCTTTTAGATATGGAAAATCGAACCCTTAAATTTTCTACAGATAAATTTGCCATGGAGCTTGAAGATGCAATGCTACATTTTGATGATCCAGTCTATTTTGACATAAGCACCACATACTCTCAGGTTTATCATAAGTTTTTAGAGATCGATTTTTCTGATAGACCAGCAATAAGAGGACAGCTTGAGGGACCTGTCAGCTTTGGTTTTAATGTGCAAGATGAGAACGAGCGTCCCATTCTTTTTAATGATACTGTTCGAGAGTTTATGTTTGATTTTATGGCACAGCGTATCAATGTGCAGCTTGAACGGCTGAAAAAGATCAATCCAAATGCCTTTATGTTTATTGATGAGCCGGGGCTTCAGTATATTTTTAGTGCAATGTCAGGTTATAACGATATGACAGCTAAAACTGATTTAGATAGATTTTTCTCTCTTATTGATCATCCTCGCGGCATTCATCTGTGCGGAAATCCTGATTGGGGTTTTCTGCTCAATTTAGATTTGGATATTTTATCAATGGATGTTTATCTAAATGGAGATATTATTGTCTCTTATCACAAAGAGATTAAACGATTTTTAGATAGAGGAGGCGTGCTTGTATGGGGAATTGTGCCGACAAATTTTGAGCCTTTTTATACTGAAAGCATTGATTCATTAAAAAAACGTTTTGTGCATTTATGGGATACTTTATCAAAAAAAGGTATTGATAGAGACGTGCTGCTTTCTCAAAGCCTTATCTCTCCTGCTACCTGCTGTCTTGTTAATAAAGATGGAGAGCAGACAGTAGAAAAAGCGTTTAAATTGGTTTCAACCCTGTCTCGTGAGTTGAGGGATATGTATAAAATTGGATAGGGAATGCTGAGTCAAAATTTTTTTGGATAAGTCCCATGCAATGACTTACACAACGAAAAATGAAAGTCAGTTAAGAGAATTTCATATAATTATATTAATCCACAAATAGCTCTTAACCCAAGCAGATAGCTATCAACTCCGAACCCTGTAATCTGACCTTTTGCAATCTGAGCAATAACCGATATATGTCTGAACGGTTCACGAGAATGAATGTTTGACATGTGTATTTCTACAATCGGAATTTTTAATATAGCAAGAGCATCCATTATAGCATAGCTGTAGTGTGTCCATGCCCCAGCGTTAATAACCACACCATCTATTCTCATTTCATTATTATCAATACCTTTTTGACCATTGCCGTTCTCCTTGCTCACATCCACACTATTTTGATGAATTTGATGAATTTTTTCAACCATTTCGCCTTCATAGTTGGTTTGAAAAAACTCTACAGTTATATTGAGTTCAATGGAGAGTTCGGCTATCTTGTTGTTAATCTCTTTAAGTGTAAGTGTGCCATACTGAGATGGGTCACGTTTGCCGAACATATTTAGATTAACTCCATGTAACATTACGATTTTTTTCATATTTTTACTCCTCTGTTCAATATATTTTCTCACCACTTATTTTAAAACTTTATTCTTGACAGCCCCTTTTACTCTATCTTATATCATAACCTGTTTTTTATTATCAGAATCATGTTTTGTTTTTCTCACAAAAGTTGCAGCCAATCAACAGAAGTAGCACATTAAAATTAGAAAAAGGAGGGGTTGTCGCATAAATGAAATTTTTTTATAATCTGAAAATGGCTACAAAATTGGTAGGCGGTTTTGCTATTGTGCTTATTTTGTTTGTTTGTGTAATGGTAATTTACCATCTGACAGTACAGTCAACCACCAGTAACTTTCAGGAACTTATGAAGGTTAATGTCGCAATTGCAGCAGATGCAGCAGATATTAAAACTTTGATGAAACAGTGTAGAATTGACGAAAAGAACTTTCTTTTGACACTTAACACTAAATACCTCCAAGAACTTGAAAATGACATAAAGCATCTTACCCTGAATGCTCAAAATATAGTCAAAAAAGCCCGTAAATCAGATAACAGTATAACAGCAAAAAAAGCAGAAGACATATCAAAATATATTGATATCTATGCAAAATCATTTAATGAACTGAGCAACTCTTACGAAACCAGAGGACTTGACGTAAAATCAGGTTTAAGAGGCAAATTTGCAAAAGCTGCTGACATACTTGTTCTTGAAATGGCTTATGTAGATGTTGAAGACCTATATGTGCAAATGCTTAGAATCGTTCAAGCTCAAAATGAATACTGGTCAGACGAATCTGGAGCATACCTAAGCAAACTTGAATCTCTTCTTGCAGATTACCAGGGGGTAATTAAAATTTCAACTGCTAATGAAGGGATGATAAAAGATACATTAAAAGATGTTCTTGAAACATATCATGAAGCTCTAAAAAAATTGAAAGCATCTGAAACTTTTGAATCTGGAAATGAATATTTCAAAGAGATGCAGAGTGCTATTGCTGAGATTGATGAGGTTTTTACCGTGACATATCTTCCAAATGCCAAGCCTATGCTGCTTGAGATAAGAGGAAGAGAGAAAGATTATCTTCTGTTTGGAGGAAGTGATTATGCATCAAAAGCACAGCAAGCTATTACAAATCTTTTTACAGCAATAGAAAAATCCAATATCAGTGAAGATTATAAAAAGAACTCATCAAAATATCTTAGCGAATATAAGAAAGCGTTTGATAATCTAATCGCAGAAGATACTAAGATTGCAGACCTTTACACAAAAATGAACGATGCGGTCAACAGTACTGAACCCATTATTGAAGACCTCTACACAAATGCCAAAACAATTGCTGCAAAGAGGACAGAGGATGTAATAATCAAAGGTGCATTAAGGTCAACAATTGCTATGATTATCGGCTTTGGTGCTATCCTGCTTGGGTTTTGCCTATCATTTTTTATAACAAGAATGATTACAGTCCCCATCACAAAAGCAGTTGCATTTTCGCGACAAATGTCTAAAGGGAATTTTACAAAAATGCTTGATATCAACCAAAAAGATGAAATTGGTATTTTGGCTGCTGCTCTAAACGAAATAGTGACTAATATCGGCGGTATGGTAAAGGATATAACTAATGACGTAGCAATACTCTCCTCATCTTCAATATATCTTAAAGATATCTCCTTAGATATGTCCCAAAGAGCTAATAATACAGCTTTAAAATTTAATACAGTGGCTACAGCAACCGAAGAGATGAGTTCAAATCTTAATTCAATAGCAGCGGCAATTGAAGAGACTTCATCAAATCTTAATACTGTGGCAGCGGCGACTGAAGAAAATACAGTAACGATTGCTGAAATTGCAAAAAACTCAGATAAAGCCCGTACCATATCCAATGAAGCTGTTACACAAGCTCAAAGCACCTCTGTAGATATAAAAAGGCTTGAAGATGCTGCCCGCGACATCGGCAAGGTAACAGAAACTATTGCAGACATATCGGGACAGACCAATCTTTTAGCTCTCAATGCAACCATTGAAGCTGCAAGGGCAGGAGAATCAGGCAAAGGTTTTGCAGTTGTTGCAAATGAAATTAAAGAACTCGCCAATCAGACGGCTGCTGCCACAAAGGCAATAAGCAGCCAGATTACAAGTGTTCAAAATACTGCTGAAAATACTATACAGGGAATTGAAAAAATAACTTCTATTATTAATCAAGTAAATGATATTATTTCAGCAATTACTCTGACTATTGCAGATCAGTCAACTGCAACTCAGGAGATAAGCAGCAATGTAGCTCAAGGTTCTCAGGGTATTCAAGAAGTTGCAGAAAATGTTGCTCAGTGTTCAGCGGTAGCATCGGAAATTTCAAGTGATATAGCAGGGGCCAATCATGATGCTGCTCAAATTTCAGAGAATAGCTGTAATCTCAACGGCAGTGCGGAAAGCCTCTCACAACTTGCTGAAAAATTGAAAATAATGATGGAAAAATTTCGTATATGAGAAATATAAGAAACCTTATCTATAATTATTATTTGGATTAAAATTCATGTACAGATTAATTAAATGTGATAATCTTTTCTGAATCAGGTATGATAGGTAATTTTTGTCTGGATAATTGTTATTCAGGCTGATTAAATTAATAATGATTTATTAAAATTTTAAAAGGAGTCAAAATGCTTAGAAAAATTATTGTTAGAAATGGTTTATCTGTAGAACTTATTGCTATAATAGCACTACTTTTTATTTTCACCGCATCTATTCCCGTTGTTGTACAGGCTGCAGAAGATGCTAAAAGTCCTGAGAAACTTACCCTTGATGGAGGTGCTGGAGAAATTGTTCTTAATGGAACTGGAACACGTAAAAAATTTGGTTTTAAAGTCTATGAAGGTGCACTCTACCTTAAAGCTAAGACCACGGATTCCAAAAAGATTATTGAATCTGACGAGCCAATGGCAATAACTATGTCATGGAAAAGACAAGGACCAATAGATAAAACCACAGATGTTTTTTCTGAGGGGTTCAAGTATGGTGCAGGAGCAAATTACGCTGCACAAAAAGCTAATATAGATACATTTATAAAAAGTCTCATAAAAGCAGAGAAACAGGACGTGTGGAAGTATGTATATATTCCTGGTCAAGGCACTACAATAAGCTATAACAATAAAGTTGCAGCCACTATTACAGGGCTTGATTTCAAAAAAGCACTGTTTTCAATATGGCTGCTTGAAGACGCTTCCTTTACTGGTGATGCTGACCTGCGTAAAGGTATGCTGGGTAAATAGCGAGTAAAGTTTAAATAGACCTTGATAACAAAATCTTTAAAAAGGAGAGTTATTGTGAAAAAAAATGTAAAAAAACATTATGGCTCATTAATTTTTTGTGCAGTTCTGATTTTTCTTTATGCGTCAATCTCATTTGCAGCAGACGATACTATTAAGATTGGCTTTAATATTCCTCTGACTGGTGAAATTCCTAAAGTTGGTGAAGAGTCAAAATTTGCTGGACAGATGCTTCTGAATGAAGTCAATGCTAAAGGTGGTATTGATGTTGGCGGCAAAAAATATAAACTTGAGTTCATCTATGAAGATAACGAATCCAAGGCTGAATCTGCTGTTGCAGTATCATTAAAACTGATTGAAAAAGATCAGGTTCTTGCAATGGTAGGTCCTAACTCAAGTAAACAGGCAATACCAGCGGGTCAAGTTGCAAATGATAACAGAACTCCTATGATCTCACCATGGTCAACCAACCCTGATACAACTAAAGATCGTCCATGGGTATTTAGGGCTGCCTTTATCGATCCGTTTCAAGGACCTATTGCTGTAGATTTTGCCATCAAGACTTTTAAAGCTGGAAAAGCTGCTGTTCTCTATGCACTTGCTAACGACTACAGCAAGAATCTTGCTGAGATTTTTCAGGCTGACTTTAAAAAGAAAAAGGGTGATGGTGCTATAGTCGCATTTGAAAGTTATGGAGACAAGGATCAAGATTTCAGTGCCCAGCTTACAAAGATTATTGCTGCAAAACCAGATGTTATCTTTCTTCCCAATAACTACAATGAAGTTGCTCTTATAGTAAAACAGGCACACGACCTTGGCTGGAAGGGACCATTTATGGGTGCTGATGCTTGGGGAAATTCTGAACTTATGACCTTGTGCGGTGATGACTGCAAAGGGCACTATTTTACAACACATTATGCCGCAGCCGGAGCAAAAGGTGCCACCAAAGAGTTTATTGACAAATATCAGAAACTCTTTGGTTATCAGCCTGCTGATGTTGCAGCTCTTACTTGGGATGCTATCAATGTTGTTTTAGCTGGTATCCAAAATGCAGGCAAACTCACAGGTAATATAAGAAAAGATCGTCAAGCTGTAAGAGATGGCATTGCAGCAATCAAAGAGGTTAAAGGAATTACCGGCAACATGAAATTTGATGAGCAGGGAGACCCTATCAAATGTGCGGTCGTGGTAAAGATAAATGATGCGGGTCAGTTTGAATTCGCAGAATCTGTCTGCCCGTAGGGTTGACTTGTTGAAATTATTTTTATAATAGGTATAATTATTTTTTAATTACAAAATAATATTGAGTATTTATACCGCAGGGGCATTTTTCCTTGACCGGATAAGGAGGAAGGAGAATGCCCCTGCTATTTTTTCTTTACCGCCCAAATCTGTAAGGGGATACGAACGTGTTTGACAGTATTATTCAAAATATATTCAATGCGTTACAATGGGGAAGTTTTTACTCGCTCATTGCATTGGGATACACCCTTGTTTACGGTGTGCTAAGGCTTATTAACTTTGCACACGGCGATATATTCATGGTTGGTGCTTATATTGCATATTTCATCGCCATATTTTTTTTCAAAGGCTCTCCAGCTCTTTCAGGAACTACGACTCTTGCCTTAGTAATTCCTCTTACTATGATTCTGACAGCCGTATTCGGTGTTACTCTTGAGCGTATTGCTTACAGACCCTTGAGACGCAAAGGTGCAAACAGGCTTTATGTGGTTATAACCGCTTTAATGTGTGGACTTATCTTAGAGAATGGCAACTTAGCTTTTCTTGGTGCGAGCCGCAAAAGTTTTCCTGAGCTTATCGATAAAGTGGTATATAATTTTGGCATGATAAGCATGACCAACTTGAAAATAGGTGTAATACTATCTTCAATAATCGTCTATTTTATCCTCAATACAATAATTTCTAAAACTAAAATCGGAATGGCAATGAGGGGAATCTCTTACGATAAATTTGCAATTCCCCTGATGGGCATTCCTATTGATACAATTATTGTAGTTACTTTCATACTTGGCTCATCTCTTGCTGGTCTTGCAGGCATTCTATTTGCCATGTCATATCCAATACTTGATCCATTTATGGGGGCAATTATTGGTTGGAAAGCATTTATTGCTGCGGTAGTTGGTGGGATCGGCGATATTAAAGGTGCATTTGTCGGAGGCTTTCTTTTGGGAATTGTAGAAATTTTGGTTGTTGCTGTTTTTCCATCAACTTTCAGGGATTTGATTGCATTTTCAATACTTCTTATGATTTTAGTAATAAAGCCCACAGGATTGTTTGGTGTTGCTAAATCCACAAAAATCTAACTCTTATATAACGGACATGCAATTACTTACACAACAAAAAATGAAAGTCAATTGAGAGACTTTCATATAAAATATTCCAATTAAAGCGGAGGCTTATGAAAAAATTCTCTGTACCTGCCCTATTTATCTTCATTGCTGTAGGCACTGTGGTTGCAGCACATTTTGAAATGATAGACCTTTATGTCCAGACAATAATAATGTTCATAGGGGTAAATATTATACTCTCTTCAAGTTTTAACATAATTAATGGCTATATGGGAGAGTTTGCCTGTGGTCACGCAGGATTTATGGCTGTAGGAGCTTATGTTACATCAATTTTAAATGTGATGTTTTTTACAAGCAACAAAACTTTTGGGGACCCTATTCTATCTCCTGAACTTGCTCTCTGGTTCTTTCCTGTGACCATGATAATTGGTGGAATTGCAGCAGCAATTACAGGAGTGCTTGTTGCCATACCATCTTTTAAAACCCGTGATGACTATCTTGCTATCATAACCCTTGCTGCCAACTTCATAATTGTAAGCCTTTTTATAAATATGGATACACTTGGCGGACCAAGAGGATTTATGGGCATGAAACAAGTTCTATTTGCAATGGAAGATGTTGTTTTTATTCCTTGGATGCTTATATGGACATTTACATTTACATACTTAGTGGTTTTTCTTATCAGACGGTTTGTATCTTCTACTTATGGAAAAGGGATTATTGCCATCCATCAAGATGAGATTGCTGCTGAGATAATGAGCGTAAACACCGACAAAATGAAGCTTGTTGCATTTATGTTCTCCTCTGGGCTTGCAGGCATTGCAGGCGGTCTTTTTGCCCATATTTTGGGATATATCAACCCCAACTCATTTAACATTCTCAAATCAACTGAATGTCTTGTCATGGTCTATCTTGGTGGTATGGGATCATTGAGTGGCTCAATCATTGCGGCTATCCTCTTTACACTTCTAATTGAAATGCTCAGATTTATAATACCTGCGGCAGATACTTTGCTTCATTTTATTCCACTTATTCCAGATACTTTTCATCTGAGTCAAGTGTTAAAATGGGTTATTATCCCCTTTATTCTCGTTATTCTTATGCAGTTTAGACCCGAAGGGATTATGGGAAATCGAGAGTTGTCAGATTTTTTTCCAAAACTTAAAAAATATTATGAGTTCAAATAAAATCTACTCAAATAATGAGAGTAGAACTATCTGTATGAAAAAAAGATTTGTCTAATAAGATGATAAATCACGGAGATATGACTTATGTCGTTACTTAAAATCAACGGTTTGACTCATCAGTTCGGAGGTCTTACAGCAGTATCAGATTTCTCAACCGAGTTTCATGGCAATGAGCTTATGGGGCTTATTGGTCCTAATGGTGCTGGTAAAACAACTGTGTTCAATATTATAAGCGGTTTTTACAAGCCTACTGAGGGGAAAATCATGTTTAAGGGGCACTCTATTAGTGGAATGAAACCCCATAGCGTTACAAGTTTAGGAGTTGCCAGAACATTTCAAAATATAAGGCTTTGGCATGATATGTCCCTTTTGGATAACATTCTTATATCGCAGCACTACAATTTAGGCTACAATCTGTTTGATCTCTTTGTCCGAAACAGGCGTTATATGGACAACGAAAAACGTATGAAGAGTATTGCCATTAAGCTTCTTGAACAGCTTGATCTTGTTCAGTTTATAGATGAACAACCAAAAAATCTACCCTACGGGATTCAACGCAAGATTGAGATTGCACGAGCACTTTCAGTCAAGCCGTCTCTGCTTCTTCTTGATGAGCCTGCAGCAGGACTTAACTCTTCTGATGTTCAGGAGCTTATTAAACTTATTCGATGGATTCACAAAGAATTTGATATTGCTATATGGATGATTGAGCACCAGATGGCTGTGGTAATGTCTCTTTGTTCTTGGATACAGGTGATCGATTTTGGTAAAACGATTGCTCAAGGAACACCCGAAGAGATTCAAAATAATCCTGCTGTTATTAAAGCATATTTAGGGGATGATAAAATCTGATGTTACTTGAAATTAAAAATCTATACGTTAAATATGGAAATATCGAAGCTCTCCACGGCATCTCTTTTAATGTTGATAAAGGAGAAATTGTCACTCTAATTGGTGCAAATGGTGCTGGCAAAACAACAACTCTACATGCAATTACAAGAGTTCCTCCCCCTGAGGGTTCAAAAGTATCTGGTGGAGATATCCTATACAACGGAAAAAGCCTGCTTAATGTGCCTGCTCACTTAATAGTTTCTGATTACCATATTGCACTTGCCCCAGAGGGCAGACATATTTTTGGCAATCTTACTGTTGAGGAGAATCTTAAACTTGCCACATACTCAAGACCTGATGACGAATCTCTTAAACGTGATTATGAAAGAGTTTATACTCTTTTCCCTAAAATGGCAGAAAGACGCTATCAGCGAAGCGAAACGTTAAGCGGCGGGGAACAGCAGATGTTATCAGTCAGCCGTGCAATTATGACGGCGTGTAATTTTATACTTTTAGATGAGCCTTCAATGGGACTTTCCCCGCTTTTGATGTATGATATGTTCAGAGTGCTTAAGCAGTTAAATGAAGAGGGTATGACTATTCTTTTAATTGAACAGAATGCCAATCTTGCTCTAAAATTTGCCCATCGGGGTTATGTTATGGATACAGGAGAGATTGTGGCAAGCGGAACAGCAGGAGAGCTTCTTAATAATCCTGAGGTAAAGCGGGCGTATTTAGGAGGATGATTAAATCATTACTATTTTTGAGCTTTTAAATAAATTTAGTGAAAAGTCAGAAAATTATGAAATTCAGACCATGTATTGATATAAAAAATGGTAAAGTTGTCCAGATTGTTGGTGGAACATTGCAAGACACACCAAACGATTTTACAGATACTACAACAGTGCGTCAAGATGTTGCGGATGATGACTTTTGTGGTGCAGAAATTATAAAGTTACATACCACTATCACCAATTTTGAGAGCAGCCAAGACTCTTCATATTTTGCAGAGCTATACAAAAACGATAGAATTTACGGGGGTCATGTCATTTCGCTTGGAGCTGACAACCATGATTCTGTTATCTCTGCACTCAGAGCATTTCCTGAAGGTTTGCAGTTTGGTGGTGGAATAACGCCCGAGAACGCTTCAATTTACCTTAACGCGGGTGCAAGCCATGTAATTGTGACATCTTTTGTCTTTTCAGGCGGCAACATTGATATGGACAAACTTAAACTTTTATTGAAAAAGGTTGGTAAAAAAAATCTTGTCCTTGATTTAAGCTGCCGCAAAAGAGATGATAAATTTTGGATTGTAACTGATAGATGGCAAAAATTTACTCAAGTCGCTGTAACTCAAAAGAGTCTTGAGCAGTTTTCTGACTATTGCGATGAATTTCTTGTGCATGGAGTTGACGTTGAAGGGAAAATGGGCGGTGTCCAGTCTGATCTTGTTGAGCTGCTTGGCAGATATTCACCAATACAGGTAACTTACGCAGGTGGCGTAAAATCTTATTCTGACCTTGATCTTGTCAAAAATATCGGCTCAAATCGTGTTGATCTTACAATCGGGAGTGCTCTTGATATATTTGGCGGAACAATACCATATAAAAATGTGGTCAGATGGCATAACTCTAATCAGATAGAATAGCCTAATTATATTAGGATAATATTTCTAATCAAATGAAGATATTATAAAGATGCGAAAATCAAAAAAAGAAGAGGCTTATCAGGAGTCAGATTGGGAGCAACAAGAGGAAAAACCAAGCAGAACTCAGAAGAAAAAAGCTGCTGAAAATCTTCAGAAACTTGGAGAGTTCCTTGTTGATATGGCAGAAACCGAGGTCAATAGATTAGACATCTCCTCTGAGCTTAAAAAAGCATTATCAATTGCAAGAACCCTTACAAAGCATGGAGCAAGGAAACGGCAGTTGCAATATATTGGTGTAATTATGAGAGAAGTTGATATCACCTCTCTGACCTCTATAATGGAAAAAATGTCCCATCTAAACAAATCCTGATGTTTCTCCCCACTACCACAAAAGAGCTTTCAATTCTTGGCTGGCAATCCCTTGATGTTATCCTTGTAACAGGCGATGCTTACATTGACTCTCCATCAACAGGTGTTGCTGTTATCGGCAAGACGCTTGTGAAAAATGGATTTAAGGTTGGAATTATTGCACAGCCTGATATAGACTCTGACAAAGATATAACAAGATTGGGAGAGCCTTCTCTTTTTTGGGGAATCAGCTCTGGGGCTGTCGATTCAATGGTTTCTAACTACACAGCCCTTAAAAAAAGACGGAAAAGCGATGATTACACTCCAGGAGGTATCAACAACAGACGACCTGACAGGGCAGTGATTGCTTACGCCAATCTTGTCAAACGCTATTTCAAGAACACTTCTCCTATTGTGCTTGGCGGAATTGAGGCAAGTTTAAGACGAATCTGCCACTATGATTTCTGGTCAGACAGCGTCAGGCGTTCAATTTTATTTGATGCAAAGGCTGATTATCTTATTTATGGTATGGGAGAATCTGCGGTAATTCAGCTTGCAAATGTTCTCAAAGGTGCTTTTAATACCCCTAAAGATAATGAGGCTGAAAAAAAGATATCCCAAATTCATAAAATAAGAGGGCTTTGCTATATTTCAAAAGTGCCCCAGCTCCCAGATAATTTGCTATCAAATGATAATTGTCCTTCAGGTGAGATTATATCAAAACATGATTTTCCATCTGACATTTACCATTCTAAACCGCCTTTCAAATATATCCCCCTTCCTTCTTATGAGATTGTAAAACAAGATAAAGATAAATTTGCCGAAAGTTTCCACACCTTTTATAAGAACAACGACCCTTTAACCGCTCATGGATTGGTGCAGCAACAGGATTCAAGATATCTTGTCCAAAATCCGCCTGCGTTTTACCCTGATACTCAAGGCATGGATGAGATTTCAGCCCTTGAGTTTGAACGAGATGTTCATCCATATTACAAACAGTCAGGCAAAGTAGCAGCTCTTGATACGATTCAGTTTTCGATATCAACTCATAGAGGCTGTTACGGAGAGTGCAATTTTTGCTCAATTGCTTTGCATGAAGGCAGAACTGTCAGATGGAGAAGTGAGGAGTCTATCATCAATGAGATCAATAAATTAACCCAACACCCTGATTTTAAGGGGATAATCTCTGATGTAGGCGGTCCCACTGCAAACATGTATGGATTTGAATGCGAAAAAAAACTCAAACATGGAGCTTGTCAGGACAAACGCTGTATGTTTCCTAATATCTGCAAAAATTTAAAGCCTGATCACTCAAATCAGATAGAACTTTTGAAAAAAATCAGGCAGATTAAAGGCGTCAGAAAAGTTTTTGTGGCTTCAGGTATAAGATATGATCTTATTTTTGCGGATAAAAAACATGGTAATAAATATCTTGAATCTATTGTAAAAGATCACGTTTCAGGACAGTTAAAAGTAGCACCAGAACATACTCAGCCTCATCTGCTTGAACTTATGGGTAAATCAGACAAACCTGCTCTGCTTGATAACTCTAATGTAATGGCTGATACAATGAGAAATAAAAATAAAATAAGAGACTCTCATACAAACTCTCATCCATTTGTTAACTCATGCCTGCTGGAGTTTAAAAAAAGATTTGACGAACTCTCTCAAACATTTGATAAGAGGCAGTTTTTGACCTATTATCTTATGGCTGATCACCCTGGCTGCACACTTGATGATATGGAACAACTTAAAAAATTTGCACGTGAACAACTCCACATAACCCCTGAACAGATTCAGATATTCACACCAACTCCTTCAAGCTATTCAACTCTGATGTATTACACACAAAAATGCCCCTTTACAGGTGAACAACTTTTTGTTGAAAACAATATTAAAGCAAAAGAAAAGCAAAAAAATGTGATAACCCAAAAGCATATATCTGAATCAGAAAACAGAGCAATTGTAAGAGGAGAGACCAAAAGACAAGGAGATCATTCGCTCATCATAAAACGCAATTCAACAAAGCAGAAGATAAAGAAATAAATAGATGCATTACAAATTTGATTTCAAAAATTACAGCAGAGTTATACACGTAAGCCTTCCTTTAGTATTGAGCATGGGTTCTACAACTATCATGGAGTTTACGGATCGTGTCTTTTTAGGGAACCACTCCTTAGAGGCTTTAGCAGCAGCAACGCCGGCAGGCATCACCTCATTTCTCTTTGCCTCCTTTTTCTTAGGTGTAGCAGGATATGTTAATGTATTTATTGCCCAATATACTGGTTCTGGCAATAAAGAAGGCGTTGGGGCATCTTTGTGGCAGGGGATATATTTTGCCATATTAGGGACAATTTTTATGTCTATGCTTGCAATATTTGCAGTTCCTATATTTGCTATGATAGGTCATGACCCTCATATACAGCAGCTTGAAGTGCCATATTTTCGTATTCTCTGTCTTGGTGCAGGAGTAAGCCTTACAGGTGCAACTCTATCCTCTTTCTATTCAGGCAGAGGGCTTACCCGTATAGTTATGTTTGTCCATATAGCAGGAACGCTCTTTAACATTCCCCTTGATTATGCTCTTATCAATGGGAAATGGGGATTTCCAGAGCTTGGCATCAAAGGGGCAGCAGTTGCAACTGTAAGCTCTTGGATTTTTATTACATCCATATTTGCAATTTTAATATTCACCAAACGAAACAACGAAAAGTTTCATGTTTTTGATAAACGGGCATTTAATCCTGAGCTTTTCATGCGTTTGATGAAATACGGAGTTCCGGGTGGTGTCCAGTTATTTCTTGATATTTTGGTCTTTACCTTTTTTATTCTAATGATTGGACGGCTTGGCAGAACAGAGCTTGCAGTTACAAACCTTGTGCTCTCAATAAATGGACTCTCCTATATGCCGATGTGGGGCTTTTCGGTTGGTGTGAGCACGCTTGTAGGGCAAGCAATGGGAAAAAAGAGACCTGATGATGCTGTTATAGCTGCTAAATCAACGGTTCATATTGCATTTGTATATGTTTTCTGTCTGATTTTGATATTTTTTTTCAAACCAGATCCCCTTATTGAGATCTTTTTATCAGATAGTCTGCCATTAGCGGAAAAAGAGCCACTGATTGCAATGGGCAGAACTTTGATGAAATTTGTTTCGCTTTATCTTTTATTTGATGCTCTGATTATTATATACACAGGAGTCTTGAAAGGTGCTGGAGATTCTCAATTCATAATGTTAAGCATTATCAGTGTGAGTATTATTTGTCTGTTTATACCGCTCTGGTTTGGCATGAACAATTTTGGCATGGGAATCTATTTTGCATGGTCATGTATTACAGCATACCTGATTGTTTTATTTATCATCGTTATAAGAAGATATAATAATGGTAAATGGAAGGAGATAGCAATTCTTGAACATTAACCCTAACATTGATATGCAACCAGACATTGAAAAGCAGCTTAAACAGAGGATTGTGCAATACTACCTTCCTGGAATAACCAAGGAAAATACTCTTGAGCTATTAGAAGAAGAGCCATTATCTATAAATGTCCAGGGAAAAACATACAGCGTGATTATGAGAACCCCTGGAGAAGAGCGTGCCCATGCTGCTGGTTTTTGCCTTGCAGAGGGGATTATTGATAAATTGGATGATATATCAGATATTGCCCTGTGTGACGGACAAGACTCTAATGTGGCTGCTGTGATGCTCTCTAAAGAGCGGATTTGCAAGGTATCTCACCTACTTGAGAAAAAAGGATATGTAAGCCAGACAAGTTGTGGTATCTGCGGACGTGAAATAATTGATGATCTGACAGAAATTCTAAAGCCTGTTCAAAAATCTATTACAATATCATTTGAGCAGATTATGGAGCTTGTCAGCAGTATGGACCATATTCAACATTTGAGAAAAAGATGTAGTTCATCTCATGGTGCGGCGATATTTAACCGTCACCGTGAGATACTCTCCAGTGCAGAAGATGCAGGCAGACATAACGCATTGGACAAGGCTATCGGGAAACTTTTTCTTGAAGGGAAGTTGAATCACGCATCTATTGCTTTGATATCCTCAAGGGCAAGTTATGAGATGATCCAAAAATGTGCCAGAGCCGGTATTGAAATTGTGATAAGCATGTCAAGACCTACAGCACTGGCATGTGAATTGGGAGAACGTCTTGGAATGACCCTTGCCGATGTCAGAGACAAGGGGTTGTATGTTTTTACCTGCAATCAAAGAGTCATATAATACTGTCATCTAATCATTTTTGTGGTATAACTTCACCCTAACTTGCTGCGGGCAGTTTATTGTTTACGCCATCATGTTTATAATAGTGCCTTTCATCTCATCAGCAGCTTGAATTGATTTTATGTTGGCACCATAACCTGACTGATAGTTGATCATGCTTGTAATTTCAGTGGCAAGATCAGTGTTGGAAAGCTCCTTTGTGGCTCCGTTGCTCTGTGTAACAAGAGGTCCCTGTGATGAATTCATGCTTAATGAGACCTTAACCCCTCCGTCACTTCCTTCATTCATCACTGCTCTGCTGCTTTTAAAGTTGTCTGACATAACGTTTGCAACATTATTTGCAGTGACAGCCGTTGCTGTACCAAATGCTTTTAGTGCCTGAGCACTGCTATTAATAGAAGATACCATAACTCCTCCTTTCAGCCAGTTTAAAACACCCTTCCTCTGACTAATTCAGAGGAATATCAACAGATGATATCTTAATATAATATCGTCAGTCTTATTTTACAACCTTAACCATTTTTTTAAACGCATCACCTTCAGCCGATTTCATCAGTTCAAAGATAATCATTTCAACACTGGTCTCAGCCCCACCCGCCTGAACAATACGTTTGATTCCAATAGCTTTGTTCTCTTTTTTTCTTGATGATACGCAGTCTGTAACTACCTGAACTTCATATCCTGCATTCAGCAACTCCAAAGATGTTTGATATACACATATATGTGTTTCAATACCAACTACAAGCACCTGTTTTCGGTTAATAGTTTTAAATTGCTTCATAAATTTCTCATTACCACAACAACTGAATGATTTTTTAGGAACAGGCTTTACATCAGGCATAAGCTCCTGCATCAGTGTTGCCACTTCAGGAATGGTAGCACCTAATTTTTCAGGAATCTGTTCAACCCATATCACAGGCACTTCTAAAATTGACATCGCTTTAATCAATGTCTGAAGAGCGTCAAACAGCTCCTCTTTGTTGTGCATTAACTGGGCAAGTCGTCCTTGAACATCAATCAGAAGTAATACTGTATTGTCCTTTGAAAACATGATATTTTTCTCCTTATTTGTGTTATATACAAAGTTGACTCTTCTTAAATCTATTATAATCAGTATGGCTGATATATATTTTTAACATGAATAACAAAAATATATCAATCAATAATCACAATACCCCATGAGCCTTATAATGAAAAATTTCAAAATTGTCGTGGAATACGATGGTACCAATTTTGCTGGCTGGCAGGTTCAGAAAAATGGCATCACAGTTCAAGGGGAGCTTCAAAAAGCAATCTCTGTGATTTTAAATCAACAGGTTAAAGTAATTGGTTCTGGTAGAACTGATTCAGGTGTTCACGCTTTGGGACAGGTTGCAAATTTTCATGCCAATACAAATATCAGCTCTGACAATCTACTCAAAGGGGTGAATAGCATAATAAAAACTCCTATTGTTATCAAATCATGCAATATTGTTTCCTCTGATTTTCATGCCCGTTACAGTTCACTCTCCAAAGAGTACCACTACTATATTTTAAACAGCACAATTCCCTGGGTATTAGGAAAAGATTATATCTGGTACATCAAAGCACCACTTAATATTGACATAATGAAGCAGTGCTGTGAGATGTTGACAGGTGAGCACGATTTCAAATCATTTGAGGCAAGCGGAAGTCCAAGATCGCACACAATAAGAACCATATACAGTGCTGATATAGATTATATTGGTAATATTGCAATCTCTCCATTTCAGACATCTTCGGATATATTAGCATTATATCCACACAGATTACCTTTTATAGGAAGGTCAATGGAAAAAATAGTTCTGTTTAAAATAGAAGGCAATGGTTTTTTACGGTTTATGGTCAGAAATATTGTAGGAACATTAGTTATGGCTGGATTATCAAAAATAACACCAAATGATTTCAGATATATTTTGGAGGTGAAGAATAGAGACCTTGCTGGTGCAACTGCTCCAGCAAGGGGTCTTTTTTTAACAAGTGTAAATTATGATTAAGAACATAGACAGCTTTACCACAATTATTGTTTGATTGAGATTCCTGAATAAGAATATAATCAGCTTCGCTGCAACTATTGTTGTATTTACATTCCTGAATAATGAAATAATTTTATTAAGAATTTATGATAAAAAAATTATGAACAAGCAGCTCTTAAATCGTTGATCCCTTGAAGAATCATATCAAAGAGCACTTTCACCTGCTCCTGCTCAAGACAGGAGAAGGCAACCCTAATTTGAGTGCTGCCAATAGATATAAGCCCGATACCATAATTGTTAAGCATGTGCAGACGCAATCTCTCAGCATCAACGCCTTTCAACCGTATACACATAAAATAGCCTGAATTGAATGGATAAACATCCCACGCATTACTATAAACGGGGTCTTTTAAAACCTCTTTTATGGTCAAGGCTCTTGATTTAAGCAAGTTAAATTTTTCCTGCTTATATTCAGGATAATGTTCATCATCCATGGATTTAAGCACAATTGATTGACTCAGATGAGAGACATTAGAAACACACCCACGAATACATCCAGCAGTTTTTTTCTCTAAAGCAAGATAAAGGTCACTTAAAGCAGAATTTTCAGCAGCAGAACCTGAATCTGCAATTGAAGCACAGGAAGCCGTTGCAATTCCATAAGTTATAAAACCAGTGCGAAGTCCCCACACATAATCTTCTTTAGTTGCTCCATCCAATTTTACAGCAACAAGACGCTTATCTGCCCCAGCAAGTAGTGAAAAAAGAGACTCTTTCATGGTCGCATCTTCAAAAAAGAGACCAAAATAGGCATCATCACACCCTACAACAACATTGGTTCCACCTTTAGCAATGCTGATAATAATAGAGGCTATTCTCTTTGCCTCTTCAACAGATACTGTATATCCTGTAGGGTTATGGGGAAAATTGAGCAAAGTTATGATTTTTTTGTTTCTTGAAGCCTCCTGTAACATCATTGCTTCAAAGGAATCAATATCCATCTGCTTTAAATCTGGTGTGTAGGTATTGTATTGTAAAATTTTAGCACGGTTTCTGACACCAAAAGTCATACTGTAGTTACCCCACATCATATCAGGCAGTATAACAGTGTCATTAGCATCAATCCATAGATCAGCAAAAATGCTCACTGCATGTGTAATGCCGCCGGTAACAACTGGAAGACTTATCTGTCGTCCTGCAAGAGATGGATTTTTTTTAAAAAGAGAAGTTTTCCATCTCTCCCTGAGTTCAGGTATCCCAAACGATGAGGCGTATGGAAGAAAATTATCCGGATCAATTCCGTTTACAAGGGAAGTGACAGAGGGCAAAGCCATTACTTTGTTGTTTTGCTTTGCTATACCTATGGTAGCATTTATTCTATGAGCCTTCTGTTTGGCTTCAGCACTCTGGGTCAGTATCCCTTTGGGAAAATAAAGCTTTTTCCCCATTTCCGATAACATCTCCAGAATATGAGGATTTATGTTTTCTATGACAGAATTCAGTTCTACGGCAAGAGGATTCATCTTAAATATGTGTCCTGATATATTGCTGATTTATATTAATACTTTTGTAAAACATACTTATACTATGTGAACATAAGCAGCTTCGCTGCAATTATTTTTGGATTGAAATTCCTAAACAAAAAAATAATTAAGAAAAACTATAATACAAAAATTATTTTCTCTTTGATGCCTTGATTGGGTTGAGTTTCTGTTTCTTGACTTCAACTACAACTTTCTCATGCGTTGCGAGATTACATATACCATTCTTCCATTTAATCGCAGGATCAGGAACCGCTGTGCAGTATTTCCCGTTGGCATTTTCCACAATTCTTTGACAGCCTTCACATCTTTCGACTATGGGTTTACACTCCCCACCATTATATTTACAGCCATTGGCCGACATAAAAACACATTCATCACCGTTTCTTACAGTTGTACAGATCATTTGTTTAACCCCATATAATTTTTTCAAAAAAAATAATGGAAACCACCTGGTTTCCGCCCTGTATTAATAATTATTATTATTTATATATTGATAACAAATGCCGGCTAACACTAACGTATGTTATATGCTGATTTAAATCATACGGCATCTAACTTAAACAGACATAAACAATTAGAGATACTATGTATGCTGGCACAATATTTTTTGAACAAAGCAATATAACATTATCAAAAAATATGTCAATACTTTGATCTTAAGCAATTCTTGCTTTCTGAAGACTAAACCATATTTTTAAACACTACAACTACCTGTACAAACAATAAAAAAAATAATGATCTGATTCTTGATAAGTATTGCCAATAATGTTAATCTTAATTCATTGATTAACATAAAGTATTAAATGATAACGAAATATTGTCAAAAATATTTATAACATTTTTCCCACAGGAGATATACAAATAATGAGTCAAGTAATCAGAGAAGGTGACAATACTGTTATAATACCCGGCATGAGCATAGTGGCATCAATGGCTGAAGATTTTAAAAAAGAGCTTTTAGCAGCAATTCATACATATAATGGGAAATTGATAATTGACCTTGCAGGAGTAGATATGGTCGATTCAGTAGGACTTGGAGTTATTATTGCTGCTCACAATACATTGACACAAAAGGGAAGCACACTGGAAATCATCAATGTTTCTAAAGATATCTATGGTCTTTTTAGCACCATGAGGCTCAATAGACGTTTTAAAATCGAAAAAATCCAATAGCACGCAATACCCTTGAAACAAATTGTCCCATAAAGTGCCTGTTGTCGCATTCTCTGCACAATTGATAGATTAAAACAGGCTTTAATAAAATTCCCATCCCAGTATAAAATATTATCTGCAAACTGTAAAATATGACCAACTAAAAAATAGTTACTCAAAGGAGCAGAAGGATGAAGGTCATGAAGATAAGATTGAAACTACTCTTTTTTGTCTTTGCGTTAATTTTTGTTATCGGATGCAGTAAAGAGGAGGAAAAAGAGGATTATTCTACTGTAAGCAATATGATAGCAGATAGGAATAAAGCAAGACTCAATCAAGCTGCCCAGAAAAAAGCATCTGCAAAAAAAACGATTGAAGTTGAAGAGAAATTATCTGAAAATATCTCAAATAGCCAGACAGAGAAACAAAAAATGCCCGGGATTACTTTTGAAGAAAATGTTAAAATTATAAGCGAATCTTCAGGTAAAACAATTGCCACAGGGATAGCCTATCTTGATAAATCAGGCAAAATTATAAATATAAGAGTCAAAAACAGATAATATAAAACCGCATCACCGCCTACCCTGCCCCCTCGCTTTAACAGCATCGGTTTAATCAAGAGAGTTTTACCTGAGAACATACAAGACACCCCTGCATTGTCAGGGGCTTTTCAAGACCGCTCATAGCAAGGAGCTTTTCATCCAAAAAAAGTTCCTTTGTCTGACCATCAGCTACAATCTCGCCTCTGTGCAATACAATCGTTCTTTCACACAGATCAAGTGCCATATCAAGATCATGAGTTGCAATTATTTTAGTGTGTGTAAAGGTTTTAAGCAGATTAATAAGCCTTCTGCGTGATGCTGGATCAAGGTTTGATGATGGTTCGTCCATGATAAGAATATCTGGCATAGTTGCAATTACAGCAGCAATGGCAACTGCCCGTTTCTCTCCTCCTGAGAGTTTATGAGGTGATCGTCTTATAAGATGCGAAATACCCACGGTATCAAGTGCCTCCATAACCCGCTCTTCAACCTCTGCTTCTGGAAGCCCTAAATTGATTGGACCAAATGCGACATCATCAAACACGGTCGGCATGAAAAGCTGATCATCAGGGTCTTGAAATACCATGCCTGCAGATCTTCTTACTGCCTTAAGATTCTTCTTATTTAAAGGGTAATCTCCAATTCTGATATCTCCCTTTGTTGAAACAAGAGAGCCGATAAGATGCAAAAGAAGAGTAGATTTGCCAGCTCCATTTGAGCCTACCAAAGCGACAGACTCTCCATGATGAATCTTGAAATTTATCCGACTTAAACCAATCGTTCCGTCTGGATAGGTGTAATGAAGATTATTAGCTTGAACAATGTGATGGCTCATAAAAGGAACTTTGTAATCCACTCCCCAAGTTTTACAGGAATATTGTAAAGTCTAAAGATGATAAATAGAAAACTCCAGCCAGCAGTAAAAAGCGTCTCTTGAATACCAAAATCTGTTTTTCTTATCATCTGAATATGTCCGTCAAATCCACGGCAGCACATGGCAAGATGAATCCTCTGTGCACGGTCAAGAGTTCTTAGAAGCAACTGTCCAATCATGGGGGCAAACATGGAAAACTTCATATTGGCTCTTGCATCAAAGGTGCGAAGTTGCCTTGCTCTTACCATTCTGGATGCTTCATCAATAAGGACAAACATATATCTGTATAAAAATATAAGCTGGACAATAAATGGACCCGGAACCTTAAATTTTTGAAGAGCAAGGCAGACAGAATCAAATCCGGTTGTACATATTAATATCAACGCAGCTCCTACTGTAAGACAAAAACGCATCATAATCGACAAAAATGAGATCCATCCGCCGCTTATCTCAATAATCCCAATACCATTTTTTAACCCAATAATATCAAGCAAGCCGATAATATCAATTAACTTTGTAATGCCAATTGACTCTATAACATCTACGCAGCTAATTCTTACAAGAATCTCTCTGTCCATGAGTGGGTTGAAAATACCGATAAAAAATGCAAATGGCATGAGCAGCACCATCTTTTTAACAAGATATCCAACAGGCAGTTCTGCCCATGCCAGCATTACAGCAGGATAGATGAGAAATGGGATCAGCATGGCAATCTCATATTTTCCAAAAGAGACCACAGTTCCAACAAATATGAGTGTAGTCATAACTTTTGCTCGAGGATCAAGATTATGAAGCCAAGTCCCTCCAGAAGAAAGAGTATCTATGTAAAATATATCTAAAAGGTTATTTTGAAGATTTGCCATATCAGGATTATCTATCTACTAAATTCTAACTATTAGAAATCATTTATTATTACTCATTAGTTTTTCTGCGTTTGAAAATAAAGCCTATTCCAACAGCAACCGTTAAAGTAAGAAATCCTCCAACAACTCCTGAAACAGAAGTCCCTGAATCAACTGCTGGCCATGAAGACTCATTTTGTTCAGGCATTATCTCTGCTGTCTTTTCTGATTCATCTGCTTTAAATCCATAATCAGGCAGAAAAGCCGTCTTTTCCTGAATTTTAGATAGAGAAGAGTGAACCCCCTCAGGTGCTTCAAGCTCTTCAATACCAGCAGTTTTAAACATTGCCCACTCAAGCCCGTCAGGATTTGATGATGCAAACCAGCTTAAAGCTACACCTGTTATTACAGCAGCAGAAGAAATTCCAATCAGAACATTACGGATTGACGAAGCCCCTATTGGTGCAGAAGATGATGCTGCATTCAAGATTTCAGGTCTTGCTTTCCAGATAAAGAGCACTACTGCTGCTGTAGTCAACCCCTCTACAATCCCAATAGCTAAATGAATTGGCAGCATAAGCATCAAAAATGTGGTAAATGGAAGTTCTGATATACCAGAAAAGAAAGTCTCAAGAACAACTGCAAATGCTCCCATCTGCAACCCTAAAATAGCAGCAATCAAAGAGCCTGCTATAATATTTTTTTCAGCCTTATCTAATGTTGTATTGATCCTCACAATTTTTTTGTAAATAAGAGGATAGGCGATAAAACAGGGGAAAAATCCTAAATTGAAGATATTGCACCCAAGAGCAAGTAATCCGCCGTCTGCAAAGAAAAGCGACTGGACTGTCAAAACTGATGCCATTGTGAGAAAGGCTATATGGGGACCGAGCAAAACCGCAAGAATCATTCCGCCCCCCAAATGTCCGCTTGAACCAGTGACTGGTATGGTAAAATTTATCATCTGTGCTGCAAAAATAAATGCACCTAAAACTCCCATTAAAGGAATTTTTTGATCATCCATTTCATCTTTAACTTTTTTTGAGCAATATCCAATCAAACCTGCGGTTACTGCCCACATCGTGCCTCCAACTGCTGGTGAAATCAAAGCATCTGCCATGTGCATGACTTGTTTTTCCTTATATTAAAATAATAATTGCAAGTTGCTATTACTTAAAAAGTTACTGTTACCTAAAATTTATTATTCCGATCAATGGCTAAAGCACCTAAGCAGCTTCTCTGCAATATTGTTGGATTAAAATTTCTGAACAATAAAAAAACCACGAGAAGCCAGTATACACTATATACACTAAACCTTCGTGGTTTTATTAGTTTTGTTTTATCTTAATTCTTTTTTTATCACAAGCTTCATGCCTGAATTGATTTTGAAGAGATATAATAACTATAAACCATAGTCAAGAAAATTATATGCTTAAAAATTTAGTAATATTTAATACATCACTTATTTAGCAAAGATATTAATTCCGTTATAGTCTCTTTGGCATCTCCTTCAAGCATTATTGTTTTACTATTTTTATAAAGAGGATTTGGCACTCCTGAATATCCTGGTTTGTCATCAAAATTACAGACAATTATGTTTTCAGCCTCATGTGCCATCAATATCGGCATTCCAGAAATTGGAGTTCCTTCAACCTCTATTGCTGCAGGATTCACAACATCACAGGCACCAATTACTATTGCTGCATCAGTTTGTGCGAAAAGAGGATTTGCATCGTCCATTTCAAGCAGATCATCGTAATCAACCTCAGCCTCTGCAAGTATGACATTCATGTGTCCGGGCATTCTTCCAGCTACAGGATGTATAGCATATTTTACATCAGCACCTCTTTTATTAAGCATTGATGCAAGCTCTAAAACCTTGAATTGAGCTTTTGCTAATGCCATTCCATATCCTGGTATAATAATAATTTTGTTAGCATTTAATAGGGCTTGTGCAGCAGAGCCAAACTTGTCAGCCGCAGATACCGCAACAGAACTTACTGATTGAGGCTCTATATCTGTTTCAAAATCAGATGGGTTATTTGAATCAGATAAAGAACTGACACTTGTAGAATCAGATGGTAAAGTAGAACTTAAAATATTTTTTGAACCTTCAGAGGATGTTATTATCTCTGCTTTTGGTTTATTATCTCTTAAAGATGATAAAAGCTGATGAACCGTCTCTTTTGCATTTCCACACAGCATTAAAGTGTTCTCTCTATTATAAAGCGGATTTTCCACTCCTGAATAGCCAGGTTTTTCATCAAAATTACAACATATAACATTTTTAGCATTTTGTGCCATCAAGATAGGCATTCCAGAGATAGGCGTTCCTTCAACTTCTATGGCTGCTGGATTTACAACATCACAAGCTCCTACAACCAAGGCAATATCAGTTGAATCAAATTCAGGGTTTATCTCTTCCATCTCTATAAGCATATCATAATCAACATCAGCCTCTGCAAGCAATACATTCATGTGTCCTGGCATTCTTCCTGCTACTGGATGAATTGCATATTTCAGCTCTTTACCCATCGTAACTAATCTGTTTGCAAGTGCTGTAACCTCCATCTGTGCTTGTGCAATTGCCATTCCATAACCTGGAATAATAATGATTTTTTCAGCATCAGCTAAAAGAGAGGCTGCTTTTTCAAATGGGTTGGTTGAAACACTCTTTTGTTCAGAAACTTTTCCAGAAGCATCTTCACTTACAGCCTCATCTGTTTGCGATTCTATATCTTTTTTAATAGATTCAGTGCTGTCTGTAATATTTAAAAAATTATTAACTGTTTCAGCACTAACTTTATATTCTGGTTTAGTAGCAGTATCTTTTGTTTTAGGAGGAGCAGGTAAAAACACTTTAACAATGTTTCTATTCATAGCTTTGCACATCAAATATGTTAGTATGTAGCCTGAAGCAGCAACAATAGCACCAAAAGCAATCAGAAGCCTATTTCCTAAAACCATTCCGCAAAGTGCAGCAGCCATACCTGTCATGGAGTTCAAAAACGATATTAGAACAGGCATATCAGCCCCGCCAATACGGATTGAGAAGAGTATTCCCAGCAAGCAGGAGAGAACTATCTGGAAAAAATGGAGATAATATGCAATGTTTTCAGTAACATGAAAAGATGTGCAGCAGAGAGCAAACATACCCCATACAGCAGCTAAAACAAGATAGTTATGATTTGGCAGCACCTGTGGAAGCTGCCTCATTTTATTAGCTAACTTTGCACCAGCAATCATACTTCCGCTAAAAGTAAAAGCTCCAACTATCAACCCTATAATACCTGATATGACAGTTATAGAGTTTAGGGATTGACCATGTCTTGTAAGCTCCACAAACGAGACTAAAAAAGCTGCTGCTCCGCCCGCACCGTTTTGAATAGCTACCATTGCGGGTATCTGGTTCATATTTACAGCTTTTGCAACAGCGTAACCTATTATTGCACCTGCTATTAAGGAGATGGCTACGATATTAACACTGATAATCTCATAACGATACAATACCAATATAAAAGCACAAAACATTGACAATGCAGCGATAAAGTTTCCAAATCGTGCTTTACGAGGTTCAATAAACAGCCATATCCCAACAATAAGACCAGCAATAACCACAAAATCAATAATAAGATTCATAATTTGATTAATCTCTCTATCATGTATTATTTATTTTATTTTTTATTTATTAAGGAATTTCAAATTAACAAAAATTTCAGCAAATATGCTTATTTTATAGTTAGTTTGTCAGCTTGATTTTCCACTTCTGCCTTTAAAAAGACCGAGCATTCGACCTGTAATTGCAAAGCCTCCTACAACATTAAATGTAGCTGCTATTATGGCAATTGAACCAAATAGTTTTTCTAAACCTGTGCAGGGCATTGTAAAAAGAAGAATTGCACCTAAAATGGTAACTCCAGAGACTGCATTAGTCATAGACATTAAAGGGGTATGCAAAAGTGAAGGAATTCGAGATATCAATATATATCCAATAAAAAAAGATGCGAGAAAAAATCCTAACATCAACAGTAAGTTTGTCATCTACAGTTGTCCTCTCTATTAATATATAGCGGGCAGAAGACAGCGTATTCTACCCGCTTCAAGTTTCATCATATAAAAAAACTTATGAATTTGTGCCCATTGCTTTGAGTGCACCTTTGTAATGGATGCGGGATTCGTGAGTAACAAGAGAATTTGCAACTATCTCATCAGTCAGGTCAAGCTGCCCAATCCCTTTTTTAAATAAGTTTTCAACATAGTAGTAGATATTGTTGGCATACAGCCAGCTTGCATGGGTTGCTACTCTTCCAGGAATATTTTGTATACCGCAGATATTAACATTGAGCTTTTGGACAAAACGACCATGTTCTGTGATCTCACAGTTTCCACCTTGATCAACTGACACATCAATAATCACAGAGCCAGGCTTCATTGTGCCGACCATAGCTTCAGTTACCAAAATAGGGGCAACTTCACCAGGTACAAGGGCACTTAAAATAACGACATCTGCCTCTTTGATATGCTCTGCTATAACTTTACGCTCTTTTTCAAGCCACTCGTTTTCTAAAAATTTTGCGTAGCCTCCTTCGGCAACAGCAGACTCTTGCGGAATATCAAATTCAACAGTCTTTGCACCTAAACTTTCAGCTTCTGTGCAGGCATTTTTTCTAATATCAAGGGCTTTAACAATGCCTCCAAGTCGTTTTGCAGTAGCAATTGCCTGAAGTCCCACAACTCCTGTACCAATAATTAAAAAACGGGCGGGTTTTATTGTTCCAATTGCAGTTCCTATCATTGGAATAAATGTCTGCATCTGATTTGCAGCCATTATGACAGATTTATATCCAGTTACAGTACTCATTGAGGATAGAGCATCCATTCTCTGTGCACGGGAGATACGCGGGATACCATCCATTGTAAAAGAGGTTATCCGTTTATCTCTAAGACGCCTTATCATGTCGTGGTTGTCAGGTGATGCAGGATGAAGAAAGGTGATAATCATACCACCATCACGCAGCATATCTGCTTCATGCTTTCCAATGGTCTGGTTAAATTCAGGCTGTTTGACTTTTAAAATAAGATCTGATTCAGCAAACAATTTTTCTGGATCAGCAACTATTTTTGCTCCAGCGTTTTTATAATCATCATCACTTATCAATACCCCTTCTCCAGCCGATGATTGAACCGCAACCTCAAAACCGAGTGTGATGAATTTTTTTACAGTTTCTGGCGTGGCTGCAACTCTCTTCTCTTCTGCTAAAATCTCTTTTGGTACGCCTATTAACATACTGCCTCCTTTTATTTTATAAATAACATTAAATAATAATCACGCCGCACTCCTTAAAATTATAAGGTTTTTAATTTATTTGCAATAACTTATCTAAAGTTATCTTAACCGCTCCTAAAATCTGTATTCGCAACTTAAAATCTGTATTCACAAATTTTGCCTTGATAGTTCTCTACAACTGCCTTTTCTGAATCTCTCTGTTTTATGTAATTTAGCAGAACAGGCACTTTTCCATAACCGCCTGGAAGATCAACCATATACTGAGGAATTGCAATGCCTGTGAGACTGCCCCTCATTGAACGCATAATATCCAAACCAGTATCAAGAGACGGTCTAAAATGGGCTGTGCCTTCAACCATATCAGGATGGTGCAGATAATAGGGTTTTACTCTGATTTTAATAAGTTTACGCATCAGTGTAATCATAGTTTCAGGATTATCATTTACCCCTTCTAGCAGAACTGTCTGACACCCTAATGGAACACCAGCAGACGATAGAAGATCACAGGCGGATGCTGACTCATCTGTGATTTCAGACGGGTGGTTAAAGTGGATATTAATATAAAGAGGATGATATTTTTCAAGCACTGATACCAAATTATCTGTAATACGAAAAGGCAGAGTGCAGACAACCCTTGTATGAATCCTAATGGTCTCTACATGGTCAATCTTTCTTAGTGCAAATAGGATTCTGTCAATTTTTTCGGTGTTTAAAAGAAGAGGATCACCTCCTGAAAGAATAACATCACGTATCTCTTTCGTCTTTCTTATATATTCTAAACCTAAATCAATTAAATCTGATTTGCCGTAATCTTCTATGTTTTCTGACTCTTCTTTTTTATATTCTTCATTGCTGCATAATTTGAATCTGCAGAATTTAGATGACAGCTTTTGTTGAATCTGCAAGCCGACTTTTCTCTTTCGCATGCAATGGCGGCAATACATGGCACACTGATTCGAGACAAGAAAGATAACCCTGTCAGGATATCTGTGTATAATTGAAGGCACAGGAGACTGCCTCTCTTCGTGAAGAGGATCCGCAACAATTACGGGTTGTACAGACTCATCTTTTGATTCATAAAGTTCAGCTATATCAGGTACAGCCTGCTTCCAGATAGGGTCACCCACAGATTTTATCAAAGAGAGATAATATGGCGTGATACGCATCGGGTATCTCTCAATTACCCTTTCCATTTCTCTATTTTTAACAAATACCTTTTCTATCTTTCTATTTTCAACAATTACCTTTTCCATAGCTTTATTTTGAAGATAAAGTTTTATACTATCTAATAGATTGCTGCTGCCTTCTATATGATCATATCTTGCTGTATCATCATATATGGTTCTGTTTTTAGAACTATTTTCAAAATATTGAACAAAATCAGAAAAGTTGGTAACGCTGTTTTTAAGCTGTGTATGCCACCTTGCAGAGTTTATATTGATAATTTCCATTTAACCCTTTGATTTTTTACGTTGTTTTACTTTTATTTATATTACCCGTGGATGTTAAAAAGAATATCATTTTCTAAATAGAGATGCTCAAGTTTCTGCTGATGCGTTTTTAAATCCTCCCCTAATCTGCTTGCAAGCTCTTGAACAATATATTTGATAACACACAGCATATTTGAAGTGTTGCCTATAAATGGGATTGAATTCATGGGAACAACAAGAAAAAAGTTGGCAAACTGAATAATCGGCGACATTGTGTTGTCTGTAATCAAAATCAGATTGTGCCCCTCTCTTCTAATAAATTTTCCAAGTTTTATAAGCTCATTAGGATATCTTGTTGTGGCAATCATTATCACAAGGCTGTCAGAAGGTGCATTTGCTAACGTATCAATCGTAGTTGAATCACTTCCCTTTACAATGGTTATTCCTTTTCTAATACGAGATAACGACCACCCCATAAAATAGGCAAAAGTGTAAGAGAGCCTTGAACCTGCTACATATACGCTTGGACTTTTAAGAATATACTCCACAATATCATTCAATTTTTTTATATCAATTGATTCGTAAAGATGTTGAAGATTGCTCATCTCTTCAAGAACAACGTGGTTTAACCTATTTATATCAGGCTTTTGAATCCCTTTTAAATCAGCACGGTCAAGAAGTGTTAAACCTGTATCAAGAAAGCCTTTAAGAGCCTGCTGAAATTCTCCGTAACCTTTATAGCCACAACTGTCTATAAATCTAATAACAGTTGCCTCGCTGGTTTTGCAGCTCTCTGCAAGCTCCTTAATAGTCATAAATACCGCTTTTGTTGGGTTTTGCATTATGTAGTTCCCAAGAATTTTTCCCTTTGGAGTTAATGAATCCAAATGACTGATTATATTGGTCATTACAGAATTTGAATTTAATGCTGAATTGTGAATTGAGTTTGAAATAGTCATATTTTGATTTGATGAAAAACTAAGTTTATAAGTATTATTTTAATGAACATAAGCAGCTTTGATGCAATTATTGTTGGGTTGAAATTCCAGGACAAGAACATAATCAGCTTTGCCGCTATTATTGTTGGATTGAAATTCTTGAATAATAAGATATGTTATTGAATTTGCATTATTAATCCTATCTTTGTTCATCTATATTTGGTTAATGTCAATGTCAAGATAAAAACAGATATGCGGCAAAATATGAAAGAAAGAGGTAATTGACTCTCCATCTCTTTTTTCTTATTCCTTATTTTCAAATTTTTTATTATAATGTTCCAATTTTTCTTTTATATCATAGATGTGCTTTGGACAATAAACATCTTTCACAGTAAACATTAAAAAATGGAAGTATAAAGAGAACATGTTATGGATATTGCATCTCTTCTTGGTATTCTTTCCGGAATTTCGCTGATTGTAAGTGCAATCTTTATTGGTGGTGATATCCACAACTTTATAAATATTCCAAGCATGATGATTGTAGGAGGCGGCACAGTTGCAACCACGTTTCTCACATTTCAGTTCAAAGATGTGTATGCAGCATTCAAAGCTGCATATTTTGTCTTTTCAGAAGAGACAGAAGAGCCGAACGATGCGGTAGCAACAATGATCAGGCTTTGTTATATCAGCAGAAAACAGGGGTTGCTTGAACTTGGTAAGATTCAGACAAAATCGGGTTTTCTTAAAAAAGCGTGTGGTCTTATTGCTGATGGCTCTCCAGAGCATGTAATAAGAGCAGCATTAAGCACTGAAATTGAATCACTAAAAATGAGACACTACATTGTGCAGGATGTTTTTAGAAAGATGGGACTCTACTCCCCTGCGTTTGGAATGCTCGGCACATTGATTGGACTTGTACAGATGTTAAGCAAATTACAGGAACCTGAAAACATAGGACCATCAATGGCGGTTGCTCTCTTAACTACCTTTTACGGCTCTTTACTATCAACCATGTTTTTTTTGCCAGTTGCAGGAAAATTAAAGGCAAGAACAATAATGGAGGTTATCAACCTTGAGATTATGTTAGAAGGGTCTATCTCAATACTTGAAAATAACAATCCTGTTACTGTTTACGAAAAACTTTCATCGTTTATTCCTGAAAGATCAAGAAAACCAATGTCAGATATGAATTTAAGAGAGAAATTGTAAACTGCTTAAAAACTGTTTTTCTTGTTTTGAACATAGGCAGCTACGCCGCAATTATTGTTGATTGAAATTTCTAAGCAAGAACATAATCAGCTTCGCTGTAATTATTGTTGGATTGAAATTGCTGAATAAAAATATCCATAAGTTTTTAAGGATACATCCATGAAAGAGACAAAAATATCTGATTCGCTCCTATCCAATGACGATGATGCAGGATGGTTAGTCACATATGCCGATCTTGTTACTCTGCTTCTCGTCTTTTTTGTTCTGCTCTATTCCATCTCATCAATCGAACAGGCAAAATTGGCCTCATCTCTCAAAAACATAAGAAGCCAGATGGAAGCAAACTCATTTTTTTCAAAATATGTTGATATGTTTGAGTTTCCTGATTACGGCAACCAGCAGATTTCCCTTGAGGAGAGAACAGGCTTAATGTCAAGACAGGAATCTTTGATAAGGGATGTGAACAAATTTATTACTCAGAACAATGACATTAACGATTTGACAACATTTATCCGTATGGGGAAAGTTATAATAAGACTTGACGGCAACTATGCGTTTGAGCAAGGTTCAGCAGAGATTAACAAGGGGTTTATTCCAGTTTTGGAGAGGCTTCTTGAGATAATGTATCAATATCCTGACTATATCCTGAATATCAAGGGGCATACTGACGATACTCCCATATTATCGGCAAAATATCCATCAAACTGGGAGTTATCATCAGCAAGAGCTACAGAGGTGCTTAAATATTTAATCAAAAACGGGGTTGAACCAGAACGGTTGACAGCAACTGGTTATGGTTCAACCATTCCATTAGTCTCCAACAGTTCACCTGAAAATCGTGCAAAAAATAGACGAGTTGAATTTGTGCTTGAAAAGGAGGCTTATCAATAGTGCTGTTATGTCGCTCTATTTTTTGATGCTCTTTTTAAGTATATCAATCTTAGCATTTGCCTCTTTTACGCCCTGAAAAAATGGTTTATCCAATGTGGTCTTAAAAACAAATTCTCCAACCATTGAATTGCCATCAATTCGGGAACAAGTTGATATGTAATCAAAAGGCTCAATTATTTTTTGAAATTCAGGCATCATCATAATCTGGACTTCTGGGCTGAACGACATAAGCATTGGCACAAAATTTTTAGCAGCAACCATTGCCTCTTTTACATCAAAAAAGAGTATAGAGATGTCCTCTTGCAAAGATTTTTGTAAAGATTTATCTTTAAATCCTTTCATAAAACCATTTTCAATTTCTGCAGACATCGCTCGTTCAAACATCGGTTTTCCAAGTGTAATCGCAAGATTATTGCCTATAAACCCTGCATATAACTGAACAGGACCAGCAGGCATCATATATACTTCACTGCCGTTTATATCAACCTTGTTTACCATGGACTTCTGTTCAGGCGGAAGTTTTGCAATCATCTTTTCGATGACCTCTTTCATCTTTGCACTCTCTTTAAACTCCAGCGATGCTACTGTATTAATATTTGCCATATTAATGCTCATAGCATCATACATTCCAAGAGTGAAATTATTTCCAAGGTTTTGGATTATATCTTTCTCAACATCAATGTTGTAATCAGTCTTAACAGTTGCAAACTGTTTTTTTATGCTTTCAAGGGTTGCCTTATCAAGTGTCTCCTGCATCATACGCCAGTATGTCTGAATATTTTCAACAATGCCCAGTAACATAAGAGGCTTGTCTTTAAATCCAAGGATAATATCTCTTTTAGGTGTTACCCCCTTAAACATATTTAACAGGGCAGAATTCTCAACAATATTGACGACAAAATCTGCTTTAAGGTCAGAGCTTTTAAGATCAGCGGCGATACCTATGCCTTGATAATCTTTTAGATAGTTTAAATTTGCTGGAATATTATCTGCCTTAGCAGCACTGTTTGGTTCTGCAACAGGAGAGATGTATTTCATAACTTCAGGATTTGAGTTTAATACCCTGCCCAAGTTTGCATATAAAAACAGATCATTTGTTGGACGGCTCTTTTTTGTTACGTTGGTGAAAACAGGTGACTCAATCAGCAGTTTTCCATTTTTTCCAATAGTTTGAAAAAACTGTTTTGCATCTTCGGCAGGGTTTGCTCCTATAAACAGATAGCCATTTTTATTTACCATGTAGGTTGGCATTGGAGGAGTCTCTGCTCCGACTGGCTCAGATGCCGCATTAACTTTATCCTTGGTTTCAATCGCTGTAGTATCCACCTCTTGAGCATTTTCTTCTCCAGCTTTGGGTTCTGTCCCTTCCTCTATAACCTCTTCTTCCAAATCTTCAGGTTCAGAAGAGTCAACTTCAATATACCAGCTCCACATATCACCTGTTTTTGTGAACTGGGCATCAGGGTTATCATCTTCAACCAGCTCCTTGATTTTTGCAACTGCCTTGTCAACATCTTTTACAGGCAAAAAGACAATAACGTTCATGTTGGGAGAATCACTATCAGCCGCATCTTTGAAATCAGATACAGCAATACCAAATGGTTTTGAAGCATCAAGACCGCCGCTGCTCTCAAGCTCTTTTAAATTAAACGGATTAAATCCAAGAGTCTCTTTTATTTCGTTAATATCTTCTACTGTCTGACCCATAAATGAGTTTTCAGTCACATCAAGATATTCGTAAAAATTTTTTGTTGAAGAGAATTTGATAACAAAGTCAGTAGATTCGGGTAAAATCTCCATTGCCTCGCCAACATCAGATGCAAAGGCACAGTTAACCGAAATATTTAATAGAAAAATAATCAATACAAACGGCTTTAAAATTATTCTTTTCATGTGATCTCCAAAAGGTTTGAGGTTGTTTAAAATATTTATAATCTATTAAAACAAAATAATTCTAATAGGTTAGTCTATTTCAAGATTGTTTTGATATGGTTTTGGTTACTGAGATGGATTTTAATGAGGCGGCTGTTTTAATATCTATGATATCTATTACATTATTATCAACCACAGCATAGGTGTAAAAATGGGTTCTGGGTGATGCAAGTGAGCCAGGATTTAGAAGTATCATCTGTTTTTGACAGTTATGAAAACTATTATGAGGCTCACCGTCACTACTTATGTCATAAGTTATATTTTTAAGTGCAAAAACATGGGTGTGTCCCTGTATCACTAAATTGACATCTGGAAAGATTATATCCTGAGGAAGTTGTTTAAAATATCTGTCTCCGTGATGAAGAAAGATTTTCCACTCCATAAAATCAAATTTCAAATGATTCTCGTATCCAGGAGAAAAAGAGGCTCTATCACAGTTACCATAGACAAAATAGAATTGATTTGGAAAATCTTTAAGCTCCTCAAGGATACGTTCAGGTTGATAATCAGCGTGACCGTAAATTGGATAGCGTGTGCCAAACAGATCGCCTGCCACAGCAAGAGAGTCTTCAGGGGTAAGAATATCTTTCAGGGTCAACCATGTTGAGTAGCTTCCATGAACATCTGATGTTACAACAAGTCTTGTCATTGAAATCATCTATCCTATATTAACCTTTTTACGCCTATTATTCCAATGTCTTGCAATCATCTATCCTTGAGAAAGATGGCGTGATAATCATCTTCTGAAAAGTATTTTTTCAAAAAAAAGTTTATTGTATTGTAAATCTGCTCAAGGTCTTCGTCATTTAGTCTTGGAATAAAGGCTTTCATAAAAGTGTCTTCAGAGAACTTCTGAAGATAGAACATGAGTGTCTCTTCATCTGTCTTCCTGTCCATGCCAAAGGCTCCAAATCCACTGTATTGATGTATGAAATGATGGCTATCACGTTTTTCTTTATAGATAGATTCAGAGCACTCAAACGTTGTAGAGTTATCACCTTGAGCTGTTAAACAAATCTGTTCAGTAAAATTTTTAAAATCACAACGTTCTTGTGTCATTATATTGTTTACTCCTTATCAGGAAATTTGTTTCTAATGGCTTTAATCACATCATAAATGGATAGAAAAATTCCAACCAGTTCAGGATCAAAATGGTGTCCAGCCTCTTGTTTCAACATTCCAATAACCTCAGTCTCTTTCCATGCAGGCTTATAGACCCTTGCAGAAATAAGAGCATCATAAACATCTGCAAGAGCCACAATTCTTCCTGCAATCGGGATGTTTTCACCGATTAATCTCCTTGGATATCCTCTGCCATCCCATCTTTCGTGATGACTATATGCAATTTCATAGGATAGAGCATCTAAATCAGAAACATTACCTGCAAAGAGCTTTGCACCTTGATAAGCATGGGTTTTCATAATTCTGAACTCTTCATCACTTAGCTTTGCCGGTTTTTTGAGAATAACGTCAGAAATAGCAACTTTACCGACATCGTGGAGCATTGCTGAAATTCTTAAAATGTCTTTGTAATTTTTTATATCTTTGTATTGCAATTCATTTTTTTCTGCCCATTTCTGAAAAATCTCTATGGAATAGGAAGCAACCCTGTTTACATGTGCTCCAGTCTCTTTAGGGTCTCTTAGTTCTGCCATTTTTATCATTCTTAATATCATCTCACGGGTCATCTTGGCTTTTTCAATGGCAGCAGTTGCACTTCCTGCAAAAAAATTGAGATAACTTTCATCCGATTCTTTAAATGGGATAGGTTTACCTAAATCGTCTCTTGCATTAATAATTTGCATAACGCCTATCACTTGAGAGCGGGTAGTAATAAGTGGAATTGTCATCATTGATTGCGTTGTGTATCCAGCAATTTCATCAAAACTTCTGTTAAACGAGTATGGAACTGTATTATCTAATTTATGAACATTATCAATTTTGAGTGATTTACCTTTTAATGCCACATACCCTGCAATTGATTTTTCATCCACAGGAATTGAAAAACTGGAGTATATCTGCTTATTGTTCAGAGGGTCTCGCTGTCTTAAAGTGTCATTTTGAACGTAACTAAAATTGAGTGCTTTTTTTTCGACAAGGAAAATAGAACCAGCATCAGCATTTGTAAGTCGCCGTGTTTTATACAAAATAGCATCAAGAAGAGAATCAATATCTTTAATATGATTAAGTTCATCATTTATTTTTAATAATTGGCTTAACTTATCATCACCGTTAAATAATGTGTTCAAGTTCACTTTCCTCTCTGTCGTTTAATCAAACACTTGTAACCTATAATACCTATTTAGGAAAAATTTTATAGTTGACAATGCCTTTAAATTCTTAAAAGAATGCAATGTTCTTAAAAATTTTAAAGCTATTTTTTTAAAATTTAAGATTAGTTCAGATGATTCCGGAAATCAACCACAAAAGAGAATAGAGGAGTTAAATTTTGACAGAAGACAATTATAATACCTGTCAGGAGCGTGAATATAAACATCACAAACAAAATGATAATTATCAGGAGTTTAATTTTAATTTTTTTACTTCACAAGACAATCAGCAGATACGCTGGGGAGGTATGAGGGCAGCAAGAGAATGCTCAAAGTCAGAAATATTTAAAACTGACATCGATTTAAACGGTATTAACACTACAAGCAATAAGTCAGAAGGTATAATATTTGACTCTGATGAAACCAAAACCAACAGGGCACAAGGGATAGTTTTATTATTAAACGGCAGAACAGAATTTATGGAAAAATATACTCAAGTTGCATCACGCCTTGCTCTCATCGGTTATCATGTGATGAGTTTGGACTGGCGGGGACAGGGATTGTCAGTTCGAGAGCTTCCAAATCGTGATAAAGGGTATGTCAAAAATTTTAACCTATATGTAAAAGACCTTGAGATTTTCTATAATCTTCATGTGTTGCCATTATCAAAATCTTTGAACCTACCTATAACCATTCTTGCCCACTCTATGGGGGGACACATAGCATTAAGATTTTTATCTGAATGTTCAAATTGTAGTAGTAATTCCAATCGTATTTCAAGCCATACTGCTTTAAACCATACTGATTCAAACAGCATTTCAATCAACATTGATACTAATATTAAAAAAGCGATTCTTATCTCTCCTATGATTGATATTATTACATCACCCATTAAAGGAAATTTTGTAGGTATCCTTGCTGATTGGGCAACCCGTCAGCTTGCTTGTTTGGCTGTAAAAGCTAAGTTCGAGGCTCACTATGTCCCTAACGGAAAAGATTATTGCAGAGAAGATGTCAAATTTGAAGGGAATGTTTTAACCCACGATTGGGACAATTTTTGGTTGGAACATAGAGAGATAGCAAAAAACCGTAATCTTGCCCTTGGAGGCGTAACATGGGGGTGGCTCAAAGCTGCGTTTGACTCTATTGAGCTGCTCAAAGATGAAAAATATCTATCTCGCATAAAAACACCCGTATCTATTTTTAGTGCTGAACAGGACAGGGTGGTCTCAAACAGTGCACAAAAGAGTGTGTGCCAGACGATTACTAAAGGGAAATTGATCTCAATTCCTAAAGCAAGGCATGAAATTTTATTTGAAACAGAAGAGATAAGGGAGGTGCTTTGGAAAGATATCTCACTTGAAATTTAGCAAATTTTAGTTTAGACCAATAAAAAGTTATGATGGCTTAAAACAAGCCAATCAGTCTTAGCCTGTTTAAATATTCAAAGGCTATTAACATGTTTAAATATTTAGGCTCTTAAAAACCATAAAGGATAACAATATGACAGAGAATAACAATCTTCTTGAGACTGCTCAGGAAAAACTAAAGGCAACAGTTCAGCCATTTCAAAAAGAGCTGAGTCAGCAGCAGAAAAAAGCGGAATTTATTCAGCAGTGTATCAGATTTGCTTCTCAAGATGACTTCTTAAAATTAGACGAACATCTTAGAACAAAAACAGCTTTAGAAATTATTGAAGATGAAAAACTTGCAGAATGTGCAGCCACATTTGACACCTTAAAAGTGTATGCAAGCGAAAAAGTTGAGAGCTACAGGCTTGAGTTTATAGAGGATTTGACACAGCTCTGTAAAGAAGCTGGATTTGAGATAACCATAGACTCAAACAGATTTTTTGCTCTAAAAGGAGTCAGCGGGGAATTTGACTTTGCAACCCGTACAACCACCATCAACAAAAAAGCACTTAAATCAATTGACCCTCGGCGTATTGTGACGGCAATTCAGCAGCAAAAACGGCTTCTCTACGACTCTCCTTATGATCCACAAAAATTCATTGACACACTCTTTTCCACCTACAAAGAGATGTTAAAGCAAAATAAAGGGAATATCGGCGATAAACTTCCTATACAGGATTTTTACGTTGCACATGTCATAGCACTCCAGAACAAAACATTTCTGTTAAATATGGATAAAGCTAAATTCAAGGGATACTCTATTGACCAGTTTTCGGTTGATCTTTGGCGTTATTATGAGTCAGATATTGGCGGAACATCAGATGGTTACAGACTTGATCTGACAGGCGGACGCAACAAGGCTCTCTGGCTTCTTGACAGTAACGGCGAAACAAAACAGATGAGCAGTATCTCTTTTGAGATATAATCATGATTGGAGAGTCTCAAAACAATGTAATAAAAATAGGGTAAAATATAGATGATAACAAAAGAAGTACTTGAAAACCTGAAACCATTTCAGGCACGCTCAATTATTGAAGACCTTCGTAAGGGAAGTGTTCCTGTAGAGTTTGTCCCGCTTTTTACAGTAGGACGAACCAACTGGCTCACATTTATAAAAGATGATTTGGAGAACTATATTGCAGAAGGAGGCTCAAAAGTTCGATTTATCAGCGGTGATTACGGAGATGGCAAGACCCATTTTATGTCTGTGATTCAGCATATTGCTTTAGCAAGAGAATTCGCAATATCCTTTGTCGTTTTAACCAGAGAGGTGCCAATCCATAAATTTGAAACTGTATATCAAAACATTGTCAAAGGACTTAAAGGTAGGTTTGAGGGAACAGGCATCCGTAAATTTCTTGAATGGTGGTTAGACCATTTTGTTGAGAGAACTACAAAAAGTATAAAAAAATTAGATAAATCTGAAAAGTCCACTCAAGAAATTTATGCTCATCTTAGTCGTGAACTGCAAAAAATTCACGGAATGGATATAAACTTTATCAACGCTCTTACCTCCCTTGCAAGCAACCACTTTGAACAGTTAAACACAAAAGAAGAGATAAAAAGGGGTGGTGATAAAGAGCAAGCCAATGACCAAAATAACGGCTATGCTAATAAAGATTCAGAAAGCTACGAAAAAAATAAGCTCCAAACAGATAACGAAATTCTCCTTAACTGGTTTGAGGGGGGCAAATCTGCAAAAAAAGAGCTTAAATCATTTCAAATATATGAATCTTTGAACAAAACCAACAGCAAGAGATTTTTAAATTCTCTGATTCTATTTCTGAAATATACAGGTCATAAAGGGCTGATACTGCTGTTTGACGAGATGGAGACTGTAATTGCCCAGAGTGCTTCTATCCGAAGTGCTGCTTATGAAAATGTCCGTCTTCTGATTGACAACAGCGAGTCATCTAAATTTCTTCACATCTTTTTTTCCATTATTCCTGATGTGCTCATATCTGAAAAAGGTTTTAAATCCTATGATGCTCTTTGGAGCCGTGTCAGATCAATTGGAGAGACATCTTCATCTCTTAATTTTCGCGGAGTTTTAGTTGATATACACAGAACCCCTTTAAACACTGAAGAGCTTGTTGAACTTGGACGGACTTTAAGGACAATTCACGGAAACTCATACCGCTGGAATGCAGAAGAATCAGTCAAAGACGAGCTGCTTGAACAGATTTGCACAAACCAGAAACGAATGGGTGTATTAAGCGAAGTACGACTCTTCATCAAGCAGCTTATTCGTGTTCTCGACATGGCAGAACAGGGTGAATCTACAGAAAATATGGATATGCGGCAGCAGATTGTCGAAGCTCGGCGGGAGATGGATGCAGAAAAGTTAGAACAGTTACAGCCATCATGGGATAGTTGATTAAATTAAAGTGGGCAGCAGGATAATTTTGATGATGCAGAATAATCACGATTTTGAGTATATATTAAGCAAAACCCCCAATTTCAAACTAAGACAGGCTGTAGAGCGTCTAAGAGAGGGACTTTTTGACCCTCTTGGTGTCAGGTTGCTCACAACAGGAGAGATCACACTTAACCACCATTTTGAGAATCAAATAGAAAACCTTCAAAAGGGTAAACCAGCTCACTTTTGTGTCTGCGGTGCCTATGGACAGGGGAAATCTCATACGCTCAATTATATCAGACAGCGTTCATTGGAAGAGAAATATGTTGTCAGCACCATAAACCTTGATCCGCGTGAAGTTCCGTTTCATAATCTGAAACAGGTCTATCGCTCTATTATGGAAAATCTGACATTTCCTGATAACACAACTGTAGCTACTACTGAAAATGAAGATATGACAAACTCAAATTCTGATAATACTGAATTTGCAGATATCTGGAAGCGAAGTTCAAGAAACTGGCTATCTCTTCCTGAAAATAGAGGAAAAACCATTATTGATATGATTCCTGAAACCATTCCCCACCGCTTTAAAGCCATTCTAACGGCAATGGCACAGCAGACCATTAAAATTCCAAATGGGAAGCTCAATCTTAAACAAAAATCAAGGGTCATAAGTAATCTTAAAAAATATGCAGGATTTCAACCAAGAGAATTTCCATGGATTCTCTTAAATGCCTTTATGGGAAAAGATATTCCAGTTACTCTGCTTCGCAATGCCTTGAAATATCGTCAGGTATCCTTCTATAATGACGAGAGTCTTGCCTGCCGTGATCCCCGTCTTTATCTTGAAGCAATCAAAGGATACGCTTCTTTGTTTCAAGATATGGGTTATAAAGGATTTATCGTGCTGTTTGATGAAGCAGAATCTATTATGATTGCCACAATCAGAAATCGCACCAAAAGCTATTCTATTCTCCATGATATCTTCTCTCCACAAAAGGCACCAAAAGGCTTTTTTCCAGTATTTGCATTTACAGATGATTTTTTCACACATCTTAACGATGAAGATTTTGAGCAGAAAAAAAGCATTGTAAAAAAGAGATATCCATCTTTAACAAATCAATCTCCAACAGATGACGCTTTAAACATACTTAACCTTAACAAGGTGCAAGACTCGTCTGAATCGCATGAGGAAGTTCATATTTTTGAAAAAGATTACAGCAAAGCATGGCGGAATATAAATATCTACAAACTGCGAAATCTCAACTCAAAGGAGTGGCACGATATAATAGTAAAACTTATCAATATCCATTCGTTAGCTTACAATTGGCATCCAGATGTTGCTCTCATGGATAAAACTATATTTTCTAAACTCCTAAAACAGTCTGATGCCGAATCTCGCATGAAACTTAAATTAATTGTCAATATTCTGGATATTGAACAGCAGAAGATTTTAATATCAAAATATTCATAATGCTTGAGCATAATCACCTACATCATGCCTTTTGACTCTCCTCTTTTTAAACTTCCCAACACCTTTCGTGCCTTTTATGGAGCATTTTCTGAGCTTCATGCTGCCCAGCGTGAAGCTATTAGTCCTATTCTTGAGGGCAAAGATTTGATACTCCAATCTGCCACAGGATCGGGCAAGAGTGAGGCTGTGCTTGCCCCCTGCATAGAAAGAGTCATCCAATCAAACCGACAATTTACCCTGCTCTACATCATACCAACTCGGGCGTTAGCAGTTGATCTTAAAAGGCGATTTGAGTCTGTTATAACAGAGCGTTTAGGTTTAAATCTATCTATCAGAACTGGAGATGTTAAACAGAGGGGGGGTAAACCTCCTGATATTATGTTCACAACTCCAGAGTCACTCGATGTTATGCTTGGCAGCACAAACAAAGCTATAAGAACATTTCTCAACAGCGTGAGGTGTGTAATTATTGATGAGGTGCATCCTCTGATTTACACATACAGAGGGGTTCATCTTGCCCATCTTCTCACCAGACTTGAACGTCGAAATGGTTATTCAATTAAAATTGCTCATCGCATTCAACGTATAGCCATATCTGCAACCATTGCTGATATAAATAATCTCATTAATGCTTTTAATTTCCGTCCGATTCCTGATACCTACCACATTCAGACCACAGTAAAAAGAGAAATAAATGCCCGTCTTGTTCATCTAAAAAATGAAGCAATCGAATTTCCAGCGTTTCTCAATGACCTTCACGACACATGGGACTATAATAAAATTTTGCTGTTTGCCAACAGTCGCGGAGCATGTGACAGACTCTTTGGAATCATCAACAGAACAGGACGTTTTAAAGGTGTATCCGAACTTCACTACTCCAATCTCAAACCAGCCGAACGAAAACAGACAGAAAAGAGATTTCGTACAAACAGCCGAGCACTGTGCATTGCCACAAGCACTTTAGAACTTGGGATTGATGTGGGTGATGTTGATGCTGTTATTCTCTACGAACCTCCAGACTCTGTATCAGCTTTTTTACAGCGTATCGGCAGAGCAAACAGGCGTGAAAAAACATTGAATTTCTGGGGAATTTGTCAGGGTGAACTGGCATCTATGCAGGTGGTTCGATTTCTTGCACTTCTCAATCTTGCACGTCAGGGAATTGTAGAATCTCCAACTCCAAAAATTCTGCCAAGCGTAATGGCACAGCAGATTATTTCATGTCTGTATGAAAAAAAACAGATTTCATTACCTGCTATACTTGATCTTTTCCAGAACAGGACGACAAATTTACATTTACAGGAAACAGATTTTTTATCAAGAACAGATGCCACTTTATCAGAAATGGTATTGACAACACTGTTTCAGTCACTTGAAAAAAAGAGCTGGATAAAGAAATCTCTTTTATCTGGTCTCTATTCAGGAGGATTTCAATATGGCAAACATCTGAAAGAGTATAAAATATGGGGCAACTTCCCAGAAGAAGATGAATCTTACACTTTAGAGTTGATAACACACAACTCACACTTAGCACAAATTTCCACATCTAAGGCTCATCATACCGAACCTGCTCTCGCATCTAAATCTGATATTAATAGCTCAAAATCCGATATTATCCGTTCTATTGCTGATATTCCAGCCTCAATTGTCAAGCAGATAGATGTCGGAAACAGAATAGATATTGCAGGCAAGAGAATCAAGATTATAAGCATTAACCATGATGCCAAACGGGTTCTTGCAATCCCTGCAAACTCTAAACCTGACAAGGAGATACTCTGGCTTGGCATGGGTGCCCATGTCTCATTTGAAGTGGCTCAGATGATGCGGCATATTCTTAGCATTACTATTAAGACAGATACTGATGTTAAAACTTCGGCTGATGCTGAAAATAAGACTGACACTATTCTTAATACTAAGGTTTATGACCCATCGCTGCTGTCAAGAACGAGAACTCTTTTTGAATCAGAACTCCATAAAGAGAACCAGGTTGTTATTCTTGATAATGGAATCGAAGTTGTATCTGGGAAGCGATGCTTATATCATTATCGAACTTATCTTGGCTCTGTTGGAAATCTTATCTTGGAGTGGTGTATAAGAAATTGCATTAATAATGAAAATTTATATGATCTTATGGACGACCCAAATACTGTAACTGCTTTTAATAATTACGATATTACCAACATTAAAGCTCAAAATCCTTATGCAGACTCAGATATGGTATCTGATGAAATTTATGTCAGCTCCAATGAAATCGGAGTTGAATGTTCTAAATTCATTCGATTTGAAAATTTGATTCTACCAGAGAACAGAAAGTCATTTGAAAAATGGGTAAGAATCAATATAAAAATTCTCTCAAGCCTTATTCCTTTAAATTTGTTCTGCAAAATACTCCCGATTGACCTTTTAATTAAAGAGGTGAGCGATTTTTTTTTTGATCAGCGGGTCATAGATAAATTTAACTACTATCTTTTGCACACATCAGAAATTATCAGCGGAGATATTAATGTTATTAAAAACAATATTAACGCTATTCAAGACCGCTTATTAATCAATCAATCATTATCATCTAATTACTTTGAGAGAAGAGAAGATTCATCAGAAGGAAGCACGTCTGAATATGGGTCATCAGATTCAAATGACGGTTCATCAAAACAGTGCGATTTATCCTATATTTTTGCAATAACACAGGGCATTTCGCTATTAGAACAGGAAAAAGAAGTATGGCGGTTAAATTTTAAGTCGATTATTGCACAAAACTCAGATATTTCGTTTTCCACGCCCTGCCTTGAAACGAAACCTAATGGGACTATAACAGCTACTATGGTTAGTGACTACTTTCTCCACGCTCAATGTAAACGAAGATTTTGCTTTAAATATCTTCGTATTCCAACCCCTGCATCTGATTTGAAACTTGACAGGGAGGCAGCAATTAAAAATGGGCTTATCCATGAACAGAATGTTCTGAAATCGTTGAGAGATAACGGCAATCCAATCGTCAATATGAACCATCAAGATTTCTTAGATATTATAAGACAATTAACCAGTAAAAAATACGATATTGCTAATGAATCCAAGATATTTATCTTTCAATCTATTTTAAAATTTGATGCAGTTATTTCAGAGCAATTTAAGACAAATACGGTCGGAGTGCCTGATCTTATCCAAATATCTATAAATAGTGATGGAACTAAAAATGAGAATGGACAAACACAACAGATTATAGTGGAGGTTGGAGATATAAAAAGCAGCACCAAGCCTCAATATCACCATAAATGGCAGGTGGCTTTTTATGCACTGCTTTTGAAAAAAATCGTTGCTCTGCACGACATTAAGGCTGAGGTATCTTCAAGAGGCTTTCTAATGACTCGTCCAGTTAATGAAAAACAGACTACTGAATACGTAAATCATAACGCTGTGCCTGATGAAATCGCTGTTTATGAAAAACACTCATTTGACCTTGAACCTTTTATAGCAGCTTTTCCCATGCTTCTTGAGACCATTCAGTCAACTCTTTCCAAATCGGTTGATAATGCAGATTATAGACTTAAACCTCACTGCACATCATGCGACTGGTTTGCTCATTGTTATTCTGAAGCTCTTGAAAAAGAGGATATCCAGTTTTTACCAGGATTAACTGATGGCGAGCTGTTAAAGCTGAGAAAAGTGGGAATCTCAACTATTGAAACTCTTCATAATAATCTTAAGCCGCCCTCCCCTGCCCAATCTCCTTCTCAAGAGAGGTCGTCGAGATTGATATATACCGACTTCATTAGCCCTGATATCCATTCAAATTTAAACGAACTTTTCTCATCAGGGGAACAAAAAAAACTGATTGGCAGATGCGATGCCATTATTAACAATCGAATTATTCTCCATAAAAGAACGACACGCCTCTTTCCAGCCAATCTATCTGCATATTTTTTCATTCATATCATAATATCTCCGATTTCACAGACTCCAAAGGCTTTTGGATTGCTGATTATTGATGAACATTTTAAAGTAGTTAAAACTCATTTCCATTTAACGGAAAAGGAAGAAGAGAATTCAGAATTTTGGAGTATTTTATCAAAAGCGTGGGATTCGTATATATTGCGTGGCAAAGGTCCTCATATCTTCTATTTTGGTTCACGGACAACATTGAGCAATGTAAATTTATCAATGTGTAGTGATATTAAAAAGATATTCATGGAACACTTTTACATGCCTTTGGCGGGAAGTGTATCTCTCTTTACACTTGCCCATATTTTTGGGTGCAATCAAGGGGTTGAGCGTCCATCAAGTTTATTTCACAACTATTACGACTATGATAAAACAAAATTGGAATCAGAGATTAAATCTATCCTGATTACGATGGCAGAGCTTTTTAAAAAAGTAAAACCCCTTCTTGAAAGCCTATGGATTAATGAGTGGGGCAAAGATTTTAATAGACCTTTTATAACAACATCTCAAATTGAATCATCAGAATCCATAAGGGCTATGGAGTTACATCCTATGCCGTCAAAATCAGATTTTCTTCGGTTTATAAGTGAAGAAAAACGGCTTAAAGAGACAGATACGCTTGAACTTCAAGAGCTGCCTTTGCATGAACGAATGGAGAAATTCAGGGCTTTAGGTTATCTTATATTCACCCACACCAGCATGGATAACCAAGGGCGTGGGCTATATGTTTTCAATACTACTGACAAAACAATGCCCTCAAAATTTCGTAAAAGTGATTTTTTGAAACTGGTTCATCATGGTATGGAAGATATTCAAAACGGTTACTCGGTTATCATTTCAGATTATAATAAAGAAGCTGTATCACTCATATCAAGATCAGGCAGGCTCAATCTTAGTAAAACCCTTTTCTACTCATTGGAAGAGGATATCACTGATTTTACAGAAGCAAAACTTTCTCATGCGGCAGAATTTCTGTTTTCAGAATCTCCTTTTAATCCTGCAAATCAACTTATTACAGGTATGTGGGGAAATAAGCAGGATCAAGAATCAATCAAATGGATTCAAAAATTTATTACCTGCAAAAATCAAGGTATCAGTTTTTTAAATCAAGAGATTACCTTGTCAAACACAGGTCTTAACGATTCACAAATTGCAGCACTTGCCCTACCCTTTTGCTATAAAATATCTTTGATTCAAGGACCACCCGGCACAGGAAAGAGCCATCTTCTTGCGTGGATATTAATAATGCTTGTGATGAACGCCTTTGATCGTGGTATATCTTTGAGAATCGGCGTAAGTGCCTTGACCCATCAGGCAATTGACAATGTTCTTAATAAGGTAGTTTCGCTTGTAAATAAGTGGTTACCGCTGCCAAAAAAATCTAAATTTTCTGAGGAGTCAAAATTTTCGGGGCATCCATTTCCTGCTTCATGTATAAAATGGGGAAAAAGTGATAATAACGGTGAATTGGACAAATACGACATATCAGATAATGATAATACTGCTGCACAAAATGGCATAGAAGTTGAATTGTCTGATGATGCTGACTACGTTTTAAGCAAAACATGGACAATTATCGGAGCTACAGGATTTGGTTTTTATAATCTCTTCAACAGCCGCAGCGGTGAGTTTCCAGAAGCTCTTGACTGGATTATTTTTGACGAAGCATCACAGGTGCTTTTACCTCAGGCACTTCTCACGCTGATATACGGCAAAGGCAATTTTCTTTTTTTAGGAGATGTGCATCAACTGCCCCCGATTGTTGTTGGTGATTATGGTGAGCTAAACAGTTCGATTCTATCAAAGCTAATGACACTATACCCTGAATCTCATCAGGTAACGCTTGACGTAACTTACCGCATGAATCGGGAGATTTGTGAATTTCCCAGTAAAATGTGGTATCAGGAGAGACTCAATCCAGCTTTGGGCAATGCTGATTTACGTCTAAATATAAATTCGCATCACATTTCTAAAAGACCTTTTCACGATATACTTGATCCGTCAAAGCCTGTAGTAATGGTGATTATGGAGCATGAAGGATGTTCTCAGCAGTGCGATATGGAGGCTGAATTGATGGCTGCTATTGCACACGAACTTATGGAATATCATGGTCTTAAATCTGAACAGATTGCCATAATTTCACCACATAGGGCACAAAATAACGCTATTCTCAGACGATTGAGTGAGATGATGATGTCAGGAAAAGATAATGATTTAAACTTTACATCACAAAATGATAATTTTAAAAATCAGAATTTAAATAAAGACAAATTAAGTCTAAAACCTGAAAGGAGTCTACCACTTGTCGATACAGTAGAGCGGGTGCAAGGTGCAGAGCGTGATGTGGTGATATTTGGTATAACCTCATCTGACCCTGATCATATTTCAAGTGAGTTTCTAAACAGCCCGAACCGTCTAAATGTTGCCATGACTAGAGCACGGCAAAAATTAATAATAGTCGGCAGCAAGGCGTTTTTTTATTTTATACCTGATAATGAGAAAATGCTTGAAAAGAATTGCTGCTTTAAGGAGTTGTTGGAGTATTGCAAGAGAAGAAATGTGTATATTTGTGTAAATGGGGTGAGTGACGGGACTTGAACCCGCGACCACCAGGGCCACAACCTGGTGCTCTGCCAACTGAGCTACACCCACCACAATTAACAATCTTTTACCTTATATCAGGTTTAAATTTTTATTGCAATATTTTCTTGCAGCAAAAAATAGAGACACAACTATGCGTCTCTATTTTTATTTGTTCTAAAACCTATCAATGATTATGAGAATTACCTTTATGGTGGCATCCGTTATCAGCATCACCATGATGCACTCCTTTGCCGTTTACTGTATCTATAATAGTCTTTAGAATACAGAAAGTCATACCAAGACTAAGTATTATGATGGTGTACCACATTCCCCCGAAAAAAAGGTAATGCCCTGCATCCCACACCCATTCAAAAGAAAATGGAAACATAAATATTCTCCCTTTAAATTGTTGTTTATAAAATTTTACTTGGTATCGTAAAGTTCCTGCTCCTGTGGGAATACCGGCAGATAACGGTAAGCTAAGGAGATTAGAATAATACCATAGGCAACTGGAAGAATCGTGGTTGCAACTTCCTGCCAGCTTGGCAGATAGAGTGCCCATGTATCAAAACTCATTACAGGCACAGCCATAACTTGGAGCACCATTACCCAGCGGTTGAGACATACACCAAAAACACCCAGAATTATAGCAACAAGAAGGAGTTTTTTGTTCTCTCTGTATTTTTTTACGGTGAGAATCACAGCAGGCACAATACCGCCAAGTACAATCTCTGCAAATAGTATCCATATACCGTAAAATGAGTTGTTTGAATAAAAATCCATCACAGAGAATCCCATATCAGGAGCAGTAACACCCATCCAGTATATGGTATCAATGATCTTGGCAATGATATAGGTGGTTATCATCCATCCTGAAATTTTGGCAAGCAGATTTACTACATTATCCTTGACCAATTTTTTGCGGGTAATTCCTTCAAACAGCTTGGTAACAACTAAGGTAAAGCATGGACCATAAGCTGCTGCAGACCATGTGAATAGAAAGAAAGTCCATGGCCATACAAGTAGACCCTCTCTGTATGCAAATGGACGTCCATAAAGAACGCCGGCTACACCACCAAGAGAACCCTGGTGGAAGCATGACAAAAATGCACCTGTTGCAGCAAAAATAGCCATAACACCGTGCATATTGTGGCTTAAATTGTGGAAAAAAGGAACTTTATCAATCTGGCGGTTTTCAAGAATAAGGGGAACAAATTCAATCGTAAGAACACTGAAATATAGAGAGAGGCAGAATGCAACTTCAGTGAGCATTGAGTGAACGTTAGCATGCCAGAAGATAAACCAACCTCTGAGCGGCTGTCCAATGTCAATTGCAAGAATCAGCAGAGCTGAGCTATAGCAGATAAAACCAATGACAACAGCAAGATTGATAATATTTTTAAGTTCGTCAATGCCAAATACATATTTGAGAAGTCCAGTAAAAAAAGCACCGCCTCCAATGGCAATGACTGCAAGGTCAGCCCATATCCAAAGGGCAAATCCATAATAATCATTCATGTTGGTCTGATTCAGCCCCTTGAGCCAGCACAGACCCATGGCATAAACGCCCCACAGAAGTACAGCACCTACTACCGCAATGCCTGTTGCAAATACAGGGAACGGACAGCGTTTTGCTCCTTTGGGTATTAATGCAGAATCCATATTATATTACTCCTAAGCTTTTGGTTATTTTATAAATTTACTTTTGACATTAGTCATAATTTAACTTAAAGTTCTTTATTTATGACTATTGCCATCACTGGAGTGAATCTCTTTGCCCCACTCTCCATCGCGGTAGTTATCGCCAGCTTTTCTGACCCATTCACGCTCGGAGATATAGTAAACCTTTGGATTTGTCTGAAGTCTCTCCAGAAGACGGAAAGCCTTGGGATTTCTTGGTTTTCCACATTGATGCGGGTCTGGATTCACAAATTTACACACCTCATGGTCAGGGTTGTTCAGATCACCAAAAGTTATTGCACCAGCAGGACATGCCTGAGTACATGCAGTCTGATATTCAGACTCTTCAATCTCGTCCCTTCTCTCTTCATGATAGGCTTTATCTCTTGCAGCCTGATATCTGTGGTAGCAGAAGCTGCACTTTTCAACAACACCTCGCATTCTTGGAGAGACATTTGGACTTAGATACTCTTCCATTCCATCAGGCCATTTGGGATCCCACCAGTTAAAATATCGTGCATGATATGGACACGCTCCCATGCAGTAACGGCATCCAAAGCAGCGGGTATAAATCTGACTCACAATACCTGTATCATGTCCATAATCAGTAGCAGTTGCGGGGCAGACAGATACGCATGGAGAGTGTCCATGATCTCCTTTCCCTCCGCAGTGCATACATGGTCTTGGCATGTAACAGATATCAGTTTCAGGAAAAGGTTTGCCGTTGGTGAGCTTAAACACTCTCATCCATGTGATACTGTCTTTTTTGTTGGTCTCATCTTCTTTAAACGGAACGTTATTTTCAGACATGCACGCTACCATGCAGGAACCGCATCCTGTGCATTTGTCCAAATCAATCACCATTCCGAATTTATATTTTTTTCCGTGGTTATCTTGTGTCATCGGAACCTCTTTAACAAATTATGTTTTTACCATGAAGGTAATAATCTTCATGATCCGGGTAACGAGAATATTCTTAAGCTCTTGAAATTCTTGCTCTGATTCCCCATGCAGCATCTAATCCTGATGCAGGATCCATTACCGGTCCTATCAGCTCATTTACATTTACGCCTTTACCGCCGATATAAAGGTTTTCAAGCTGTCCTCTATTTTTACTTACTCCACCAGTTTGAGTTATTATACTTGTTGCCCCAGTTATACCAGCCATAGGCGAACCGTCTTTTGTGATAATTTCTCCTTTTGCACCAGTTGAATGCCCAAGACCTTCTGGTATAGCAATTATGCCTGGCATTATACCGTCAAAAAGATGAATTCTCACCTTTGCCTCGCCAACGGATGTAGTTATAACAGCATAATCTCCATCATCAACCCCTACCTTATCTGCTGTTTCAGGATTGATTTCAACAAGAGTATCTTTTTCAAAAAGCACAGTATCTTCAACTGTTTTAACAGCAAAAGGTGGTGATGCTAATGTTGAAGATGCGAGTCTTATAGTATCAATTGGCACAAGGGTCAATGGATAGGATTTAGCATCTCCCTCTAAAGATATTGAATCTTTGAAAGCTGCAAAAAGAGAAAAATCAACCGATAAAGGGGTAACAGGAGGAGCAAGCTCTGAGGCTATATACCCCTCTTCTGAAAGAGTTGCAAAATTGTCTCCCATAATACTCTCAAGACACTCACTATATGTTTTCCACGTAAAATTTGATGCAACTGAGCCTTCTGTCGCTTTGGCAAGGGAGATTATTGCATCTCCAGGATGTTTTGTATCATAAACTGGCACAGCAACAGATTTTGACAGGGCTATAACATTCTGTGCAATACATGCACCACTATAAACATCTTGCGTCATTTCAAGTGAAGTATGCGTTGGAAGAATCACATCTGCTAACTGAGCAGTGTCATCCATATAAGGGGAGAAGCTGACAACAAAAGGAATTTTGTTTACCGCATCTTTAACAACTTTTGCATTGCGAAGGGTAAAGCATGGGTTTGAATTATAGACCATCAGAAGTTCTACAGGGCTTTTCTCTGATGCGTTAATAACTTCAAAGAGTTTTGATACTGAAGATAAAACTTTCTGACCAGAATCTGTTGCTCCACCTGAAACGGCTGAGACCACAGCACTGAAGATTCCAGCACCTGAAGCTCCAGAATCTATTACAGAAGTGACCGCACCAACTGGAGGCTTTGCATAACTCTTTGTTGCAGAATCATCCATAACAACAGATGGCCATGTCAAGCTATCCTGCTGTTCGATTGTCCAGAATCCCCCTTCTTTATTGATATTGCCTGTAAGGCAGTTAAGGGCATGGACAGCGGCAAACTCCATCAAACTTCCAGCACTTTCACCTTTTCCTCTTCCTGCAATTGCCAATGGTGATTTTGCTTTGGCAAATTCAGCAGCCACTGCTTTTATTTTGGCTGCATCAACTCCTGTAGTGCGAGAGACAAGTTCAGGGTCGTATTTTTCATTAACAAACTTTGCAAACGCTTCAAAATCTTTTCCAGCACTTTGTGCAAATGCTGCATTATAAAGATTGGCAGAGATCATGGCACTGCATATACCAAGAGCAAGAGAAGCTTCTGTTCCCGGTTTTGCAGGCAGCCAAATATCAGCACTTGCTGCTGTGTTGGAGAGCCTGTATTCCACCTGAACAAGTTTTGCATGACGCTCCTTTCTTGAGCTGTTTGCAAGAAAATTGTTTACTGGAGAACCCCAACCTTCAATAAAACCAGTTCCAAAGCTGATTATATAGTCAGACTTGGCAAGATCAAATGCTGCTGAAGCATTAAGTCCATGTACTCTTTCAATCAGCATCTCCCATGTCTTCTCCATAGTATCAACAGTGTAAAAATTTTGTGAGCCTACAGAAGTTATAAATCTTTTGTAAAGTCCTGCAATTGAACCTTTATCGCTGCCAGCCACACAGGCAACGGAGTCAGCCATACCTTTATCTTTCAGTTCTTTTATTTTGCCTGCAACAAGAGAGGCTGCTTCATCCCATGATACCTGTTTCCATGTATCTCCATTTTTCACCATTGGAAAACGAACCCTTGAGGGATCATACAAATATTGCAGCCCTGAAATACCATGAAGGCAGATTCCACCATCATTAACAGGATAACCTTTTTTACCTTCAATTTTTATTGCCCTGCCATTAACTTTTTTAACACTGATACCGCAATTTCCAGGACAAAGTGTGCATACGGTATCGTCAAATGTTACTTCTCCATCAATAGGAACAGGTGTCCATGGCCAGTTCTGGCTCCAGATGGAAGAGTCATCGGTCAGTTTCCAGGGCATAGGAGAGAGCGTAACGCCTGCTGCTGCTCCAAGTCCAAGTCCCAGGAAGCTTCTTCTGTCTATTTTCATAGGTTATTTACCTCAATAAAATTTAAACAATTCCAATACAAGGTGATAGTCTCCTTATGACATCAATAAAACATAAAAGCGTCTATTTATGACACTGAAAACATGCTCCCTTGCTTCCTGTTTCCTCTTGATGACATTTAGCACAGTCATCCATCTTCATACGATCCCATGGGTTCTTTTTTACTCCCCAGATATTTTCTCCCCAGATATCGCGGCTGTAACCTGTAATTCTGTTTTCCTGATATGGCTTCATGGTTGTAGATTCACCAATATTACCATGGCAGGTTACACAATCCATCTTGGCACCAGTTACATGTGCAGCATGAGAGAAGAATACACAGTCAGGCTGTTTTGAATATATGAGCCAAGGCACCTCTTTACCTTTCTCGACATATTCAGTCATAAAGATTGCCTCATCCTCTGTCTCTCCAAGCTGGCTTTCGTGACACTCAATACAAGAGCTGTTTTTGGGAACACCTGCAAAGGTGCCGTCTTCTCTGAAAGAGTGGCATGATTCACATCCTCCTGTCTCTGCAACATGCAGGGCGTGGTTAAAGTTAAAAGGCTGCTCCTTTTTGGAGTAGAGCAGACTTGGAAACAGTAACCATCCAGACAGAAAGCAGACAGCAAATGCTGCTATGAAAAAAAGGATGCCCATTCCAACACCGGAATCCCCTTCTGCCTTCTGTTCACTGGAAGCACCATCTTTTGCAGCATCCACTGAACCGCTTTCAGTTTTCTTTTCTAATTCACTCATGAAAACCCCATCAATTAAAGTTGTTGATAAAACTACTAAGTTGATAACACTACTAAATTATTATACCTTTTATCAGCCTTGAATATATTCAGACTGATTATTAAGACTATTGAAAAAAATTAATATTTCGTATTGCAGAGGCTTTATTAACTATATGGCGTCATTGAGAAAAATAGGTAATCTATATTAATATCCATTACCCTTGTCAAGATAAAATCAGCTACCCTTGTCAAGAGAGAATCTAACAGAACCTAACAATAAAAATTAATGCTCAGGCATAACTATGAAGACCAGGAAGTAGATTAACACCAAAGTAGGTGAAGAGTACAGCCATAAATCCAACAATCGAAACCCATGCAATCCTTTTTCCATGCCATCCTCTCATCATGCGAAGATGAAGCAAAATAGCATAAATAAACCATGTAATAAGCGACCAAGTCTCTTTAGGATCCCATGACCAGTATGTTCCCCATGCTGAGTTTGCCCAGACAGCCCCTGTGATAATTCCAATGGTGAGAAAAAGAAAGCCAAACATCACCATCTGATGAGTAAGTTCGTCCATAACATCCAATGGCGGAAGTTTGGCAAACAGAGAATTTATCTGATTTTTTCCCCCTTTATTCTCTAATGTTCGAGACTCTGTATTTAATTCAATTGGTTTTATTAGGTACATAATACTAAAACCAAAAGCCACTGCAAATCCAGCATAGCCCAAAAAGCAGGTAATTACATGTGCAATAAGCCAGTTGCTTTTAAGTGCTGGAATAAGAGGAGTTATTTTGTCCGAAATAGATGGAGAGAGTGACGCATAAGCAATTGCCAAAAAAACAAGAGGAGTTGCAAATACCCCAATTATACGTTCTCTATATTTTATCTCAACAAAAATGTAAAGTGCAGCAACTGTCCATGAGAAGAATACAAGAGATTCATACATATTTGAAAACGGTGCATGACCATAACCTATTTTATAGGATTCAATCCATCTGAGGATTATTCCTATTGTATTTCCTATAAAACCCGTAACCAAAATAAAAAAACCTGTTTTTGCCATCACCTCTTTCTTAAAAGTCCACGACCCTATATAAAGAACAGAGGCAAAGGCATAAACAAATGTTGTAATAGACAATATTATAGAATGATTCATAATATCAATATTTCCTCGTTTATAGTTTTTTAAGCTGTTTATATCATTATTATCTATTGGTTTATATTTGCTGCATCTTTGCTGCTATCTTTGCAACTTTCAGTTTCATACCCTGGCTGTTTTTGTTGGCTGTTCCAGATACCACAATATTGCACCCTCTTTCAGCCTTTTTTCTTATTTCTACACAAATACTTTGGTGGGACATGAAAAATGTGATCCAGCATCCAATAATCATAAAAATAAATCCAATATAGACATACCACACTCCAGGGTCTTTGGTTATTTGAAGTCCTGTGTAATATTTTTTATCATAATCCTGGATTTCAAAGGCAAATGCACCTCCTCTCATCTTGTCAAAAGTTGGGAATTTTATAGGAATATAAATTTCAACTTCACTATTCTCTTTATCTTGAATGGGTTTCTCTTTATCTGTTTTGTCTCTCTCTAAGCTCTCATTGTTCAACAAAGCGTTATCTTTTGGTAATTTGTTATCCGCACTCTTGTTTTCTGAGAATTTACCTATAAAACCTTCGCCAAGATTGTGCCCCCTGAAATTATATCCATGAACAAATTCGATTAGTGTAAACCTCCCGCCAGATTCAGGAATATCAATAGTTTGACCAAATTCCATCTTTTGGGAATAGGTCATACCGCTCTCTTTGCTTGTAATTTTAAATAGCACATTCTTTGCGGAATCTATTCCATAGCTGGATTGATAGAAACTCAAACCCTTATAACGAAGAGGATCATTAACTACTATATCTTTTGTAATTGACTCTTTACCGTCTTCAATAACAGTAAGATTAGATTTAAACTCTTCTGGTTGTCCAGTATCATAGAATTTAACACTAAACGAGTTGCATTTAAGATTAAATCCAAATTTTACAGGGGTGTTATTATCCATGAGAAACGCTGTATCAACAGTCTCTCCTTCAGGTATTGACACAAATGCCTTGAATCCCCATATCCCGCCGATAACTGCACCAATAAGCATCAAAAGGATACTTAAATGAACCACATATACCCCAATTCGTGTCCATCTGCCTTTTTCACCAAAAATGGCAACATCAGCAACACCGTTATTATCACCCCCATCTTTAATAGAGATAGACTCTTTGACAGCTATGCCAAAATTTTTCTCTATAAATGATAGATACTTGCCTTCAATATCCTCTATATTAAGGGGAGATTCAAACTCCTCTTTATGTTTGAGTCTCCTGAATCGTTCGATATTAAATGCAACCTTGTCAGGGAATATTATCTTCCATGTAGTTTGCAGTTTATCAATTGAACAGACTATTATGTTAATAGAGAGAATTATCAGCAAAAGAACAAACCACCACGCATTATACATATCAAAAATATCAAGAGAGCTGAACAGTTTGAAAAAAACTTCTCCGTATTTCTGAACATAAAACTGCTCAGTCCCATTCTGGGGAATCAGCGTTCCAATTACTGATGTTGCAGCAAGCAGAATAAGCACCACGACAGTGAGTTTTATAGATTTGAAAAGATTCCAAAAAAGATTGTTTGATTTTATTTTGTTATTATTTATCGTCATTATTTCTTTTTCCATATATCTTACATGAAAGTATCTTAACTGACTTTCATTTTTAAGAGTTAGAGTTATTGAGCAAGCCACTTTTTTACAGATTGGAAAACAAGCTCCCTTTTAAGAGGTTTTGTCAAAAAATCGTCCATACCAGCCTCAATACACCGATCTTCAAACTCCTTCAAGGCATTTGCAGTCAATGCTACAATCGGGATTCTTGGATAGATATCTTTTTCAGGGTCACGAATTTTGCCTATTCTCTGTTTCTCCAATTCACGTATTCGACGAGTTGCTTCAAGACCGTCCATTTCAGGCATGTTAATGTCCATGAAAATCAGATCAATTTTTTGGGTGTTTTCAAGATAGCTTGAAACAGCCTCAATACCGTTACTGGCAATCTCAACATTATATCCACCTTTGGAGAGCATTATTTTTGCCATTTTCTGGTTTACAGGATTATCTTCAACAAGAAGAATAGTGACAGAATGTTTAAAACTTTCAGCTAATAAATGGGTGGTGAGAATTTTATTATCGTCAGGATTAGCAGAAGAACTATTTTGATCAACAGAGTTCTTTTCAAGTCCAAGGATAGCAGAGATCATTGTAAAGAGTTTTTTTCGTTGAATTGGTTTTGACAAAAAACCATTATATCCTGCTTTGCTACACCTGTCAGCTCCGCCTGGATCAGGAGAGATGCAGACCAAAAGAGGGATTTTAGAGTATTTACCCTGCAATTTTCTTAACGATTCTGCAAACTCAAGATGGACATGGCTTTTTACACCGGCATCAACAATGCCAATATCAAAATTGTCTATCTCATTAGTATCATTATTATGCTGTATGGCATCAGCCTGTCCAATATCGAAACTATTTTGTCTATTATTGGCATCTTGTAAAAAATTGAGAACATCATGCCCACTGTCAAACGTAACAACAATCATACCTGACTGCGTTAGTTCATTTATTATTATCTCCCTTAAAGGTGTATTTTTTGATATGCACAGAAACGCTGTTTTTCCTTTAAGCCCGACAGGTCTAAACCTCTTTGTAACAGAACGGGTCTGCTTCTGAAGAAGTGATGTAAAGTAAAAAATACTTCCCTTCCCAGGCTTGCTCTCTGCCCAGACTGATCCATCCATCTTTTCCGCAACTTTTTTACATATAGCAAGCCCTAAGCCTGTACCTCCGAACCGTCTTGTTGTTGTCTCGTCAGACTGCTGAAAAGGTTCAAATATAGCGTTAAGCTTCTCCACAGGGATTCCTATTCCGCTGTCTCTGACAGATGCTTGAATTACAACATCGCTCTGGTTTTCATCCTTAATATCAAGACAAAGTTCAATGATACCAGAAGATGTAAATTTTGCAGCATTACCAAGAAGGTTCAACAAAACCTGCCTGAATCGATAAGGGTCCCCAATCACAAGACCTGGAACAGAGCCAGAAATACGGCATATCATCTCAACTTTAGCTTCATTAACTTTGCTTCTGACTACCTCAAGAGCTTCAAAGCATAACACTTCTGGGTCAAATTCAATTTTTTCAATACTTAACTGCCCTGCTTCAACTTTGGAGAAATCAAGAATATCATTCACAACTGAAAGAAGAACTTCACAGCTTATCTTTGCATTTTGGACATACTCTTTTTGTTCATGAGTAAGCACAGTGTTATAAAAAATATCAATATAGCCAAGGATTCCATTTAAAGGTGTGCGGATCTCATGGCTCATGTTGGCAAGAAAATCTGTTTTTGCCCTGGATGCAGCTTTTGCCTCTTCAGCTAAGGCATTGGCTTTTGCAGCCAGCTCTTTTGACTCTTCAGCAAGAGCTTTTGCTTTTTCCATAGCAAGATTAAGTTCAAGATTGGTTTTTCTTAAACTCAGAAGGGTTCGTTTTTCGCGTTCAATTCTCTCAATTCTTGCAACAGCAGAGTTAATGCCAAATGGCTTGGTCATGTAATCCGAAGCCCCTGCATCAATAATATCTACATAGGAGTATTCACCTGAAAATCCAGTCATAATTATGAAGTCAATCTCAGGAAATTTTTTCTTCACCTTTTTCATAAGTTCAATTCCATCCATAACTGGCATGGATATATCTGATATAACTAGATCAAATTTCTCATTACAAATCATTTCGTAAGCACTGACAGCATCCTCTGCCTCACTGCATGTAAATCCAATGACCTGAAAAGACTTAACTAAAATCGAACGAAGTCCCATGTCATCATCAACAATCAGAACGTTCCGTATCAGCGAATTATCATTAATATGTCTTTTATTCATAGCTTTTGTTCTTATACTTTATCGCATTCACATTTTCTAAAATAGAGCCGTAAAATACAGTCTCTTTTATCTTATTGAGGAGATGATGTGTAGAGTTATCTTCGGAAAAATTATTTATTCATTGACTCTTTCCACATAAGATTTGGTTCTTGTATCAATTTTCACAAGCTGCCCCTCTTCTACAAATGGAGGAACTTGAATTTCAAAGCCAGTTTCAAGAGTTGCTGGTTTTGTGCTGCCAGTTGCAGTATCACCTTTTGCCCATGGGTCAGATTTGACAATTTTCAGATTAACAAAATTAGGTAGAGTTAATCCAATTGCCTTACCATTAAAAAATAGTGCTGTACATTTTGTATTCTCTTTTAAAAGTGCAATAGCATCTCCTACCTGATCTTTGCTTAGAAACTCCTGCTCGTAATTTTCAGTATTCATAAAGCAGTAGCTGGTAGATTCAGCATAAAGATACTCCATCTCCCTCTCTTCTAAAGATGCCTCTTCAAACTTCTCACCAGAACGATAAGTTTTTTCAAACTGGATACCAGAAATCATATTTTTGAGCCTGCATTTATATAATGCCTGCCCTTTACCTGGTTTTTTAAACTGGAAATCCACAACCATATATGGATCTCCATCAATCTGAAATTTAAGCCCTTTTTTTAAATCACCTGCATCATACATATATTAAATCTCCTGTCTGTTTTTTTGTTTTAATTTTTATGGGTAATTAGTTACGCTTGAATAAGTTATATCCAAAAGAATCTAAAAATTGATGCACGCCTGCCCTCAATATTCAGCTTTTAAAATTTTGGCATCTTTAAACCATATTCGACAAGGATTGGCAATAGCGGATAAAAACAACTTGATTTTTTATCTGAAGTATAAGAGAAATATACGCTTAACATCGCAAATTTATAACCATGTTCAGGTATTTCAGAATAGTTTCGAGATATTCAGGAGAGTTTATTTAATGATACTTATAATTGATTTTGGCTCACAGTTCAACCAGCTCATTGCACGCAGGGTGAGGGAAAATGAAGTTTACTGTCAGATTGAACCAGCAGGACTTTCGCTTGATAAAATAAGATTGCTCAATCCTGATGGTATCATTCTTTCAGGCGGACCATCAAGCATTTACGAAGAGAACAGCCCTACTATTGATGCGGGTATTTTCAAACTCGGAGTTCCTGTTCTTGGTATCTGTTATGGTATGCACTTTATGATTCAGGCTTTAGGCGGAAAAATTGCACGCCCCAAAAAACGTGAGTATGGTTTTGCAACCCTTGAGATAAAAGACCATAAAACAAGTGTGGGCACAGAATCGGAACAAAAGCTGTCTAACAAGAAAAGTTCTCTTTCTCTGTTTAAAGGGATGCACTCTCCATTTCAGTGCTGGATGAGCCATGGAGATTCCACAGAGATTCTTCCTGATAATTTCGTTATAACTGCATCGACTGAAAATACTGCAATTGCTGCAATTGCTGATGTGCAAAACCGTTTTTTTGGTCTCCAGTTTCATCCTGAAGTGGAACACACAATCAATGGAACTGCAATGATAAGCAATTTCCTATTTGATGTGTGCAACTGCAAAAAAAGCTGGAACATGGAGTCTTTTGCAAATGGAGCTATTGCACAAATTAAAGAGACAGTAGGCGACAAAAAAGTTATAATGGGACTTTCTGGCGGTGTTGACTCATCAGTTGCAGCTCTTCTGATTCATAAGGCAATTGGGAAAAATCTTCACTGCATTTTTGTTGATAATGGTCTTTTGAGAAAGAATGAGAAGGAAAATCTTAAAAAAAGTTTTACTGCCCACCTTACAAAGCAGGTTATAACAGATGGCAGTGTAAATCCAAATAGTAACTCTAACCCTGATATGAATATCATTTTTGTTGATGCACAAAAAAAATTTTTAGATGCTCTCAAAGATGTTAGTGATCCTGAAAGAAAACGAAAAGAGATAGGTAGAATTTTTATTCAGGTATTTGAGGCTGAGGCTTCAAAAATTGAAGGTGCTGATTTTTTAGGGCAGGGTACACTCTATCCTGATATTATTGAGTCAAAATCTGCCTTTGGAGGACCTACTTCCATCATCAAGTCCCACCACAATGTTGGCGGTTTGCCTGAAAAAATGAACTTGAAGCTGATTGAACCGCTTCAACTACTCTTTAAAGACGAGGTAAGAAAACTTGGAATTGAACTTGGATTAAATGAAGATATGGTCTGGAGGCAGCCATTTCCTGGTCCTGGTCTTGCAATACGTATTATGGGTACAGTTTCAGAAAAGCGTCTTACGATTTTACGGGAAGCAGATTCGATTTTACTTGAAGAAATACGCTATGCAGGACTCTACAGAGAGCTTTGGCAGTCATTTGCGGTTCTTCTGCCTGTTAAAAGTGTGGGTGTAATGGGAGACAAACGCACCTATGATAGTTGCATTGCAATCAGAGCTGTAAACAGTAAGGATGCAATGACCGCAGACTGGGCACGTCTTCCCCACGAGCTGCTGGCAAAAATATCTAATCGTATTATAAATGAGGTAGATGGTGTTAATCGTGTAGTTTTTGATATTACATCAAAACCTCCAGGAACTATTGAGTGGGAGTAGTTCTTAACATAAGTAGTATACTTTATATAATACTCAGTTTTTTAAGAGCAAATAAGTAGTTACATTAAATAGGAATACCCCTTGAATGGAAACGGGCATTAATAAAAGTCTGGGTGGCGGAGGTAGGAGCCTTAGAGATGAACTTGCCATGCCAGACAGTGATGATGCCAATGATATTTCGGCAGCTCTCTACAAAGAGGAAATCAATAGTCGGAAAATCGAAAGACTTGGCAGCAGGATAACTATTACCTCAATCCTTTTGCCATGTCTGACAGTTGCTATGTTGGTTTATGGATATCTTGACATTAAAGAGAGAGTGATTGCTGTTCACAATTCAGATCAGATTCAGGTGGATGTTGTGGCAAAAGAGGTTGAAGCAAAACTTAACGCTCTTGAAGTTGATATTGCAAGAATAAAATTTTCGTTTGAAAAAGATATTCCTGAATTAAAACTGCAGACAATAGCAATTCAGGACGAAGTGACACTTCTTGCTGGAATTAAGCCTGATAAAGAGAAGACAGAGAAAAATATTGAGTTGCTTAAGGCAAGTATTGACAAAATTGCAGATCAGTATCAGGGTGCTCTTCATATTCTTGACAGAACAAATCAAGAGACTTTGGACATTGTGAACGAAAAGGCAAAAGAGCTTGAATCTTTAGTAAAGAGTGATGTCGAATCTGTTAAAACCATGCGGGCAGATATTGATGCTAAGATTCAAGCTCTTAAAGCTGTTGAATCTGCGATTGACGGCAAAATTGATTCCAAGGTAGCTTCTGTGGTAGATAAAAGAAGTGAGACAGCAATTGACAATAGAGTCAAAAATATAATCAATGAAAAACTTGCATCTCATAGTCAGGTTCTTGACAAAAAAGTTGCTGATATTGATCTGGCTGTAGAGTCAAAACTTGCAGCTCTTGAGGAGGTTACACAGATTTTAGCTGAAAGCAAAACTGATATTACAAAACTTCAAACAAATATAATGTCACTTAAGGATAATGTTGGTGTGCTCGACAAGGAGTTTAAAAACTATCAGGTAAAAGCGGCAAATAATATTAATTCTAATATTGCTGATAAAAAAGTTTCAGATAAAGTATCAGACATTAATAAGAAATATATTGATTCCCAAATTACCTCTTTAAATAAAAACGTGAACAGCAGAATAGATGAGCTTGATCTTAAATTATCAAGAAAAATATTACAGTATGCAACCCAGTTGGAAAGTTCAACTCAAAGTAAGAACTCTGCCTCTAAAAAAAAAAATGACAAAACCATACACAATGACAGTGCTGCACAGAGTGAATCAGCAGGAGAGGAAAACAAACCGCCGATTATCTTAAAAAAAACTGAACACGGAAAAATTTTAGAGACAGATTTGCTCCAGTAACACAAAGATCATCCAGAACCTAATGTAAAAAGATTAGCTGACAAAAGGAATCTCCATGTCAAAACAATATCCAGAATGTCCTCTATACAATCACGTCACCTGTAAAGATTTACATAATCCCAAAGTGTGTGCCCTTGTACGGGAAGATAAGCAGTGCTTTAAAAAAAGACAGAAAATAAAGCCCCATGAAAATGGTCAAGAAAGTGAACAAGAAAACGAAAAAGACCCAAACGATGAAACCTTACGAAGAGATTGATTTCAATAAAATTCATACCTACAATGCCTCTCAAAGAAGTTCAAAAGTCCTGACTACACTTGAAGCAAAGCCTTTCTTTAAAGGGATGAGTATGTCAGAATTTTTGAACAGCCTGCCATCTATGCTTAAAGCTAATGACTTAAAAACTGTTGCTCTTGCCATTGTAAAAGCAAAAGAGAAAAAAAAACCTGTAATTGTAATGTTAGGGGGTCATGTTATAAAAACTGGCTGTTCTCCCATTCTTACTGATCTTGCAAAAAAAGGATTTATAACTCATTTTGCCTCAAATGGTTCGGCAGCAATCCACGATACCGAACTTGCACGTGTAGGTCATACATCAGAAGATGTTGCTTCTCAGCTTACAGACGGCTCATTTGGAATGGCATCAGATACTGCTGCATTGGTAAATGGTGCTGCAAAGCGGGCAAGTAAACTAAAGCGTGGGTTTGGACAGACAGTTGGTGCCATGCTGATTGAAGAGAATGCCCCTTTTAACAACCGTGCTCTTTTAGCAAACGCATTTTTGCTTGAAATTCCTTATACGCTTCACATTGCCATAGGTACAGACATTGTTCATCAGCATCCTGATGCTGACGGTGCTTCTATTGGTGATGCTTCGCTGCGTGATTTCCGTATATTTGTAGCTTCAGTTGCAAAACTTGGTAATGGAGGTGTTGTATTAAATTTGGGAAGTGCTGTTATAATGCCAGAGGTGTTTTTAAAAGCCATATCTGTTGCCCGTAATCTTGGGTATGAAGTGACAAATTTCGCCACAGCCAACTTTGATATGATTCAGCACTACAGACCTGTAACCAATGTGGTAAACCGCCCTGTGTTGCAAGGCGGACAGGGATTTTCAATTACGGGTCACCATGAAATTATGATTCCTCTGCTTGCCGCGGCTGTTTATGAACTGGCTAAGGTTTGAAAACACCACTGATTTCCTGTATTCTCTTCGTAACCAAGCGATATAAGCAGCTTCGCTGTAATTATTTTTAGATTCCAATTCCTAAGCAAATAAAATACCTTAAGAAATTTATAAAATTCAGGAGGGTTTGATTATGACTATCTCTATTCCACTGATGTGGTTTTTTGCAGGAGTTATTTTTCTGTTAGCAGAACTTATGCTTCCAGGATTTATTGTGATTTTTTTTGCAGGAGGCAGCTTTATAGCAGCGATCTGTGCATGGCTGTTTAATATAAATCTGACAGTTCAGACAGCAATTTTTCTTGTTTCATCTTTGTTACTGCTATTTACATTAAGGAAATACAGCTTGAAAATTTTCAAAGGAAAGGTTATCGACAATATAGATGATGACTATAGCAATTCAAAAATAGGTAAACATGCTGTTGTTACTAAGCGGATAACGCCTGAACTTACCGGTGAAATAAAATTCATGGGAAGTTTTTGGCGTGCAACATCAGACGATATAATTGAAGAGGGGAAAGCGGTTGTCATAGAAAATCAGCTTACAGATAATGGTCTGGTTTTTAAAGTAAAATCCATCTGAATAAAAAGGAGGAGCAAAAATGAGTGAGTCGTTAGTTGTAATGGGGGTCATGTCAGTAGTTGTTATTGTTTTGCTACTTAAAACTGCTGTTATCGTGCCTCAAAGATCAGAGTTTATAATTGAACGTCTTGGCAGGTACAGCAACTCTTTAGGTGCAGGTTTTCATATACTTATCCCCTTTTTTGACAAGGTAGCTTACAAACGATCTCTTAAAGAGGAAGTGCTTGATGTTGCATCGCAAGAGTGTATCACAAAAGATAATGTATCTGTTGCAGTTGATGGCGTACTTTATATTCAGGTTGTTGACAGCAAACTATCTGCTTATGGCATAGATGATTATAAACGTGCAGCAGGACAACTTGCCCAGACCTCGCTTCGTTCTGTAATTGGCAAAATTGAACTTGACAGAACTTTTGAAGAGCGGGAGACCTTGAATCAGCAGGTTGTATCTGCAATAGATGAGGCAGCCGAAAACTGGGGCGTGAAGGTACTCAGATATGAGATCAAGGATATAACTCCCCCAAAGAGCGTTATGGACGCAATGGAAAAGCAGATGCGTGCAGAGAGAGAAAAACGTGCAGCAATTGCCACTTCGGAAGGAGACAGGCAGTCTCGAATCAACCGTGCAGAGGGTCTGAAACAGGAGGCTATTGAGGTCTCTGAAGGTGAGAAGCAAAAACGAATTAATGAGGCAGAAGGTCAGGCAAAAGAGATTGAGCTTGTAGCTTCTGCAACAGCCGAAGGGATAAGAAAAGTTGCTGAATCCTTGCGTGTTGCAGGCGGAGATACTGCTGCAAATCTCAGGATAGCCGAAAAATATATTGAAGAGTTCGGCAAACTTGCAAAAGAGAACAACACTATGATTATTCCTGCAAATCTTGCAGATATCTCTTCATTAGTAGCAGCTTCTATGTCTGTTCTTGGTGAAGTAAGACAAAAAAAAGCTTAAAAAAGAACAGAGCTTGAAATAATTAGGTAAATAAGCAGATAAGATATCTTTAGTTACTTTGAGGATAATGACATGAAGATTGGCACTATATGGATTTTAATAGCCATAATTATCTCTTTTACAGGATTTATAGGCTGTCAGGATGATCAGATTCAAGTCCAAATCCCTCCTGTATCACTTAATGTTGATGACAATGAGGTGGTATTTGGTTCATCTTTAGCATTGCAGGGTCATGCAGGATATCTTGGACGAGAGACCTTAAAAGGTGCTATGTGTTATCTTGAGCATGTAAACGCAAAGGGAGGGGTGTGTGGACGTATTATCCGTCTAATAACCAGGGACGACAGTTATGATCCTCCTAAATGCCTTGCCAATACTCAACGTTTTATTATTGAAGATCGAGTGTTTGGTCTTTTTTGTTATGTAGGAACCCCTACTACTGTTAAAATTCTTCCATTAGTTGAAGAGGCTCAAATCCCTCTGCTTGGCATGTTTACCGGTGCAAATGCCCTGCGTGAACCATTTTTGCCATACGTGATTAATGTCAGAGCTTCCTACTATCAGGAGACAGGTACTGCTGTAGATCATTTAGTTAAAGAGTTAGGGCTTAACAAAATTGCAGTTTTTTATCAGTATGACGCTTTCGGATTTGACGGTCTTACTGGAACAGAGCTTGCACTTAAAAAGTATAACCTTGAACCTGTAGCTCGCGGAAGTTATGTGAGAGGCACCCATGATATCAAGGAAGGTCTTGAAAAAATCATGGAGTCAGATGCTCAGGCAGTTGTTATGATTGGAACATCTGACCCTTGTGCAAACTTCATACGAAAATCTTTACAAAATAGTTTTTCTCCTATTTTTTATATGGTCTCTTTTGTTGGTGCGAGAGAGTTATCAAGAAATCTTATGGATACAGATACTACAAAAGTGAATATAATAATGTCCCAAGTTGTTCCTCCTCCTCGGACACAAGATGGCGGTATTTCACCTAGTGCTGCTGAATTTGCCAATCTGCTTGAGAAGTATTATCCTGGAGAAGAGCCAAATTTTGTAGGATTTGAGGCTTATATAAATGCAAAAGTGCTGGTTGAAGGTTTAAAGCGTGCGGGAAGAGAACTGACACGTCAATCTTTTTTGCAGGCAATAAACTCAATGAATGATTTTGCTTTAGGTCCTGATGTAAGGCTATCTTTTAGTCCAACAGATCATCAAGGTATGGATACAGTATATTTTACAAGATTACAGCATGACCGTTTTACCCTTCTTGCAGATTGGAAAGACCTGAATAATGCTCTTCCTGTGTTGACAAAACCTCCAGCCCATTCGTTTATTAAACAGGGATTGAGTGAAGACTCCAACGTAGATAAAGTCAATCTTAACGTAGATGATACTACCATGGCTAAAGGAGCTAAGGATAAATGATACGATATTATCAGCAGCTCTCTTTAAAAAATCAAATTTATGTTACTATATTGGTGGCTATTCTTATTATAAGTGCCACAATTGCCCTACTTGCCCGCTGGATTCTCATATCAGGACTGACTAAGGAGCTTGAGCTTAGAGGTATTGCTGTGGCTCACTCAATTGCTGAACGTGGTGCAGGTTTTGTTCTTGAAAAGAACTCTCCTGAGCTGCTGAGTCTTATCTTTGATGAGGCAAGGCTGAGAGAACGCCAGCACATGATCAATTATATCTATGTTCTTGACAGAGGTGAACAGGTCATAGCTCACACATTTACCTTTCCATTTCCATCACAGTTCAGTAAAGCCAACCCAATGCCTGCAAATGCTCTGCACAGTGTAAGGCTTGTTGAGCATGGAGTAAACACATCTTATGATATAGCTGTTCCCATGAGTGAAGGTTTATACAGAATCGGTACTGTTCATGTTGGTTTAAGTAAAGAACATATTGATAATTTAGTCTCAAGGTTACGGTTCATGTTTTTAGGATTTATCTCTGCTGTAATAATACTTATTTTCTACGTGAGCCATCTGATTTCAAGTCATATTACAATGCCAATAAGCCGTTTAACCAGAATCTCAGATGAGTTGAGCCGTGGCAATTTTGATTTTAATTTAGATATGGAGGAGAGCAGTGTTGATCCTGAGGGCAATCTTGGCTGGGGTATGACAAACTGCCCTGCATACAAAGACACCAACATGCCATGCTGGCATTTTGATCAGCAAAGCAAGCGTTTCAGCAATATTGACAGTAAAAACGAACAGTTATGCAAAACATGCGTATTTTACCGTAAAAGTCATGGCAGGGATGAGGTTACTCAATTAGCAGATTCTTTTCTTAATATGGTCTGGTCAATCCGCCTTTACCGCAAAAGACTTCAAGAATCTGAGTTAAAATACCGCTCTCTTTTTGACTCTGCCCCTAATCCAATTTTTGTTGTTGACTGCAATAACGAAACGATTTTAGATGCAAATCCCCGTGCTGGTGAGCTTTATGGATATCCGCTTGAAGAGCTTTTTGGTATGCCTTTCCAAAAACTTGGACAGGATCATATTAAAGATTGTATTATCTCAATTGATAAATCTGAAATTGATAACATTGAAAATGTTGAGCATACTTCAAATAATCAATTCGATGGCGAAAGCACTGCAAAAAGTTTAAATATAGGAGATTCAAGAGATTATGTCTATTATCCCAAAATCCTGCATCTTAAAAACGGGGGACACCCATTTTATGTTAATATGCATGCCTGTCCAATAAGCTATGGCGGTACTCAGGCAATTGTTGTTGCTGTAACTGATATTACGGAGATGATGGAAAAAGATGCCCAGTTGGTTCAGGCAGCAAAAATGAAGACCCTTGGTGAGATGAGTGCGGGCATTGCCCATGAGATAAATCAGCCGTTAAATACAATTAAAATGGGCAGTGAATATCTAAATCTGCTTTTAGATCAGAAAAAAACAATAACAGAAGCCCAAATCAGAGATATGGCAACAGAGATCAGTGAACAAGTTGACAGAGCTACGGAAATTATCAACAATCTCAGGGCTTTTGGACGAAAATCAGGGCTGACGATGGAACGGGTCAGCTTATCAGAACCTATTCAGGGTGTTCTTTCCATTATTGGGCGTCAATTTTCAATTCAAAGAATTGCAATCCGTCTTGATCTTGCAGAAGACCTTCCGCAGGTTAAAGGTCATAACAACAGATTACAGCAGGTCTTTTTTAATCTGCTAAATAATGCAAGAGACGCTATTCAGGAAAAAATGGAGTATGAACCAGAACTTTATGGGGATATTCTTGTGCGGACATACACTGAAAATGGTAAAGTTGTTGTTACAGTAACAGATAATGGAGTTGGAATTCCAGAGGTTGTCCGTAATAAAATTTTTGAGCCTTTTTTCACTACAAAACAGACTGGCAAAGGCATGGGGCTGGGTTTAGCTATTACCTATGGTATTGTACGTGATTATGGCGGGACAATTACAATTGACAGCAAACCTGGACAGGGAACAACTTTTTCTCTTACGTTTTCACCAGTGGAATAATATGATATTTGCTCAATGAAAACGATATTCAAACAACAGTGAGGCATGGTAGAAATGGCAGAGGACGGAGAAGAGATAGAAAATATTGAACCAGAAAAAATTCTGGTCATTGATGATGAAAAAACTACACTCAAAATGTTCAGACTGTTTCTGGAACTTTACGGGTTTGATATTCATACCGCAGAGTCTGGCGAAGAAGGGCTTGAACTGTTTGAAAGAGAGAAGCCAGGAATTGTTCTGACCGATATAAAGATGCCGGGAATGGACGGTATTGAAGTACTCAAAGAGATAAAGAGACGTGCTCCCAATACAGAGGTTATTGTGATCACGGGTCATGGAGATATGGATTTGGCGATTCAAGCACTTAATCTTGATGCTGCTGATTTTATAAACAAACCGATTCAAAGGCAAAGTTTAGAACATGGATTAACAAGAGCACGTGAGCGTCTTAAAATTGCCCGAAGTCGTCAAAATGATGTAAACACCAGAATGGATAATAACAATTTAGTTATTAAGATTCAGGGTAATGTCAGTAGTCAGACCGAGCAGTATTTACGGGATGCCTATACTCAGGCACTTAATAGCGGAACGAAACGTGTGGTTTTACACTTTGATTCAAGCACATCGGTAAACGGTGCAGGCATTGCCATTTTAACTCAGCTTGTTCTTGACGGTGAAAAAGATGGCATTGAGATCGTTATTGCAGGTTTATCTGACAATTTTAAACGTGTATTTGATATTGTGGGGTTAAGCCGTATGTTACGGATATATGCCACAGTTGAAGATGCTTGTTCAATAACATAAGCAGTGCATCTGCAATTATTGTTGGATTTAAATTCTTGAATAATAAAATAGAAGCTGCCAAGAATTAAGTTGCAAACCATTAGACCTTAAAAAACAATTTAAAAAGATAGATATTATGAGAATAGTAACAAGACCCGATTTTGATGGCATTGTATGTGCCGTAATTATTTTGGAAGCTCTTCAAACAGAGATGCCCATAATATGGGTAGAACCTGGACAGGTTCAAAATGGAAGTGCCGATATTCAACCTGGAGATATAATGGCAAATCTTCCTTTTAATGAGAGATGTTCTGTATGGTTTGATCACCATGTATCCAACAGTTCGGATAGGAAGATTGAAGGAGCTTTCAAGATAGCTCCTTCTGCAGCAGGAGTTGTATATGAATATTACAAGGAACAGGGCAAACTTTCCCGTAATTTTGATGAGCTTATAAAAGAAACTGATATGATTGATGCTGCAATCCTTTCAATGGATCAGGTGCTTCATCCAGAAAACTATCCTTTTATTCTGCTTTCCATGACAGTTAAAAACCGTGCTCAATCTGAGCATATCTACTGGGAAAGATTAATAAAATTGCTGCGTCATAAATCAATTGATGAAATTCTTACTGATATTGAGGTTAAAAAAAGGTGTGATCAGGTGATCAACGAAAATATGGTATATGCAGATATTCTCAGAAAATATACCCTGACTCATGGACATCTTTCTGTTACAGATTTTAGAACTTTAGAGCGTGCCCCTTCGGGAAACCGTTTTTTAACCTATTCACTTTTTCCAGATAGCGTTGCAAGCATCAAGATACGATATGACGATAATGACAAAGATATTGTCCTTGTGAGTATCGGCAAAAGCATATTTAATGATGGGTTAAATATTAATATTGGTAAGCTGCTTGCTAAATATGGCGGTGGAGGACATGCAGGGGCAGGAGGGTGCAGTATGAAGGCATCAGATGCACAGAAAAATATCAATGAGATAATTGATATCATGTTGAGACATATAAGTTAGAACCAATTTGGTCAAATAAGAGGTAAATCTCAAATTAAAACACTTAATTTAGAATATCTAAGATTTTAGAATATTAAGTATTTCGTTTGAGAGATCATTAATTTCTGTAGCTGCCGCATCGCTATTAAACATTTCAGTTACAGATTTTCCATATATCAAAGAGTATTTATAGGAGACTCTGTTGGAAATCTGAGTATTCAAGATATCAGTTTCATAAAGGTTTGTTAAAATTTCAGCTAACTCTTTTGCAAGTACTGTCTGCGGTTGAATACGGCTTAATAAAAAATAACATTTCAAATCAGGATTAAGTGTTTTTGCCTTACGTATTAAATCAACCGTCACTTTAGTGCTTCTAATATCTAACGGAGAATCTTGAACAGGAATGATAACAAGATCAGAGCAGACAACAGATACTGTCACAATTTCATTATCATGCGGCGGGGTGTCAATCATTGCATAATCGTAGTAAGGCTCATACTTTTCAAGAGTCTGATATATATCTGAATAAACCGCAACGACCTTGAATAGTTTATCTTCACGGATATCAAGAGTCTCATAACTGCTTTTTTGCGGGTCTGTGTCAAATAGAATAACCCTTTTTTTTTGTAGAGCAAAATTAAGGGCAAGATTAATAACAATAGTACTTTTTCCACACCCGCCTTTTTGGTTTGCAAAACTTATCACTTTCATAGAAATCCCATTATTTTACCTAATTAAATAATTATCTCACCTATTGGATAGTAAAACATTACCAAACCATTGGATAAAAGCAAGATTAAAGATTAATAAGAACTTTTTCTGCAATTTTTTTAGCAATTTCAAGATTTTCATGTTTGCTTGTGTTGCCTACTGACACTAAAATATAGATATCTCCTTTGAGAATATGAAGCCCCGGCATTGCCCAAAAAGCGTCATCACCTATCCCTTTTACCTCTTCTAAAGGAGTGAGCATCTCTTTTGTTGTTTTATAGATGCTTGCTGCACTCTGTCCCCCTTCTCTAACTTCTTTTGAGATATCAGCACTTCTAATAACAGAGATTTGAACAAGCCGAGATAAAGAGACAGTATTGTAAAGACACATCTTTTGCCCCAAAGGATTTTTTGTGTCTTTATGCTCAGGTGCACCCACAGGTTCGCCAACAAATTTTTCCACCTCACCTTTTGTAATAAGATCGCATGGGTCAAAGCTGCCTGCTGCGTGCAATGTTCCACAAATGGCAGTTAATAGAATAATTATAACAACACTTTGAAATTTAACGATACTGTAAAATATTTTCATAATAGCCGCTCCTGTAAATGTATAATGATATTTTTAGTTTCCACGCTGTTAAGCAAACGTGGAAACATCTTAGAAACATAATAATATATATATGTTACACCTAATTATTACATAGTTGCACGCAACGGTATCTGATTGGTTGAACGCAGAGCAATTGCATTCTCCTTACGGTATTGCAGAAATGGTATTATAACCCTATTTTTATTTCCTCCTAAAGCATCATAAGTGATACTTACTACAGGCACTCCAGTTACTCGTTCAATTTTAGCACTCATAGCTTCAGTAACAAGGCCTGGGCAGCAAAAAGAGGGAGTTGTCTGTATAAACAGTGCAATATCAGGATTTTCTTTAACAGTATAGTGGATTTTTAAGATATTATCCATTGATTCTCCTGTATGTTCAGGCAGCAGCCCATAATTTGCAAGAACGCTTGTAAAATCATCATTATATACGTGATCCGGTTCATTAAAAAAAGGTTCAAAAAATCGGTAATACCGCTTTTCCAACTGTGTCATGGTTGTTAAAATCGCCTTGTTGGCTATAAGGCTAAAATATCGTCCCTCTTTAAACCATTTTTTGAAATATGACTCGGCAATCATTTTGGCAAATCTGTAATAGGGCGTAGTTATAACTTCTCCGCCATGCTCCTCAATAAAATGGATAAGATTCTGATTCATCACATCATTGTCTCTTACATAAAAATCACCGAAAATCCCAACTTTGGGACGATTATCTCTTGGAAACGTCTCTATAGTTTCAAACTGAGCGAGTGCAATTTGAAGGGAGTCCTCTCTTGTAGTTCTCCCTTCAAATGCCATATTCAAGATACGGACAGCCTGCTTTATTGCTTGATCAGTCTCTCCTTTTATTTTTTCGTAAGGTCTGATTCTGCACCCCAAAGCCCTTAAAAGCCCGCCAAACATATAGGCAAAATAGGCATTTAACGATGCACGAACAGAAATTTCACTGAACGTAAGCTCACCTTTATAAACGCCTGCCTTTTCAAGGTTATGAATCTTTAATTTCTCAATACCAGCAATCAAAGGATTATTTGCTCCGTTCGTCTCTTTTTGTGGATTCTGTTCGTTATTCTGTTTCTGTGCATTAAAATCGAATTCCACTCTTTTACTCTGATCACTATTTTTCCCAATTCCTGAAAGGATGGATTTAATATGATGCGGATAGAGTTTAATATTGCATGATATTTCAGACTTGCTCATCCAGAGAAGACAATTTTCAGGATTGAGATTTCTGTTAATTATTGTCTGAATATAACCGCTTGCAATCGCATTCAAAGGGATACACTGGCCAGTGTTGGTTTTAAGACTCTGTTTGATGGTGTCGTCAGTCTCTTCCATCAAAATAGTATCATACCCTTCACCTCGAAGGGTGGCTGCCAAAAATGAGCAGGTAATATAGTCCCAGTTTGGCATCACAATGGTTTTATCCGACAGTGCTGTTTTACTTGAAAATTCTCTTCTTCCTGACAATTCAGGCATATCTGATTGTGCTGTTCTGCCTGACAATATCGTCATTGGTGATTGCATTGTTTTATTAGATAAAGATACTGTGCTGTCAGAAATTTCTGTTTTTGACGGTAATGTTGTTTCAAGTTGTGGATTAATATGGTCAAGATTTACACGGCTCTTTATCTTCCCATGCTGACTAAAATTCTTGAATGCCCTTACAGCAGCCTCAATACGTGTTTCGTATCCAACACTTGAATCATGCTCATCAAGCTCAAGTACAAGATATGGTTTTTCATACGCCTCCATGATCTTCTTGAAATAATCTACCCCAAATGAATCTGGTGCACATTTAAATGATGTTATATAAACTGGAAAGAGGTTTTCAGTTTTTGCTGCAATAAGAGTTGCCTTCAAGATTGTGGCTGTATGTTCCCAGTGAATTTCTTTTAAAAGAGGCTCAATTTCGCTAAAATTGTGATGCTCAAAATCAAGCATATCCTGAAAAAATATCTTTATATTCAGTGATGCGAATATGTCTGGAATTTTGCTATTCAACGACTCTGACAAAATTGTGTATGGTCTGCCGATAAGCAGCACATTAATATCATCTGATTTATCTGTCTCTTCTATATAAAGCTCTTTAAGCTGGATTTCTGCCCCTTTTTTCCACTCCATAGCCTTATCGTAAGCAGAGCTTATGTCAAAAAAGCTGATATTAGAATCATCAAAAAAGCTAAAACCTGAACCGTTGAATATGGTTTTATTTGACTCTTCTTGAAGTTTTAAATTTGAATCATCAGAGAGGCTGAAACTTGAATCAGAAATTTTTTTCAAAGCACGGTAAATCTCTATTTTAGTATAAAAATTGGTGTAAAGGTCTTTTATAACTGGTGATATTAACCGCTCCTTTTTTATGTTTGGTAGTGCTGCAATAACCGATGGAACATACTGGGTATAGTAGCAGTATTGCCGTCTTCCACTCTTTTCCCTGTTCTTATTTTCAAAGTAATAGGGAAGAAAGACATAATCAGCCTTTTCCATAAGATAATCAACATGACCGTGAACAGATGTAACAGGAGTACAAAACTCTGCATTGGCAAGCGAACGTCCGCGGGTTACCGGAGATTTCATCCGTTCGCTGCTTATAGTTTTAATGCCAAGGTAGTTGAAGAAAATCTTCCAGAAATCCAAATCTTCAACAATATGAAGTGCTGCTGGAATGCCAATGCTAAACTGATGTTGAATCTTGCATGGGTGAGGCAGTGTGACAGCCTTTTTTCTTGACCTTAGCAGATGAAAATTTTGCTCTTTTGCTACATAATGCTCTGTTCCATAGTCTCTGCCGCAAAGAAAGCCAAAAGCTACAGTCTCATCTCCCATTTCAACAATGGTCAACTTGCAGTTGTTGGTGCAGAGTTGGCATGTCTCCTGACGCACAGGAATTTCTCGTTTCCAGAGGTCAAATCCTCTGAATCTGCTCTGTTGATGTTCATCAATAGTTGTAATTATTGCCTGCTCATCGCTATTTGTAACTGCTGTCTGTTCATTGTTGATTGAAAAGGCAACCTGTGTGTGCATATCTTTTAATGTCAATGCAACTCCAAGAGCACCTGTAAGATGGCAATATTTGGATACGTGAATCGGTTTTTTAAGACGCTGTTCAAAAGCTGCAACAAGTGCTCTATTTTTTGCAGTTGCACCTTGAAAAAGAATTGTGTCTCCAATTTTTGCCTCAGTTGCCACTTTGGTGATGTAGTTGTCTCTTACTGAATGGAGGGCAGATGCAAGCACCTCATTGACACTGTAGCCTTCAGAAAGAAAATGGTTCATGTCCCGTTCCATGAAAACCGTGCATCTGTCGCTTGAAATTGGAGATTTTACAGATTCTGTTCTTGATGAATATTCAAATAGAGGACATCCGAGTTTTAAAGCCTGCTCCTCTATAAAACTTCCAGTTCCAGCAGCACAGACAGTATTCATAAATGATGAGGTTACAACACCGTTTTTCATAGTGGTGAATTTTGCATCTTGCCCACCAATTTCTATTATTGTATCAACTTGACTATTGAGTTCATAGGCAGCTCTTGAGTGGGCTGTTATCTCATCAAGCACCAGATCAGCACCAATAATGCCAGCAGATAATTTTCTTCCCGAACCAGTCGTGCCACAACCAATAATTTTTATATCAAGATTATAACCAGATATGAATTCATCCACAGATTTCAAAATTGACTGAACAGCCTGAACAGGTCGTGAGGCAGTTCTTGTGTAAAAACCAGCCATAACCGTCCCTTTTTCTGTAATTATAACACCTTTGGTGCTGGTTGAACCAACATCAAGTCCAAGATAACAGTGGTGACGGTTATGAGTGTCTCTTATAGAGCGAGAGGCAGCATTTAAACTTGAATGAACAGATAAATCAGAGCGTGATACAGAAGTATAGGAATTAGAGCGTGATATATACGCAAAGTTATAATCAACAGTTGCTGGGTTCTCATAAATATCAATTTCCACACCGTCCGATATCTCACTTTTAAATGATTTAAAGTCGGGATAATCAGAGAGAGTAAGAGTTAATTCAGGATAAAAGAACTTCTGTTTTTTCTCCTTTTCCATGAGAAGATCACTAAAGGAGGTTAGATTCATTGGTGGAATTTTGCTGTTTACGCTGTTGGTTGAACCATTTTCTCCTAAATAACTATCTAAATCAGACGAACTCTTTTTGATACTGTCGTGTAGATCATCAGCCATGCAAAGAGCTGCACCAATTGCACCATAAAGATGAGAATAACCGTCAGATAGTAAAGATGTCCCTGTCAGTTCATCAAGATGCTTTTTCACAGAGCTGTTTTTTGAGACACCTCCACAGAAGATAACAGGTTTTTGTATGGTTTCATTAGTAAACAAGGTGTTATAAATATTTCTTGCAAGCCCTTTGCACAAGCCATCGCATATCTGTGGAACAGAAAATCCCTCCTGCTGGGCATGAATAAGGTCTGTTTTTGCAAATACAGCACAACGAGTCGCAATATCTGGAATCCTGAGACTGTTTTCTGAGGCTGCTTCACTCAGTTCTCTTGGGCTTGCCAGTCCAAGGCGTTTAGACTGCTGATCAAGAAAACTTCCAGTACCAGCAGCACATGAGGTGTTATTTTTTGAGCCACAATAGTTACCAAATTGATCAAACAGGCTTAAACTAAATTTCTCTCCACCGACATTAATGATCGAGCCGAACTTTTTATGAAAATGGCGGGCTGCCCTGATAATTGAGACCTGTTCGTCATAGGTTTGGCTTCTTTTGATAATAGAGGGTGTTGAAGATGTCACAGCCACATAGCGGAATGCAGTTAAATCAACATCTGACAATACAGATTCAAGAGCTTGAGCTATATTTCCATGATGAAATCTACTTCCCTCGCATAATATTGATATCTGTCCACAGTTAACACCAGCAATAGAGACTGAAACAGAACCCACATCAATACCAAGAACATTTATATTGCCAATAGTGCTTATATTTTTCTCCATTTTCAAATAAACTCCCTTAACAGAACAGTTACTTGCTTTTTTACCGTGAAAATACATTGTTGTTTTTATAATGGGGCTGGCAAGATTTCCTTATTGACCGTTTATGTGCCGATCTATATTTTATCTTAAATTTTTTCCTTTATCTCATTCCAGAAGTCGCGTACACCTCGCCGCCATCCGTCTAAAAAAAGTTTGCCGTATTTATTAATGCCATAATTATTAACTCCATCAGTCGTATTTTTCATAATGTGATCAGAAGAGAGAAGATTATTAAAATATTCTCCAAGCGTATCATCCTCTGTCATCTCTTTGGCTGATGAGATTCCAAGAGCATATATAAGGTCGTTATAGTGAGCACTCTTTGCCCATTGAAGCCCTTTTAAGTGCCCATTTTCTGAGTAATTTCCTTCAGCCTGCTTTTTTTCCTGTTTAAGCCTGTCAATAATGGCTGACATATCGTGGTCTTCTTGAAGTCTTCTTTGAAACTCCTCTTTTTTATGTATTGCTTCTGCCAAAGCATCTTGAAACATTTTGGAGAAGTTAAAGGATTGCCGCCACTCTTCCATCTTTTCATAAAGCATATCAGGAATGCTCAATGTTATTTTTCGTGTCATATATTTATATTCTCCTTTTTGTTGTTTACAAGCCTTAGAGTGTGTATGTGTATTTAAGATAATAGGTGTCTCTATAAATAATAAGTGTTAATATAACCAATACGTATTGTATTTCAATGGTGGTGTCAAACAAAATATTATTTGTGATTTTCAATTTAATATATATTTTACTTTTATGATAATTTTGAATTTTGGTAAAAATTAGAGGGATTATTTTTTTTAAAATGAATAATGTTTCATTAAAACACAGTTTATAGTATATAAGCACTTTAATTTAATCGTTTCCGTTTTTTATAGGTATCATTATGTTTTGCAATGATTCTTATAAAAAACTGATATTTTAAGATGGTTATGGTGGGCTGATGATAACAAAAAGTATTGAAAATATTGGGTCATGGACAATTGAAATGGTTGAGAGAACCGGCAGAATATTTATTTTTCTGTTCACAGGACTCGTGCATATCTTCACTTTACCTTTGCAGATATTCAAGATTATTGAACACACATGGTTTATTGGCACCAAATCAATGGTAGTAATAATGCTCACGGGTATTTTTACAGGAATGGTTTTAGGGCTTCAGGGATATTATACACTTATCAAATTTGGATCTGAAGGGATGCTTGGCTCTGCTGTTGCATTAACACTTATCCGTGAGCTTGGTCCTGTTCTTACAGCAATAATGATCACAGCAAGAGCTGGTTCTGCAATGGCTGCTGAAATCGGAGTTATGCGTATTTCCGAGCAGATAGATGCACTTGAAACCATGAATATTAACCCCGTCAGATTTATCTTCAGCCCCCGAATTGTTGCCTCTGTAATCAGCTTTCCTCTTTTGACAGCTCTGTTTGATGTTATTGGTATTGTTGGAGGATATATTACAGGTTCGCTGATGCTTGGCATAAATGGTGGAATTTATATCTATCGAGTCTCTGACAGCGTTGTAATGGCTGATGTTACAGGTGGATTTGTAAAGTCTTTTGTCTTTGCCATTGTGGTGACAACTGTATGCTGTTCTCAAGGTTATTTTACACACCTTCAGACACGAGGAGGGTTTGGTGCAAAGGGGGTAAGTTTCTCAACCACTACCGCGGTTGTCAACTCCTGTGTGCTGATTCTTATTTTTGATTATGTTATAACCTATCTTCTTTTATAAACAGGCTCTTATGAAATCTCCTTTGATTGAATTTATAGATGTTAAAAAAAGTTTTGGAAACAACCATGTTATGCAGGGTGTTAATCTATCTATATATGAAGATGAAATCACTGTCATTATTGGTAAAAGTGGCTCTGGCAAAAGCGTTCTGCTGAAACATATTATCGGGCTTATGAACCATGACTCAGGAAAGGTGCTATTCCGTGGAGAAGAGATATCTTCAATGTCCCGTAAAAAGAGAGTAGAATTTAAACGCAATTTTAGCTACATGTTTCAGGAGAATGCACTCTTTGATTCGATGAATATTTATGACAACATTGCACTTCCCTTGACTGAAACCTCTCTTTTCTCCAAACAAGAGATTAAAAAAAAGGTTGAAATGAGAATGGAGCAGCTTGAGATTCAGGGGACATCAAACAAATATCCTGCCCAGCTTTCAGGTGGTATGAAAAAACGTGTTGCACTTGCAAGAGCATTGATAACCGAGCCTGCCATTGTTTTGTTTGATGAGCCGACAACAGGTCTTGATCCTGTCAGAAAAAACGGGGTTCATGCTATGATTAAATCATATCGAGAGATGTTTGGATTTACCGCAGTGATTGTCAGCCATGAAATTCCTCATATTTTTGAAATAGCCCAAAGGGTTGCTATGATTGAGAAGGGGAAAATCATATTTCAGGGTACCTCAGAGGAGATAATGAATTGTGATTTGAATGATGTACGCATATTTATCAGTGGAGATGGAGATTTTTTGGAGTAGTTATTCTGATTATATGAATATTTATTCAGCTTTTAGTTGAGCGAATTCAGGGTAAGGCATTTATTAATTAAATTGCTGTTATTTTAACGATAAAAAATTCAGTGGATAATATTTGGGAAGTTACTATTATGAAAAAAGGAATGGTTGAGTTTTATGTTGGAATTTTTATGATTATCGGTATTGTCTGTTCCGCATATCTTATAATTGAACTTGGAGGTGTTAAAGTTATCAATAGGAATGATTACAGGCTCTATGCCTATTTCAGCTCTGTAGCAGGATTAAAAAAGGGGGCTGGAGTGGAGATGGCGGGTGTTGAAATCGGAAATGTCATTGCAATCACACTTGATACTGAGCGACTGCTTGCAAAAGTTGAACTTGGAATCCATGAAAATATAAAGTTAGCTGAAGATGTAATGGCATCTGTAAAGACATCTGGTGTTATTGGGGACAGGTATATAAATCTCTCCCCTGGTGGTTCTGAAACCACTCTTGAGTCTGGCGACACTATTTTTAATACAGAATCTGCAATTGATATTGAGGCATTAGTAAGTAAATATATTTTTAATAACGAAGAAAAATCTGCTGATAAGAAGTAGGTAAACTTATTTTTTTATAACAAACATGCAATGACTTACACAACTAAAAATGAAAGTCAGTTAAGAGACTTTCATATAAAAGAAGGGAGAAAAACATGCAAAGAATTTTTATTAATAATCTATTTAAAACTATTTTTATTATCTCGTTTTTTATTATCTCTCTGTCCGCACCTTCCATGCTGATGGGAGCTGATTCAGAGCCTGAAAGGGTTCTAAAAAGTGGTGTTGATGATATGACAGCAGTATTAAACGATCCCGCATTTGCAGATGAAGCACAGAAAAAAGCAAGAAAAGATATTCTCTTCAATAAAGCTGACTCTATTTTTGATTTCAGTGAGTTTTCTAAAGGGGCACTTGGAAAAAACTGGGAACGATTTTCAGAGAGTCAACGGACTGAATTTACAAAAGCCTTTTCAAGGCTAATTGCAAATACCTATCTTGCCAAAATTGATGATGAAAACTTTCAGGATCTTAAAATTACCTATTTAAAAACAGAGATACTTGCCCCTACTAAATCAGGTATTGAACGTGCTGACATTGCCTCTGATGTCCTGCATAATAAAGTTGTAACACCTGTCTATTACAGAATGATGAAAAAAAAGGGTGGAAGCTGGAAAATATATGATGTCAAAATTGAAGGTGTGAGCTTGGTTGGCAATTACAGGGAGCAGTATAGGACAAGATTTAACGACTCACCTGATAAGATTATTGAGGAGATAAAGGAGAAAATCAAATAATGATATCAAAACAAGAGGTTTATTTTAATTCAGAAGCGGCTTATCTAAATAATTACAGATATAAAGCTATAAAGCTCCCCCTTGTTATTATTATGATTTTATTGATTATAACATCTGGCACAGATGCTTTTTCAGAAGAACAACCAGAAGGACAATCAGCAGATAATAATACCCAGAATGAATTATACAGTGAACAAGATGACCTGTATGGTGATGAGTATGTGAAAACAGCAGAGCAGTCTGTTGCAGATCCACTATACTGGTTTAATTATGCTATGTTCTCTTTTAATGACAAACTCTATTTCTGGCTTTTAAAACCAGTTGCTCAAGGATATAAATTCATAACTCCTGCTGAGTTAAGAAGTGGTCTGAAAAACTTTTTTCACAACGCACTTTTTCCAGTAAGATTTGTCAATACTATTTTACAGGGTAAAGGCGAGAGAGCTCTTGCAGAAACAGAGAGTTTTATTATCAATACAGTTGGCGGAGGATTAGGATTTGCCACACCAGCCCAATATGTTTTTGGAATTGAAACCTACAATGAAGATTTAGGTCAAACACTTGGACGGTATTCTGTAAAAGAGGGATTTTATCTTGTTCTTCCCGTAATGGGTTCGTCAACACTTAGGGATTCCATTGGAAGTGTAGGAGATTTTTTTCTCTCCCCCACAACTTATATAGAGTCCGCCGAACTTGCTGCTGGAGTTACTGCTCTTGACCGTATCAATTCGGTCTCTTTTAGGATTGGCGACTATGAGACACTCAAGAGTGCAGCACTGGACCCTTATGTTGCTCTGCGGGATGCCTATATCCAAATGAGACGAAAGCAGGTTAATGAGTAGGTATGGTCGGTGGAATCGGAATCTTTTAACATATAGTAATATAAAGTGTCTCTAAAGTTGGGATTGACTTTATTATGTAACTTTAAAGTTTGCACTTATCTTGAACACATCTGTAGCTGGAAGATTCAAAATATCATCAACGCCTGTCTGTTCAGATATCTCTTTCAGGCTGTTTTCAATAATCTCCATTGATTCTGCTATAAAAGTAAACCATATATTATATCTGTGACTCCGCATATAGTTGTGGGTCACACCTGAATAACTGTTGACTACTTTTGTAAAGATATCCACATTTTTATCAGGAACAGAGGCTGCACAGAGGGTACTAAAAAAACCAAGTTTGTAAGGTCCAAAATTCCCTCCAATACGTCTAATAACGCCATTGTCTTTTAATCGTTTGACCCTTGATATCAACTCATCTTCTGAAATTCCAAGTTCTTTAGCTATTATCCTGTATGGATGAGGATCAATTGGAAAAAAGGTTTGAATCCTGTTGATTATATTCTTATCTGTATGATCAATTTTAGTCATAAAGTTATCTCCTTATTTTAGAGAGAGGAACAAGTAATTACCAATTTTTGCAATACAGGTATGAGCTAATAGTGTGATACCATCGAAAATTTATAAAAAAAGCCCTGCATACTATATGCAGGGCTTTTATGAAAAGAATCTCAAAAACTATATCGAATAACTTAATGGATCATACACATCCGGTTGGTTTTGGAAGACCAGCCATCTTGCATGCTCCTTTCCCAGGTCCTGATGGAAACAGTTCATAGATGTGTTTCAGTTTGAATTTGGTAAGTTTTGAAAGAACACGTACCATTGGAGCAATACCATTCTTTTCATAATAGTCTTGAAGTACATTAACTACTGACCAATGCTCATCGTTAAGCTCTTCAATACCTTCCTGCTGTCTTACATACTCTACCCAGTCATTAGTAAAGGTTTTGTAATCAAGAAGAAAACCGTCTTCATCAACTTCAAAAGTGGTTCCATTTATCTCTACGGTTGCCATTAAAACTACCTCCTGTTAAATAAAAAATAAAATGTTTTTTTCTATTAAGTAAGCTTGCCGTCTTATCTTTTAGAATTAATAATTTTTTACAATATCTTACTCGAATACTCTTGTCAAGAGCGTAGATTTACTGTTCTTAAAAAATCTTTTCAGTTGATTAGATACTGATATCAACTATAATATCATAAAATTTATGCAGACTAAACATTCTTTTTTACATCAAAATGATTACCATAGTGCCATAATTAATATACGTATAAAACAACGCCCTATTTTTAACAGATTCTCTGAAAAATAGGGCGTTATACTTAAAAACTATCAACTATAATACGGGTCAGCCAATTGTATTTTTAACAATTCCAATCAACTTTTCCGGATCAAATGGTTTGGGCAGCCATGTGATCGCCTTATCAATTGATAGATGCCGACTTGCCATTCCACTTATGACGATCACCGGTATATCTTTTAACTCTTTATTTTTGGAAAATCGCCTGAAGAATTTAGGACCCCATTCGCCTGGCATCTCAATATCGAGCGTTATAAGATCTGGATTCTCTTTTTTCAAAACTTCAAATGCTTCAGCACCATTATTGGCAACACAAGTCTCGTAACCATTGTCATTGAATATATTGACAAGATATCTTACAATTGCAGGATCATCATCAACAACAAGTATTTTTTTAGGCATATTTACGGCTCTCCTCTATCTATTTTAAAAACTTTAAAATAAGTTTTTAATTATAAAAAGTTATCTTTTATGACACTCACCGCATACAACTGGTCCCTTTTTCTCTGTAATATGACAATCTCTGCAGAGTTTATGGTATTTTGCAGCAAGATCAATATTTAATCTATTTGAATCAAAACTCTTTTGTGAACCTACATTACCAGCATGACATTCAGAGCAGGATTTATCTTCTGACGACTCACCTTCTATGAGTTTCCCCTGATCATCGTAGGAATGGTGGCATCTATCACAGCTTTCAAGACCAGCTTTTTCATTGTGTGCATCATGCTGAAAACAGACAAACGGTCTTGTATTGCTGTTTGCGTCAATAGTTTCACCATTGACAGTAAAACAGTCGTCTGCATGGGTAGTGATGGCAAAAGTCAATGTCAAGATAATAGCTGTAAGGGTAATACCCGAAATATTCATATTCATAACGCTGTTTATGAACCTGTTCATATTAAATCTCTCCTTATCAATAGTGCTACTATTCAGGCAATTCGAGAATTTCATAGATAATATCTCCAAAAAACTTGAGTTCCATCTCAACGCCATAATGGTGAATGATATCCTCAAGACCGCCATGACAGTTATGGCATGGTGCAATAACAACCTCTGCACCTTTTGCCTTTGCTGCAAAGAGCTGTTTTGCTTTTTCCTTGCCGCTTTCGACTCTGGCATTCTTGAAAGGAGGCCCGCAGTTGATAACACCTCCGCCTGCACTGCAACAGTAGTTGTGTTCTCTGTTTGGGGTCATCTCAATAAAATTGGCACAGGTAGCATTGACTATATTCCTTGCCATCTCATGGAGACCTCTGCCTCTTACAATATTGCATGGGTCGTGCAGAGTTACAGGACGTTCAAACTTCTTTCTGATTTTAATCTTCTTTTGTTCAAACAGCTCATTGAAATACTCAATTGAATGAACAACCTCAATCGGAGGCATTCTCCACCCTAATGCACGGTTTCCCACATCATAGACCGAGCGGAAAGCGTGACCGCACTCTCCCATTACAATCCTCTTTGCCCTCAAATTTAATGCAGATTCAAAATGGAGTCTTTTGAGGCGTTCCATCATCTCATAATCTCCTGTGAACATGCACATATCGCTGTTATCCCACCCGGGCATTGAAGGCATAGTCCAGTTTTCTTTGGCAGCATTCATAATTACTGCTGCCTGAAATATAAGCTGTGCCCTGAATTTTGGTTCAGGACCTATGACAGAATAGAATATATCAGCCCCCTCTTTGTCTAATGGAATCCTTAAATTTTCCATTGCATCCTGTGCCTCTTCCTCCTGCCACATAAGGGTATCTATCCACTCATCATCTTTTACCCACATCTGATTCATGGCGACTGAGTGGCTGTGAGCAGTATCCTGAATGTAAAGTGGTACTACTCCAAGCTTGTAACATATTCGCCTCATCACTGACATTACATAAGCGACATCAAGACCAAACGGGCAGTACATGGCACACCTCTTACACATATTGCATTGGGTGTAGGCAATAAGAGCCGCTTCTTTTATAAATTCAGGAGAGACCTTACCTTTTTTACGCATAATCTCCCAAAGGGTCTGTTTAACCTTTGCTGCTGGTGAGAATTTTGGGTCTTTCAATGAAAGAAAAAAATGACACCCTTTACTGCATAAACCGCAATGTAAACAGGTATCAACATAAACTTTAAGTCTTGCCCCTGTTTCATCATTTATAACCTGACGGATGACACTCTCAATTCGTTCAGGGGTTAGTTGTTCAATACCCTTTTGAATTCCCTGATCTTCTATTTTTTTACTTTCAGTCTTCTTGTTGTCATTTACCGTTTTAGATTCACTCATGTAACCCTCTCTGTTTTTTATCTGAGATTTTTCTACCATCTGAACAATTTAGTCTGACATAGTAGAATGAAATACTATCACCAAATTCAATTAAGGTAGAAGTCCAAGGTATTTACCAATCCTTTGCCATACGAACTCCACCAAATTCAGATCCTATATACCCCCTTGTAAATGGAAAGAGAAACATGTGAAACAGCTTTGTAAATGGAATTGCCATGAGCATTATTTCACCTGAAACTATATGGATAATTGTCATAGAGACAAAACCAGGAAATTGATGATAAGCCCAGAATCCAGTCATAAAGGGTGCTGCAACAATCATAAGAATAATAAAATCTAATGGAGTGGTAAGGTATTTGACATGAGGTAGTTTTATTCGTCTCCATAAAAAAAAGATACAGGAACCAATAACAATAAAAGTCATCACATCAGCAGCCATGTTAGGAAGGGCAAACCAACTGATATTGAAATTCTCTTTCCAAAGCATGACATGACCAAACACAAAAATAGGAGTGATAAAAAGGCAGATATGAAATAAAAATGTAGCAACAGTCATTGCGGGATTGAGCTGCATACTTCTGCTGCCAAATGGTATGAGCCAGTGTGCAATTGAGCGTAATGCAAATTTTCTATCCATATATTCAAATACAGCACTATCTTTTTTTTTTGTAAGCTGCCATAGAGAGTTAAAACGCCAGATACTTCCGCAGATAAATACTATAAACGCGATCCATGCAAGGGGACCAGTAACAAAAGAGTAATAGGAGTGCATATTTAAATCCTCCCTTTTAGAGAGATAACTTCTCTGTTATATGAATCTCCCTGACGGCCTCTTATGAGCATACTTGAATTATCAGGGCTGAACAGAGGATTTGCCATATCTTCGTACTTTCCATCAAGTATGCTGCCATTAATGGCTATATAGTAATTGCCATCTTTTTTAATCTTGACTGCAAGCTGTAAACCATTGTTGCTGAAAATAGGCTGCCATACCATATCAAACTGACAATCCCATGCTTTACCATCTACAGCAACCCCCCATTTACCGTTCTCCTTGAAGAGGCAGGCTACTCTCTTCCCGTCAGGGCTGAATATAGGATCAGATACATAATCTGAGAAGGTCAGTTCCCATGGGGTGTTATCAGAAGCAATAGTCCACCGTCCGAATTCAGTGGAGACAATTGCTGCAATCGTGCTACCGTCAGGAGAGTAGAGATGATGCCAGAGTTGGAAATAGGGGCGATCCCAAAAAATTTCTCCATCTTTTGCCAAAAACCATTTTCCCCCTTTTTTCACAGGAGCTGTAACAGAGTAATTATGAGCGTTGGTAAAGTTATTAGCGTCAGAAGATACTTTAGTTTCTGCTTTTGTAATAGTCAGGGGAGCAAAGCGGGGTTCCCAGACAGAGGAGAAGACAGTGTCCCATATTTTACCATCAACAGCGATGTAGTAGTCATAATATGAGGTTCTTACTGACGCTGCAACATGGTTGGAATCTCCAGAAAATACGGGATTCCACACATTCATAAAATTTCTTTCCCATGTCTCTCCATTGACTGCAACTGAATAGCAGCCCGTTCTAAACTTGAAAATTTCACTTTCAAGTACAGGTACAGATTCAACAACAGCAGCGGTTTTTTGACCATCTGGACTTATTACCATGCCTGTCAATCTTGAAAATTCGTTCTCCCATGGTACATCATTGTTGAGAACACTGTATAAAAGCTCCTTTTGAGCAGATACAGCAATTACTCCATTAGTGTTGAAAGTCATGTTCCAGAGAAAATCGTATCCGTTTTCCCATGTTTCGCCATCTGTACAGACTTTCCATTCACTTGTATCCGATACCAATGCAGAGAGCCTGTCATCAGGTCCAAATTGAAGATTCCACGCTTTGTCATAGCCTGTCTCCCATGTTTCAAGTTCTTCTCCTTCACTCTGAATGCAGACTGTAAACTCCATATCTTCGTTTTTTACAATTGCAGCAACACGCTCACCGTCAGAACTGACTCGGAGTTCCTCAATGTACGGAAATTGTTCCTGCCATCCACTGAGATCAGCAACCTGTTTTTTCCCGATATCCCAGTTCCACTCTTCATAATCACTCATCGGTCCCTCCATAATACACATTGCTTTGTTTTTTATGCTTTTTAACCATTTTTAGGGTCTAATTCCCGTCAAATTGCTGAGGGGGTGTTCATGTGTATCTTTAATTATACATCTTTTGTATCTCTTCTTTATAGTTATCCATAATAACATTCTTTTTAATCTTGAATGTTGGAGTCATCATCTTGTTTTCTATGGTGAACTCAGGAGCAATAGTTAACTTCTTAATTGTCTCAAAAGAGGGAAGCTCCTTATTTTTCTTTTTAATCTCATCATTGATAAGATTTACTATCTTTTCATGTTTTAGTAGTGACTCATAATTTGAGTAGTCAATTTTATTATCAGAAGCGTAATCTTTGATATTTTGCTCATCAAGAGTTACAATAGCACTCAGATAATTGCGTTTATCACCTATAACACACACCTGATTTATATATTTAGATGTTGCTATCAGCCCTTCAATACTTGACGGTGCCACATTTTTACCGCCTGATGTGATAATAAGTTCCTTTTTTCTTCCAGTAATTTTTAGGACATTATGTTCATCAATATCACCGATATCACCTGTTTTGAGCCATCCATCTTCAGTAAATGTGTCAGCAGTGGCTTCAGCCATTTTGTAATACTCCTTCATCACATTTCTGCCTTTTATCAAAACCTCTCCGTCATCAGCAAGTTTATGATCAATCCCAACTCCAGGAGGTCCGACAACGCCAAAATCATAATTATCAATGCGATTTACATGGCTAAATGATGTGTCTTCGGTCATTCCAATTCCTTCAAGAATCAGAAGTCCAGCAGCATGAAAGAATCTGGCGATTTCAGGATTTAGAGGAGCAGCACCGCTTATACACCATTTTACACGTCCGCCAAGTGCCTCATGGATTTTGGAAAATACCAACTTTCTTGCAATCATGTATTTTATATTTATTGAAAGTGGAATGGGAATTTTATATATTTTACAGTTACTTACCTCTGTACCGACGCTGCATGCCCATCTGAAAATTTTTTCTGTAACACCACCTTTTGCCTCTACTCCGCTTATCACTTTCGTGTGAATCTTCTCAAAAATTCTGGGCACACTGACAAACCAGTGAGGGGATGCAAGTTTGAAATCCTCAAGCAGAGTATTGATACTTCTGGCAAAAGTGGTGCAGTTACCAGTAATAATTGAAGCGTAACTGCATGTTCTTGCAAAAATATGGGCAAGTGGAAGAAACATAAACATCTCTTCACCCTCTTTAAACTGAGGGGCAGACTGGAACACAGATTGTGCTGTAAATGTAATGTTGTCATGGGTCAGAACAGCTCCTTTAGGGACACCAGTTGTTCCTGATGTATAAACAATACCAGCATCGTCCTGAGGTCTCAATGCTGATGTTCTTTTTTCCACTTCACTGTCAGCAACATCGTTTCCCAGTTTAAGGAAATCTTCAAATGAGATTACCCAGTCATTTCCATGAGCCTCTCCATTAAACAGAACTACTTTTCGGACAGCACGAATCTCATCTCTTATTTCCATAAGTTTTGCCAATTGAGTCTGATCCTCGGCAAATACAACCACAGCGTCAGAATGGTTAATGATATAGCCGCAATCTTTTGGCAGATTTGACTGATAAATCCCAACGGTTACACCGCCGATGCTCATTACTGCCATATCGGTAAGAACCCATTTATAGCATGTATAGCTTATGATATTTAATTTATCCCCCTTCTCTACCCCAAGGGCAATCAAACTTTTTGAGACTGCTTTAACCTGATCGTAAAACTTACGCCACGTTACAAAATCAGCTTTAGCACTGCTGTCAAACCAACGGTAAGCTGACTTATCAGCATATTTATTGACGGTCTCTAAAAGCATCTGGTTAACACTCTGGTAATCTTTAAATGCCATAGTTCCTCCTTAAGATAAAATCTGTATAGATAAGGGTTAGAGTAAAAAAATTCAGATTACAAACTATTTAAAAAAATATCAACCTAAGCAGATAATCCACAATGCTGATACAGAAAGCCGCCATAAGGGTTGTGAAACCATCTTTTATGTTAAAATCTCCTACCATCTTGTCGGTGAGAAAAAGCAGAAAGGCATTAATCACAAACTTGAACAGCCCAAATGTTATGAGCATAAACGGAAGGGTCAGCAGAATTAGCAGCCAGCCTGTAAAAAAACTGATAATAGAATAGACAACAGCAACCACAATGGCTGTCCAATAGTTTTTAATATAAATTCCGGGCAGCACATTTGCCACAATAAACACAGACGCACTCAACAAAATAATGTTCCAGATCATTATAAACCTCCTAATAAAATTAAAGTACAAATATCTTCTTTTTAAAAAGTATAACCCACGCTAAAATGAATCCTTCCAGCACTCTCCCCATCTTCTGGGTCTAATTTATAACCATATAGAAGACCTACAGGACCAATTGACGTTACATATCTTAGCCCTGCACCGACAGACGAACGAAATCCTCTTGATTCTAAGTTATTGGAAAGCTCATCTATTTTGCCAGTATCAAGAAAACAATTTAGTTCAAAATCAGCCGGCAGATCAACTCTTGCCTCAAGGCTTGCGTTGACAGCAGTTTGCCCCCCCATAGTATTGCCATTGCTGTCATATTCCAGCATATTCTCCTTAAAACCCCTTACATTTGTTGTACCTCCAAGGAAAAAAAGCTGATCTTTAGCCACACTATCTGCTTCTCCAAAAGGCTGAATATATCCCATACGGGTACGTAGGGCAAAGGTCGTTTTATTGAAAGGTGAAACATATTTTCTTAAGTCGATCTGATATTTAAGAAACCTATCAAGCTCACTGTCAAATCCTGTATAAACATCTACAGAACAGCTTGATAGAAAACCTTTTGATGGTCTGACCAAAGAGTCTCTTGTATCATAACCGAGTGCAAAAGATGTAATAAGAATATTTCGGGTCTCTTTTTCAGAAGTGTCAATATCTGCATCTCCATAAACAGTTCTATTTTCATAGGTCAGATTTAAAGCTGCTGTGAGATTTTTTACAAATAGATGCCTTGAGAATCCGCTCTCATATCCCCAAGCTTTGATACCAAAATCTTTGTTTAACTCCTCTTTGTCTTCAACATAGATACCAGCAGTGGCATCTATCTCTGTTCCTAAGAAAAAAGGCTTTTTAAGACCAGTCTCTCCCCTGTATCCAATACCGCTCACATTTGCGGCTACCCATGCATCAATTTCACGCCCAAGAAAATTGTTATCACCTATTCTTGTGTCTATATAGAAACTCTGCTCTGTATCGTATCCTATGGCTGCCTCAACAAAATAGGGTTTTGCCTCTTCAATAGCAATTTCAATATCTGGAGACTCTTTCATAAGTGCAAGCTCTGGAGATGTAACCTGCACATATTTTACTGCTGAACTCTCTCTAATTTTTTTCTCTGTTGCAAAAATTTTTTTCAGAGAAAACGGCTCGCCAGACACTATCTCTAACCGTTTTTCAATAACCTCCTCTTTAAGCCTTGTGTTACCTGAATAGTGAATATTACCAAAACGTGTAAATTTTCCTTTTTGAACATTCCATACCAAATCTGCTGTTGATTTGTCACTGTTTAACATTACATTGCTGGTAATTTTTACATGTGGATAACCGATTTCTGAAATCATCATGCTCAGAGCATTCTCATCGCTTTTTACCATATATTCACGAAATGGCTCTCCTGGACGTAAGGATAGCTGTTCCATTGCTTTTGCTGGAGTAAGTATTTTCTCTTGATTATAAAGTTCCTCATCAAGCCCTTTAATTTGTGAGCTTTTAACAATAGTTTGAATTCCTTCGTTGATATCAATTTCAATATCTACAAACTCTGTTTCAGGACTCTTTTTAGCCTCAGAAACCCTTTTAGATTGAGGAGTTTGTTCACTTAAAGTTGATTTAGCTTTAGAAGATTGTTCACTTGAAGTTGATTTAGCTGGAACAGTCGTAATTTGTTTTACAATTTTTGCATTAAGAAAGCCTTTGCTCAGATAGAGAAGCTCAATGGCATTTATATCTTTGTCCAGTACATCTGAATTATATCCCCCTTTTTCCAGAGTTCCTTTTTGCCGAGTCAGCATGGAATCAAGTATTTCATCTTTTGTAGCCATCTTGTTGCCCTTAATATCAAGCTGATTGACAACTGTTCTTCTCCCTTCATTTATCAGAAATTCAACAGTCCAGATGTCATTGTCGGATTTTTTGCTACCTTTCTTGGTCTGGGATTTGTCTTCTCTGGTTTTATTAAATTCAACTGTAATATCTTGAAAACCAGCATCAATATAAATATTTTTTATCTCAATTTTTGCCTTGCTAAGAGCTGTATCATTGGAATTTCCTTTTTTTACAAGATCAACCTTTTTTTTAAGTTCTCTTTCAGAAAAAAAGCTGTTGCCTTTAAAAACAATTTTATACGCCAAACCCTCATCAATGTTGATTTCAACTGCAATTTTTACCTTGCCTTTTTTGGTATTTTTTTCATCTGTCTTGATAGCATGATCAATCTCGACATCTGGAAATCCCTGTTTCCTGTAAAATTCAACAATTGCTAAAATATCTTTTTTCAGCCACTCTTCATTGTAGCAGTTTAGATTTCCCGGAAGCAACGATGAGTGCCAGCTTTTCATCCTCATTTTAAGACGAATATCTGAAAAATTGATGTTGCCTTTAAAGATGAATGACTCAATGTTTAGACATTCATTATTATTAACTTTTTGCTTTCGCTCACTTGCGTAAGATTGCTGGATAAAAAAAGTGTTAGATATGATAATAGTATTAATAAAATATAGTGTTAATATTACAAAAAATCTTGATATTGATTTAGCAAATATTGATTTAACCAAGTTAAATATCTCCTTTACCTGAACTCAAGCCGATATCTCACTTCACCCCCAAACTGACCTTCAGAATCCTGAAAACCACTGACAGAAACATTTTCCATTAATTTATATTCAGCCGATGTTTTGCCTACCATTATTCCATCTTTGTTTTCCGTCCCATATTTCAAAGTTATCTTGTCAGTAAGCTCTTTTCCAACTGTTACATTGAGATTTCCAATCTCACTATCATCATTGTTTGTATTGCTACCAGTTTTAGCAGTTTTATTGTTAAATCCAACCTCAAAAATATCAAGCCCTGTAGCAGATTTAACCTTATCGCTCACTGCCGAGGCTGCAACCTGTGAGAGCATACCAGCAGCGGAAAGGGTTGTCCCCCCTTCTGCACTAATCAACTCTGTAACTGTCTTACCTCTTATAAGAAGAGATATGATATCTCCATCTTCTAAACGAGGCTTTGAAGTAAGTTTGAAATTAATATTAGCTGGTGTTCCAGAAACTGCGAGCAATATATCCCAATCACGAACTGTACGGTGGGATTCAATATCCAATTCTGGTTCAATCTTGTATGGATTGGCAAAGTCAATAATTCCTCGTGTCAGTTCAAACTTAGTTGACTGGTAGTTTATAATGCCCGGTTCTATTTCAGATCTACCAGATACAACAGGAGAGGCAGCCGTACCCCTTATTCTGATATCAGGATGCACCTCCATGTATGCTAAATTATTATCAATAATAAAGGGCTTTTCTCCCTTAACTGCAATATTGAGCTTCATATTTTCAAGTAACGGATTTGACTCTTTAGTCTGTTTTACCTCTTTTCTGACCCTCTTTTTTTCCGTCAATGTTGATACAATTTTCTTTTCAACATGGATGTCTCCTGTCCACGCTCCATGATTAATCAAAACAGTGCCCCAAAGGATAGTAGCACTTTTCAGATTGCCTTTAAAGTTGAGTTCAGTGTCAAAACTTGCTGTCAAATCCTCTATCATATTGATTGGAATCTCTCGTGCGTTGAGAGTCATATTGATATCTTCTGGCATGAAATTTACTAATTTTGCACCACCACTCAATTTGAAATCGCCTGACTTCTTCCCCTTTAGCTTACCGTCACTTACCTTTCCTGTAATTTGTGTTATCTCCACTCTGTTAAAATCTGCCTTGATTAAGCCGTTCATTCCATGAAAATTGACTATTTCTGGATTGTCATTAGAGACATTAACTGGCACTTTAACTGCTATATCTACAAATTCTATGGTTGCATCAAGATCAGAATTTTTAATATCATCACCCGATTTTACATCAGCCATAAGATTAAGTCGTACAACTCCCTTAATATCAGGTAGCTCTTTAATAAACAGTGAGGCAAATCTTACAGGCAATGTGGCATCAGCTTGAGCTTTAATATCTCCACCAATATTACCAGACGCAGCAAGTATAACCTCCCCATTTTCAGGCAACAGAGTTTTGAATTTATCAACCCTGAACTCTTTTCCATCAATCATAGCTTTAATATTGTCTGCCTTTACTACCATTTTTTTGTTATTTTTATTAGTTGATTTTAACTTTGAGATGGCTGAAATTTTTGTTTCTGAACCATCCGCAAAAATGGCAGGATCATTAAATAGATTAATAGATAGTTCGCTTAAGTTGCACCTTCCTGAAATTTTATCCAAATTATTTGCATTGCCTTTTAAATCAACCGTTCCGCTTATCGTTCCACTCTCAATAGCTTTGATCTCCGCAAAGGCAAACCACGGTAATAGCTCAGTCTTGTTAAAAATACCTTGAACAGCAAAATCTTTGGATTTCAAATCAAAGTTTCCAGCAATATCAAAGTTTAGCCGCCCATTGAGATTCAAACGGTTATCTTTTAAATCTAACTTTGCAGTAAAATCCTGAAAAGGCTTATCCATTATTTTAACCTGCTTTAATCCAACATCTCCAATAACTCTTGAAGATTTCAGTGAATCCAGAAAACCTTCAGCAGAGATAGAGCCAGAGGCAACACCTTTTATCGCATCAGATTTTTTTAAAGATTCAATGAGAGCCAAATCAAGCCTATTTGAGAAAATGTCTAATTTAAACTTTGAGTTCTGTTTTGATTTGGAGTTTTGTTGCTGCTTGGCTGTCTGCTTTTGCTCCATCCATGCTTTTGCTTCAACAACATTTGAAGAGTCAAGTGTAACAAGCAGAGAGTCAATTACAGTTTTCTTGTTCTGATAACCAGCCTTTAACCTGACAGCCCCAATTTTTTGCCCCGCCAATTCAAGATTTTTTCCATTTGCATTTAAGGTGACTTTAGGATTTTTAGCCGTTCCAGTAAGTGTAGCGTTAGCCTCAAGCGTTGCAATTATCTTTTGAGTTTTAAGAACATTAAGAGATTTCAGTATTTCAGTAATATTTATTTTATCAGATTTGGCAGTAAGGTCAAACGCAGGGTCACCCATTGGCTTGAGGTTTCCATTTTTTTCTTGTTCAAGCACTTTTATAGTTCCATCAAGTTTTACTGATGAGTCAGATGATGCAATATCACACTTATTTATCTTCACAACTCCGTTTGAGAGCAAAAGGTCAAAGTCTCCACTCTCCAAAACAGGATACTCCTTATAACCCGCATTATTGGCTTTTAGAGTGAGTTTAACTTCAGGATTGTTGAGATTGCCTAAAAAATCAACTTTAAACGACCCTTTCCCTTTTATCTCTTTTATATTTTCAGACTCTAAAAGTTTCCCTGCATCAATGTTATCACATGCAATAGTAACTTTTCCTGTTATATTCTCAAGTATTATAAATTTATCTATCGTTGCCTCTTTTCTAAATAAAAAACCGTGGGGAAATGCCTTTGAAAGAGAGATGTTTCCCTCTGCTTTTAACGCAGCGTAAGGGTGTTCTATCTCTAAAGTTTTAATAGTTACCTCTCTTTTTTCCATAATAACATTAACAATAGATTTCTTAACTATTCTACCCATTATCTTAGCGTTACTATCTTTTAATTTTGCTGTTATTTCGTCTGGATAACGTATAAGGCATGAGATTGATGGATCATTGAGGCTGCCAGAGATAGATGTCTGTATATAGATATCTCCATTGGCTATCTGTTTATCTTTATTTGCTAATCCCAACATATTTAGAATCTCTGGAGTGACAATTTTTGAATCAAGAGTTAAATTTAATATTGGTTCAGATATCTTTTTATCCGTTTTAAAATTTTCTTCTGACATCTCTGAATTATCCTCTTTTGATGATAAGAGAAGATTTTTGGCACTTCCGTCAATAGATAGAGTGCTGCTGCCAGATTTCATAGAAAAGTTTAAATCTATATCTGCCTTATCTGCAATAGTTCCATTAGTGAGAAGATTTATATCTTTAATATCAATACAAATTTTTCCATTTGACGGCTTATCAAGAGCCTTTTCTGACCTGTATGAAAACTCTCCATCTTTGATATTTATCTGGTTAAAAGTTATACGCAATGGCAGTTTGAATGCTTTTTTTTCACTCTCTTTATCTTCCTTTGCAACTGGAAAAGCAGAGATAATGTCAAGTTTCTTTTCAGAGGTCATAGAGAGGGAGATACGAGGCTTTTCAATGGTTATATCTTTAATAATAAGCTCACGCTTTTCAATTTTTGCGATATCAAAATTATTGAGTATAGTTGAGAGATCAGAGCGTGTTATAATATTAGATAAATCAAACGAGATGTGAGCTTTATCAATGGCTATAAGCTCTTCATTATTAAGAGATAATCTGTAGTTCTCAAGTAGCAATTCGCCATTAATTAGAGAGATATCCAATTTTGACCATTCCATTTTACCCGGGATTCGCTGGTTTATCTGGCTCTGGAGTAATTGGCTGCAATGCTCAGACTGAATGTAAAAAAAGATTGATATAACGCTAATAAATGTGAAGGCAATAAACATTGTAGTAAGCAAAATGCTTATTACGGCTATTTTTTTAAAAGCCTGTTTTTTTAAAACTGGAGGAGGACTTTGTTTTGTCATATTATATGTCTCTCAGTGTTTTATGGAGTTTTATTTTTTTATATCAATACAATATTCAAAATGCTATATTTTATTAGAAAAACAGCATTAAAACTATCTAAAAATTTCGCTGCAATTATTGTTGCATTGAAATTTATGAAAAATTAATTAATAAAAATTATATAGAGTTGGTTGAGCTGAATATGATTATTGATGAAGCAATAAGTGTATTAAAACAGGAGGCGGAGAGCGTTCTCCATCTAACAGAAAAGATTGGATATGATTTTGAAAGAATGGTTGAGGTTATCTGCAACTCTACAGGCAGAGTGGTTATTTCAGGTATTGGCAAATCAGGTCTTATTGGCAGAAAAATTGTTGCAACACTTTGCAGCACAGGCACAAATGCGATGTTTCTGCATCCTGTGGAGGCTATGCACGGAGACCTTGGCATGGTCTCAAAAGACGATGTGTTTATTGCCATATCAAACAGCGGAGAGACTGGAGAGTTGAATCTTTTGCTCCCCTCCATCCGCTCTCTTGGCTGCCCAATGATTGCATTTACAGGAAATCCTGATTCTACAATGGCGAGAAAATGCGATATTGTTATAGATACTGGTGTGGAAAAAGAGGCGTGCCCGTTAGGACTTGCCCCTACATGCAGCACAACTGCCCAGCTTGCCATGGGCGATGCTCTTGCTGTAGTTCTTATAAACAAAAAGCATTTTAAACTCAGTGATTTCAAAAAATCCCATCCAGGTGGGGCACTTGGACAGAGGCTCTCTTGCATGGTAGGGGAGATTATGTTCTCTAACCTTTCTGACAGCAGTATCCCGTCTGTCATATCTGGTGCATCTATGTCAGAGGCGATAGCCCAAATGGATAGATTTAAAATTGGTGCGGTCTTTATACTTCAAAGAGACAACACTCTTGCAGGTATCATCACTGACGGCGATATCAGACACTGCATTGCGGAAAAAAATTCTAATGCAAGCTCTATAACAGATGATATAATAAATAGTTATGGTGCTATCTCAGTTGATTTTAACAATATGAACGTTGAGCAGGTGATGACAAAAAAACCCCATGTTATTTCGCCAGAACTTCCACTTTATGACGCTCTGAACATCATGGAGCAACATCAGATAACCATACTTCCAGTTATAAATTCACAAAATCGTCTTGTCGGCATCCTGCATCTTCACGACATACTTGGCAAAGGTGCGTTCAAATTTACAGGATAGTTTTTTAAAAAATAGAGGATTAAGCAAATGGATATGAAGAATCTTAACACCCGGATACAGACACTTGGAGAGGCAAAAATTCCTTCACCTTTAAAAGGAAGGGTAAAAGGAGGATATACAACCCGCTTTACTAAAGAAAGTGACAGGATCATTGGTATTGTGGATCAAGAAATAGTCTTAAATCACATTGAAAATAATATTGAGATTCCAAGTTTTGAAATGGCAGGCCCAAGAGAGAAAATCTACTTTGATCCTAATAAGCTCAAATGTGCCATTGTAACTTGTGGAGGCTTGTGCCCTGGACTTAACGATATCATCCGCTCTGTTGTTTTAGAGCTTTACCACTGCTATGGTGTAAGAAATATTTATGGTATCAAATATGGACTTCAAGGATTTATTCCCGAATATGGACATGATGTAATTGAGCTTACTCCCGGTGCTGTAGGCAATATTTTAGATATGGGCGGAACCATACTTGGCTCATCTCGGGGGACACAGGATATAGATGCTGTTGTTGACTGTTTGGAGCGTATGAATATTGGCATTCTATTCATGGTAGGGGGAGATGGAACACTTGTTGCTGCAAACAAAATAGCAGATGTGATAAACAATAGAACTCTTAAAATAAGTGTGGTGGTAATCCCCAAGACCATCGACAACGATATATATCTTGTATCCAAAACATTCGGGTTTGATACAGCAGTAGATATTGCTACAAGTGCCATTAAAGGGGCACATAATGAGGCAAAAGGGTATCCTTATGGAATAGGTCTTATTAAACTTATGGGTCGTCACGCAGGATTTCTTGCAGCAACAGCATCTCTTGCACAGCAGGATGCCAATTTTGTTCTGATACCTGAGATTGACATTGATTTATATGGAGAGTCAGGATTTTTGGTCTCTCTTGAAAAAAGGATTATGAAACGTAAACATGCTGTTATTGTTGTAGCAGAAGGTGCGGGACAAAAATTTTTTACAGACCAGAAGACAGAGTATGATCCATCTGGTAATATTAAACTAAAAGATATTGGCGTATTTCTTAAAAACGAGATCAACAACTGGTTCGCCCAAAAAAATATTGAAATAACCCTTAAATATATTGATCCAAGCTATATGATCCGAAGCCTTCCTGCAAATGCCAATGACAGTGTTTTCTGCGGATTTTTAGGGCGCGATGCGGTTCATGCTGGAATGGCAGGTAAGACAAAACTTCTGATAAGCCACTGGAACAATACTTATGTACATATTCCAATGGAAGCATCTGCTGGCAAGCGTAAAAATGTGGATCCTCACGGCAAACTTTGGCAGTCTGTGCTTGAATCCACAGGTCAGGGGTCGCTTACAAGTTAATGAGCAGTTAGTGCCTGTCAATTTCCACAAACGAGTTGTTTTCTATTGTAAGGAAAAAAAGCTCTTTATGCACATTGCGATTCTCGTCAAACATGGTTTCACCAGTTACACCATTATAAATTATATTACCTGCAAGGGCATTTTTAACTGATACTCTGGAATTAATAGACTTGTCCATCGCTGTTTTAATAAGCATTGATGCTGTGTCATAGGCAATGGCTTCAATAAATTCAGGCTCTTCACCATACACAGCTTTGAATGCTTCTGTAAAACGGGCTGCCTCAGGCTTTTTGCTTTGGGCAAAAAAGCCATCTGTAATAACAGAGTTTTTTATATGTTCAGATGATACTTTTAAAAGGGCTTTATTATGCCAGATATTGGTTCCAAGAAGATAGACATTTTGTATATTGTTAGAGGTGAGCTTAGGAAGAATCTTAGCAACCCTTAGCGGTGAATCGGGTATAAAAATAGCAACTTTAGATATAGATTGAGCTTCATCTATTGAAGAATCAGTGTTTAGCTGCATGTCGTCTGGTAGTTGAGGCTGGAGAGTAACTGCCTGTTGAGATTGAAGAGTAGATGCTAATCTTTTTGTTATGTCTGCAAAATTTGTCTCTTGTTCACGATAAACTTCAGCAGACACAATCTCCCCTCCTGCTTCGTTTACTGCCTGTTTGAATAGGCTTGTAAATGTCTGACCATATTTGTCGTTTGGAGAGAGCACAGCAAATTTTTCCACGCCAAGAACCTCTCTTGCATGTGAAACAAGTCCTTTTACCTGCATTTCGGGGGTGATAAAATTTGCAAAAATATAATCTCCAGTAGCTGTAACTTCACTCTTTTGTGTCATGCAGACCATGGGAATCTCATTTTGTTGTGCCTCTTTTGCTGCTGCTTCTGATGTAACCATAGGACCTGCAATAGCAGCTATTTGACTGTTTGCAAGCTCTTGAACACAATATATAGCCTTATTATCATCAGATTCCGTGTCTTTTATATCAAAAATAATATTTTTGCCGCTGTATAAAGCCTTAGCATCATTAAGAGCCATCTGTATTCCTCTTAAAGCCTGCTTGCCGAACACCTGATACTTTCCTGAAAGAGGAAGCATACAACCGATAGCATTTTTTACAAAAAAGCTCTTTTCAATCTCTCTAAGGTTCTTTTTAGCCTCTCCAGTATTAGGATCTTCAGGATATTTGGAGATAAATTTAGTCAAAATCTCTTTTGCCTTTTTGTTATCCTTTTTTTTAACATACTTCATTCCAATGCTGTATAAAAGCATAGATTCAGGTATCATATTCTTACTTGATTGCAGTATAATCTCAAGATCACTTATCTTCATTATAGATAGAAGTGCCTCAGTTTTATTAAGTAGCCTCTTTTTATCTGCCCCAGAATATTTTGAAAGAAGGTTGTTATAGATATTCAAAGCGGAGCGATAATTTCCTGCTTTTATTTCAGCATCTCCTTTCTGCTCAATATCAGAATAAGGAGACTGCTCAAATTGCTTCGGAATCATTGGGCTAACAATTTTAGAGTGCTTATCTTTTTTAATAGAGTCAGACATGGGAAGTAAAGGGCTGCATGAAGTAAACAAAAACGATACAGCAACATATATGATTGTCATTAAAAGGGGCTGTCTGTTTTTCAGTATCATAAAATATATCCATTTATTATAATGTGGTGAAAATAAAAAAGAGAGGCTTGATAAAAAAGATATTACAATTCAATAAATCTTTTTATCAACTCTTCTGCCTGATATGTCTTGTCAAGAGCAAGCCAAATCATATCCGTATCCTGTCTGAACCAAGTAAGCTGTCGTTTGGCATATCGTCTTGTATCACGTTTAAGGGTGCGTATAGTCTCATCCCATGATATGCTGTTACATAAAAAATCACAGATATGACGATAACCAATAGACTGCATTGATTTAAGATCACAACCATAACCTTTGTTAATAAGCGATTTTACCTCATCAACAAATCCCTGCTCAATCATAATATCAACCCGTTGTTCGATACGTTGATATAACTCTTCTCTATCCATGTAAAGAGCTATTTTAAGCGGGATGTATCGTTGTGAGGAAAAACCGTGCTGCTTTTGAAAGGCTGATATGGGATTGCCTGTAACTTCCACCACTTCAAGCGCACGGACAATTCTAAAACTATCATTCGGATGAATCCTTTGAGCAGCTTCTGGATCAAGCAGAGCAAGCCTTTCATGCAAGATATGACTTCCCTTTTCATCTTTTTCCTGCTCAAGCCTTTTAATAACATCTGCATCAACTGTTCTATCCCTAAACAGTCCGTGAACGAGTGCCTTGATATAAAATCCTGTCCCACCTACAACTATTGGAAGTTTTGACCGAGAAGAGATGTCATTGATTGCTGCATCTGCTGTTTCCATATATTTACCAACATCAAACTCTTTGTCAGGTTCAAGAAAATCAATCAGATGGTGCGGGGCAAGCTCACGTTCTGACTTGTCAGGTTTGGCAGTACCAATATCCATATATTTATAGATTTGCATGGAATCTGCACCAATAATCTCACCATTGAACCTTCTTGCAATTTCAATGGCAAAACCTGTCTTCCCGATCCCTGTGGGACCACATATAATAACAATTTTATTTTTCACGTAACTATTTGTTTTATATCAATTTGTAATAGTTTGAAGTTACTGACCGAACTTCCATGTAGTGCCAGAAGCCCCATCTTCTAAAATTATATTCATGGCATCAAGCTGTGCCCTTATCTCATCTGCTCTTGCAAAATTTTTCGATTTTCTTGCCTCTGTCCGCTCCAGAACCAACTGATCAACCATTTTGGGATCAATTGAACTATCGGCAAGACCCGCCTCTTTTTTTGCTTTGAAATAAGATTCAGGAGATTGGGCAATAATGCCGAGTATGCTGCCCATCTTCTGAAGGTCAGAACAAATTATTGATAGCTCCTGCATATTTTCAGATGAGATAGAGTCTTTGCTGTTTTTTCCAGCAGACTCTCCGATACTATCAAGAATCCTGTTTCCTCTTTTTACAGTATCAAATATGGTTGCAATCCCTCTTGCAGAGTTGAAATCATCATCCATATCCTCTTTAAAAGCTGCCCATGACTCTCCTGATAAATTGTTTGTGTTAGCCTTTTTATCCTTTAAATCACTATCTGACGGGTTGTTATCAGATAGTGATACTCCCACCTTGGCTGCCCGCTCCAAAAACGCATAGATTTTATCCAAACCAGATATAATCTCATCCATTGAATTTTCGTTATAGTCAATCGGGCTTCTGTAATGTTTTGACAGCAGAAAAAGCCGGATAACTTCAGGGTGATATTTTACAAGAACATCTTTTATCATGGTAAAGTTACCAAGTGATTTGGACATTTTCTCGTTATTAATATCGACAAAACCGTTATGAATCCAATATTTGACAAACTGTTTTCCAAATAGTGCCTCAGATTGAGCTATCTCGTTTTCATGGTGAGGGAAGATCAAATCCTTGCCTCCGCCGTGAATATCAAAACTTTGACCTAAGTAGCGGTTACTCATGGCTGAACATTCAATATGCCAACCAGGTCTTCCTGCTCCCCAAGGGCTTTCCCACGATGGTTCTCTTGGTTTTGCAGGTTTCCAGAGCGTAAAATCCATTGGATTTCTCTTATTTTCATCTACAGCAATTCTTGCCCCTGCAATCATGTCATCAGGGTTTCTGCCAGATAGCTTTCCATACCCTTCAAATGATTCGATAGAGAAAAAGACATCACTTCCTTCCACATAGTAGGCTTTACCCTTTTCAATGAGCATCTGTATAAAGTTGATAATATCCCCAATGTGTTCAGTGGCTTTGGGTTCAATGGTAGGTCGAAGGACATTAAGAGCATCCATCTCGTTGTGGAACTCCTTGATATATTTCTCTGAAATTTCAATCGGATCTTTGCCCGTCTCATTTGCTCTTTTGATGATCTTGTCATCTACATCAGTGAAGTTTCTCACGTAGCAGACATCATACCCTGACTCTTTAAGCCATCTGAAAATTACGTCAAATATTACTACAGAACGGGCGTGTCCAATATGGCTTGTATCATAAACAGTGGGACCGCAGACATACATCCCAACTTTTTCAGGTTTTAATGGTACAAACAGCTCTTTTTTCCCAGTCAATGTGTTGTAGATTTTTAAGCTCATATAGTTTTTTATCCTAAAGATTTATGTTGAAAATTTTATTTTGCTTGATTTTTAAGGATTGTCCAGATTGGCATTACATAAGTTATTTTACTGATATACCAGAATTTTGCTTAAAACTTGAAATTTGTGTAATTAAAACAACTGCATGGGCAGCAATACCATCTCCTTTTCCCTCAAAACCAAGCCCTTCGGTTGTGGTTGCCTTTACATTAACAGATTCTGATGATATTTCAATGGCAGCCGCAATTTTATGTTCCATCTCTTTTTTATATTGTTCAAGTTTAGGAGCCTGTGCAATGATGGTGCAGTCAATATTGACAATACTGTAACCTCTCTCCTCTACCATATTTGCACACTGTTTTAAAAGAATCATGCTTGAGATATTTTTGTAGGCTGGATCATAATCAGGGAAATGTCTGCCAATATCTCCAAGTCCTGCTGCACCGAGCAGGGCATCGCATATAGCATGCAGAAGCACATCAGCATCGGAATGTCCCTGTAGCCCTTTGTCAAAGGGGATTAGAATACCGCCAATTATAAGACTTCTTTCACTGACTAACCTGTGAACATCATAACCCGAGCCAATTCTGAATTTCATAGTAGAATTCCTTTAAAAATAACTCGCCTTGATTTAAGGCTAATCTACCTTAGCGTAGCAAGTTTACGTTTATATTTTAGTCCTATGCTCTATTTTTCCTGCTGTCCGTGCTGTTTTTAAGTTTAAAGCATTTGTAAATTTCAAACCATACAATAGTCAAACTTCCTGCGAAAAAACACAACAGAGCTTGAACAAGATTAATCCTCTCAAACCTGAATAACTCTAACAATATTGGTAGATTAAGGCTTAATATCAGAAAAAATAGTGCTCCTCCCACCACCCATTTAACAGTTCTGTTAGGGGTAACAAGAATCTGAAAGATATTCTTTGTCCATGAACGGTTAGAAAGGATCACCGCAATGTTTGAGACAATAAGAGTGGTAAAGGTCAATGCTCTTACCACCCTTTCTGTATAACCGATATGAAGTGCTAAAGCATAGACCGTAATCACCACAGCTAAAACTGACAAGCCTTGAGTGCAGCTCATAATTATCTTGTCCATTCCAAAGAACGGTTCGTCAATTTTTGCAGGTGGGCGAGTCATAATATTACTCTCCTCCTGTTCAGCCTCAAAAATGATCGAACATGCGGGATCGATGATAAGCTCCATAAATACAATATGAACAGGCCATAAAATCAGCGGAAGATCCCTGAAAAATATAGGCATGAGTGACAGCCCTGCAATAGGAACATGAATAGCAAAAATATATCCAAGAGCTTTTTGCAGATTGTCAGATATCCGCCTTCCCATTCTTATTGCACCCACAATTGATGCAAAATTGTCATCCATCAAAACTAATGATGCAGATTCTCTTGCAACATCGGTCCCTTTCTCACCCATTGCAATTCCAATATCAGCAGATTTAAGTGCAGGTGCATCGTTTACACCGTCTCCAGTCATGGCAACAACTTCGCCATTTTTTTTCAGAGCATTCACGATTTTAAGTTTCTGTTCTGGAACTACCCTTGCAAAGATATTTATATCTTTTATCTGTTCGCAAAGAGTATCTTCCGACATTGAGTTTAGCTCGTCTCCAGTAATAACCGATGCTTTAGATGTAAAGTAATTACCAATATCATCTTTTAACCCAATCTCATTTGCAATATTCTGAGCAGTTACAGGGTAATCTCCAGTAATCATAATGACTCTGATGCCAGCCGCATAGCACTCCTTGACAGCTTGAGGAACTTTTTCCCTGATTGGATCAGAAAGTCCAATCAGACCAATAAATTTGAAATCAAAATCGTGCTGGTCTCCTGGTAAAACGTAGTGGGAATTATGAGATCCAAGATTATCATCTGTAAGTTTTTTTGAGTTTACTGAAGATTCCTTTATCACAGCATTTGCAACCCCCAGTACCCGTAACCCTGATGCAGCCATTTGTTCCGTAGCTTCTGCATATTTTGTCTTTGTCTTTTCCTCTAAATGACAAAGATCAAAGATCGCCTCTGGTGCACCTTTGGCAGCAATTGTACTATTGTCATTACTCTCTGAATTGGTAAACACCCTTGACATTGCAAGCATTGTTTTGGAGAGTGGATACTCTTTTACCATCTGCCAGTCTGTATGGATATGTTCTGTATTGAGAAGATAAGCCTCCTCCATCTCTTTAATTGCCTTTTCCATTGGATCAAACGGATTGATCTGGCTTGATAGAACTCCAAATTCTATAATTTGATGAAATGGCTCTGGAAACGAACAATACCTATTCGATTTATCAACATCGTAGAAATTTTTGCCATTATAAAGTTTTGATACTCTCATCCTATTTTGTGTAAGTGTTCCTGTTTTATCAGTGCAAAGAACAGTTGCAGAACCAAGAGTTTCAATGGCAGCGGGTTTACGTGTAAGAACATGTTGTTTTGACATTCGCCATGCACCAATAGCAAGAAAAACAGTCAAGACAACAGGAAACTCTTCAGGCAGCATAGCCATCGCAAGGGTTATTCCAGCAAGAAAGCCATTTAGCCAATCACCACGAGTCAGAGTGTAAACAATCACCAGCAGCATACAGAGGGAAAGCCCGATTACTGCAAGCCTTCTTACAAGCTCCCCCATCTCTTTTTTAAGGCGGGTTGGCTCTTCTTTAACTTCTTGCAGAGCTTTTCCAATTCGCCCTATTTCTGTATTCATTCCAACGGCTACAACCCGTGAAACTCCATTACCCTGAACAACCATTGAGCCTGAATAGACAAATGGGAGATCATCTCCTCCTGGCTGAATATGCTCTTTGTTCTCTTCTTGTCTGCTAACTATTGTGTAATTTTGCTTTAAATCATTAATAGAGCCATTTGTTTCATCCCATTCGGTTTTGCGGACAGGCACAGATTCCCCTGTCAGAAGAGACTCATCAACCATCAAATTGACCGAATATAAAACCACTGCATCTGCAGGCACTCTGTCGCCTTCCTGCAACACAAAAATATCGTCTGTCACAACCTCCCTGCCTGCAATGCGTCTTTCAACCCCTTCACGGATAACCAATGCTCTCGGGCTTGCCATATCCTTTAGTGCATTGAGAGCATTTTCCGTCTTTTTCTCCTGATAGAACTCAATCCCCATAATCACGAAGACAAAGCATAGCAGCAGCAGCCCCTCCTGAACATCACCTAAAATCAGATATAATGTCCCTGCTGCCACAAGCAGAAGAAACATCGGCTCTTTTACCACCGCAAACCCTATTGCAAAAAGGTTGCGAGGCTTTGATGACGGAAGTTCGTTATATCCTTCAACTCTTATTTTATCCTTTGCCTCTTCTTCTGTAAGACCTCTGTATTTTTCAGATTTCAAATCAAGTTGCATGATGATTAGATTCCTTGTTATTGGTTGGTGATGTATGCTGTGATGAGCTTCTTGGAGTTGATGGGGAGGAGGAATTTACAATCTACCTTGCTCCAGTTGGCAGATGTTAGGTTATATCACATGTATTCTGAGTAATATTTTTTGATACATTTAGGACATATACCGTGGCTGAACTGAGCATCTGAGTGTTGGCTAATATAAGTCTCCACCTGGTTCCAGTAACCCTGATCATCGCGAATCTTTTTACAGTGCATACAGATCGGAATAATTCCGGTCAATGTTTTTATCTCTGACCATGCTTTCTCAAGATCAACATTTTTTTGTTCCAGTTCAAGGTTCTTCTGCTGAATTTCAAGATTTTTCTGTGCAAGAGCACTATTTTTCTGCTCAATTGCAAGATTATTCTGTTGAATCTCACGATTTTTGTGCTGAATCTCTCTGACCATATTTGCCATCTCATTGTTTAACTGACTCATCTTATCCATAAAATTGATGTCGGTTAGAGTTATCTGCTCTCCTATAATCAAAGTAATGTTATTAATCCTGAAAATATAACACGAAATACTTATTGCTGGAGAACCAGATACAGAAAAATTAAGTTTGCTTTTTATAAAACAATCTTTCTGAAAATTAAAAATCGTCTGACTTTCAGGCATAAGAAAGTTCAAGATAGTTTGCCCCTGGATATCGTCAATCTTGACTCTCTTGAACGAAGAACGATCATATATCAGCTTTCTGAATGGTTTATTATAATTTTGAACGGCAAGATTTTCATCTAAAATCACAACTACAAGGATATCTGTATTTTCAAGATATTTTTCCAGTGCTGCACCATAATACTCAATCAGATCGCTGCTCTTCAAAGTTGCATTTTTCATATTGTTGCCCATCTTCTTGCTAAAGATTTGGCTTCTTCAAGGTTTGGAGCAAATCCATCAGCACCTGTTGACTCCCACAATCGTGGAGTCTCATTAAAAACCCTGCCTCCAATCATAACCTTTATATTCTTAAGTTCATTATCACTCCTGAGCTGTGCAATTACCTCTTTAGAGTAGCTAAGATTAAAAGGCATGGTGACCGATATAGCAAGCAAATCAGGGATAAAGGATTTGATAAACAGGATAAGGTCCTCTTTTGGCATGTTTGCTCCAAGATATCTAACATCCCAACCATCATGTTCAAGAGTATCAGCAATCATCCATGCACCTATCTCATGAAATTCATTAGGTGATGCGGTTACAATAGCCCTTCCACAACTTTTATTAATAATATCATTATCTTTCCCACTGCTCACACTTGCCATGATTCTTCCCACGATAGCCGATGCAAGATGCTCCTGGGCAACTGAAATCTCGGCTTTTTCCCACATCATACCGATCTCATACATTGATGGCTGTATGATATGCAGATAAAAATTTTCAAGTTCTGAATCAGTTTTGGTCGATTCCATCGCAAGTTCAAGTGCCTTGCGATGGTCTCCATCCAAAAGAGCTGATTGAAAATTATTTTTAAGCTCAAGCCAATTTTCACTTACAGGAAGAGCATATTCTATGCCTGATAAGGCTATTGAGATCATATCATTATGTCTGCTTATGAGCCATTCGTAGATTACGTTAATCGCATCAGCATCTTTTTTATCTAAATATTCATTGTTGGCTCGTATCCATGCGTTTAGTTCAAGAAGAAAATAGTCAAATTGAAATCCGTGGGTATGATATGCCCTATAAACCCATGAAACCGTTCTTACGAGCAGTTCATAATTGCTGGTATTGAACACTGTACTCATAAATGCTGCGTGATGCTTGTGATTATCGTACATCATGCTTAGAGGATTGTTTCCTATAATCCTATATATATCAGGTGTGGTAGTAAGAGCACTATTAACGTATATCACCATATCTGGTGTATGAACATGGTGAGCAGTGGCTGTTTTAAGAGTGATAAAAGGGAGGGAAGATGCCTCTTTTATAATCTCATCCATAAGTCTGTTAATTTTATCCATTGTCTTATCTTCTCCTTGCTCATGTCGGTGTTTGTGTTAATTTTGTTAATTAAAGTAGCCCTCACTGTTGAGGATAAAAAAAGGTCGTTATATTAGAGTCAATACATTGATACTAATTGTTTGTTAATTCACTATTTTTTCAAAACCAAAAAATATAACCTCCCCATCTGTTTCATGTAACCCGCTGCAAGCTCTGCATATTTACCGTGTCCATAAAAATAGTCTGCTCTTCCAGAGCCTTTAATTGCTCCGCCTGTATCTTGATTAAGAACAAATGCCGCATAGTTCTGCCACTTGACATTGCCTTCACGACTGTCCCATGTGGGTATTGTTGTATCCATAAAACATAATGCCCCTTTAGGAAATAGTGCAGTATCAGTTGCAATAGACCTCATGCGAGTGACTTCTACACCAAGACACCCTACTGGTCCACCCTCTCCTTTTCTGAAAAATACAAAACTTAAGTTGTGATTCAACACCTCATCAACTCTTGAAGGATTGTCATCAAGCCATTTGCGGAGAGACTGCATTGTTACATCCTCTTTAGCCATCACCCCTTTATCAACCAAATATTTTCCTATTGATCTGTATGGACGACCATTTTTTGAATTATACTGAACCTTTATTGTTCCGCCCTCTTTAAGATCTATTCTGCCTGAACCTTGAATTTCTAAAAAAAAGCGGTCAATACGGCTATTGACCCATGCAATTGGTTTTGCATGTTTTTCAAAATTTGGCATCGCATCAATTTCTGCTCTTGTATAGTAAGGTACCAACTCATTTTTTTCATTACGTCTTGCTCCTGACGCAGGTGTACCCTTATAGATTCCACTGAAACCACCACGTGGAACTTCTATTAAATCATCAGGTTTTGAGTAAATAGGGTAGATATATTCCCCGCCCTTTACAAGACTTCCCTTCAATGATGGTTCATAATAACCTGTAAACAGAACCGAAAGATCAATCTCTTTGGATTGCAACTCATTCATTGATTGAGAGTAAGAGTTTGAAAGCTGTTTTGTTTTTGATATTGGTTTTATAGAAGCGACCTTTGAATCATCTCTTCTTACAGTTGTATATACGTTGTAATTCTTGTAGATAAAATTACGTATAGCTTTATTTGAAGGAGAGCTATTAAGAAACTCAAGAAATTTATTTGCAGAAAGACGCATAAAAGCTGCATCATATTGATCATCACCAAAGTAGAATTTTGTCTTCTTGGGTACTCTATTATAGTAGATAATGCTCTGTTTAAGGGCACGCTTCAATCCAGCTTTACCATGGATATCTCTTGCAAAATCAGGGTAATAAGATTCAGAAGTCAATTTATGAAGAGGATAGGATGGAGTTTTACCTCCAAAGTAGTCTATAGGCTTTTTAAATGTAGATTTTCCATCTGTTTGCAGCCTATTTTTATATTCATAAGTTTGAATGTCAGGTTTTATAATCTTCTGTTTATCTTGCTGTTCAATTATTTTTTTACTGCTTTCACCAGACGGTTGAGGCTCAATTACAGCCCTGCTGCATCCATACAGACAAGAGCAGATAGCAGCAGTTACTATAAATAATACAAAATAATTTTTTGATTTTAATGTTGATTTTGGTTTCATTTTATATATCTTTCTGCCAGAAAATTTCCGCTTTTGCCGCCGCACTTACTTTTAAGATGGATATCAGAAATAACCATCCTCTTATCATAAGATTTGCACATATCGTAAATTGTAAGAGCTGCCACAGAAACAGCGGTCAAAGCCTCCATCTCTACACCAGTTTTACCTGAAACAGAGGCTTGAGCTTCAATCTTGATGCTGTTTGTTTCATGTTCAGGAAAAAAATCAACGCTCACATGTGTAATATTCAAAGGGTGACACATGGGAATTAAATCTGATGTCCGCTTGGCTGCCATGATGCCCGCAATTCTTGCAGCTTCAAGCACATTTCCCTTTTTAACTTTGGCTGTAGTTATCTTATCTAAAGTGTCGGGCTTCATCTGGATTAATCCAGAAGCTATGGCAATACGTTTGGTAACATCCTTATCATTAACATCCACCATTCTTACATTACCGTTTACGTCAAGATGAGTAAATTCTGTCATATCAATTTCCTTTAAATTGTCTCTATTTTTATTATTGGTGACTCTTACATTAATATCTTTGTCAGAATGTATCTGCAATAAAAATATAACATGATTCAACGATTTACAATGCAAATTTGCTATAGCGAAATTGAAATGAATCTTTTATAATAATGATATATGTCTTAAATAATATAACAATACGCTGTCTATTTTTAATGAGAAATCAATCAATTAAGGAGAAGTTATGAGTCAGGAGAATATCATCCGCTTTGCAAGCAGAATGGATCAACTGCCGCCCTACCTGTTCGGTATGATAAACAAGATGAAAATGGAAAAAAGACGCAATGGTGATGATGTCATTGATCTTGGCATGGGCAATCCTGTTGATCCCACACCTGAGAATGTTATCGAAAAGCTCATTGAGGTTGCAAAAGACCCTAAAACCCACCGATATCCTGTCTCTACGGGTATGAAGAATCTAAAAAAAGAGATATCACTCTACTATAAGAGGCATTATGACATTGATCTTGATGCGGAGAGCGAAACACTTTTCACTATCGGCTCAAAAGAGGGAATTTCCCATCTCTGTCTTGCTCTGTTAGGTCCTGGGGATTCGGTTTTAGTGCCAGCTCCTGCGTTTCCAATCCATATCTATGCAGCCGTAATTGCTGGTGCAACAGTGGTTAGAGTCCCAATTTCGCCTCCAGAGTCATTTCTAAATCGAATTGTAAATATATGCGAATCTTTTCATCCCGGTCCAAAAGTTTTAATGATCAACTATCCTCACAACCCCACAGGAACGCTGTGTGATAGCGGGCTTTTCAAGGAGATAGTTGCTTTAGCAAAACGGTTTAAATTTATGGTAATTCACGATTTCGCATACTCTAAAATAACATTTGACGGATATAAAGCCCCAAGTTTCTTAGAAACTCCCGGTGCCAAAGATATCGGGGTTGAGTTCGGTTCATTCTCAAAATCTTATAACATGGCTGGCTGGAGAATAGGATACTGTGTTGGGAATTCCCAAATTATTGCTGGTTTAAGCAAAATAAAAGGCTATTTTGATTATGGCATATTTGCAGCCATACAGATTGCAGGTATCATTGCCCTCAGAGATTGCGATCATACAATACAAGAGCAGGTCGGACTCTATCAGGCAAGAAGAGATACGCTTTGTAATGGTCTTGAGCGGATAGGATGGCCAGTTACTCCGCCTGGTGCTGGCATGTTTACGTGGGTGAAAATTCCTGAACCATACAGCAAAATGGGTTCTATGCAGTTTGCTGTTGAGATGATGAACCGAGCCAATGTTGCAGTCGCCCCGGGAATCGGTTTCAGCGAGGAAGGGGAAGGGTATCTTAGACTTGCACTTGTAGAAAACGAAGAGCGTTTAAGGCAGGCATTACGTCAGATGAAAAAAGCGATGCAAGATTTAGATAAAGAGGGTTTCTAAAAAAATCTAAGGAGTTGTGGTTTTGTGCTGCTTAAAAGCTCTCCTGATTAATATTCATAAACCTGATAACTCACTATTTTCCGACTGTATATATCCATTACCATGTATAAGTCAACTACCACCGCCACCAGAGGCGGTGGCTTGATTTATTGCACCTGGAAGGTGCATATTACTAATTTAGTCATGTTACGCAGCAATAGAAATAGCCCTCAATTTTTGAAGTTCTACAAAGGCTTTTTTTAAAGCAGAGAGGTAAATTTTAGATTTAAGAGCAAAATGATTCAAAGAAGTGTTCATTGCCAGCACTTCGAGTTTAACAAATGCATACAAGGATGCAAAAAAATGATTTGTCTGGGTTACTACTGTATGTAATATTCATTTTTTGTCATCTTGCTTTTACGTTTGGGTTTTCCTGTTTTTTTATCTATTACGGTTTCTGTTTTGCTTATCAATTGAAATGTAACTGGCAGCGAAACATTATTGCTGTAATAGAGTCCTGTCATAAAATTGATACCTTTGACAGAACAATTTTTACTATGATCCCAATGCCAGCACATGATTTCGTTTTCATCTGTATAGGGTTTTAATACATCATAATCAATATGGATAGAGCATTATGTGTCAGTAAACATGACTAAAGAACTTTTAAAATTTAAGTTTACTGATATTACTGCGTAACATGACTTATTTATACTCATAATCTTTTGAGGGAAATATTCCAGCTCTCACCTCATCAATATACTGCTTGAGCCCCTGTTGTGCCACAAGATTGATATCAGCAAATTTCTTTACAAACTTGGGAACTGTTCTGTTGGTGATTCCAAGCATGTCGTGAATAACAAGAACCTGTCCGTCACATTCAGCTCCTGCACCTATTCCGATTGTTGGAATATCAAGTGCTTTGGTGATTTTAGCTGCAATAGCCGAGGGAATACCTTCAAGCACAACTGAAAATGCTCCAGCTTCCTGAACTTTTAGTGCGTCTGCCATTAGTCTATCTTCATCACGCTGAACTTTAAATCCTCCCATCTGATGAACTGACTGAGGGGTCAAGCCGATATGAGCCTGAACTGGAATCGATGCCTTTGTCATAGCACTTATGACCTCACAAACAGCAGCACCGCCTTCAAGTTTTACAGCAGAAGCTCCAGCCTCTTTTAGAAATCTGCCGGCATTATCTACAGCTTTTTCAATAGATGACTGATATGACATAAACGGCATATCTCCAATTACCATTGAGTATGAACATGCTCTTGATACCATTGAAGTGTGATAGAGCATCTCGTCCATTGTTACAGCAAGAGTGTTCTCTCTGCCTTGAACAGCCATACCAAGAGAGTCTCCCACAAGAATTATATCAATCCCTGCTGCATCAACCATGCTTGCAAATGGATAGTCATAAGCTGTTAATTCTGTGATTTTTTTTCCTTCTTTCTTCATCTTATAAAGCGAAGTTACTGTTACTCTGTTTTGCATGGCATTCTCCTTTATACTTTATATTTTTAATTAAGTATCAGCCGACCTGGCTAAATAAGTAAGTATTTACTTAATCTTTTTAGTTTCTACCATCTATTAAATACATGTTCAACTCAATTATAAGCAATTATAAGCGTATGCTGATAATCTAATTTGTTAAAAATACAGCCTATCTGACCCAAAGATTTATTGATTGACTCCAAATCACATAACCGAGTATAAAAGAGAGTTATTTTTATTGCTTTTATTAAGCACAAATTGCTATGCAAAAGATTGAAAAGGCAGATTTTATTTTAAAAATAGTGAGGAAAAATGATACAGACCATACGAGGTTTTAGAGATATATTACCAGAAGATACTGCTCTTTGGCAGGCAATTGAAAAGACTGCTTCAAAGCTGTTTGAAGATTTTGGATTTAAAGAGATTCGCATTCCTGTAATTGAGAAGACCGAGCTTTTTGCACGAAGCATAGGAGAGGCAACCGATATTGTAGAAAAAGAGATGTACACCTTTGATGATAGAAAAGGCGATAAACTCACCTTAAGACCAGAAGCTACAGCCTCAGTTGTAAGAGCGTATATTCAGCACAGCATGGGGGCGTCTGACGCTGTGCAAAAACTCTATACAATAGGACCTATGTTTAGAAGAGAGAGACCGCAAAAGGGAAGATACCGCCAGTTTTACCAGATAAATTCTGAGGTGTTCGGCATAGAGTCTCCGTATATTGATGCACAGCTTATCTTGATTTTAAACGAGCTGTTTAAACGTCTTGGATTATCCGAACTTGAGGCTCATATTAACTCACTTGGCTGCAAAGAGTGCCGTCCTACTTTTCAAAAAGAGCTTCTAAATTTTCTTAATGGAAAAAAAGAGCATCTTTGCGAGAACTGCCTAAGGCGTATGGATAAAAATCCATTAAGAACACTTGACTGTAAAGTGCCAGAATGTCGTGCAGCTATGGCTGACGCACCATCGACTCTTAATCATCTGTGTGAAAAATGTAAAGATCACTTTGAGACTGTTAAAAGTGTTTTGAATGAGCAGCATGTTGATTTTATTGTAGATAAAACATTGGTAAGAGGGTTGGATTACTACTCAAGAACTACATTTGAGATTCTCACAACCGCGTTAGGTGCTCAAAGTGCTGTTGCAGGAGGCGGCAGATACGATGCTTTGATAAAAGAGCTTGGTGGACCTGAAACCTATGGAATCGGTTTTGCAATAGGTTTTGACAGACTTGCAGAGATTGTTGCCCAGATGCTAAATGATGCTAAAATGAGAGCACATAACGCTTCAGATGCAAAAGAGTTTCAAGATAAAAATCTGTATGCTGCTGAGTTTTTAAAACTTGTATCTATTAAAACTCCTGATATTTTTATTATTCCTTTAGGAGAAAAAGCAACCCGCCTTGCATATATGTGGACATCAGCCTTAAATATTGCAGGCATCAGAACTGAAACAGATTACAGCGGAAGAAGCCTTAAAAGCCTTATGAAAAGAGCTGATAAATTAAACGCTGATTTTGTTCTAATTGCAGGTGACAAAGAGATTGAAGATAATGCTTTGGTTTTGAGAAACATGAGGACAAAAGAGCAGTATTTCATTACAGCAGAGAATCCCGTTGAGCAGCTTGAAACATTTTTAAATAGAGTATAGCGAGGATATTAATGAGAACATATACTGCAATAATTGAAAAGTGCCGTGAAACAGGTCTTTATGTTGGATTTGTTCCTGGATTGAGTGGTGCACATTCACAAGGTGAAACTTTAGATGAATTAAATAAAAATATGCAAGAAGTGCTTGAAATGCTTCTTGAAGATGGTGAACCACAAATTAATTCTGAATTTATTGGAACTCAAAATGTTATGGTTGCATAATTATGGGTATATTACCAGTTCTTAAGCCAAAAGAGGTTATTGCAATACTTGAACTGCTTGGATTTTATGAAGTCCGTCAAAAAGGCTCTCATAAACAATTTCGACATATTGACGGTAGATGCACAACAGTACCATTTCATGCAGGACGAGATTTATCACCAATTTTACTAAAACAAATCATTAAAGATATTGATCTTACAGTTGAAGAGTTTTTACAGCATAAATAAAATAGTCAGACTAAAACAATAATATAAAATAAGGAAAAAACAGGTGGCAGATTTACTTGGAGATATGAGAAGAACCCACACCTGTGGGGAATTGAGAAAGAGCGATGTTCGGCAAGAGGTTGTACTCATGGGGTGGGTGCAGCGAAGACGTGATCATGGTGGAGTTATTTTTGTTGATTTTAGAGACAGAACAGGATTGACTCAGATTGTCTTTAATCCTGAAATATCAGCCGCTGTCCATGAAAAAGCACAGATTATCAGAAGTGAGTTTGTGCTTGGAGTCAAGGGCAAAGTTATGGCTCGTCCAGATGACATGATCAATGACAAGATGGATACAGGAGCTATTGAGGTTTTTATCACTGAACTCAAAATATTGAGTCATGCAGTAACTCCAGTATTTCAGATTGAAGAGCGTGTTGATGCCTCTGAAATCGTACGTCTTCAATATAGGCATTTAGATTTAAGGCGTCCTAAACTTCAAAGAAACCTAATTGCAAGACACACTGCGGGGCGTGCTGTAAGAGAATATTTAAATGATAGAGGATTTCTTGATATCGAAACCCCTTTTCTTACCAAAAGCACGCCAGAGGGAGCAAGAGACTATCTTGTGCCAAGCCGCGTTAATCACGGCTGTTTTTATGCTCTGCCCCAATCGCCTCAGTTATTTAAGCAGCTTTTGATGATAAGCGGATTTGATAGGTATTATCAGATTGTCCGCTGTTTCAGAGATGAAGATTTACGTGCAGACCGTCAGCCTGAATTTACCCAGATTGATATGGAACTCTCTTTTGTTGGTGAAGATGATATCATGGAGATCACTGAAGGGTTGATCAAAGAGGTCTTTAAAAGGGTTCGCAGCATTGATATTGAGACCCCGTTTGAAAGGATAACATATCAAGAGTCAATGGCAAGATTCGGTATTGACCGTCCAGATATGCGTTTTGGTTTAGAGTTATGCGAAGTTTCTGATATTGTAAAAAATACAGGTTTTAAAGTATTTGCATCTGCTGTTAAAAATGGCGGTATTGTTAAAGCTATCAATGTAAAAGGCGGCGGGGGTGTAGAGGGAAGCAGCGGAATGACCCGCAAAGAGATTGATGAGCTGACAGCATTTGCAGCAATCTACAAGGCTAAAGGGCTTGCGTGGATTAAGGTTAAAGAGAGCGAGTGGCAGTCTCCTATTGCAAAGTTTTTCACAGAAGATGAGAAGGCAGCCTTAAAAGAGCGTCTGAATATGGAAGTTAGTGATTTGATCTTTTTTGTTGCTGACAGCGTAAAGGTTACAAACGAAGCTCTTGGTCAGCTTAGAAATGAGCTTGGAAGAAGGCTCAATCTGATTGATAGTAATGTTTATCGTTTTGTATGGGTTACCCATTTTCCTCTGCTTGAGTATGATGAGACAGAAAAACGGCATCAGGCTTTACACCACCCATTTACATCACCGCTTGAAGAGGATATGGACAAATTAGAATCTGATCCGTTAAGTGTCCGCTCAAGAGCTTATGATATGGTTCTAAACGGCACAGAGATTGGTGGCGGAAGTATTCGTATCCACTCGACAGAGTTGCAGGAGCGGGTTTTAAATCTGCTGGGTATTGGTAAAGAGGAGGCTCAGGAGAAGTTTGGTTTTCTGTTAAATGCACTTGCATCTGGAACGCCTCCGCATGGCGGTCTTGCATTTGGTTTTGACAGACTTGTAATGCTTCTGTGCCAAGAAGAGTCAATCCGCGATGTTATTGCATTTCCAAAGACACAAAAAGCAACATGCCTTCTTACTGATGCTCCGTCAGTTCCCACAACTTCACAGTTGCAAGAGCTATCCATCAAAGTATCAAAACTTGAAGAGAGTTAAATATGAATGAAATCTATCTTCAATTAAGAGAAGAGGCACGAAAAATTGTGGCAACATTGCCTCTGCCTAAATTTTATCAGCACTTTGCTAAGGAGATAAGCTATTCTCGGCAGACGCTTAACTCCCATCCAGTGCTGATTAGAATCAAGCAGGAGATAACTTCTCTAATTGAAGATGATTTTGGACATGGGATACTACATTCTGACTTAGTGTGTGTTGATGCAGGGGCAATCGTTCAGATTGAGATGCAGCAGGATATAGACGAAAACCTAACCAGCAGGATAGAAAATCAAATCCTGCTGGTTCAGACAGCGGGGCTGCTGCATGATATTAAAAGAAAAGAGAAAGAGCATTCAGCAGAAGGGGCAAAATTTACAAGAGAATTTTTATCGAACGGAAGATATCCATTTACATCAGATGAGGTTGATATTGTATACAATGCAATAATTGAACATGAGGCGTTTCAAAATAAGGGCAAAAATAGTGTATCATCTGATTTGAATATAAAAGAATCTGGGGCGGCTGATATTAGCGGCAGACTTAGTAGTAGTAATAATAGTAGCTGTGGGCTTAGTAGCGGCGGGCTGATAAATCAACAGAAACGAAGCTTTCTTATCTCTAACTCTCTTTATGATGCTGATAAATTTAGATGGGGAACTGATAACTTTACCCATACTGTTTGGGATATGGTAATTTTTGCCAATGTACCGTTGAGTGAATTTATTAGACGGTATCCTGCTGGAATCGCAACCTTAGAACAGATCAAAAGCACATTCAGAACAGATACTGGAAAGCTGTATGGTCCTGATTTTATTGATCTTGGCATTGAAACAGGCAACCGTCTTTTAAAAACAATCAAAACATTAAACATCATTACAAAAAAGTGAACTGATAACAGCAAGTTGCACGTTAATTGAGCTTTATAAGTAAAATCAACTTTTCAATGCTCTATTCTTCTTTACGCACAATATCGGCGTATTAAAGACAAGGGCAGAGAGTTCTTTCTCCCGCTGAACTTCAAGCTGCAAAGATTTTGTATCAATTTCAAAATACCTTGAAATCACCTCAACAATATCCTTCTGAAGGTTTTCTAAAGTCATCTCATTGATCTCCAGCTTATCATAGACAAGAGCAAACTGTAACCTCTTCTTTGCAGTATCCTTACTGGATGTCTTCCCTGAAAATCTTTTTATAAAATCATTAAACATGGAATCTATCCTTATTTGGTCAAACCTAATTTCTGTATAATCCTACTCCAAATACCTGTGTTCATTGCTGTCGGTATCTGTATGGGCAGGTCGCTCTCCCCATTGATTCTTTTTGCAATTCGCCTGAATGCCTGACCAGCCAAAGACTGATTCTGCATAACTAAAGGTACACCTGAATTGGTGGAGATTACAACCTGATTATCCATAGGAACAAGACCTAAAAGATCAATAGAGAGCACGTCCATAACATCTTCATGGCTCAACATATCTCCCCTTGCAACCATTTCTGGCATGATTCTATTTACAACAAGCCGAGGTGTGATTGAACGGGCATATAAAAGACCAATAACCCTGTCTGCGTCTCTGATAGAAGAGACATCTGGCGTGCATACCACAATAGCTTCATCTGCTGCTACAACCGAATTTTCAAAACCCTTTTCAATGCCTGCAGGAGAGTCCATGATAGCATAGTCAAATTCACTCTTTAACTGCTTTGCTACTCTCTGAACTCCAAGAGGTGTAAGCACGTCTTTGTTATCACTTTGCGAGGCTGGAACTAAAAACAGATTCTCAATTCTCCTGTCTCTTATCAATGCCTGAGATAAATTACACCGTTTGTTTACAACATCAACAATGTTAAACACTATCCTGTTTTCAAGTCCTAAAACTACATCCAAGTTTCTAAGACCTATATCCATATCAATGACAGCCACCCTGTTGCCTTCAAGAGCAAGGGCAGCACCAATGGAAGCTGTAGCAGTTGTTTTACCTACTCCGCCTTTTCCTGATGTCACTACGATTATTTTGCCTTCCAATTAACACCTCGTTTTGAATTGTCAATATTACCAATAATTAATACATGACATTTAGATCACTACATTATAGTTGGCCACGGAATTTTTCCAAATGGCTGAAGTTTAAGGTAATCTTCAAGAATAATTTTACCGTCTTGCACTGTTGCAAATACTGTTTTACCAGTAAGACTACTATTTAGTTCTACATGTATTATCCCGCCAATCTGGATATTTGGCGTTTTAAAATCAAGTGCTATTACAAAAGCATCTTCATCATCTGGATAGCCCGCATAAACCTGTCCCTGAAGAGAACCAAGGACAATAATATTACCTGCTGCTGTAAGCTGTGCCCCAGGATTAACATTGCCTGCAATTATAAGATGTCCTTTTGTCTCTATTTTTTGACCAGATCTTACTCTTCCCGCTAATATAAGTGCATCGCTTCTGTCATTAATCCAACCTTTGCCGATCATACTACTATAGGGGTTAATACTTGCGATGTTCTGTCTATTGACCTCAGAATGGATAAAGTTTTTTTGAGGTGGCTCTGTAATATTGCCAACATCAAAGCGACTTTTAAGTAATAATTTAATGTTATTGAGAAGATTATCATAACCTTGAGCATTACCAATATCAAGAACAACCTTTGCATTTATCGCAAGATGTTTAAGTCGTTCAAAAAGTTCGACTATCTCTTTGTATATGGTCTCTTCAGGTGATTCTGGGGTTATCGTGACCCAGAATCCATCTCCAACCCCTTTTAGTTTTACTGATGGTATTTCACTTATCACTATACCGCATTCCATTTCATGGTGTTGATTCAACCTTTTTTCTGCCTCATTATCTCCATTTTTTTAGTTCATACCATAAAACAATAGTGCTCACTATAAAAAACCACCATCATAGTGTCAAGATTGAATATTTAGCTCTGCATGATTGGGCAAAATCTTCAGGATAATGACCATTAATCCATCTGAGTTGTGCTTCGCTGAATGCCCCTGGAGACTCTGGAATTTTAGGCATAAAAGCATACAGCAACCTTTGGTCTTTATCAGCAGAATCAAACCTTTTTGAAAACTCAATTGATGTTACCATCCTTGCCCCCATGCTTTCAAGAATCTGCAAAGAGGCAAGGATTGCTCTGTCTAAGGAATATCTCATTGCAGAATCAGCCTCAAGAATGTTTCCGCATGGTTTAAGAGCCATTATTTGAAGCTCCCACTGTGAAGTTTGAGCCTTAGGGACAAACAGCATGATGTTTTGATCTTCATAAACAATAAGGCTTGATGGCAAAGAGTTTTTATCATTAATTTTTCTCTCTATTTCAAAGTCTGTTCTTTTATTTGTCCTGACAGCGTTGATATAGTTATCAAAAAACTGTCTGCCTGTTATACTTTTGTAAGATGCAATAAAATCAGCAACCATATCTCCGCAGGCATAACTTAAAAAGGTTTGATTCTCTGTTTGATTTAGAGTCTGACTGTTTGCTTGGTTTAGATTATGACTGTTTGAATTGCTGGGAATTTTAACCTCTAAGCCGCTCATATTTGAGATTCTCTTTGGAATCATAGCATACTGCTGATGAATCTGCTGATGAGATGCGTGAAGTCTGTAGCCAGATTGAGCGTAACCAAATCCAAAATTCCAACCCCATAACGAGCCGTTAAAGGCAAGCTCTTTATTCTTGTTCTCTTTTAGAGTGGTAATAATATTGATTCGGAACTCTTCAAGAGCATCTGAACAGAGTGTTGCTGAATTTGAATTAAAGACAAGATTTAACTGCTCTGCTAAACGGACATAAGTTCTCTGATAATAAAGATGACGCATTCCTGTCATATCAGCCATTGTCAGATCATTTACACAATATCGTACAGTGTCATCTGCCATATTTGCTGCAAAATGTCCCCAAGGGATATAGCTGTTTCTTCTCAGATATTCAAAAACATGGCTTTTACTCTCATTAATTTCAAGCCACTCTCCTGTTATTTCACTCGTTCCCTGAATCCCGGGTTTTAACACCATAACTCTTTTATAACTATCAGGAAGATAAGGGTTATTTGCTATCAGCTCAAATAGTGTATGGTCGTGTATATCAGGAACTATTCTCCCTTTATTATCTTTTTTGAACATAAGTCCAGATGGATTGCCATTTTCATCATGGATAACGGTGCAGCAAAGAGGAATGAGTGCAATAAGGTCATCAGGGTCGGTTGTGCTTTGGGCAAGGGCAATTTTCAGCGGGGAGGGGAGTTTTATTAGGAACTCTTTAAAAGAGCTGTTTTTTATCTGTTTGGAGCTGTTTTGACTTTCAAATAGCCAGCTATTAAGCATCTTGTATAGCGAGCAGTCAGAAGCTGGTGGAATTTTTATCTGTTCTGGTTTTCCTACGTTTTGGTCTGCCCATGCTGAATTTATGTATGTTACTCCACGAAAGGGAAATGGATTGGGTATTTCATAAATAACATCTGCAGCTTTTTCCTCAACATCTTTATCAGGAAAGTTTATTTCGTTTTTAACTAAAGTGTTGTCGGTTAAAGCTCCAAGTGATTGAATATATCTGTTATCTCGAAGAAGAGTTACATTAAAAGATGGTTTGTGAATACCTACAATAAATTGTCCCTCTTCAGATACACAAGTTCTTAGTAAGTTCTGTATGTTCAAAGATTTTTCACTATTATCCATTATTCTTTTCCTACATTCACGCTGTCATTTTAGTGCTATCCATTATTCTTTTCCTACATTCACGCTGTCATTTTAGTGCTATCCATTATTCTTTTCCTATATTCACACTACCATTTAGACATCATCATTTTATTCTATCTACGCCAATCGCAATATTAAAACAGTAATCTCCCATTTTCTCATAGTTTGAAAGAAGTGAAATATATAAAAGTCCAGCATCAACAGAGCAGTTATTTTGCCTGAGTCTCTCTATGTGATCGTTACGCATACGTTCTCTCATGGAATCAATAAGATTTTCCTGAGCCTCAGCCTTTTCAAAGAAACATTCCGGCTTCTCTTTCATGGCTTTCACAACCATTTCAAAAAAGATATCCACCTCTTTTGCTATAGACTCAAGATCGGTAAGAGCACCTTCACTTAATTGAATTTCCTGTGTGTGCATCCTTTCAATGGTTTTTGAAGCATTTTCCATGGAATCCCCGATTCTTTCAAGGTTATTTGTGATACGCATCATCTCAGAGATTTCATTGGCTTCGTATTCACTGACACCGCCTTGATACATTGTTGTAAGATATTGAGTAATTACAAGCTGCATCTTGTCTATATGCTCTTCCACTGCTTCTCTTTCACCTAACTTATCATCGTCTCTGACTTTGATACATTGTGAAAGGTTATAAAGACGATTTCTTGTAAATTCAGCCATTTTGGCCACTTCGCCTTGAACTTTGGCAAGAGCACCAATAGGAGAGTCAATAAATCTTGTATCAAATATTGGAAGTTTATAACGTTCTTTTTTCTTCTCTTTGGGAGAGAGCATGATAGCAGTTTTGGTAAGAATTGGCAGAAAAATGAGGAAGAATGATGCATTAATTACATTAAAAAGAGTGTGCCCATTTGCAATATATCTGCCAACATTTAGATATTGACCGTTAGTTATCAAGGTAACATCACCTGCTCCCATCTTAACAGTTATAAGTTCAATGAGCTTGATGAACAAAGGAAAGACCGTTACCATCATGCCGACTCCTAAAACATTGAAGAGTGTATGGGCACGGGCAGTTCTGTGAGCACTGAGGCTTGCAGAGCCTATGGTTGCAAGTTCTGCTGTTATCGTTGTTCCAATATTTTCACCTAAAACAAGTGCCATAGCTGTTGGAAAAGAGATTAATCCCTGTGATGCAAGAGTCATGGTCAAGCCAACTGTGGCAGAAGAAGATTGTACCATTATAGTTACCATTGCACCAACGCCTACACATAACAGAATACCACCAATAGAGTCTGTATTGAATTTTGTGAAAAATGAGACAAAATCGGGATCAGATTTTATGGGAGCAAGTCCATCACCCATGACAGTCATTCCGTAAAAGAGCAGACCAAATCCTAAAATAATCTCTCCAATATGGCGATAGTAACGGCTTTTTGAGAAAAATTTGATTGGCACCCCAATTGCAATTGCAGGCAAAGCAAGCCCTGAGAGTTTGAATGCAATCATCTGAGCTGTCATAGTTGTACCGACATTGGCACCAAGAACAACTCCCACAGCCTGTTCAAAGCTCATCATGCCTGCCCCTACAAAACCAATAAGCATCACTGTAGTTGCGGATGAGGATTGAATAACCGCTGTAACACCCGCACCAGTTAGACATCCAATGACTCTGTTTGATGAAATAGCACTTAGAATTTTCTTAATTCTATGCCCTGCTGTCATCTCAAGACCTTCGGTCATCATCTTCATACCGAGAATAAAAAGTCCGAGTCCGCCTACTGTCTGTATCAGAATTTCAATCAAATTCAAAATATCACCTCTGTTAATGGTTAGTGAGTATCAACTTGAGCAGTTAAGCCAGTAAATACTTAAAGAAAGAGATAAATAAAACTAAATCCAATATTGCTTAACAAAAAACTAATATATTTCTAACATAATTCTAATAAAACGTTGGGACTATATTTTATTTTGCCATCTTTTTCAATTCAGAAATCTTTTTCATCTCATGGTCATTATTAAGGCATGGAAATAGGGCGTTGTTGGTGAAAAAAGGCTCGTTTTCTAAATCAAATCTTGAGAGAACCACAGCGTCTTTCCACATAGGGGTATGAGGTATAGGGGTGTAATAGGCAAGAACAGGTATAATACCTCTCTTTTTGACAAGCATGATAGAGCGTTCCACATCATCAAGATTCTGACCTGGCAGACCGCACAACAGATAAGCACCAATCTGCTCTCGTTGAAAACCTGCCTGTTTGAGCGTTGCAACTGCATGGTGAAATTCATCCTCTTTTACTTTTATATCCTCCTTGCGGGAGTTGGAAAAGTCAGTTGTCTCAAGACCAAGACGGATGGTTTTAAAGCCTGTTTTGAACATCATATCGGCAACATCATGGCTTACCTGCCTAATATGGAGAGCATTTGGTGTGTGAAATGATATGGGAATGGAAGCCGAAGATTTGGCAGAGGAGATTGAAGAGGATATTTTGTAAGTCTGTTTAAAATCGGAAGAGTATGTAAGAATCTTATCCAGCAAAGGCAGGATATATCGTTCAGGGTTGATTAGGAGAGCATCGTCATAAAAAGCAAAATTGTGCACGCCATAGTTCTCGTGCCAGTGGCATATCTCTTGAAAAACCAATTCAGGAGATCTTTGTCTCAGTTTTTCTTCAAGAAAAGATGATGCACAATAGGTACAGGAAAAGGGACAGCCTCTTGAAGTCAAAATAGGAGCATAGGTAAGGTTGGATAGAAGATCAAGGGCAGGGAAAGGGAGCAAATCGAGATTTATTGAGGAATGTTTATCGCCGTAGCCATTTATTGAAGAATCACAATTAACGGTAAAATGGTTATCTTTTAATTCAGAATGAACAGCCGATTTGGAATGAAACTTGAGTTCAAACCCTGTGTACGATTTTATAATACCCCAAATCTGCTCTTCTCCGGTTCCTGTTACCACCAGATCTGCCATAGAATATTTACGTGCATGTTCAGTGCAGAGCGTGGCATAAATTCCACCCAGTACCACTGGAACATCAGGGAATATCTCCTTTATAACTGATATAGTCTCTCTCACCCCTGATGCCCAATATGTCATAAGTGATGAGACTAAAATGAGGTCTGGCTTTCCTCTATTTGTTGACATTTGACTATTTTTTGAGGTTGTTTGGCTATTTGAGATTTCATGGTTGTCTAACGGTTGCGTTTTTTGAATGATTTTTAAATTCTGTCTGAACCAGTCTGGCTCAATTCCATATCGATAGAATGCTTTTCCTTCAAATAGTTCTTTTTTTGAAGATAAATTTTTGTCATGAATAAGCTCTTTTTTCTCAATTTTAATCCATTCTGGAAGCGGAATGGCTTTTTTTCTAAAAGGTCCACGACCGTCACTTAATGTCTTAATTTTTTTACCATTATTCAATTTAAGTGCTTCTTGAATTGCTTTAGGATGAAACCTGTCAAGGCAGTCTAAAAATGTAACATTACATCCGCCTAATCTTATGATTGCGGCAAGCTGCAAAAGTCCTAATGGTTTTGCCCAAAAGTCAAAAGCGGCAAAATCGTGTATCCAGGGATTTATACATAGTATATGGGGAGAATTATCAGACAAGGTTAATAAACATTTTAGCAGATAAAGAATTGAATTAGAAAAAGGTATATATTTTACACCTCTAATTTAAGCAAAGTAGCTCATAGATGTTTTTTTAAGCTCTCGCGTGCTGAACAGAAGCGTGTAATCTTTAATACCAGTAGATTCTGATATCCTTGCAGCAATTGCATGACATGTAGCTTCATCTGGTCCATGCACCATAGTATATAGATTATATTTCCATGTTGGAGCAGGATTTCTTCTGTAACAGTGCGTTACCTCATCAAAAGATGACATGATTCTCCCCACATCCTGAACTCTGGTCTCATCAACATTCCATGCAACCATTGCATTAGCTTTAAAACCTGAATTTTGATGTTTCAAAGTAGCTCCGAATCGTCTTATAATACCTCTTTCGCTTAGACTTTTGACCACATCAAGATACTCCTCTTCTGATATGCCTATATCTTGTGCAAGTTCTAAAAAAGGTCTTGATGTTACAGGGATATTACCCTGAAGTGAGGCTATTGTCTTTTTTTCAAGTGTTGTGAGCATAGATTATATCTTTATTTCTTTATGACCTTATCCTCTGTAAACCTTCTATTTAACGGATTGAAGGGAGTGAAGAGTTACACGAGGATATGTCTGTTATTATTTCAAAATAGGTTCAAGGTAAGTTTTGGTAAAATGGGCAACCCCTCTGTTGTTAAAGTGCATGTGGTCATAAAAGAATTGCCTATCCTGCATCTCATCAATCAAATTATAATATCCGATATCTTTTTTATCGCCTGTCCCTTTATGAACTAAAGTTTTACCACTCAGCTCTCTATTAATGAAATTTTCACCATTTATATTTTTACCAGTTATTGCTCTAAGTTTTTCATCAACTTCCTTGGCTCCTGGAAAATCCCTCATCAGAATAGGAAGCATTATGTAGGTGATCCTGCTGTTATGTTCTTTTGCCAATCCATTGATATCATATAGAAACTTGCTGTAATGTTCAAACTTATCATAATCATACAATCCAAGATAGTGATTTCTTGCCTCTTCAAGTTTAACAGGGTCAATTGCTTTTAGTGTCAATCTATCTAAACCAGGAGCCGCATATTTGCTGATTTTTTTCCAATCATCAACAGCTATCATCTGAATGTATGAAATTATCCGTTCAGATGGAAATCTTTTGATTATAAGATCAAACAAAATGGAAGTTTCAAAGGGTTCATCACGTAGAAAAAAGGTGTTGTTCTCGTTGTTGATTGGACAGAAAAAAATCCAAGGATCAACAAAATAGATAACGTGGTCTGCCTTGTTGCCTCTTCGGTAAAAATGGGCAAGATGCACCTTTGCAGGCAGAAGACCGCCGCCGCCGCCTTTGGATAGATTTATCACTCGTTTTTCAAGAATATTTTCCATTGTAAGATGATTTGAATCGCGGGAAAAGACTCTGCCTCTTGACGTACCTAAAATTGCAATGTCATAATGTTCATTTTCTCCAGCCACAAGCAGATTGGACTCGGTTTCCCAGTTTTTTAAACGGATATCTCGGTTTTGACCTGAAAAGAAAAGGAGCAGGCTTGCCATAATAGCAAGGTTAAAAAGAGAAAATATAATAAGTTTTAATATAAATTTTTTTGATTGCATGAAAAAGTATTTTTATCGACTTTCAGATATTTTTTTAGTTTCAGTAGCTTCAGTCAGCTTTTGAAAACTTTTAGAGCGTAAAAACAGATTGCAAAAACTCCTAAAACTGAAAGTAGATAAACTCCTGCTTTACGCCAAAAATAGTTGAAATAATAATTGCCCACAGCCCAAGAGTATAGATAGACCAGCGTGCACCTGTTGGAAGAGTTGCAATATAGTGCTCAATTCTTATACTCTGCTCCTTGAATTCTACAATAACAAGCAGAAGTATAAGAGCCATGCTCAGTATAAAAACAGAAGGTTCAACCACAGGGGCAGCCGGATTTTCTCCGCCAAACATGAACATTCTTCCTGTTATTGAAAAGGCATCGGCAACAGAGTTTGCCCTGAAAAAAATCCATGCATAGTTGACCAAAAAGAGAGTTATTGCAACACGGATATAGTTTTGAAGTTTTGATGGAACTCTATCTCTAACAGACCCTTTATTATTGTCAAGACAGCTATTGTTATTTTTTAATGACTTGAGTTTACTGAAAAACTCTTCAAGAATATTCTCAACAATTAGATAGATACCATGCAGCCCCCCCCATATCACAAATGTCCAGTTTGCACCATGCCAAAGACCACTTACTAAAAATGTGATAAAAAGATTATAGTAAAAACGCCACTTTACCACCCGTTTCCCACCTAATGGGATATATACATAATCTCTGAACCATGTGGATAGTGATATGTGCCACCTTTGCCAGAACTCCCGCAAAGAGGCTGCAAAATATGGGTGCTTAAAATTTTCAGTCAGCTCATACCCCATAATCTTGGCTGTTCCAATTGCCATATCAGAATACCCTGAAAAGTCACAGTAAATCTGAATGGTAAAAAGTACAGATGCAATAATCAGAGGGATACCTGTATAATCTTGGCAGTGGTCAAACACCTGATTGACATAAACAGCGATCTGGTCAGCAATCACTACCTTTTTGACCATTCCCCACATCACCAAACGAAGACCGTCAGTTACTGTGGTGTAATCAAACGATACGACCTGCCTAAATTGAGGTATCAGTTTTCCTGCCCGCTCAATTGGTCCTGCCACAATCCTTGGCCAGAATGCAACATACAGGGCAAATATTCCAAGATGTCTTTCAGGTTCTATTTTGCCCTGATAGATATCAATTGTGTAGCTGACTGTCTGGAAAGTATAAAACGATATCCCAACTGGCAGCATAATATGGAGCAAAGGGGCATCATGTCCTGTAAAGAGATTGAATTTGGTTGATATTTCAAAAAGAGAGGTGGTAAAAAAATTGAAATACTTGAAAAACAGGAGAGCACCAAGATTTAAAATAAGGCTAATAATAAGAAAAAATCTTTTTCTCTTTTTGTAAGATTCTTGGAGAGCAAGGTTTTGCTTTGCTTTATTTGATGAATTTGTGTTGGATATTGATGAGTTTGGGCTGGCTGTTTTTGATATTTGTAATCCAGCATACCATGTAATAAGAGTCGATGCGGCAATAAGCAGAATATAGCCTACATTCCAGCACATGTAAAAGTAATAGCTTGCCGCCAACATCAGCATCCATCTGAAACGGTGAGGCAGTGTAAAGTTAAGACCTGTCAGAATCACAAAGAACAGGGCAAAAGATAATGAATTAAACAACATGTTAAGGCTCACTTTTTATATTTTCGTAGTTAACATAATTCTCGCTGCTTCTGCCTCTCTTCTTGCAATCTCAGCTTCTCTTCTTACTATTTCAGACGCTCTTTTTAACATCTCCTCCTCTCTTCTTGCAATCTCAGATTCTCTTTTTGCAATTTCTTCCTCTCTATTAATAAATGCCGCCTCTTTTTTTCTCAATATACGGTCAAGTTTAAGCATATTTGTATATTTAATATCAAGATCATGTTTCTCCTTTATCAACTGAGTTCTTGTAGTGTTGATACGTTCAAGTTTTTTTTGTTTAAATCCCAAAGAGATAACATGAGTGATATACTCGTCATCTAAATTTCCAAGAACTGACATATCAATACCAAGGCATATCCCCTCTTCAACGGAAAGTACAGAAGCTGTTCTTGGAAGTCCTTCAAGAACGCTCATCTCTCCAAAAATATCGCCGGGGGTTGAGAGAGTTGTAATTACACAGCCGCCAATTATAACTTTATAGACGCCTTTTACAATCCAGAATGTCCATGAGTCAAAATCGCCTTCCCTTATTACAACCTCGTTTGGTTCGTAACGAATAAGTTTTGCGAGCCCCACTTCATAGTCGGTCTCTCTACCTCTTAATAGTTTTTTCAACTCATCTTTTGTCAAATCCTTTAATATTTCAAATCTTGACAAAAGATCAATTGTGGCATCATTAATAAGGTTTTTTTTAATAGCTTTTACCATAAATCCTTCCGCTCTTTATTTAAGCTGAAATTTAGGTCACTGGTTTTATTTATATTAATTCAGGAATTTCAATCTAATAATAATTGCAGCTAATCTGCTTATGTTCTTATATAATCGTCTTGTCTATATCTGCTATCTGGAACAGATAAGAGATAGATATGGTAAAATTGGACTACCTTTTTCAGGCAAAATCTGTATTGTATAATAGGTATTATTCTGCTTGATCATTTTCAACTTTGCTTTGAATTTGTTCCCCTGATTATCTTTTAGAACATAAAGTGCTGTAGTTTTACCAGCAGCAAGAGTCTTAATATGTTTCTCGGTCAATGTTTTTCCCATTATCTCTTTCCAGATGACAAAACGGCAATTGCCATGTTCGGGTCTCCAGTTAGAGCAGCCATATCCTTTTTTCCCCTCAATTATACTTCCGCCGCATAATGGGCAGTGGACATTATTTGAGCCTGAACTCTGTGATACAGATATTCCTGAATTGGCAATTTTTGAATTTGAGTCTATGAGATTAATATTATGATTTTTTACTTCGAGATTTGATTTTATACTGTTAAACCTTGTTGCTTCAAATTTTATGAGTTTCAATTCATTAACAGCATTAAAGACAAATGTCTTTATTCGGTTTAGAAATGAACCGTTACCTTCTTGTCCAGAATTTATTCCTGATGACTCTCCAAGTGCGATGCTATTAAGGCTCATCTCCCATCTGGCAGTCTCCTCAGGTAAGGTGAGAATAGAAGTTATCGGACACTTTCTGAGCATATTCACAAGAAAGACCCCTTTTTCAACTGCAATCAGCTTTTTGCCTGAACGCTCAATATACTTTCTATTAATCAGAGTTTCTATTATCTGGGCACGGGTAGCCTGAGTGCCAATACCAACGTCTCCGCGATAGACCCTCTTTATCTCCTCCTCTTCAACATATCTGCCGGGGTTTGTCATATCTTTAAGCAGCAGAGAGTCAGTGTAGTCTGGCGGCGGTGTGGTCGTTTTCTCTTCTGGTGTAATCTTATCAGCAACTGCAATATCTCCTTTAATAAGAGGGGGAATATTTTCCACTATCTCTTGAACATTATTATTAGGCTCTGAATATGATTCTGAGTCAGACTGGGTATTTGATTTAGAATTTAAGCCTTTTTTTGATCGCGATTGCGTATGCTCCTGATAAATTTGTCTCCACCCTTGAACAAGAATCACTCTACCGTTTGTCTGAAAAGTTTCTCCTGAGAGCAGAGTTATAACCTGAGTATTTTCAAATTCGCAGTCAGGGTAAAAAGCCGCAGCAAAACGATTTACGACAAGATAAAATATGCTCTGTTCATCACGACTTGCATCTGACGGAACAGGCTTAAACGGAATAAGGGCATGATGATCTGTAAGTTTGGCATCATTAAAAACACGTTTGTTCGAGAGAGATATACGTGACAAATCGACACCTTGAAATATCTGAAAATATATCTCCTTAAGCTTTTTTATGATATTTTGAACCATATCAATATTTTGAGTTCCAAGCACCCTTGAATCTGTCCGTGGATAAGATAGACATTTTTTATCTTGATAAAGAGTCTGTGCAATGGTCAAAGTCTTTTGTGCTGAAAAGCCAAATCTCCTATTTGCCTCCTGCTGAAGGTCAGTAAGAGAGAATAGAAACGGCGGAGATTCCCGTTTTTTCTCTTTTTTAACAGATTGAACAACGCCTGCTCCTGACTGCTTAAGATTGCTAACTATCTTTTCTAAATCATCTCTGTTTTTTAGCGAGATCTCCTTATCTTTAAACCAGTATCCTGTCCATCTGCCCTTTTCGTTTAAAAACAGCACTTTGATGATCCAATAGATTTCAGGCACAAAACGCTCCCGCTCCTCTTTTCTGTCAACAATTAGTGCAAGCACAGCAGTCTGAACCCGTCCAACAGAAAAAAGTTCTCCACGAAGTTTCAGCGTAACCATTCGGGTGCAGTTCATCCCAACCAACCAGTCTGCAACTTGTCTGTAATACCCAGCTCTCCAAAGACGGTCATAGTAGGAGAGTGGTTGGAGCTGACCCATATTTTTTAACACGACTTCTGGTACCAATGCCTGACTTGTCCAGAAACGGAAGAGCCTCTCTTTATCGGTAAAGCCTGACTCAAAAAGAATAGTTCTTGCAATAACCTCTCCTTCGCGTCCCGCATCTGTAGCAATGATAACCCGTTTAATGTTTTTCTCTTTCAGGAGCGATTTTATGATTTTAAACTGCTGGTTTGTTCTGCTGATTGGCTTATACCTGAATCGTTCAGGAATCATGGGTAGTGTATCAATACGCCATTTTTTAAGATTTGAATCGTAATCTTCTGGTTCCCACAACTCAAGAAGATGCCCTACAGCCCAGGTGATTATAGTTTTTTCATTTCTAAAACAGCCGTTACCTTTTTTTTGAACACCAAGAGCCTTTGCAAAGTCAGATGCAACAGAGAATTTTTCTGTCAATATAAGTTCAGTCATGTTAGTCCCGCATAAAAAATGAAAAAGTGCAAAACCTAATCCTCTTGCACTCATACAAAAATTCACATAAGGATTAACCCATGCACATTATTAAGAATATTTCAGATTAAGAATCAAGTCCAGTATTTTCTCAATAAAGAAACTTAATGTAACAGCAGGAAAAAAAGATTGACACAATGGATATGGTCTGTAAATAGCTTAAATCTAATAACATAAATAAATTTATAACAAAGCGGGTTCAATGAATAAAAAAGAAGCAAATTCTTCTCCATTTTACCAGTTTATTGCTGGGGCAAGAGACACCTTTCCACTAATTGTGGGTGCAATTCCTTTTGGCATCATATTTGGCAGTTTAGCTGCAACTGCGGGACTCTCCTTTGCTGCGACAATCGGGATGTCACTCTTTGTATTTGCAGGTTCTTCACAGTTTATAAGTATCAGTCTTCTTGCAGCAGGCACAGCGTGGCCAATGATTATCCTTACAACCTTTGTGGTAAACCTGCGTCATATTCTCTACGGAGCAGCTATGGTGCCGTTCTACAGAAATTTAAGCCAGCCGTGGAAGGTTGTTTTAGCATTTGGTCTGACTGATGAGACATTTGCTGTTGCTGTGAACAGTTATTATCAGAAAGACGGGGCACCCAACAAACATTATTATAACCTTGGCTCAATGATTTTTATGTACACCAACTGGAATCTTTGCACCTTGATTGGACTTATAGCAGGAAAAGCCTTTCCTGAAATTGCAGGATGGGGGCTTGATTTTGCAATGCCAGCCACATTTATTGCTATGGTGATTCCTTATTTAGTTTCTAAACCCATGTGGTTTGCGGTTGTAACTTCTGGAATAGTCTCTATTCTTGCAGGTGGAATGCCACATAAACTCGGGTTGATGGCTGCTGCTATTTCGGGTGTTGCTGCTGGAATAGTGAGTGAAATGTTTTTATCCCGATCTGTTTTTAAAATGGCTTCTATAGATAAAACTTCAGACGAGCAGAATATGGAGGCGGCAGAATGAACATTCAAACAGATGAAATCTTTATGCTGGCAGGAATGGCAGCAGTAACATTCGGGATACGATATATAATGCTGCCGATTTCAGGGCGATTTAACTTCTCTCCTATGTTTGAAAGAGCACTTAAATATGTCCCGCCCGCAGTTCTCTCTGCCATTATTGTGCCTTCAGTACTTATGCCCGATGGAGATACGCTTAACCTGAATCTTGACAACCCTTATATAATCGGAGCGGTTGCTGCCTGCATTGTGGGATGGTTTTACAAGAATTTACTTTTAACAATTGTTGTGAGTATGTTGATATTTTTGGGTTATCAGTGGATTTTATAAATAACTGCTCAAGTAAAGAGCTATAGTCAGACTTTGACTTGGATCAAGGATAAAAATATTGACTGATATGACTAAATCAAATGCTATATCAAATGAGATCGTGCCACAAAAGATATTAAACGTCTCATCGTTGACTAAAATGTTTGGTGGTGTGAAGGCACAGGACAATATCTCATTTTCAATCGAAAAGGGTATTGTGTGCGGATTGATAGGTCCCAACGGTGCGGGAAAAACCACACTTTTTAACATGATAACAGGTATTTATCCCCCTGATGAGGGAGAAATTCTTTTTCTTGGCAGGAGTACAAAAAAGGTACCTGTGCACAAATTAGTTAAGGCGGGTATTGCCAGAACTTTTCAGCATGTTGAGCTGTTTGCAAGTATGACCCTGCTTGAAAATGTTCTTGTTGGAATGCACGTAAGAACTAAAAGTGGATTTTGGGGAGCTATAACTAAAATGCCGTGGGTTTTGGAAGAAGAGCGGAAGGCAAGAGAGCGGGCAGAGGCTCTGCTTGAATTTACAGGGCTGACAGAATATACCAATAGATTAGCAGGAGAGCTGCCAGTAGGAAGGCAGAAGATGGCAGAGATTGCAAGAGCATTGGCATCAGAACCTACTCTACTTCTTCTTGATGAGCCTGCTGCTGGATTGAATGCAGTTGAGACTGAGGCGTTAGGAGAGCTTATTCAGAGGGTCAAGCAGAGAGGGGTTACAATGATGCTTGTAGAGCACGATATGAGTCTTGCAATGGGAATTTCAGATAAAATTATTGTGCTTGACAGGGGTAAAAAACTTGCTGAAGGGACACCAAGGGAAGTGCAGAATAATCAGGCAGTTATGGAAGCCTATCTTGGTCAGGGTTGATTTTTATTATGCTTAGAATAAAAAATTTGAAATGCAGTTATGGAAGTATCATGGCAGTACAGGGGGTAAGCCTTTCGGTTAGAGAGGGAGAGCTTATCTCAATCATTGGTGCTAATGGTGCAGGAAAAAGCACTCTTTTGCTTGCAATATCAGGACTTTTGACAACATGGAATGGTGAGATTTTTTTTCAGGAGAAGAACCTCAAGGGGATGTCTCCACCTGCAATTGTCAGACAGGGTATCAGCTTGGTGCCTGAGGGCAGAGAGATATTTTCACCGCTAAGTGTTATGGACAACCTCAGAATGGGTGCATATACCATGTATCGAAAAGGTCTCAAAACACAGGTGAAAGAGGATTTTGAAATGATAATGGAGATGTTTCCCATCTTGAGAGAGAGAGCTAATCAACTCGCAGGCACTTTGTCAGGAGGAGAGCAGCAGATGCTTGCAATCGGCAGGGCATTGATGGCAAGACCGCGTCTTTTAGTTTTAGATGAACCTTCAATGGGACTTGCCCCAAAAATTGTTGAGATGATCTTCTCTACTATTCAGAGGTTAAGACAGGAGGGGGTAACCATTTTGCTGGTTGAACAGAATGCAAGAGCAGCCCTTAAAATTGCAGATAGAGCCTATGTGCTTGAGACAGGAAAGATGGTGCTTGAAGGAAGTGCAGAAGAGCTTTTAGTTGATGATGATGTTAAAAGGGCATACCTTGGTAAGGATTACGGCAGCTTCTATGACGGGAGAGATTAAATTATGGATAAATTAACCATTGAAGAGAAAAATCAGATTAAATTGGAGCGTCTCCAGACTACTCTTAATCGAGCATATAAAAATGTCCCTTTTCATCGTAACAGATTCATAGAAAATCATCTGCTGCCCGAAGCTGTTGTATCTTTAGATGATATAAGACGGCTGCCTTTTATGGATCGTTCTCATCTTGGAATACACTATCCTTACGGGCTTTTTGCCGTGCCTTTGCGAGATATTGTAAGAATTCATACTGCTTCTGGAACTGGCACAAACCCTTCAATCAGCGGCTACACAAAGGCTGATCTTATGATTTGGCAAAAATTGGTTGCCCGAAGTCTTGAAGCTGCTGGAGTTACATCAATGGATATTTTACAGATTAATCTGCCGCCTGGTCTTGCTAACTGGGGTCGTGATTATAAAGATGGAGCTGAGAATATAGGTGCAAGCGTAATTCCTAACTCTCCGCTATCTCTTCACAAGACTCTTATGGTTCTTAGAGATTATAAAACTACGACTTTGGTTACAACTTTGGCATTTGCTGAGCAGCTTATGGATTATATGTTTGCAAGTGAGCGTAATCCAAACGAGTTTAACCTCAAGAGAGTTGTTCTTGTGGGTGAACCTGTAGGGTCAGATCAAATTAAAAACCTTGAAGAGCGTCTCCATGTTGATGTCTGGTTAAATTATGGTTTAAGTGAAATTCCAGGACCTGCGATCGCATTTGAGTGTCTGCACCACTGTGGTATGCACATCAACGATGATCATATTATGCCTGAAATCATTGACCCCATAACAAGAGAGTCTGTTCCTACTGGTCAGAAAGGAGAGTTGGTTTTGACAACACTCTCTGCAAGAGCATTTCCTTTGATACGTTTTAGAACTGGTGATATGGCACGTTTTCTTACCCACCCATGCGAATGCGGCTCTTCATTAATAACTATGGAGTGGCTTTCAGAACGCACTGATAACATGATGATCGTATCTGGCATAAAGATATCTCGTGAACAGGTGATACTCTATCTTAAAGATGCACTTGGAGTAAATGATCCAAAATGCAGCTTAAGAAAGATTCGTCATGGAGGTACTGAAATTGTATCAATTGACCTTGTTCTTGATGACTCACTTTTTTCTGATGAGATAAAAAATTTGGAAAAGCTGATGATAAATACTTCAGATACATTGGCAGAGCTTGTTGGAGTTACCGTTAAAATAACTCTGACTCAAAAAAGAGATTGATCTATAATACTAAGTACAGCTCCAGACAAATAGGTGAACAAAATCATGCTGCAATCTTTAAATGTTCAGGAGCATGAGCCATAACTTTTACTACTGACTTTGTTGACCAGTTGAAGGGATGTGCATGAGAGTTCCACTCATTTATATAATCCATAATGGCTTGATTCATAGCCTCCTTTGACGGGAAATCAGCAAATTTGAATCTTTTTCTTTGAAATATGCTGAACCATTGTTCGACCTGATTTATCCATGAACAATGAACAGGGGTGAAATGAAACACAAATCGGGGATTATTTTCCAGCCAGTTTCTGACCTTTTTACCATGATGAACACTCACATTATCACATACGATATGAATCAAGGAAGTAGTTTGAGGAATTGTTTTATCAATGTGTTCAAGCAAAGAGATAAACTCTGACTGACGTTTACGGCTATAACACTGCCCGATAACTTCTCCAGTTCTTGTGTTAAAGGCTGCAAACAGGTTCAATGCACCGTCTCTTCTGTATTCATGTTCATA
>JADFZJ010000019.1 GCA_015232555.1 Desulfamplus sp. | reverse complement strand
CAAGCTATTACCTGACCTCTTTTGTGAGTAAATACGCTTACAAAGGACACAAAGTTTTGATAAGATGAATCATACTCGGTAACTGTTGAACCAAGTGCCTTACCATCTAATGATAACCACTCCTTAGCTTCTATAGTAACATACTCAGATGCCCATTTATTAAAACCATTAAGAACATCATCAAAATTAACTCCTTTGAGTATCTCACGAAAAGTTACATGAGAAGGCAGTCGTTTCCTCTTTAAACCAAAAAACTTCAACAACTCTTTTTTATTGGCTTCTGCAAAGGCGGCAATTTCTCTATATCTATACCTTCCGCTCATAATGCTCATAATTGTTATCAGCATTATGACCGCCAACGGATAACGCTGACCCTGTTTCCTGCGAAAATCTGGTAGTCTTCCAACCATTTCTAGTAAATTCATATTAAGAGCCTCCATATTTTTTCAGCTTTATATCCTGCATACTCTGATATACTCTGAATCGCTTTATGAAAACTCACATACTTTGTCAATATTTTGTCAGAACTTAACAGCCCTGCCCTTTAGGGGAAGGGGCGTTTACAAGTATAATATTGCTTGATCCACTGCTATTGATCCTTTTTCAGAGGAGTAAATGTTATTGGATCGTAATTAGCAGATTTTGCCCACACACGCATGAAATTACAGACAGGTCTTTCGGTGCAATCACCACATTTTTTATTTTTACGACTGCTATTATTGCCATGTGAACGATAAAAATAAAGGGGTTTTGCTAACCTTTGGCAAGGATACTTTTCGGCGATCTGCATGAATAAATCACCATCCTCGCAAGCACTAATTAGCTTATCGTTATAGCCGTAAATTGAATCCATCACAGACTTGCGATACATCCCTAAGTGTCGCCATCCATGTTGATATAATCTGTTTTTATCAAAATCTTTGCTGGCAGAATAAAGCTGATGCTCTCCTCTTTCCCCTATTTGGGACATGTCGGAGTATATAAGCATGGTGTCTGGAGCTTTATCAAAAGCTATTAACATCTCCTCTATCGCCCATCTCTCAAGCATATCATCAGCATCCACATGGCATACAAACTCACCGTTAGTATAACGGTATGTTTTTCTACGGTTCTTTACAACACCTATATTTTGCTCGTTTTTATAAACTTTTATTCGTTGGTCGTAGTTGGATAGTGTAGATGACAACTCCCATGTGCCATCTGACGAGCAATCATCACTAATAAGCAGTTCCCAATTTTGATATGTTTGGGCTTTGATGCTGTCAATTGCTGTTTTTAAATATCTGACATTATTATATGCCAGCATAATAATTGATACTTTATTTGTTTCAGGCATGGTCATTATTTGAAATCAGCTTAAGCTTCTGTGTGGTGCCAACTCCTGCTTCATAGCTTCTGCCACCTGAAACCCAAAGGATTCTGCCTTGTCACAGTGGATTATAGCCAGCTCATACTCTTTTTTCTGCAAATATCCTACAGCAAGATTGTTGTGGGCAATGGGAAATTCAGGCTGAATTCTGATAGCTTCAAGGTTTGCACTAATGGACTCATCAACAAGCCCTTTCATTAAATAGGCATTAGCAAGAGTTGTGTATGCCTGCACAAAGTTAGCATTATGGATAACAGCTTTTTGAAGATTTTTTATCGCAAGATCAAGTTTTTCCTCATCAGCGTTTTCGTCTTTGCCATCAATCAACTGAAGAAGCACAAAACCAATATTGGCATAACCTTCGGCAAAACCAGCTCTTGCTTTAGTTGCATATTTATTGTATCTTAAACACCCTTCAAGATCGCCTCTTTGAAGGCAGATACCACCAAGCAGAACATAAGCTTCAGCAAGGGATGGGCTGCAATCTACAGCATCATGCAGAGCTTTTTCCGCTGCGTCATACTCCTGTTTTCCCATCAGAGCAACGGCAAGGTTGTAATGGGTAGTACCACATTCAGTATTTCCCTTAAGTTGAGACTTAAGTTGTTCAATATATTCATCAGAAGTTTTAGCTTTTAGCTTCTCTGAAACTATTGCATCTGTCATTATATGCTTTTCCTTATGTTATTAATTGGTTACAAATAAATCATCTACGAAATTAAATATTGTATTTTTAACAATCTTTTATGTCAAGGTAAAATTAAACTGCAATAAAAACCGTTATTTTACCCAAAAACCCACTCTCCTTTCGGCGGTTATATTAGAGGCTTTATTAATCAATTCTGTATAAACCTCGTGTTCTCCCTTCTCTACTTTCCATTGAATAGTATCATTTTTAAACTTTTCACAATGCAAAGGCTCTCCATCAACAAACCACCTTACCTGCTCTTGAGGCAATACGCCTCTAACCTTAAACTCCATATACTCAAGTTCATCAGGGATTCGTGGATCCATAGCCACCTGAAGCCCGTTGAATGGATTGACAAAGCCAAAATTTTTTCTGTTATTTTGTTCCATGTATGGATTTTGCACTATGTATAGCAAATCATCTTCAATCCTATTAACTTTCTTATCCTCATTATCAGCCTTCTCAACTTCACTATTAGAGATAAACGGCTCTGTATTAGAGATAAACCACTCTGTTTTTTTGCTCCATCTGCTCTTACGATTGCTCTCTTTAGTAGATATACTGATATCTTTCTTAATCAAATTTGGACTCATATACAATGGACGATTGCCAGATAGAGGATTCTCAGAAGCAGCACTTTTACCACCATAATTTTCCGCAATATGATTTAGTTCTGCAAATACGCTTCTCAGCACAAAAGCTGGTCCCCTTGAACCCGTCAATTCAACAGTTGGAGAGCCGTCAAGATTGCCCATCCATACTCCAACAGTATAATTGCTGTTGTAACCCATTGCCCACGCATCTCTATAATCGCTTGATGTGCCTGTTTTAACAGCGGTTTGAACAGGAAAATTGAGCAGATCACCATCTCCGAACTCTAACGATCTTGCTCCTGAATCAGAAAGGATATTGCCTATAATTGAACTAATCTCTTTTGAAAATATCTGTTCAGATTCCAACTTAAAAAGATTTGACATTACTTTTCTTGCACCTACAGAAGTTGACTTTGAATATGGAGATAAAAAGTCGGAAAACTGCTCTTTCTTATGTTCATAATCATAAAAACAGGTGAGCGGAATAAACTTTCCAGCATTAGCAAACACACTGTATGCTTGAACCATATCATAAAGAGAGACCTCACCATTTCCAAGTGCAAGACCGTCTCCATAAAAATCAGGATGGCGGTTAAGGGTTGTGATTCCAAGTTGTTTAAGCTTTTCAAGATACTCACCAACTCCTGTGAATCTAATTGTTTTCACTGCTGGAATGTTGAGTGAGTTGCCAAGAGCATTTCTGAGGGTAACTGGTCCGTAATGAATATTGCTGTAGTTATGATATGTATGAACCCCCAATCCCACAGCTTCGTTTAGTGGCGAATCATCAATAATGGTGGCGGCACTCCAACCCTTTTCAAGAGCAAGGGCATACAAAAAAGGTTTCATGGCAGAACCTGGCTGACGTAGTGATTTTACTGCATCAATATGTTTAGTTGAAGACTCAGTAGAAGCAGATACCCATGCAGCTATTTCTCCAGTATGATTTTTTGCAATCAGAAGAGCACCATTGGCAGCCTTATGTTTTCTATTATTTTTTAGAGCAGTTATAACTATTTTATTCACTCTGTTTTGAAGAGCTCCATCAAGCGTTGTTCTAATGTGATTTGCTCCACTGTAATAAACATGCTTTACAAAATGGGGAGCTTCAACAGAAAGGTTGGAACTTTTTAAGTCAAAAGGCATCTCTTTTGTAGGCTCCCACTGCGATGATGTTATAATCTTCTTGGAGATAGCACGATTTACAAGCAGATTAAGAGGCTTATCTATCCTGCTCGAATAGTTTATATGAAACTCACTTAGCGAATTTTCATTTCTCGTTTTGTCACTCATTGAATGAGCTTTATATAGATTATATGATGATGGTGCTCTTACTAATGTGGCAAGAGCAAACATCTCTTTGAGATTTAATGTATCTAAACTACGGTCAAAGTAGAAGCGAGCTGCCTGCACCACACCACGTCTGTTTGAAGCGTAGGGTATCTGATTGAGATAAAACTCTAAAATATCTGCTTTTGTATTACTCTTTTCCAGTTTAACAGCTTCAAACCCCTCAATCCACCTTGACCATAGAGTTCTTTTTCTCGGATGTATCATTCTGACAACCTGCTCAGTTATGGTGCTTGCACCTCTTACAACTTTACCAGCCCTCATATTCTGGATAATAGCGTAAAGTCTGGCTCTCCAATCTATACCGTGATGTTGGTAAAAACTTTGATCTTCTGAAAGGATAAAAATTTGTTGGAGCAGTTGCGGTATCTGATGGAGAGAAATAATATCGTTATAGTTCCATTTTGTTAAATAGATAGTGTTAAGGGGAACTCCATTTCTGTCAAAAAGCTGGAAAATATTCTTATGCTCAATATCTGCTTCTGACTTCAGATAATATTTAAGAGAATCTGGCACTTCCTTTATACCTGTGCGAGTAAATGAACACACTGTAATAACAGCTGTAGAGATCAGAATTAGTACAATAATAGAAAAAGCCATGATTAATTTAGACAATGGTTCGGTAAAAATCATGCTGCTATTCTCCCGAATTTCAGCATTTCATCATAACAATGGTGCGGTAAAAAAATGACATTCAATAATTTCAATAGATTATGAAAGTCTTCCTTTGAGAGATATATTACATATAAATTAAAATAGTTATGATTTGCTATTCTTCAAATTATAAAAACTTACCGAACCATTGTGAATATGTTTTTATCTTAAACCTTAAAGCCCAGTAATCACAGGTTTATTTCTTGGTGGTATTCTATGATATTGGTATTTGGGATATCCCACCATCATGGTGCCATAACTTAAGTGATTTTTCGGTAAGCCTAAAGCCTTCTGCAAGGGGGACCAGAACATCGCAGCAGCGTTAAAATACCCGCACCAGCAGCCGCCAAGACCAAAAGATGGAAGAGCAAGCTCAAGCCATGTAAGGGCAATAGTAGCTGCACTTTCAGACGAAAAATCATTTCTGTTTCCGTGAGCAAGAATTAGGTGGGGAGTTCCTCTGGTCAAAATATCGTTTCCAGCCTCATATCCTGTAACTACAAGCTCAAGCTCCATTGGCTTTGCCATCTCTGGTTTCTCTTTTATCATCCACTTCATCCAGTCAATAACATGACCACAGAGTTTTGTAATCTCCTCTCTTTCGTAAATAACATGCCACTGAACTGGCTGACGGTTATGACCAGAAGGTGCATGACTTGCAATTGCAATAACTTGTTCAAGAAGCTCTTTGGGAATCTGCTTTTTTTTGTAGCTTCTTATTGATCTGCGATATCTTAAAAAAAGCTCCATCTGTTCAGGATTAGGTAAGAACTCTCTTTTTATCTCCATGCACTCTTCAGGAGAGAGATTTTTATGAGACAGTGCCCCAGTTGGACATACAGCCACACAATGACCGCAGTTAATACAGAAATGCTCTGCACCTTTTACAACTTCTGGTGTCCCGTTTTTGAAGTTAATAATAAGTCCTGGACACTCTGCTGCACAGATGCCATCCTTGACACATTTTTCCTGATCTATGGTTATCAGAGCCATTAAAATTTATTCTCCTTATTTTATTACTTAGGAATTTCACTCCAATCTTAAATTGAGTGAAGCTGCTTATTTTTATCGTTACTTATAATCGTTATGGTTGTCTTAAAAGGTTTTTATCCCAATCATTTAAAGTTATTATTCAACTGGAGGAATAACCATTACTGGTATTTTAGACTGTTTAAGAACCCCTTTGGCTACCTGACCAAGTGCTGTTCCAGACGAAAAAAGTCCTTTATGCGATCCCATAATAATCAAATCGCAATTCTCTTTAATAGATGTTTCGATAATAGTGTCAACAACATGACCGTCTTTAACAAGAATTTTATCTATTGTATAAGCACAATCAGTGATGTTTTCATCTTTAGAAAAAGCATCCATTGCATCATGGATCATTGTCTGGTTATTTCTTTTGCCGATAAGTGTCATTCTTGCATCGTTTTGCTGCTGTTTATGAATATCCTTCCATTTCTCTTGACCGATAAATCCACTGATTATTGCATCAACACTATCGGGAAGAGATTCCATGACATGAAGAAGCGTAATCGCTCCAGCATATCGAGAAGATAGGCTTGCAGCATAAGTAAAGGCATTACGGCAGTTGTTTGACAGATCTGTAGCAAAGAGAATTTTTTTTAGCTCACGTTCCATGTTTTATCCTTTATGTAATAAATACTATTTAGTGTTCTAATATGTTTTAAGATTGGCTGATATAAATACTGATTTATAAATCTAATAAATCGTTTTTTATGACTATATTTATGAGCGTAGTTAATACATTTTTTCGTGATATCTTAAATGCAGGCTCTTTAAATCCAGGCACCCATTTATTTGATGTAAGAGTATCAGAGACAATCAAAATCGAGGCGATATCAATTTTTCTATAGTTTGCTACAGCAAACAGAGCAGAACACTCCATCTCAACTGCAACAGCACCCATATTGCGAAAAAAATGGATTTTTTTTGAGGTCTCTCTATAAATAGCATCCGTTGTCCAGATTTTACCTGTTTTGCAATTAAAAGCTGACTCTATCTTTTGTGAAAGTTTATAACTTGGTAAAACTGTTGGAAAATCAGTATCTTTAGGCATCTGCATATAGTTGCGTGATGCCCCTTCATCGCAGATTGCAGCGTCAGGTACGAGAATATCGCCAATCTGCAGCTCGTCAGATACAGCTCCGCACCAACCCGTAACCACAACTTTTGACACTCCCCTTGCGATAAGAGATTCTAATAGCATCACAGCAGAAGGGGCACCAAGATAAGGTCCTGTAACTGCAACTTTGGAAGAGATACTATCTGTTGAAGAAATATGATCTGTTTTTCTATTTATATCCTTTTTAGGATTTTTATCATCTTGCTCAATAAGAATCAGATTTGCGAGAAAAAAGGGCTGTTTAAAAGATATTTTGCCAGCGTTTGACTCAATATACCTGAAATCAGGGGCAGTGCTCACCATAAGAGCAACTGTCCCCAAATCAGGTTGATGATGACCTCCCAGAGGGGGAATCAAAGATGGATCATTCAGGTCCAACCAGCTCTGAAAGCTCATCTTTTACCTCATCTATTATTCCATAAAACCACATTATATCTTCAATTGTTAATCGTCCAGCTTTGCTTGGTCCTCTGTCTGTTCCATCTTTTTTCTTTAAAACTCTTGGACCTATCTGGACTTTAGGCTCACCATCTGCATACTGATGAATTGATATAATCAATCCAGTCTCTTCGCATTTCCACTCTTTAAGCAACTTATCCTTTTCAGGATCAAATCCGCCTCCTGCCATCTATTTATCTCCTTCTGTTTTTATTTGAAAATTTCTATAAGTTTTTTTTGTTGTGCCTGTGAGGGCATGACTGTCATCTTTAGTAGAGACGCATGGCTATGCGTCTCCAAAATTTTTTTCTATATCTGTGAAAAGTCCGCAATATTTTCAAAAATTGCTGCCACTCGTGAAAGAAGGGCAATTCTGTTGTTTTTTACTGCCTCATCATCAACCATTACCATGACGTCATCAAAAAAACGGTCAACGTCGGGTCGAATAGATGCAACCTCTTTAAGGGCAGAATCATAATCATTTTGCGAAATAAAACTCTGAACTCGATCAGACAGCCTGTTTGATGCAGCGTAAAGAGATTTTTCAGAATCGCTGTAAAACAACGCCTCATCAACTTCTATTTTTTGAGATACGTAAACTCCCTGTTTTTCGGTCATATCTGCTTTTGGGGTTACATCTGCTTTTTTCAAGATATTTACAACCCGCTTAAATGCCGCAGAGAGTGGTTCAAAATCTGGAGCTTGTCTTAGAAGATCAAGAGCTTTTATCCGCAAAACAGCATCAGGCATATTGTCAAACCCAACTGCAAGTGCAGATGCAACTGACTCTTTGGAGTGCCCCTGCTCAACAAGCATGTTGCTCATTCTTGTCTTTATGAATCCCATAACATTGTGGGTTATAGTTTTACTACTTTCGCTATTTGCTTCGTCAGAGTTATTGCCATTGTCAGATTCAGATAAATATAGAGATACAGACTTTTGCACAAGCCGGCTTAAAGAGAATGTAAAGTTTGAAGCCATCATAATCTGGAGAATTCCGATACTTTGGCGGCGTAGTGCATAAGGGTCAGAAGCTCCAGTTGGAATAAGATCAATTGAGAAGCAGCCGCAGATAGTGTCTATTTTGTCCGCAATTGCAAGGATTTTGCTTGTTAAATTATCTGGCAGTTCTCCACCAGAATGAATAGGTCTGTAGTGTTGCTCAATTGCATTTGCAACCTCCTGGTTTTCTCCGCCCTTTAACGCATAAACTCTTCCGATTACTCCTTGAAGTTTGGTAAACTCAATAACCATCTGGCTTACAAGATCAGCCTTGCACAACTGGGCAGCACGAATCAAATTGGTTTTTAGAGTTTTATAATCTATCTCTCTGTCTGCTCTCTCTGCCTGATCTCTGCCTGATTTATTCTGCTGCTCTTGAGACTGGCTTATCATATCAGCTATATAAGAGACAAGTTTGACTAAACGCCTTCTCTTTTCAAACATTGATCCAAGCTGTGCCTGAAAAGTAACTTTTTTGAGCTTTTCAGCAAATTGATCCATAGAAGATTCAAGATCAACCTTGTAGAAAAATTGGGCATCAGACAAGCGTGCCCGAAGAACTCTTTCATGCCCATTTGCAACTACACCCATATCTTTTGTAAGAGTGTTGTTTACAGCAATAAAGCAGGGTTTGAGTCTCCCTCGTTTATCCGTATTTGCATCTTTATTACAGTTATCTGTATTTCTGTTTCCCTTATCGTTAGAATTTTGCTCTACAAGAGAAAAATATTTTTGATGCTCTCTCATAGCAGTAATCAGAGCTTCATCTGGCACTTCAAGGAATTTTTCATCAAATCTGCCCAAAACAGGATAGGGATATTCAACAAGATTGGTTACAATATCAACTAAATCATCATCTGCCAAAATTGTACTGTCACTATCTTTTGCAACTGCCTCAATCTTTTCCCGCAAAAGTGCTTTTCTCTCTTCAATATCAACAATTACGCCTGCATCTCTTAGAACCCGTTTATACTCTGATGGAGAAGATATTTTAAATTTGTTTGGATACATAAATTGATGTCCAAACGTAAAATCAGAAGATTTGATATTTTGGCTCAATGGTGTTGATGTACCGATTTCAAATTTAAGAGGAATCTCTCCCAAAAGTGCTAAAGCAGAGATAATAGGACGGGCAAAACTTATAGATAAATCTCCCCATCTCATACTTTTGGGAAATGGAGTTGCAAGGATAATCTCAGGCAGAGTTGACTCAAGAATGGCTGCGGCACTCTCACACTTTTCCTGTTTTACAGCAGTAAGGTAGTTTCCTTTTTCTGTCTCAACAATTTTTATATCTTCTATTGAAACACCTGCTTTTTCAGCAAATTTATGAGCTGCAATTGTTGGATTTCCCTCTTTGTCAAATCCTGCACTTGCAGGAGGTCCTGTAAGTGTTGATGTTTGTGCTTTTTGTATTAAAGCAACATCTTTTACAATAACCGCGAGACGGCGTGGAGTTCCAAAAATTTGGGCATCTGCATGCTCAATACGGAATTTATCAAGAGATTTTAAAATGTTATCCCTAAATGCCTCCAATGCAGGAACAATGTAGCCTGCTGGTATCTCTTCTGCACCGATTTCTACTAAAAGGTCTTTTTTAACAGAAATATCTGTTGACGCTAAGTTGTCTTTTCCCACTGCATGGTTTGTCATCACTTACACCTACACCTGTTCTACATGTTTTAAAAGTGGATATCCAAGGGCTTCACGCTGTGCTGTGTATGCTTTTGCACACTCTCTTGCAAGATTTCTTATTCTTCCTATATATCCTGTTCTTTCAGTAACGCTTATTGCTCCTCTTGCATCTAAAAGATTAAAAGTATGCGAACATTTAAGGCAGAACTCGTAAGCTGGAAGAACAAGCCCCTGTTTTACAATACGTAAAGATTCAGCCTCATATTTTTGGAAAAAATCGAACAGAACCTCTGTATTTGCAACCTCAAAGTTATACGTTGACTGCTCAACTTCCTGCTGATGATAGACATCTCCGTAACTTACAGTGTCGTTCCATTTAAGGTCATATACGCTGTTGACTCCTTGCAGATACATGCAAAGCCTCTCAAGTCCGTAAGTCAGCTCTACAGAGACTGGCTTTAGTTCAAGGCTTCCTGCCATCTGAAAATAGGTGAACTGTGTAACCTCCATACCGTCAAGCCAAACCTCCCAGCCAAGTCCAGATGCTCCAAGAGTTGGTGATTCCCAGTCATCTTCAACAAACCTGATATCGTGCTCTAAAGGGTCGATTCCAATCACTTTAAGGCTGTCAAGGTAAAGCTGCTGCACATCAGGAGGAGATGGTTTTAAGAGCACCTGATACTGATAGTAGTGCTGAAGACGGTTTGGGTTTTCGCCATAACGTCCGTCAGTTGGGCGCCTTGACGGCTGCACATAAGCCACTTTCCACGGCTCAGGTCCCAAAGATTTTAAAAGCGTTGCGTGGTGGAATGTTCCTGCTCCCACCTCCTCATCATAAGACTGTATAAGAACACAGCCCTTTTCTGCCCAAAATTTTTGTAAATTTAAAATTACATCTTGAAAGTTCATTGTTTCTCTCTTTGTTTTTATTGAGATTTAAAAAATATAGTTATTTTAAAACCTTTTTTCTATCCAGTTTTTAACTCATTCAACAACTCTGGGTGTCTGTTAATAAGTCCGTAAAAATTAATAACATTAGTCAAGGGTCTCTTTTTTCCACGCTCATAACTTGCAAAAGCGTTTCGAGCAAGTTCTACAGCTTCGGCAGCATCAACCAAATCCCTAAAATCTAACCATGCAGCTTCCTCAGCCTCGTCAAACTCTATAAAACCATCACCACAATGATTGCAAAATGCTCCATGAGTTTCAGAACTAAAAGTCTGTCCTTTATACTCTTGTTTAATTTTTTTGACTCCATCATTTAGTGTTCCAACCCCGCAAAGAGGGCAAGGTTGTCCATTCCATTTGGTTACCATGTTTACAACTCCTTGAAAGATATAATAAAATATTCATTTGCCCGCTGAAACTTAACGTAGAGTCCAATATCCTTCCACTGGGTGTGATAAACGTCTTGCCATATGCTGTTGTTGTTATAGGTTGTCATACTTTTATAAAAATTTTTCCAAGTCAGCTCTTGCACCACAGAAAGTGCATCAGACTTAGCCATACCTATTTTTCTGATACCACTCATAGCGGAAACAGTAAGGTTCATTGATTCTATAGTTGTCATTTGTGCTTTAATTTCAGCCAATGAGTAGTGTGGTATGTGCTTTTCCATCAATATGAATCTATGATTTGTATATCTATAAAATTTTGTAGCTCTCATCTACACATTAAAATTAGGATTATTATTTTAAACGATTTTAATTGACAATAATCCCTTTAAAATCAACCTTGGTCTCGAGAATATCTGCATCTGGCTCTTTATCAACAATATTTTTCCACCCATTTTTCAATGCTGAGATATTGCTCTTCTCTCCAACTGCCCACAAGCAACCGCCGCCGCCTGCACCTGTAAATCTTGCACCGCAGCCAAGTTTTTTTGCACACTCAAAAAGGAGCTTGCCTGTCTTGTCAAGAACATCAGGAGTCATATCAAGACGTATTTGGGTTTCTTGATTCATCAAATCTGCTGCAAGGTTGAAATCATGGATTTTAACAGCATTGGAAAAAGCATGGGTAATTTTTATTATCCGTTCCCATTTATCACGATTTTCACCAGCAAGAAAACTGTTGACCCATCTTCTATTTATGTCGCTTGATACATGAGGAATACCGCAGTAAGCAACTAAAATGTTGTTGTTTATATCAAATTGGCAACTATCTGGTATCATTCCCATATCTGATTTATCGCTTTGATTTTGCTTTACAACAAGGTTATCTTGAGTAAAAGATATTCCATTTTTACCCATTCGCCAATACCAGCAATTAACACCTCCATAAGCTGCTGCAAGTTGATCTTGCAATCCGCACGGCACTCCAGCCACGCTTGATTCAATATAGTGGGCAAGCATAGAAATTTGTGAGGGTTCCATGGAGTTAATATTAATTGAGCGGATATAATCAACATCTTGTTTTGATAGTTCAATGTTTGATGATTGAGCTTTGTTTATAGCTGATTTGAACGCTTCAATCATAGCCACAGCAGCAGAAGAAGAGCCTCCAAGAGCACTTCTTGGCGGTGATGTTGACTCAATCTTAACATGAACTCCGTTTCCGTTAAAAAATCTAACCACTGCAAACATCAATCCCATTGGGTGGTTAAAGGGTGCCGTTTCTGCTTCAAACTCTGCACTCTCAAACCCTTTAGATGATATTTTAATATATCTGTCTCTCCATGGAGATAAGGTTACTGTGGTTCTCATATCAAGGGCAATATTAAATGTTGCAGGGTTTAAATGTCCAAGCGGTAAAAAAAATGTGCTGATATCAAGAGTTCCGCCTAAATCAATACGGCATGGAACTGATGATTTTATCTCTTGCTGTTCAAGAATGGTTTTGAAATTCATAATTTGCAATAACCTGCTATTTTGTTTATTAAATGGCTAAATCTGCCTTTCTAATTTGATGCAAAAAATTCAAGCTCTTCATACTCCTGCCAATATGGCACGGAATAAATCCCTCTAACAGGTGTTCTCCCTCTTTTACCGCAGTTCTGGAAAATTTGAGCCTCTCTGCACATCTTATATCTGTGTTACTCATCCATGATAGCTGCTTGAGCGTCCCTTTAGAGACAGATATTCCACGGCTTGATACATTATTGAGACAATTCAAAGATAAAGATGTTTGTTCAGGCAAGGCATATTTTAGAACTATCTCATTAATCTCGCAGCCGTTTTTAGGGAAATTATTAACACCACTGCATCTGTCACATATAAGTCTGCCTGCGGCTAAATCAAATATTACTTTGTGTTGACGGATTTCATCAAGAGATTTACCGCATTGACCACAACCCATAAGATTGGGTGTAAATCCAGATATTCCCATAAACCGTATCTGAAAAATGACACTTAAAACTTCAACTGGAATTTTACCACTATTAAGCGACTCAAGAACATGAAAAATGAGATCATAAATTGCAACATCAGGCTTTCCGTCATCCATCCATGAGTTGATTATCTCAATCCAGTAACTTGCATATCCTGTCTTTGCTGTGCTGGTTCGGATATTTGCAAATGGATTTTCAATATCCACGCTGTTTAAGACAGGAAGAGAACCTTTTCGTTTGGGCAATGAGCACTCAATATTCATAGCGATAAAAGGATCAAGTGCCCCTGCAAAACGGCGGACGCTCTTTTTTGCATTTTTGGCTATTACCGATATTCTTCCCATTGAACGGGTAAAGTAGGTTACTATCAGATCATAATCTCCATACTCTATCCGTCTTAAAAGAACTGCATCAGTTGAAAATGAATCAGTCATAAGAATCTTAAATTATTTGATATAACATATTGAATATTATTGTAATCAGCATTGAAGAGAATTGACGATACGGAAAGAACAATTAAAACCCAAGCAGCAGCGTTGCAATCGTTAAATAGGAAAATACGCTCACCACATCAACAGAGGTAGTGACAAAAGGTCCAGTTGCCACGGCAGGATCAATATGTACTTTCTGAAATAGCATTGGAACCAATGAACCCATAAGAGCAGCAATGGACATTGAGACAACTACAGCAAGAGATACAGAAATTGCAAACATCATGGATAAAGGCTCTTCCATATAGCGTATTTTAGCAACAAGCCCAATCATAAAACCATATATAAGCCCAAGAATCAGCCCAATCGAAATCTCCTTGACAACCACTGTCCAGAGATCCTTTGTATTTATTCTACCAGTTGCAATACCACGCACAACAACAGTTGAGGATTGAATGCCAATATTTCCACCCATTCCAGTAATTACAGGAATATAGACCGCAAGATATGCAAATTTAGAGAGACTCTCGTGAAATCCGCTGATGATCAAAGATGCAACAAGTCCGCCAAGGCAACTTGTAAAGAGCCACGGAAGCCTTATACGTGTTCCTCGAAGAATGGTCTGGGTCTCAACGTAATCTTCGCCCACGCCAGCCATTTTAAGTATATCACCAGTTGCCTCTTCGCTTATAATATCTATAACATCATCTACAGTTACAATACCGACAAGCCTGTTATCATCATCTACAACTGGAACTGCAAGAAAGTCATACCGAGCAACAAGCTCTGCCACTTTTTCACAGTCTGTGTATGTGTTTACAGATACAATGTCACGTATCATAAAATCTTTAAGAGGTTTTTGCGGATGGACAACCACAAGCTGTCTTAAAGAGCTTATCCCGACAAGTTTTCCATATTCATCAACAACGTAGATATAAAATGGCATCTCAACATCAAGATAGTCATTTTGAAGAGCCGCAATAACATCTCTTGCCCCCATATCCTCTTTAAGAGCAATAAAATCAGGAACCATGATACTTCCAGCAGTACCTTCACCATAGCTCATAAGATGTTCAACTTCTTGGGAATCCTCATTTTTCATCTTTTCGAGGATAGTATCTGCAATCTGCTCGTCAAGATATCCAAGGAGTTCAGCCACATCATCAGCAGCCATATTTTCAAAGATTTCAACTATATCTTCAAGTTTAAGCTGATCTATCAATTCAAGAAAAATTGGCTCTTCAAGTTCGGAAAAGAGAAGCCCCTTCTCTTCAGGATCGTGCATCAGATTGAACATTTTAAGCCGACTGTCACGGGAGATTTCTCTGAAAACAAGTGCCAAATCTACAGGACGTGTTTTTCTGATAATTTTTTGCAGGGATTTAGTCGCCCCCCGTCTTAAAAGCCGTTTGACACTTTCAGCCAATATTTCATTCCGATCCCGCTGCATATCCATCTCCTATGAGCACTGTGTTATATTGGATTATCTCTTTTACAACATGATTTTAATGTGCGATTTCTCTTTCAGAGCATCTAACCACTCTCTGAATTTCTTCTCAACAATATCATCATACAGTTTTTTTGATATAGACTCGGATACCTCATTTAATGGGGGTAAATTCTGGTTATCAATCTTTTCAACATAAAAAATCTGATATCCCTGATCAGTTGAAATTACATTTGTGTATTCCCCTGCTTTAAGTGGTTCAACAGCATCTCTAATGGTATCTGAAAGAATCTCCCAGTCAAAAAAACCAAGGTCCCCGCCTTCTGCAGCATTCGGTGCTTCAGATTCTGCTGTTGCGACAGTCTTAAAATCTTCACCGCCCTCAAGACGCTGTTTAATCTGCTTTGCTTTTTTTTGTAATTTATCCTCTGTTATTCCAGCGGCAGGCTCTTTAGATTTGCCTTCTGATTTTATAAGGATATTTCTCAGATAATATCTTTTTTTACCGGAAAAATTTTGGCTGTTACGCTCATAATGCTCTTTTATGTCACTCTCTGTAATAACCACTTTGGATTTAATGCTCTGATTTATCAGTTTTGGTCTTAATATCTCCTCTCTTAACTTCTCTCTATAGTCTTCAAATGTCAGTCCATCATCTTTAAGAGCTTTTTCCAACTCTTCCTGACTCATCAACTGAGACTCCTTGAGTCTCTCTATTGCAGCATCAACCTCTTTATCTGAAACTGTTATTTTAACACGCTTTGCCTCTTGATCTGTCAATTTCCGTTCAACCATTCGGTTTATCATGTCCCCTGTCAACTGACGCATAATCTCCTGTTTCTTCGCTGTTTCATAACCAGAAGATTCGAGCTTTTGTATATATGGCTGCAAAGCAGTGTTAAGCTCAACAAGCGTGATAACGTCATTATTGACAATAGCTATAATTCTATCAATTAATTTGATATTAGATACTTCGGCACAGAGAGGTTTAGCAGTTATGATTATGATAGCGGCAGATGCTGTTAAGTATATAGCAATTGCAGATAAAGCTATGTTCATTACGAAATTTCTTTTTATTTTTATGACCATATTAACCATCAGCATTCCTTTGTATATAGATTTATTGTTGAATTCTTTTTTTACTAAGATATTTTATTGAAAGGTTCAATTTCTAACATGCACTGCCCGCTCTTTCAAGCGATATTTATTGAACTCAAACGATTTTTAGCTTGAAACAACCTATTGTTTACGTTTATAATCCAACCATTAGTTGAACTTAACCTTTGTGAACTTCAAGTTTTTTTTAAAATAATATTTTAAGGACAGATTTTATGGGCAAAACATTTCATGTTGGAAACAGGGAAGCAACGATACTGTCAAAAATTGAGTCATCAAAAGAGAGAGAGAGATACCGCTCTATTCAAGTGATAAGGGATAATGTCGATATGTTCAGCAATAAAGTCTCTATGAAACTTGTAGAAGATGGACTTGTTGAAACAGTAAGCAAGAACTCTATACAAGAACAGATTGCAAGATGTGTCGAGACTCTTTGCAGAGCTGAGGATTTTGATATTGATTTTCAGGTAGCCCCTTTCAGAACAATTGTCCAAAATCCCAATATAGTTTCGCTCTATATTACAGCATTTATCGTGGAAAAGCTCATCAACCACAAGGATGTAATTGATATATACGGCAGTGACGAGGATATCTACCACTGCATACACAAGATAACCAATCAATTTCTTGGGGGATAATATACACATCTGGTGCACCATCCATGAAGTTGTATATATTCTTTACACCCTCTCCTCTCCCAATTTTGAGGTGAAAAATGTTTTTAACAGCTACCTTCATAGCTTATCTGGTAAAAACATTTTTCACCTCACCATTTTCCATATCGACCAAGCAAAAGCCTTAAATTTTGAATATATAGTGAAATGTGAGCGAATTTTCGCTACATCAGTTTCCTTCGGTTAATTTGCTTCAAGAACTTCAAACAGAAGCCGGCGTTAAAGTGAGATTATCGGTGGTTCAGGCTAAATCTATTCCTGAATATGTAGAACCCTGGTCTTGTGCTTCAGTTTGTTGTCCAAAAAGAACACAGAGTTCTTTTTATAAATGTCAGTAGTATCATAAAATAGATAAGTAGAGATGTGCTGTAACCTTTTTGCTTCAAAATTTTGGATTGTCTCAACATACTGCTGAGTTTCAATTCCCGCAGTGCTTGATTGATGTCAGAATCCAAACCAATATTTTCAAATTGTTTTTGTAATGAAAGCAAATATGTATTATTTTTCATGAGTAGTTCCTTTATTTGTAATTACCCGATACAGCCCTACGGCGTGTGGTTTTGTGTCTAAATCTGCGTTGGTGGTCGCCTTCGGGCTGCCCCGTTGAACTTTACGATAACCTGTGATATAGGACTAATATTGTGATGATAAAATATAACCTTATGATATTTATATCTTTTATATTTTTATCAATATTTTTAACTTCTCTATCTGTTAAGGCTGAGTCAGAATTGCAAAAATCTCAACCAAAAGATTCAGCGAATGGTTTATTTATGTTTTACAAATCATATATATCACCAGTTGATGGAGACCGTTGCGGCATGTCCCCATCATGTTCAAGTTATGGTGAAGAGGCATTTAAAAAGCACGGTTTTTTCATAGGCTGGATTATGACCTGTGACCGCTTGATAAGGTGCGGAAGAGATGAAAGCCGTATTTCTGAGGCTGTTTCTCAAACTGATGGAAGAGCCTTAACCCTTGATCCAGTGGAATCTAATGATTTTTGGTGGTATGATCTTAATGGCTCAAATTAAATTATCTATTTGCACTTCTTTTTCTTCACATATTTATTACGCTCTTTCTGTTGTATTCATATCGCTTTTTTTATTCATAAACCTTGGCAGATGTTCATCTGATAAATCAGAAACTTTGATAATAAATTCAGATATGCAGTATAGCTATGCTTTGAAGCAGTTTCAAAGTAAAGATTTTCAAACTGCAATTGTTGAGTTGCACCGCTTTATCCATTTCTTTCCTGATGACAAACGGATAAATGATGCAAAATTTAAAAAAGGACTCTCTCTATTTTACACACAAAAATATGTAGATGCGAGCACGGTTTTCAAAGACTTATCATCACCTCTGTTTGATTGTTTAGCAAACGGAACATCTTCAAGTAGTTACTCTGCAAGCCAAACTATTTCTGCAAACCAAACCATTAATGACAAAGCTATAAAAGATTATTCTATCTCTATTGAGGCTCTTTTTATGTTAAACAGAACATTTCTTGCAATGAAACGTGTTGCTTCAGCCGTTATGGTTCTTCAAGATTTTCTTCTGTTAAATGATGATCCCTCATTAGAAGACCGAACTCTCTATACGCTCTGTCTGATACATATTCAAAGAGCAGCAGATAATAAATTACCATACAAAGAGTCTATGCAATATCTTGTTAAATCAGTTGAATATATAGATAAAATGACCCCTTCTGGGAGAGCTGGCTATAATATGGATAATATCAAGCAAAAGATTTTACAAACAACACAAGGTATAGAGCAGAAAAAAAAGAGTTCAATAACCGCTGGTATTGCCTCAATAATTCCAGGAGGTGGTTTTGCCTACTGCAACCGATATCAAGATGCACTTATAGCATTTTTGCTTAATAGTGCGTTTGTGCTTGCATCTGTTGAATCATTTGAAGATGAAAACAGTGCTTTAGGAGGATTGATTGCATTTATAGGGTCTGGATTTTACGGAGGAAGTATTTATGGTGGAATTTCAAGTGTTCATAAACACAATAAATATCTTATAAAAAGCGGCGTTAAATCTATAAGTGATGAATATCAAGATAATGATTATGAAAAAAGCAGGGGTCATAAAATCCCCCTGCTCTCTATAACAATTCCTTTTTGATTTTAAATTTTAATTTCCGATAATTTTCTCTAATTTTTCTATAATCCGCTTTAATTTTCTGACAATTTACAAGCCCTTACTTTTAAAAAACGGCACATATTTCATATCGCACTTCATTATATGATCTTTTAACCATTGGGTCAGAAAATTCATAAGATCAACTGATAGAGATGCCTTGCCGCTTTTAAAATCCTTTTGAAATGCAACAACTGTTGATACAAGATTTTCGTGAATTTTCTTATGTTCGTCATACTCTTGATATTGATACTGCTTAAAGAGCTTCTCCTCATGTCCAAAATGGTAAACTGTATATTGTGCAAGGCTGTCAAGTATAGCTCCTGATTGTTGTATGCCTGTTTTGAGTTTCATAGCTTTATGAAGCTCATTTACCATTCTTACAAGCTCCTTGTGCTGCACATCAATCTGCTCAATACCTGTGGTAAGTTTTGGTCCCCATGTGATGAGATCAGATATCTGTGTTTGACCAGCTTCTTTTCTATTTTTGTCGTTAGTAAGATGGTCTGCCGAGACTTTAAAGACGCTTATCATATCTTTCAATTTATATGATAGTTCTGAAAGATCTTTTGCACTAATATTCATCTGACCGCTTTTTTGCGACATCGTTTCTGAAACATTGTGAACAACATGAATATCCTTTGCAATCTGAACAGAAACTTCAGATGTTTGTGCCACATTTTCATTTACCTCTGCTATTCCTTGGGACGCCTGCTGGATATTATCAGAAACTTCTGTTGCTGCTGCTGACTGCTCCTCTATAGCTGCTGCGATAGTTGCAACAATATCATTTACCTCAACAATAACCTCAGAGATATTGCCAACCTCTGAGACAGTTTCATCTGTAGAAGTTTGGATACCAGTTACCTTGTTTCTTATATCATAAGTTGCGTTTGTGGTCTGAGTTGCAAGCTGTTTGATCTCGCTTGCAACAACTGCAAAACCTTTACCAGCCTCTCCAGCTCTTGCAGCTTCAATTGTAGCATTCAGGGCAAGAAGATTCGTTTGAGCTGCAATCTCTGTAATAACTTCTGTGATTTTGGATATCTCTCTTGCAGCCTCTCCAAGTAGTTGCACCTTTTTAGATGCAGTCTCAACATTTAATGTCGCTTTTTCAGAGATAACTCTTGCTCTTGAACAGCTTTGAGCAACTTCGTTAAGAGTTGCTTTCATCTCACTTGCTGATGTAGCAACAATACTAAGATTAGTTGAAGATTGTTCGCTTGCTGCTGCAACAGAACCCATATTTGCACTCATCTCTTCAGACGCTGCAGCGACTGTATTTGCCCTCATTGATAAATCTTCAGAATCTTCTGACATCTGCTCTGCAACAGATAGCACTTCAGCAGACGCAGCAGTTACAGTCTGGGCGTTCTGGCTTATATCAACAATTATATTGTTCATTCTGCTGATAAAAGCATTAAAAGAGCCTGGGAGACCGCCTATTTCGTCTATTCTTGCAACATGAAGCCTTTTAGTTAAATCTCCTTCTCCTTCAGCAGTATCTTTAAGAGCTAAAGATATCTCTTTGATTGGATTTAGCAGTATAAATTTTATCGTAATAACTGTGGATAAAATCATAGACAAAGAGAATAGAGAAGCACAAATTGTAAAGGCAGCTTGACTTTTTATATTAAAAAGATACAAACAGAGAAAAAACAGAACTATTATAAAGAGTTGCACCGTAACTATTTTGATTGTAATGCTTTTGTTAATAAAAGAAATCATGTTTATCTCCAATTTAAAAAAATATCAAAATACTAAAGAAAATAAGTAGCTTAGCTGCAATTATTGTTGGATTGAAATTCCTGAATAAAAACATAATAATATCTTCCAATAAATATCTATTTTCTTTAACCTTGTTTGCATTTTATTCTATTTTGATCTAAAACACTCATGTTTTTCTTTGTCAATAGATATATTTGTTAATGAATATAATGTAAAGGCAATCAATAATAATATAAGGAGATTAAATAAAAATGGACTTTTGGCAGAATCATTCATCAGAATATCTTGAAATGGCATTTACTTACGATCGTATGGAAAGAGTTGAGAAGCCTGACGGGTATGGTATCAGAACAGGAGAGTGTGGAGATACAGTTGAGTTTTTTATCATGGAGAAAGATAGTGTAATTGATTCGATTTCGTATTACATAAACGGATGTAAAAATACAAATGCCTGTGCTAACACTGTTATAAAGATGGTTGATAAAAAGAGAATAGAAGAGGCGTGGGAGATTACGCCAGAGTCAGTTGCATCATATCTAAAAACTTTGCCTCAAGATGAAATTCACTGTTCTGAACTTGCTGTAGGAGCTTTTTATTTAGCCTTGCAAAGTCTTGAAAATAATAGAAAAAGCGTTAAAGCATAAAAATCTAAGTAAATTAACATGTTAACGAATTATCATTAACTTTTAAGATAGGATAGGAGTTGAACAATGGAAAAACTAAGACTATTTATACTCTGTTTGACGATTACAATACTGCTGCCCTGCCTCGCAATGAGCCATGAGTCACCAATAGGTAAAGTAAAGACTGCAAAAGGGGAAGTTGTTGTGAGCCGCAGCGGGCAAGAGATTCCTCTTAGTATCGGCGATAAATTATATCAAAATGATATAATAAAAACTGGTCAGAATAGTTCAGTCGGAGTTATCTTTGAAGATAATACTGTTTTATCTTTAGGTTCTCAAAGTCAGATAGCCATTGACGAATATGTTTTTGAACCTCAAAAAGGCAAATTATCAATGATTGCAAGTATGATAAAAGGAACTGCATCTTATCTGTCAGGAATCATAGGCAGGCAGTCGCCTGAGTCTGTAAAGATTCACACACCTGATGTAACCATAGGTATTCGCGGAACCAAATTTCTTATTAAAGTAGATGGCAGCAAGTAAATTATATTCGTTTAGTTTTCTAAAACCTTTTTTTAGTCGTTTTATGAGCAATTTAGCAGATAAATCATAGATAAATGGGGCAGATATGAATTATAAAAATAGTGTATTTATAAATAAAGTTATAATAATTATTGTCAGTTTGGCAGCTATCTTGGCTTTAGCAGGTTGTGGAACTAAAAGTATGGTGGTTATACTACCTAATCCTGACGGTAATGTTGGGCAGGTTGTAGTATCAACCGATAGTGGAGAACAGCTTCTGTCCGAGGCTAATCAATCTGTGCAGGCAAGAGGAAAAGCAGCGTCTCTTAGCAAGGTAAAAGTGCTTAGTGATGGTGAGATCAAATCAACATTTTCTGAAGCACTTGCAGCACAGCCAATGGTGCCAGATCAATTTGTTCTCTATTTTCTCCATAATTCAGATACATTAACTCCTGAATCAAACGCTGTTATCCCTGAAATTATCCAGACTATCCAAAAGAGAGGCACGCCTGATATTATAATTTCTGGTCATACAGACACTGTTGGATCAATGGACTATAACTACAAGCTCGCACTTGAGCGGGCAGAGGTTATGTATAAAATATTGGTGGATAAAGGTGTTGCCCCTACAAATATAGTTGTTACATCTCATGGTGAGGGAAACCCTCTTGTTAAGACAGACGACAATGTTGAAGAGCCAAAAAATCGAAGAGTTGAGGTGGTTATAAAATAGATGCAATATTCGCATTATCAAGTGTGAACAAAATTTAAATTTGCTTGATCAATGTATTATAAGCATCTTTGATTTCAATAAATTTTTTATTTGCAATCTCTTGAAGCTCTGGTCCGAGGTTAGCAACTCTGTCAGGGTGATACTGTTTTACAGCATTACGATACGCTGACTGTATCTCTTCTTTGCTTGCTCCTGGTGAGAGTCCAAGTATCTGGTACGGCGATTTTGGAGTGGTTTTAGGCGGCTGTTCTTGTTTTTCCACAGACTCTTTTTTATAGCTGTTCTGACTATTTTTATCGGCAGTATTCTGCCCCGTAGGCTTTCTTTTTACATCTGCATCTGAATATTGAAAGTTTTTCGATTTACTGCGAAAAGAAGCCTTTCTCTTTTTATATAAAAAATCGGGAAGGTGTCCATGTTTTATGTAATATAGGATTACACCAACAACAGCAGTATCATCAAACCAGCCTAAGTACGGTATAAAAAAATCAGGTATGATATCAATAGGACTTATGAAATAAGCCGCAGCAATCAGTCCAAGCAGTATTTTATGGTAGGTAGTCATTAATTGCCTATATATTTTAAATATTACAAGCCTCTTAGCACATCAATCATGGTGTAAACTGTGCCTTTCTTCCCCTTTACTTGAAGGTTTATTTCTTCGTTGATTTTTTTATGCAAAAATAATGCCGCATCAATAGTGCCTTGAGCATAAATATCACGTCCATTTATATTGTGGGAGAACTCGAATTTTGCCGTACTATTAGGAGATGTAAGAGTATATGTATGCCAAGCATGACCTGTAAGATGCTCTTCTGGAATATGCCATTCTCTTTTTTGGATTTCAGGGTCTCTCTCCATAATAATATCATCTTCTGCAAATGGAATGCCGAGTTTATTGTAGTATCTGACCATAGCTTTTGCAGTTCCGCTTGTATCTGCCTTTCCTTTTTGATGGCTCTCTTTAATTTGAAGAGTGTATCCTTTGAAAAGATCAGGAAATGTCTCTGCCGCATACTCCATCATTGCTTGAAATCCAACAATCTGTTTTGCCATATTGGGAGCTATTACTGCTGATATTGAAGATGAGAGCACAGTTTTGCTAAGGGCTTGCCTGTCTCCTCCCGTAGTTCCCATAACAAATGGAATATTAAATTTTACGTAAAACTCTCCATTTTTATTAACCGCTGTGGGGTGTGTAAAATCAACTGCTATCATATCAGGAAATTCTTTTATAATTTTTAGAACGCTATTTTCTATTTCGTCTGGCTTTAGCAGCTTGAAATCCAACCCCTTAATGTTATGAGTGATAGCTTCAATTTCAGCCCCTGTCATAGAAAAGGGGATAAGATTAAAACGATCATCAGCAGCAATATGTCCCGCAATTATTGACGCAACATTTCCCGGCATTCCATTTAGCATAATATTAATTGGTTTCATTTCTAAATCTGCTCCATATAAAATTAAAAAAATGTTAAATTTAAAGTTTTGTTATGCAGCTGTAAAGGCGTGTTATCCTATTTTTATCTACATGATTAATGTTCTTTTTTAGATTTTCTACTGCTATGGGAATATACTGCTTAAAAAAGTTTTTACCTTTATTAATTGACAGATTAGCAAATGCTCCCAACATCTGCATATTACGGGTAAGTGAGCAATATCTGAAACATTTTATAAATTTTTCAGGATTATGCTCATAATTGTCAGTCCATCTGTTTTTGATACAAGTATCTTTATTTATTAGTTTAAGTCTATTGTTAAGCTCATTTATGCACTCATACAAAATGGTCTCTTTTATATTATCTGCAAGATTCACGTAAGGATCAATTAATAAAGAGGCAAGATCGTATTGAAGCGGTCCTCTTCTGGCAGATTGGAAATCAATAAAAAAGAAATTTTCATCTTTTAAATATTTTTCATTGGTTGATAAATTGGGGTTTTTTAACAGATTTTCCCCGCCTTTAACCATGATATTTCTTGACTGCATATCTCTGTGCATTAACCCTTGAAAAGCACCATCAAGAGCACTATCTGCAATAAATTCAAACTCATCAATAAACTCATCAAATTTTACATCTAATTTCATATAACCTTGAAGAAATGCTTCAACAAAATAGAGACACTCTTTTTCAAGAATCATCTCCTTTGAGTATGATTTAGTTTGAAATGCCCACTGATCATTGAAACCATCTATCCCTTTTATGGAAAAATCTATAGCAAGGCGGCATAATTTTTTGTAATAATCAAGAATTAGTGGTTGACTGAATTGAGTGTCAGCATCAATTCTTTTTTCATTGCTCTTATCTTCGCTGCTGTGAATGTTTTGGATAACATTTGCAAGATGAGCATCTCCCAAATCTTCAAGCACAACCAAGCCAGCAAATCTATCATAGTCTTTGATTTTAGGAACAGAAATACCTTGTTTTAATAGGTGGTTACCAATTTCTATAAACGAGTCAATCTCTTCAATTTTATTTTTATGATGATGAATACCATGATCCGCAACGATAACAGAAAGCTCAGAGGTACCAAACCGACTACAGCGAAACCATCCTCTGTCTGAGCCGTCTCCAGCAAGTTTTTCAATCACAATATCTTTGATATTTTTTATATTCGTTCTGTCTGTAATGGTGTGATTTTTATTATATGAAGTTGCCTTTAAATAGTCATTTCCCTCTAAATAGTTAGCTACTGCAAATCTTATTGCAACATCTCGGTATGCTTCAGAGGTGCCAATATCCTGCCAGAAAATATCTTTGCATATAAACGCTTTTACTAAATTCCCCTGATCTGCAAGGTAAGAGTAAAGATCAATGCTGCTAAAATGGGCTGTGTCAAATGGCAAAGAGGCTGATAAAAGTGGAGATTTTGTACTCTTATTATTGCTGTTAAATATATAATCAAAAATCTTAGGAGAGAGAACTTGAACGCCTGTAAATGCTAACGCTTTATTGAACAAAGGCTCATACGCATCTGAGAAGTTTAATAACTTACTATCAGCAGAAAAACTTTTGATAAAAAGTTCCTTATTAACAGCAATTTTATTGTAGACTGGGCAATCATGAAGCACAAGAGTTGCAGCCCAATCTCCAGCAAGGTGAAACTCCCACACTCTTTTAAGGTTGATATCAGAGACAATATCACTATTGATAACAATAAAATGGTCGTTTCCCATAAAATTGTACACATTTCTTATTGCTCCGCCTGTATCAAGAATCTCTGGTTCATAGATAGTATTGATATTGACAGGGACAGTGAAGCAGTTTTCAGCTTTATATTTACCAATAAACTGCTCAATCTGATGGTGAAGATGGTGCGTATTTATTATGATATCTGTGAACCCAGCCTCAATTAGCTTTTCTATACACCGTTGTAAAACAGAGACTCTATTTAGTGTAAAAAGCGGTTTTGGTATCACAGAAGTATGTGGCAAAAGGCGCGTGCCAAATCCAGCAGCAAGGATCAACGCTTTCATCTTTATTTAATATCCATAATTTAATATCAATTTCCTATGATGTTACAATAGAAAGTAGATTGTCAATAATATCTTTATATTCTCTAATTTTTTCAACATCTTCAGAGCCTTCAACACCATTGCTCATAAAGAAAATTGCAGCATTGGTGTAGTTGATTTTTGATAGAGACTCTTTTAGCATAATCTCTTGCCGCTTGTAACAACTGATGCCTCTGCTCTGCATTTTTTTGATTCTTTCTTTAGCGTCATGCTTGTCTTTAGGGTATTTTTCAAAATACATCAAAGCTACTTTGTATGATTCAAGGAAGGGTCGTAAAAATTCTGAAAAGCCTTTGAGTTTCCTGTATCCTTCTGAAGTGAGATTGTATGTATCTTCAAAAGAGGGCGTTGGTACAAGTATGCCGTCATCAATAAATGCCCTAATGCAGGTGTGAATCTCCTCAATACAGGTTGTCTCCTCGTCAAATGAAAATTCATCAATAAAAAAACCTTCAAGAAAGCAGTATGTATCTGTAAGATCGTCTGATGAAAATTGAAATTTATCTGTCTTGAGTATGGCTGTTGCAGTATATGCTGCTGAAATAAAAAAGCAGATAGCATTGTTTTTATAGTAGTCAAGTATAGGTCTTTTGTTGTCTTTAACAAAAAATCGTGTGTTTTCAGTGATCTCCTCTTCAGTTTCATCAGCAAGTTCAATGAATTTTCTGGATACAAATGTCCCAAGAACATGATCGAGTGCAAGATCGGGATCAATGGTCAGAGTATCAGCAAGCTCAACATTCAAGATTGTGAGCAGGTTCATATATGAGTTTACCCTGAACATAAGCTCTTTTTTAGAAAAACTGTTGCCAGAGGTATTCAACACTGCACTTGCAATCACACCATGAGGAGTTACGATAGATGCTTTATTAATATCATTTAAAAGTCTATATCCAATGCTACGGCATAAAGCCATGTGCTGATCATTATCCATTGAATATATATCAAGGTCTCTTTGATCTATATAGTCGCTTAAAGAAAAAGGCTCGTTGAATTTTATATAAACTTTACCATACTTTTTTTTGAGAAATTTTCTTGCTTTAAGAAGCTGTGAAAGATTTTCAGGACTCTTTTTCCCCCCTTCGATTTCATGCAGATATGCGTCCTCCTCAAGTACTCTGTCGTAACCTACATAAGTTGGCATGAATATTAGGTCTTCACATGCTCCGTTTCTATATCCCTTAATCAGCATTGATAGAAGACCTAACTTTGGAGGAAGGAGTTTTCCAGTTCTGCTTCTGCCTCCTTCAATGAAAAACTCAATATTAAATCCTTCAGAGAGGAGCTTTTCAATATAAGCTGCAAAAATACGGGAGTAGAGGAGAGCACCTTTAAATGTGCGTCTGAGAAAAAAAGCTCCCCCTCCCCTAAAAATAGGACCAAGTGGCCAGAAAGAGAGATTTTTTCCAGCAGCAATGTGAGGGCAAGGCATATTATTTGTAAACATCATATAGGATAAGAGAAGGTAATCAAGGTGGCTCTTATGACACGGTGCAAGGATAACTGGTGCTTTTTTTGACTCCTCCTTGATTCTGTCAAGCCCTTCATAATCAACTACCAGACCTTCAAAAATATTGTTAAAAATCCATGTCAGAAGCTTTTCAAATATTAATATTATATTCAGATTGTAGTTGGATGCGATCTCTTTGATGTATAAAGTGGCTTTTTTGTGCGTTACCATTAAAGATTGCCCTTCTTGTTCTGAATGTTCCCGCATAAAATTTTGGAGAGACTGCTGTGTCAATATATCTTCTGTAATCTCCTCTCGTGATTTTAATATAGGACCTGTAATACTCTTTTTTTGACGGTTTAAAAGATCAATAAGGTGAGTTCTGAGCGTGTATGCCTGAAAATCCTCATCAATATCCCTTATATCAGGCTTATCTAAAAACTCCTTTAGATTTAAAGGATCAGATATCTCAACACATATTTTTTCAGGTTTCTGCCACATTGCTAAAAGCCGCTTAATCTTTCCTGGTCTTTCATTACTGCCAAGAAGGATATCCATGAAAGTTGAGGTGGTTCTCACAGGTTTTGCACCAAAAACAATTACCTGAGGAACAAGAAACAGAGGTTTGATGCTGTTCTTTTGGAATTCAATCAGATAGCGGAGCGGGTCTGGCTTTGATTCAACAAATCTTTTATAGAAACTCTTCTCTTCAACCATATAGAGGAAACCCGCACGACCTTTTAAAAGCTCACGTTCAAAATATTGTGTGTGATACGGATTCTTTCTTTTAAAACGTCTAAGAAGGCTGTCAATCTGAGATATGCCAATTCTGATTAGTTTTTTTACTGGCAGCAGGAAAAAGAACCTAACCTCAAATGCAATCTCTGGGTAAGGAAGGGCTGCCTTTTTAAGGGCAGTGTGATAATAGAGAAACTCAAACAGACTCTTGTATTTTCCTACATAAATTACAACTCCCTTCTCATTTAGTCTGTTTAACTTTTCGGTCTTTTTTGGATCAAGTTTTATCTTGTCAAAAAAATTATTAATTATATATGATGGTAAAAAACCTGAATTCCCCGGGTAGAAACATGCAAAATTATCATTTGCCTCTATAGTTACGTTATCTACATTATTGTTCCAAATATTTCTAATTTTTTTTAAAATACCCATTTTAAATGTCCACCTGATTTTAAATGTCTTGTTCAAACTTTAAGAGTTATTTATAGTTGGCTTGCACCTCTATCAAAGGTTTAATTTAATGGCAATAAAATAATTGAGCGTGAAAAATTGGCTTGATTTACTAAGGTTCGTATGTTAAGTGATACCAATTAATTATTACAGAATAGAGCCATGTATTGGGATATATAAATATTGATTTTATAGTTTAATGTGTAGGTGCAATTATTAACGTTGTAAGGAGATTATGAATTATGAAAACATTGATTGGCGGAGCAGTTGCAGTTCTTCTTGGTATTATCGGTATTGCTGTATGGTTTAATGCATTCTTGCAGATTCTGGCAGGAGCTATTCCACCAATTCTGCTTATCGGCGGTGGTTTAGCTCTCTATCTTGGATTTGATGAGCTGAAAGATTCATGGAAAAAAGATGAGGGGACTGATGCCCCTGCAGACGGTGATAAAGCCAGAATTGCTGAGCTTGAAAAAGAGCTTGAAGGTCTCAAAAAATAGATATTTTATCTCTTATCTCTTTAATTTTGTTTTGTCCCAAATTTCTTGTTGTTTGATTTTTTTATTGTAATTGTAAGTCTTGTTTTTAAGTTTAGTCTTAGTCATTAAGGGATTAGTATCATGTTTAAGTGATACTAATCCTTTTTTTTGCTCTTTATTTGCTGCTGCGTTTACGAAATTGTGGTATGCCAATCCAGTATGGATCAGCTACACCACTCTGGTAAGCATCAAGGGCTTTTGGCGAAGAGTTCACATGAAGATTACTGTAGCTTCCGTCTTTATTTTCCCACCGTTCATGCCAGTAAACAGCGGCACGCACTCTCTTGTATTTAGTTTTCATGTCAGAGAAGGCTAAAGTTATAAACTCAGCCTTGTCGTTATTTGGAAACTCTCCCACTCCCCACTCTGCTACAATCACGGGTTTTACAGAATCTAACTTGCATATATCTTCATAGCCTCTGTCCATGGCTTCATGAAATAACGCCCAATCATCATACCTGCCCATTTTTCCATATACACTTAAGCCAAGCCAATCTACATAATCTGACCCGGGATAATAGTTGGCAATCTCATTCCATGACTCTTGTGGGGCACTGAAATTATTGGCATGAAAACCCCATATTATATTATCTGCCCTCTTAGCTCTTACTCGATCCACCACATAACGGTATGCCTTTTTTACAAGTTCTGGACCTTTATAAATAGGCTTACCATTTTTCTCTCCTATGACCTCACCTCCGCCATAATCTCTACCTGACCATGGAAACCAAGAGCCGTTCATCTCAATACCCCACGCTATCATAAGGGGTTTGTCATACTGTCGAGCGGCTTCTGCCCATTTATCAATGTAGCTGTCCCACTTTCCAGCAAGAATATCTGGCAGATTAAACCTGTCGGGTCCTCTGTTTTCCACGTATGGTTTATCCCACGGCGACCAAAAGATCAGCGGAACAGCTCCATATCCCGAGACAATCCTGACCGTTTTCAGGGGAAACTCCTGATCTCCCCAGAAATTACCAAAGGCAACTACTGCAAGGTGTTTGCCGATCATTTTGTCAAAGTCGGTTAATGCGTCATAGGTTACATTGCTCTCACCATCACCAAAATCAACATAAGCACCATTATAAGCACCTTTATCTGGCATCACGAATTCTACAGGTCCCTCATCTTTAACAGCAACTGGTTTATTATCTTGGCAGCCAATTGCAAAGAGACTAAGAGAAAGGGTGCAGAATAGAATCAATATATTAGTCTTAATAATTTTATCATAAGTTACCGAAGCTGTTCTATCAAGTTTGCCCCAACCTACCCACACACCTTTTGCAGCTTTGATAATTGCCCTTGCCACTGCATAACTTAATACTGGTCTGTAGATAAATCGCATCGGCACCACGAGCTTGATTTGAGCGAGTGGTTCATCCTCAATCCTACAGGCAACTCCAGCAAGCAGCAGGTCAGATAACAAAAAGATGCCGAAATAAAAATATAGAAGTAAGTTGGCAGGACTTATTATAAGAGAAAAGAGCAAAATAGCGTCAATAATAGGTCCGAGTGCTACAAGAAAGATATTGAAAAACCATGCACTTGGAAGGCTAAACCACCCAAGTGCCCCGAAATTTGAGTCAAAGAGCATATCTCTGTGTTTCCAAAGACACTGCAAAGTTCCAAACGCCCACCTGAAACGTTGTTTGGAAAAAGCAAATATTGTTTCAGGTGCCTCTGTCCATGCAACGGCTTTAGAGGCGTAATGCACCTTAAAGCCACTCTTGTGCATGCTCAAAGTGAGGTCTGTGTCTTCAGCCAATGTATCTGTGCTTATTCCGCCAGCAGCAGTTACTGCACTTTTTCTAAAAGCACTGACTGCACCAGGAACCACGGTAATGCAGTTTAATTGATGATAGGCTCTGCGATCTAAATTAAACCCGCAGGTGTATTCAAGGGATTGAAAACGGGCGACCATCGTCTTTGTATTACCAACCTTTGCCCGTCCTGAAACAGCACCTACTGACGGATCAGCAAGAGGAGAGACAAGCTCGTAAATTGTATTTGGCTCAAATTGAGTATCAGCATCAAGAGTTACTACAATTTCATGGCTTGCGGCATTAAACCCATTCTTCAAAGCTGTGGCTTTACCGTAGTTTAACTGCCTAATAAGACGGATTCTATTGTCGCTACTCGCCATTACCTCAACTATTTGTGCTGTATTATCCTTTGAGCCATCATCAACCAATACAATCTCTATTTCGCCTGCATAGCTACTTGCTAATAACGCCTTTAGAGTCTCGTGGATCACTTTATCCTCGTTGTAAGCAGCGATTAGAACACTCACAGGCGGAGAAAATACAGAGGCAAGGGGGGCGGGCTTATGAATTGCCAATTTATTTATCTGAAATACTATATCTTGCCGCTTGTTTCTAATTGCCAAAAACGCCACAATCAAGGTCCGCAAAACAACTAACGATGTAGCCACTATCATAAATGCCCAGAAAAAATTAGTAACGTTGTGTATTATCGTGAATCCCCAGCCGCTGATTGCCCTTACGATTGAATGCTGATTTTTAGGCACTATGGGCATAAGCTGTTCTGATGGAACGCCCAGCATTTCGGGCAAAGAGATAATGGTGTCACCGCGAACCCTTAAGTAATCGATTATTTCAGGCAATGCCTCAACAGTCTGACTTCGATCTCCACCAGAATCATGCAAAAGCACTATATTTCCCCCCATCAAACGCCCCTCTTTGACCCGCTCAACCATAGCCTCCACCCCGGGACGATCCCAGTCTTCAGTGTCAATATCTTCGCTTACTGTGATATATCCCATATCCTGAGCTATCTTGATAGGCACAAGCTCTTCAAGTTCACGAGGATTTGTGTCAGCATTGTAAGGGGGACGGAACAAAATTGTTGAATGACCAGTAATTGCCTCAATTAAACGCTGGGTAGCATTGAACTCCAAGTTAGCCCGCTCTTCGGAAACAAGTGCAATATTGGGATGAGTATATGTATGAACACCGACAGTATGACCTTCGCGGACGATTCTTCTGACAATATCTGGATGATCTTCCATTTTGGCACCGACCATAAAGAATGTGGCTTTTACACCTTTTTCTTTAAGTATATCAAGTAGTGGAGGCGTCCAATCTGAGTCAGGACCGTCATCAAAGGTTATAGTAACTGCATCTTTTACCACACTATCTTTATGAATAATGGTGGTATAACTTGGAAATTTTTCATACCGTTCAGTCATCACTCCTACCCTTGCTGTAAGGCTCTCCACTCCTTCCGCCTTACTATGGTTGTCCAATCCCTCTTTTGCTGCGGTGATATCAGTAATGTGCCGCTTGCCGTCAGAATGTTTGTCCTCAAGGCTGAGGAAATTGCCTTTGGATATATTGGCTACCGAATCTCCGGGTTTGATTATCTCAAGCAGTTCCAGATCATTTTTAGAAAGCGGCTTTGTAACATCCAAGTTTAGAACATGCCAGATACCGGGGTCTTCTGTCCCCAAACGCGATATGGCAATGCCTCCGAGATGGTGCTCCCTTCCTGCTTTTAGCTGGTTAAAAAATGTTATTGCGTCTAAAAACCAGACAGTATGAGCAACCCCTTCGTCTTGATATAAAAAATGAGGGTTCATAGTTCGATTATCAAATTCGCAGGATTCAAGAGATGAACGAAATGCCCGACTCATAACATCTTCAAAGCTGAGATGGTCAGCCTCTTTTTTACCATCAGCCCAGTCATAGCCATAGGAGCCAAGTGCTATAACCCACTGAAAAGGCTCTGCATAATCATCAACAAGGGCGTTAAACCAGCCATTGAACCACTCCTGTGATGCAATGGGACCTGGTAAATCGAACTCACCATTTTGGTCATGCAGCATGGCAACAAATCGATCAACATGCTCTGCTAATGTATCAAGATCGAAAAGTTTAAGCTGTTTGCCCATTGGCACACAAAGCCATAATTCCATCTCTTGATTATGAAGGGCAGAAGCAACTTTTACCAGAAAGGCTGTCATGCTATCCCGATAAAAGGGATCAACATCTTCAAAATCAAATATTGTGCCGCCAGCCTCCATCTCCTTTAGCTGTGCAATAAGCTCCTCAATGAATTGATTCTGGTAAACTTCATTCCCGTTGAGTAATCCTTCCACTATATCAGGCGACCAGTTGCCAAGGTGAGACATATTGTTGAGCAGGGGAAGCAGCACAATTCCGTGTTCTTGCACTATATCAAGGATCTCTTTTTCCTTTACTACTTTAAACTTTCCACGCCCATTTACAAGGCTTATCCAGTCAGGACAAAGGTGGGTCAGCTTGTCTGCATTTGCCTTTAGAGAATCAAGGCTGTCAGGATCCCAGTTTTCATAAAATCCAAGTCTTATCTCCTTATCAACAGGAAAATCAGAGTATTTTTTTTTATGGGGCACCAAAGCGGTTACCGCCTGATTACTACCATCGGAGTTTCCTGATAGAATTGAATCTGTCTTTTCCGTTTGACCAATATTTAATTTTCCCCCGATGTTAGACTTATCGAAATTCAGCCATAATGGCAGTGTTACAATATTTTTAATTGACTCTTGATTATTTTGCAAAGCCTTTAATCTGGTCTTAATTTGCTGCACTGCCAACGGAAGTTTAAACTCTGATGGAACAAACAGTGTCTGTGCAAATAGAGTCAAAGAGATAAACAAAATTAGACCGAAAACCAACATAATCAGTCGAAGTTTAGGCCAGCGTTTTCCTAATGTATCTAAAAATATGAAGGATTCTTCCTCTTTTTTGAACGCGTCCGCTATATTTTTTTCGCTCTCAACTGTCATTTTCTATCTCCCGCAAACGGTTAAAAAAACAGATTAAATACTTGATGTTCATAAAGAATTTTTATTCCAATGCAAATAAGCACCACGCCACCAATAATTTCAGCTCGTTCTCCTGTTCTTGTTGATGAGCTGAACCTATTACCAACAACAAGTCCAATGCAGGTAAATGTCAAGGCAACTATGCCAATGACAATAACAGGTAGCACAATAGAAACTTTTAAAGCTGCAAGGCTAAAACCAACAGCAAGTGCATCAATGCTTGTAGCAACAGAGAGCATCACAAGACGTCTGCCTCTGGTCGGATCTATAAAAATTTTATCCTCCTCATCTGCAAAAGCCCCTTTTATCATTCCAAATCCAACCCATAGAAGCAGAATAAAAGCTATCCAGTGATCATATTTATCGATTAGCTTCATAACTGTAAGACCTGAATACCAGCCGATTACAGGCATAATCGCCTGAAACAGACCAAAATGCCATGACAGCCTGAAAAAATGCCTAATGTTTAGTTGTCGTATCTGGAATCCTGCTGTAACGGCAACTGCAAAAGCATCCATTGCAAGGGCTATGGCGATTAAAAAAATTGTTATAAAATCCATGATTTCCTTTAAAATTAACTCTAAATATCAAATTTTTGGAACTATCCTATAGAGTAGGATTGGCGTATTGTCAAAAATTAATTGACATTAAACTTCAGCTTCTTTATCTCTCAAAGCTCTAAGAGAGCTTTTGCCAAATGGAATAAGCTGTTATAGTAAATTAAAGAGGATATTAATTAATGCCTTTAGTTAAAATTAGAAAACCTACGAGACAAGTGAGTGTAGGCAGCGTTAAAATCGGGGGAGACGCACCCGTTGCTGTGCAGTCCATGACAAACACATATACTCAAGATGTTGATGCAACTGTTGATCAAATTAAGCGTCTTTACGATGCAGGGTGTGAAATTGTAAGAGTTGCTGTGCCAGATATTGAGGCTGCCCATGCTATCAGAAAAATTAAAAAGAGATTGGGAGAGAATAGACAGATAGATTCAGAATCGGCAAAATGGTTTGCTTCAGGAGATATCAACAAGATTGATATTCCCATTATTGCAGATATCCATTTTGATTACAGACTTGCGATTGCATCAGCAGACGCTGGAGCTGACGGCTTGAGGATTAATCCTGGCAACATTGGAGAGAAGTGGAAAATCAAAGCTGTGGCAGATTGTGCAAAATCGCTCAATATTCCAATACGCGTTGGTGTAAATTCTGGCTCTTTAGAAAAAGATATTTTGGAGAAAATGGGCAGCACAGCCCAAGCAATGGCAGAAAGTGCCATGAGAAATATCACTATTCTTGAAGATTTAGGTTTTAATGATATAAAAATTTCGCTCAAAGCATCTGATGTGGAGCGAACTGTTGAGGCATACAGGCTCATATCAACCATGACTGATGTGCCTCTTCATGTTGGAGTTACAGAAGCAGGTGGACTTTATGCAGGCATTACAAAATCTGCAATCGGCATTGGAATGATTTTAGCTGATGGAATTGGCGACACGATAAGGGTATCACTTACACGCGATCCTGTTGAAGAGGTAAGGGTAGGGTGGGAGATTCTTCGTTCGTTAGGGTTAAGAAAACGGGGACCAGAGATAATATCATGCCCAACTTGCGGCAGATGTAAAATTAATCTGTTTGACATTGCCTCTAAAGTTGAAGAGGCTCTTTTAAAATGCCCACTTACAATAAAAGTTGCTATTATGGGCTGTGTGGTGAACGGTCCTGGAGAGGCAAAAGAGGCTGATATTGGCATCGCTGGCGGTGATGGTGTTGGTATTTTGTTTAAAAAAGGTGAAGTTGTAAGAAAAATTCCGCAAGATAAACTTGTGGAGACGCTGGTTGAAGAGATAGAAAAATTTGCAAATTCAACAAATAAACTCTATGAGGTGAAAGCATCATGAAAAGATTCTTATTGGGAATCGTCATTTTTACTTGTGCTGTTCTCATTTACAGCGTTTCTGTAGAAGCTGACAATACAATTAATGGAAGATGGAAAACGGTCTCGGACGAAGGTAGTGACAAGGGACATGACAAATCCTATGTTGAGATATTCGAGAATAACGGAGTCTATTTTGCTAAAATAACTCAGCTACTTCTCAAACCTCAGGATACACTTTGTGATAAATGTAATGGAGAGCTAAAAAACAAACCAGTTGTTGGTATGATCTTTCTTAAAGATATGAAAAAATCAGGTAAGATAGCCCAAGAGCTTGGAGAGGAGTATGCAGGCGGAACAGTCATGGACCCTGATAACGGCAAAACCTACAACTGCAAGTTATGGGTAAAAGGCGATGTTTTGACGTTAAGGGGATATATCGGTTTTTTATACAGAACCCAGCAGTGGTTCAGGGTTAAGTAAAAGTTGTATTAAGCCTAACGGCAAAATGAACATTTTATTTTAAAAGCCTGAATATTTAAACAGGCTCTTAAAATCAGTAGAACTTGGTTAAATCGAACTGTAATAGTTCACTAAAAATAAGTGAACTATTCACCTTGGAGGTTGATTATGAAATTTGCTTACGGCTCAAGCGATTTTAGAGGCATGATTAAAGAAGGCTCTTTTTATATTGACAGAACAGACAAAATACCTCTTTTAGAAGGTTCAAAATCCCAGCTTTTTATCCGTCCCCGCAGATTTGGCAAATCTCTTTTGCTCTCCATGCTTGAAAATTATTACGATGTCTCCAAAAAAGATGAGTTTGAGAAACTGTTTGGACATCTTGCAATCGGCAGAAATCCAACAGAGCTTAGAAACTCCTACTTTATCCTAAAACTTGATTTTTCGTGCGTTGATCCAACTGGCACGGTTGAGCAGATTCGTCAATCTATGTTTGATCACATAAATGTCATGATAGAAGGGTTTGAGAGATGGTATAAATATAAAGGTTTTGAGATTCCCAAAATCACCATAAATTATGAGAATGCCTTGTTTTCTCTTCAATCTTTAGCTGAGTCTGTTAAAGCAACCCCATATCCAATATATCTATTAATTGACGAATACGACAATTTTGCAAACACAGTAATGATGGGGATTCAGATCCTTGATAGAGATTATGGCAGAGACACGCATAATCAGCGTTATCAATCTTTAGTTCACGAACAGGGACCGCTTCGGACATTTTTCAAAACAGTTAAGGCATTAACCACATCAACCATGTTTGACCGTGTGTTTATAACTGGTGTGTCGCCTGTGGTTATGAGCGATATTACAAGCGGATATAATGTTGCAAAGAACATATATTTTAAAGATGAATTTAATGCATTGTGTGGTTTCACACATAGTGAGGTTGAAGATGTGATAAGGCAGATTGTTGAATCATGCAAGTTTAAAGAGAGTAAGATTAAAGAGGCTGTTGAGCTGATGAGAACATATTATAATGGTTATAGATTCAGCTATAAAGCAGAGGATTACATATACAATCCTACTCTCTGCCTATATTTTTGGGACGGATTTCAAGAATACTGCGAATATCCGTTTGAAATGCTTGATGACAACCTTGCAGTTGATGAGTCAAAACTTGAATACATAGCAAAAATCCCAAAGGGACAGGAACTTTTATTGAGTTTGATGGATGAGAATCAGCAGATAGTTGTTCCAGCTATAAGCAAAAGATTTGGAATTCAAGAGATGCTTGATGATGCTTCAAAAGACCACGCTTTTTTGGTCTCATTCCTTTATTATTTCGGGGTTTTGACAATGGAAGATCATACGGAGGATTTACAAAGCATCTTAAAGGTTCCGAATCTTGTAATGAAAGGAATTATTTCAAGGTGTTTGCAAACCGAGATTACCGCTGGGTAAACGAATTGACTGTCAAGACCGCTTTTCTGACTCTGCTTTATAACGATCTGCTCTATATCATGGATTCAGAGCCTGAAATTGACCGCAGATACGCTGATTTAACCATGATTATTCGTCCAGACAAGCGGCACGGCAAAATCTTTGATGTATTGATTGAGTTTAAGTTTGTGGCTCTAAAAGATGTGAACATGACAGGCGGGCATGCAAAGGCTTTAAAAGAAGATGAACTTTATAAAATTCCTCAAATTATTGAGCAGTTAGAAGATGCCAGAAAACAGGTGTCAGAGTATGGAAAGCATCTTGAAGAGAAATATGGCAATTTAAGGCTGCATAAGTTTGTGGTTGTGGCTTTGGGGTTTGAGAGGGGTTGTTTTAGGCAATTGATTTAACTTTTTCGTTGCTTTATAAGAGCCAATAATTTCTAAACAGGTTCTTAGAATAAGAATAGCCTGAATAAACAGACAAATTTCTTGTAATATTATATTTGTACATTAGGAGTATGTATGGCTTTATTGGAAGCAAAACTTGAATTTGACAATAAATATGGAACGGCAACAGAATACGACTGTTTCCTTTCAGAGCATTTGACTTTTGGACGAAAGTCCAATTTCAAAAAGAAAAACGGACAACGAAACGAACAATACTACAAATGGCAATTTCTGTATTCTATTGTGCAATCAGGACTATTTGCCAAAGACTATATCGGGACAGAAGTTCAATTCCCGAAAGGGAACAAATCTTCTGCACCACTTAAACTTGATGGAGCAATTTTTGACGATATTTCTTGGTTTGAAAAATACAAAGACTATCACGAAAACGGAAATAATGAGAGTTTAGAGTGGCTTCGTGAACACTTGATTGTTTCACTTGAATTTAAAAAGGAAGACAACAAGAATGTTGCTGATGTTTGGGATAAACAACTAAAAGCATATTTAAACGAAAGTCGCAGACCTTTTTGTTTAGCTATTCTGTATGACACTGAAAGACTTTATTTATTCCGTAAGCACAACAACAAATTTTTACGATACAGCGAAGAATTTAACACCAAAGGCGAAGACAGTAAAACCAAAGAACTTTCATTACACCTTCCCGACCCATATATAAATCTACCAAGTTTTGAAGATTTATTAGAGTGGACAGAAACGATTGCTATTGACCGTTCCAAAAGAGCAATTACTGACTTAGATATTATTTCGGGTGTTCATTCAACGCAAATCAATGACGCAATGAGTAGCATTTTGCGGACAATGGACAAGGTTGGAATGGTAAATCAAAAAGGATTTGAAATCCTTATTCAAATCCTTTCTCTAAAAATCTATGATGAAAAAAGAAACGAAAAACCGCCAAAGCGTTTTTTGGACTTTTACATAACAGACGAAGAAAAGAATTTCAAAACTCTTGCCGATAAACCACTTCAAGATTTTATTAAGCGTATCAATGATTTGAGAAGTGAAGCGTCAGGAAATTATTACCGTATCTTAAAAGACAATCCGCTGAACGTAAAAAATGAAAATCATATCAAAGTATTAATTGAAGTAGTTTATCAGTTTCAAGATTATTCATTTGTCCGTTCACACAAAACCGACCTTTACCAGTTGGTATTTTACAAGTTTGCAACACCATTTTCAAAAGACCAAAACGCTCAATTCGTTACACCGCTTCCGTTGATTGACTTTTTGGTAAACATTATAAATCCGAGAAATGGGGAAACAGTTATTGACCCAACAGTTGGAATCGCTGATTTCCTTTCTGTTTCCTATGTGAATTCAAACAGCAGATTGGACGACAACAATATTTTCGGAATGGACATTGACGACCAAATGGTAATGCTTGCCACGTTGAATATGCTATTAAATGGAGACGGAAACGCAAAAATAAAAGCAAAATCGGGTTACGGCTCTTTACTTTCCAAATTTGACCACAAAGGCGACATTCTCGACCTTGTGCCAACAATGAACCAAAAAGGAAATTGGGACGAAAGACCAGATGACAATCAACTGAAAAAATTTGATGTTGTTCTCACAAATCCACCTTTTGGAGAAGACCGTGCATTTGTGCCTAAAGACGATAAAGATTTAGAAATGATACAGTGCTACGAACTTTGGCACTTGTATAGCAATAAAGGAGAACAAAAACCAGAAGGCAAAAAGAAAAAAACCGAAAAACAGGCAAGTAAAATAGATTTAGGAGTAGTGTTCCTTGAAAACGCCTACCGTGTTTTGAAAGAAAACGGTAGAATGGGTATTGTGCTTTCTAATTCTATTGCCAGTATTGACACTCACAAGATTGCCCGTAAATGGTTGATGGATAAAATGCGAATTGTAGCCATTTTTGACTTACCTGCGAATGTTTTTGCCGAAACAGGTGTAAATACTTCAATTATTGTTGCATACAAACCAAATGAGAAAGAATTGGCAAAATTGAAAGGGCAGAACTATCAAGTATTTTTTAAGGGCATTGAAAAAGTTGGTTATGAAGTAAAGACAAGCAAACGAGTAAAATTTTTTTCACCAAACTATAAAATCAATTACGAAAACTTTGAAATTGAAATTGACAGGGACGGTAGAGCTTTGCTTGATGAAGAATTTACTGAAACAATTGCCGACTTTAAAAAGTGGTGTTTGAGCCAAGAGAAACAATTACAGGACATTTTTATAAAGGCTAAGTAAGTATGAGTGATAGTTATATTAAAACACCTTCAACAGTAACATTTGCTGAATTATCTGCAAATGAATACAGGTTATCTTCAAAATCGTATCGTCTAATTCAAATTGCAAATGAGAGTGTAGAAGTAATAAATTCAATGTTGGCATGTAATCCAATTTCTGGATACGAGGTAGGCTCATTGGCTTATGTCAATAAATCCGATTTTTATTTTCTGAGAACAAAGGCGATACAAGATGATGGTTTTATTTTAGATTTAGAATCCAATGGAGCTTTACAACCAATAAAGCCTATTGATTTTACTAAAACCAACAAAACCAAAAGGGGGCTTAAATATGGAGATATTTTGTTTGTAACTGGTGGTAATGTAGGTTCTGTCGTTTTTGTAGACAAAGATTATCCGAATTTTGTTTTTAGTTCTCACATTTTAAAATTAAATTTTAAGAAAAACACTTTTTATACATATGCCTTCTTGAAACATACTATCTCAAAAGAGCAGGCAAATTTTGCCCCTGAAGGAGCAATTAAAGGACTGGATACGTTTAAGCTAAATTTTCTTCTCGATATTAAAATTCCATTTCCAAACTATAATGCAAAAAATACAATCAAATTCATTGAGTTGCTAACCCAATCAATCATAAACAAAGAGCAGTTAATCAAAGAACGCCACAAAAGTATTTTGCAATTAATTGAACAAGAACTTTTGAGCAATCAAAAGTCGAACGAGTTTAAGTTTGAGTTGCCGACTATCAAAGAAATTGAAGAAGTTGAAAGGTTGGATACAAGCTTGTATCGTAAGGATTTTAAATATTGGAATTTCCTTGTAAAAAATTACAGTAAAGGTTCAAAAGATTTAATTTCTCGTGGTTTTACTTGGGCAAGGGGAACTTCTTTAGAACAAGGTTTTATCGGAACGAGAGTAGATAGCGACAAATACCACAAAGGCTTTTATGAGTTGGTTTTACCGACCAATATCAGCCAATACGGTTATGTGGAAAAATCAACCTACATAGGCACACCAACAAAACTTAAAACTATTGAAAAAGGCGATATAATTTTTGGTGGAGAAGGTTTTGGAAAAGGAAGGACTTATGTTGTTGTTGATGACAGCCATAATGTTGCAACTAACTATCACGGAATACGAATTATTAACACAAACCAGAATCTAACCGAAAGTATATTTATTCGTTGCTTTCTTGCTTTTTGGCGTTCAAAAGGGATGATTGACTTTATTGGTGTAGGTGGCTCAGGTGGACATTGTGCACCTTCATATTTCCGCTTAATTGAAACACCATTATTTGATGACACTAAACAAAAAGAAATTGCTTTACTCTATCACAATCCAGAAAGCAATTATCAAACAGACACTTTTATGTTGGATAACTTTTTAGAGCAGGACAACACTTTTAATGAAACGGCAGGAATTTATGAGTTGGACAAGACAGCGAAGCAGTTAAAAGAAATCCTAAACAAGGCAATTGACGACATTGCGAATGATAAAGAAGTGGATATAACATTAAAATTTTAAAGGTAACTACTCAGGCATATATAAATTGACTTAACATATTGTAAATATTAATCAATATTGATTTTAGGCTGAACAGGATTAACTCAAGTAAATTTTTTGTCAGTCAATAATTTCAATATGTTATATGAATACAAAATTATTTTGATAAAAACTATAAATTTTTTATTCTGTTATTTCAATATGTTAGATGCCTGAGTAGTTACTTTTAAAGTTTTGTTTACTCTGCTTCTTACAAATTCAGCATAAGGAGGATAACCATGAAATTTGCTTACGGTTCAAGCGACTTTAGAGGCATGATTAATGAAGGCTCTTTTTACATTGACCGAACAGACAAAATCCCTCTGCTTGAAGGTTCAAAATCACAACTTTTTATCCGTCCTCGCAGATTTGGTAAGTCTCTTTTGCTGTCAATGCTTGAGAACTACTACGATGTTGCGAAAAAAGAAGAATTTGACCAACTATTTGGACATCTTAAAATTGGCAAAAATCCCACGCCGCTTAGAAACTCCTACTTTATCTTAAAACTTGATTTTTCGTGCGTTGATCCGACTGGTACGGCTGATGATATTCGGCAATCGTTGTTTAACCATATAAATGTATGTATTGAAGGATTTTCCACTTACTATAAATTTAACGGTTTTGAATTGCCAGCAAGTGAAATTAACCATAACGATGCTTTATACTCTCTCCAATCCTTAGCAAAGGCCGCCGCAGCAACGTCATACCCAATATATCTTCTGATTGATGAATACGACAATTTTGCCAATACCGTAATGATGGGAGTGCAAATGTTGGATAAAGGGTTTGGGGAACATGGTCAAAGATACCAATCTTTAGTGCATGAGCAGGGACCATTGCGGACATTTTTTAAAACTGTCAAGGCATTAACCACGTCAACTATGTTTGACCGCGTTTTTATAACTGGTGTTTCGCCTGTGGTTATGGCGGATATTACAAGCGGCTATAATGTTGCTGAAAACATCTATTTTGTTCCTAAATTTAATGATTTGTGTGGTTTCACTCAAGCAGAAGTTCAGTCTGTGATTCAGGAGATCATTGAACAATGCAGTTGGGAAAAAAGTAAAGTTAGCGAAGCTGTTGAGTTGATGAAAACTTATTATAACGGTTACAAATTTTGTTATAAGACTAAACAATATATTTATAATCCAACTCTCTGCGTTTATTTCTTTAAATATTTTCAGGAATACTGCGAATATCCAAGAAAAATGCTTGATGCAAACCTTGCAACAGATGAATCTAAACTTGAATATATTGCCCGCCTCCCAAAAGGAAGAGACCTTCTTTTAACTCTAATGGAGAAAAATCAAGAGGTTGTTATTGCTGAAATCCAAGACCGTTTTGGAATTCAGGATATGTTAATTGATTCATCTCAAGATCTTACCTTTCTTGTCTCATTTTTATATTACTTTGGAGTGCTTACAATTGCGTCAGATACAGAAGATTTACAAACTGTTTTGAGAGTGCCTAATCTTGTAATGAAAGGACTTTATGTTGATAGAATCTGCAAGATGTTTCTGCCGATGCCGGATGATAGAGATAATGGCAAAGAGGCTGCAAGGCAGTTATGGAGCAAAGGTAATATTGAACCTTTGTGCAAATTTGTTGAAGACAAGTATTTCAAGGTGTTTGCAAACCGCGATTACCGCTGGGCAAACGAACTTACTGTCAAGACAGCATTTTTAACTTTGCTTTATAACGATCTGCTCTATATCATGGATTCAGAACCTGAAATTGACCGCAGATACGCTGATTTGACCATGATTATTCGTCCAGATAAACGGCACGGAAAAATCCTTGATGTGCTGATTGAATTTAAGTTTGTGCATCTAAAAGATGTCAATATGACTGGTGAGCAGGCAAAAAATCTGACTGAAGAGGAGTTAGGCATAATCCCACAAATTATTGAGCAGTTGGAAGATGCCATAAAACAGGCGGGAGAGTATGGAAAGCATCTTGAAGAGAAATATGGCAATTTAAGGCTGCATAAATTTGTGGTGGTGGCTTTGGGGTTTGAGAGGATCTGTTTTAAAAAGATTGATGATAAATGATGATTATAATAAAGATTGTTGACAAATGATAATTATAAAAATTAAACGCGTTGTACAGTGTAACAGTTAATTTTTGAAATATTACGTGTAAAATTAAACACATAGAGATATTTAAAACAAAAATTTAAGGAGAATTAAATGACAAAAAAAGTTCAAACAGCAATCTCACCAACCAGAGAAGATGATTATCCACAGTGGTATCAAGAGGTTGTAAAAGCCTCAGAAATGGCTGAAAAATCTTCTGTCAGAGGCTGCATGGTAATCAGACCGTGGGGATATACGCTCTGGGAAAATATAGCTTCCACACTTGATATAATGTTTAAAGAGACAGGGGTTAAAAACGCCTATTTCCCACTCTTCATACCTTTGAGTTACCTCGAAAAAGAGGCAGAGCATGTTGAGGGTTTTGCCAAAGAGTGTGCAGTTGTAACGCATCATAAATTGGAAAAGGGTCCAAACGGAAAACTTGTACCAGCCGGAGAACTTGCAGAACCTCTAATTGTAAGACCAACATCAGAGACTATTATTGGCGAGTCCATGTCAAAATGGGTGTCAAGTTACAGAGATCTACCTGTTCTTATAAATCAATGGGCAAATGTGGTGCGTTGGGAGATGAGAACCCGTATTTTTCTTAGAACAAGCGAATTTTTATGGCAGGAAGGTCATACGGCACACGTAACAGAGACAGAGGCACGAGAACGAACCCAGATGATGCTTGATGTTTATACAAAATTTGTGGAAGAGTGCCTTGCAATGCCTGTTATCAGAGGGGCTAAAACAGAGTCAGAACGTTTTCCCGGGGCTGTTGACACTCTTTGCATTGAGGCAATGATGCAGGATAAAAAAGCCTTGCAGGCAGGCACTTCCCATTTCCTTGGTCAAAATTTTGCAAAGGGGTCAGATATAAGATTTCAAGATGCAGATAAAAAAGAGCAATTTGCATGGACAACATCATGGGGAGTCTCCACAAGAATGATAGGTGGAATGATTATGACTCATGGCGATGATGATGGAGTTATAATGCCTCCAAGAGTTGCACCTGCTCATGTTGTGCTTCTGCCAATATTTAGAAATGAGAACGAAAAAGCATCTGTAATGGAATATACAACCTCCCTTGTTAAAGAGTTAAAGCAGGTTTTATATCATGATCGTAAATTGGTGGTTGAAATTGATGATAGAGACACAGGAGGTTCAAGGGGCTGGGACTGGATTAAAAAAGGTATTCCAGTAAGAGCAGAAATAGGTCCAAAAGATATTGAGCATGACTCTGTATTTGCTGGCAGACGTGACCAGCCTCCAAAAGAGAAAAAGGCGGTTAAACGCTCTGATTTTGTAAATAGTATGGTTACTGTGCTTGATGAAATCCAGAATAATCTGTTTAACAGAGCAGTGGAATTCAGAAAAGCAAATACAGTTGAGATTGACGATAAACAGGCATTTTACGATTTTTATACATCATCAGCCGAAAACCGTATTCATGGAGGATTCTCAATGACTCACTGGTGCGGCTCAAGAGAGTGCGAAGCAAAAATAAAAGAAGAGCTATCTGTTACTATACGGTGTATTCCATTTGACAGCAGAGAAGAAAAAGGCAAATGTATATACTGCGGTGGTGATAGCACTAAAAGGGTTCTTTTTGCTAAAGCCTATTAACACATTTACCAAAGGCTATAGAATTCCAGATAAATATTTTACTTTTGCCCACCTCTCCACAAGGGGAAGGATTTATAATATTCATTCCCCCTCTCCTTTTGGGGAGGGCTGGGGTGGGGGCTAATTAAATAAATGAATTATAAACAAATAAGGAGAAACTATTAACATGCAAGGATATAAAGATATTATACAGTATGCCATAGATCGTGAGATTGAAGCAGAGATGTTTTACAAAGAGATAGAGTCAAAAGTATCAAAACCGATTTTAAAGGAGATGTTCGCAAATTTTGCTAAAGAGGAGAACAAACATCAGCAGATATTAAGAGGAGTGTCTGATAATAAAGATGCTGAGTTAAATTTTAAATCTACTGTTGATTATGGGATATCTGAAACTGTTGTAAAGCCAAAAATATCAGATGAGATGACATTAGCAGATGTCTTTACCATTGCCATGAAAAATGAAGAGAGAGCTATGAAAATGTATAATTTTCTTGCTGCTGACTCATCATCAGAGAGCACAAAAAAATTATTTGAAGAGCTTGCATCTATGGAACAGGGACATAAATTAAAGATGGAAAATTGCTACACTGAAGTAGCTTATGCAGAGGTGTGGTAATAAGGTTTGATTTAAATGGTAAGAATAAACGACATTTTAGATACTATTGTTGAATATAATGTTGATGCCGACCTGCATTTGGTAGAGAGAGCCTATATCTACTCTGCACAGGTGCATGATGGACACATGCGTCTATCGGGTGAGCCGTATCTGTCTCACCCATTGGCAGTTGCCTTTATTCTTGCTAAAATGAAACTTGATGTTGAGAGTATCGCTGCTGGTCTTCTGCATGATGTGGTTGAAGATACACACGCCACAAAAGAGGATATAGAAAATTTGTTTGGTCATAATATTGCTCATATTGTTGAAGGGGTGACCAAACTGTCAAAGCTGACATTTTCTGACAAGGTTTACCGTCAAGCAGAGAGTTTGAGAAAGATGATCCTTGCAATGGCAGACGATATAAGGGTTGTTTTGATCAAACTTGCTGACAGACTGCATAACATGCGGACTCTCAATTATCAGAAGCCTGATCGCCAGAAAGCAATTGCTCGGGAAACACTTGATATTTATGCCCCGATAGCTGCCCGCCTTGGTATCTTCTGGCTCAAACAAGAGTTAGAAGATGTCTCTTTTTTTTATAGTATGCCAGAAGAATATAAAGCTATTGATATACTTGTAAATAAAGCCCGCGACGAGAAAGAAGCCTATGTAAAAGAGGTTATGGAAAAACTCAATGAAAAACTGGCTGCTGAAGGTATTGAGGCTGATGTGAAGGGGCGTTTCAAGCAGCACTACAGCATTTATCATAAAATGCTCTCCCAAAATTTAGAGTTTAATCAGGTTTATGATCTGATTGCATTCAGAATCATTTTGGATAAAAGAGCACAGTGTTATGAGGTGATGGGTATTATTCACAATATGTGGAAACCTATCCATTACAAATTCAAAGATTATATCGGGGTTCCTAAGCAAAACGGATACCAGTCGCTTCACACTACAGTAATTGGTCCGCATGGTGAAAGGGTAGAGATTCAGCTTAGAACCCTTGATATGGACGAGGTCGCAGAATCTGGAATAGCTGCCCACTGGAGCTATAAAGAGGGTGCGGCTATTGACGAACAAACTGGCAAAACCTTTGCATGGTTGAGAAACCTTGTTGATAACCAAAAAGAGTTAACTGATCCTGACGAATTTCTTGAGAATGTCAGAATTGATCTCTATCCTGATGAAATTTATGTTTTCACACCTGACGGCGAAATCAAAACTCTTCCAAAAGGTGCAACTCCAGTTGATTTCGCATATATGATCCATACAGCAGTTGGGGATCAGTGTGTAGGTGCTAAAGTCAATGGTAGAATGGTGTCCCTTAACCATAAATTAGAGACTGGCAACATAGTATCTATTATAACTGCAAAAGATCACCATCCTACCCCTGACTGGCTGAATTTTGTCGTAACAGTCAAGGCAAGAAGCAAGATAAAACACTGGATTAACGCTCAGGAAAAAGAGCGGAGTATCTCACTTGGCAAAGAGATGTGCGAGAAGCTATTTCGTAAAAAAGGTTATAATTTTAATGCAATGGTCAAAGCAGGCGAGCTTGATGCAATTGCTGAGTTATTCAGTTTCAAAGTTGTTGATGATCTGATTGCCCATGTTGGATTTGGGAAAATTACCCCACTCCAATTATTTCACAGAGCTGTGCCTGATGCTGAAAAGGATAAAGAAGAAGATACAGGCGACAAACTCTCTTCAATTTTGGGTAAATTGATTGGCAGGAAAAAAAGACGTAAAAAGAATGAAGGCGTTGTTGTCAAAGGTCTTGATGATATTCTCGTTAAATTTTCCAAATGCTGCAATCCTCTTCCAGGGGATGATATTATAGGTTTTATAACTCAAGGACAGGGTGTGACAATCCACAGAAAAGGATGTCTCAATACTTTACAGATGCCCCCTGAACGTAAGATTGATGTAGAGTGGAGCGACAGCTATGCAGAGTCCTATCCAGCCAGAATAAGGATTCGTGCAACTGACAGAACTTCTCTTTTAGCGGATGTTGCATCTACGATCAGCAAAGTGAAGGCAAATATCATAAATGCACAGACAGAAACTTCTGAATTTGGTGCTGTAAAAAGTTATTTTACTGTCTCTGTGAGCAGTATTGAACAGCTTGAAAAGGTTATGAGTGAATTAAGAAAAGTGAAGAATATAAACGATGTAAAAAGAATTGACACATCTGAGTAGAGACGTAAAGTCCTGTGCCTCTATTTACTGATAAATAGACTATTTAAGATGCTATTTAAGGTGTTTTATGAAAACTCTTAATCAAAAGACCTCTCAAAATATTACCCGCCGTGATTTTTTAAATATTGCTAAACGCTTTGGTACAACTTCAACACTAATGGCAGCCTCATCTTTTGGTAGTTATTTTGCCTTTGCTTTACCTTCAGCATTTGGAAGCAATACAGATAATGGCGATATCTCTTCATCGTTTGGAGGCAATATCTCTTTAGCACAGCTTGCACAGGCAGCAGAAGATGAGCAGAAGGTAAGAACAGCAAAGCAGGCAAGGGTCAATCTTATTTATGGTGTAGGAATTGGAAGTAATTTGGAGCATATTAATCCGACTGGCATTTTACATTTTGTCCGTGATTTAGAAGAGCGTACAGATGGTGAAATTAGAGTTGAGATAATTGATCAGAGCAAGATATGCTCTCAATTAGACTGTGTAAAACGGGTACAAGAAGGAACGGTGGATATATATTGCTCTACTACACAAAATGCTGCTGGTGTTGCCCCCTATTTTAATGTGCTTGATTTTCCTTATATGTTTCCAACAAGAGCTGCACAGCACTACTTTTTTTATCATCAAAAAAGCGAGGTACTTTTCCGCGAACCTTTACTTAAACATTACGGCATAAGATTTCTTTTTACCAACTGCCGTCTTCGCCAGATACTGCTTGGGAAAAAATGGCGGGACAAACCTGATATCAGCTCCATAGAAGAGCTTAAAGGATTAAAAATAAGGGCTACTGCCAGCAAACTCGGCAAAATTGCATTAGAGCTGCTTAATATCAAACCAATACCGATTGCATGGGAAGAGGTTGCAGGTGCTTTAAAGCATGAAATGGTTGACGGTATTGAAAGCTACTCATCAGCAGTTGCTGCTGAAATTCCTGACAACATAATATTACCTGAAACAGTTTCACAGGCTGTAAACTTAAGTCTTTTTAGTGCCAATGATCATACTGCAATGAATGAAAATGTGTTTCAACGGCTGACTCCTGAACTGCAAAATGCTGTTATGGAGTCAGCATATCAAACTCAAATGTTTACTCAGTTAGCAAGCGAAGTTGCTTTTTTTAATACTATTGGTTCAACAAAACCACAAAAAAAGGATACTATTTTTGGCAAATATGGTATCAGATTTGTTGAACTTGAGAAAAGCGAACTAAAAAAAGCTGAACAGATATGTTCGCCAAAGTTTAACCCAAAACCTTGGGAAAAGCAGCGTGAACGGCTCAATGAGATGGCAGGAGGTATTGATGTTTATGAGGAGATATTCAATATTGCCCGCGAGATTCCCGCAGATACACTTGCTGAAAATGTTGAACCTTCCAGATGGTGGAGAAAAATATGATTTCTCGCAGAGATATGTTGCGTCTTGCAAATAAATTTGGGTGGACATCTCTTTTTTTAGCTGCAACTTCAATGTCATCTCCTATGACGTTAGCAGAACTTGCAAATGCTGCTGAATCTATTAATAAAAAGCGTAAAAACCCAAGAAAGACTCTCACATACGCCATAACCATTGCAGGCAAAACTCTGTTTCAGATTAACGGATTTGGCTATTTTGAATTTATAAGAGATATTGAAGCACGAACTGATGGGGAAATTCGTATTGAATTTATTCCGGGTAGTGAAATATGCAATGAGATGACCTGTGTAAAAAAGGCTATGCAGGGAATTGTTGATATCTATTCATCATCAATACAAAATGCTGCTGGAGTTGCAGAGTATTTTAATGTTCTTAACTTCCCTTATCTGTTTCCTAACCGAGCCTCCCAACACCATTTTTTTTACCACCCTAAAAGCCAGAGATTATTACGAGAACCTCTTACAAAACATCATGGTCTTATTCTTCTTTTTACCCATTGCAGGCTGCGTGGTTTTGCAATGGGTAAAAAGTGGAAAGATAAGCCTGATATCAAGTCAATTGATGATATTGCTGGTCCAAAGATACGTGTTACCGCAAGTAAATTTGGCAATAAAGCACTTAAACTTATTGGAGTTGATGGGGTGCCGTTAGATTGGAATGCAACTTTAAATGCTCTTAAATTTGGGTTGGTTGACGGTATGGAGACATGGGAAGCTGCTGTTGCCGGCATGTCGTTTGAACAGCCCGATATAATTTCACAGTTTGTTGATCTGCATCTTTTTAGCGGTAATACTCATGCTGCAATACGAAGCAGCGTGTTTGATAGTTTAACGCCAGAGCTTCAAAGTGCAATTATGGAATCTGCCTATTTTACACAGATATGGGGACAACTTGCTGGTGAAGCCTCTTTAATCAATATGGTCGGAGCGTCAACTCCTCAGATGCCAAGAACAATATTTTCTGACCAAAAAATTCGCTATATTAGACTTTCTGAAACGGAGTTAAAAAGAATTGAACAGATGTGTTCTCCTGAGTTTAACCCAAAAGCGTGGGAAGAGTGGTGCAACAAGTTAAACCTAATGGCTGGCAATATTGATATTTATCAAGAGATATTCAAAATTGCCCGTGAGATTTCTCCTGATACACTTGCTGAAAATATTGCTCCAAGAAGATGGTGGAAAAAATAGATAAAAGGAGTGGCATGAATCCTCGAAAGAGCGTTAAGTTAAAGCTGATAGCATCGTTTATGGCTGTTACAGCATTTGTAATTATATCGACAATGCTTGACTTCTATATCTTTATATTTTTTCAAAACACTCTTGATGATATCACTACTAAACGATTACCACCCCTTATTCTTGCTAAAAATCTTGCAACTCAAAGCGAGCGGATCGTTGCAAGTGCCCCTTCTCTTATTGCCTCAATAGATGAAGATGAGCGAAAAATTATCTATGCTCAGATAAATCTTGAAATAGAGAAACTTTCCCAATCTGTCAAAGAGCTGAGTCAATTTCCCATAAATCATGATGTCATAAATGAGATTGAATTTAACTTTAAGACATTTATTAATCATATTAATAAAATAGATCGTATTGTGAGAAAAAAACTTCTGCTTATGACAGAAGAGCAGACTCGTTACAGCCAACTGCTTAAAATCTACAAAGAGTCAGAGGATATAATAAATCCTGCTATTTCAGTGTTCAAATCCCCGTTTGATGATTGGCTTGATTCATACTTTAACGGCAGTTATAATTCTGCTGAACTTATGCCCCAAACTGTTCAGCAGCTTATATCTCTTGTTGAGATAAGAATAAAGACAAGCTCTCTGACAAATCTATTACTTTCAATAGCAACAGAGTTAGATACTTCACAATTGGATATTAATCATCTTAAATGCCGTTCTCATTTTGCAGATATTCGAGAGCAGAGTGAACTTCTTATACCAGAGCTTGCTAAAGCCTATAAAGAGCTTATTGTAAAATTTGAAGCATATTCAGAGCCTCCTAACTCTCTGCATGAACTTAGAAGAGATGTTATTAAAACTATCTCAGAGGGTGGGAAAGTGTCGCATGAAAGCCGTCATCTATCAGAAAAGTTAAATAATGCAGTCCAAAAATTGGTGTCAGATACAAAAGAGAATGTCAATAAAAGCACAAAAAAAGTTCAGGAGACTCAAAAATTTGTATCTATTATTTTAATTGCTGTTGTTATATTGAGCCTGATTGTTTCTGGAGCTGTCGTATGGGTATATGTTGAACGTCAGGTGATCCGCCCTATTCAGGCTCTTGCTAAAACAGCCAAAGAGATAGAATCTGGAAATCTTGATCAAAAGGTTGAAGTGCAAAATGATGATGAGATAGGAAATCTTGCCCAAGCCTTTAACAGTATGGTAACAAAACGCAATGATGCTGAACTGTCGCTGCGTAAAGCCCATGAGGAACTTGAACAGCGTGTTGAAGAGAGAACGCTTGAGCTTGCAATGAATAATGCACAGCTAAATCAAGAGATTATTGACCATAAGGCATCAGAAGAGAAAAGAAAAAAATTAGAGGCAGAGCTTCGCCAATCAAGAAAGATGGAAGCTATTGGAACATTGTCAGGTGGTATCGCCCATGAATTTAATAATCTATTGGCAATCATTCTTGGTCATGCAGAACTGCTGATTGATGATATAGAAGATAACACCTCAAGCCGCGGTTTTGCCAAAGAGATAATCAACGCCTCTCTTCGCGGCAAAGAGATTGTAAAACAGCTTCTAACTTTCAGCCGTCCCGCGGAGCAGAACCATCAAGTTATCGATCTATCTGCCACAGCACGTAAAGCAGTTGATTTCTTGAGAGCCTCCATTCCGTCAACTATTCAGTTTAAGGTTGATATTCCGTTAAATACTATGACAGAGATATCATCACAACGCTGTCTTATTTCAGGTGACGAAACCCAGATTCACCAGATTATTATAAATCTTGCCAATAACGCTTACCATGCTATGGAAGAAAATGGTGGAACGCTTGAGATTGCTGTTGAAAGAGTAACTTTTAATCAACCCGAACATATATTTGATAATGTGCTCCCCCCAGGTGATTATATCTATCTCCAAATTAAGGATAATGGTGAAGGCATCAGCCCTGAAAATATAGATAGAATATTTGACCCGTTTTATACCACAAAATCAGTAGGAAAAGGGACAGGTATGGGTCTTGCTGTTGTGCATGGATTAATGAAAGGTCATGGAGGCGGTATTAAAATTACCAGCAACAAAGCAGAGGGAACAGTAGCCCAATGCTATTTCCCAGCACTTAGAATAATAGACCAGCGGTCAGAAGATGAGAGCAGCAATGGTTCTAATGCTGATGATAACATATCAGCTATGTTAAAGACAAAGGAACATATTCTATACGTTGATGACGAAACAATGATCGTCAAAATAGGTAAAATGAGATTAGAGCGACTTGGCTATCAGGTTACAGACACAACAAATCCACTGGAAGCACTGGAGATATTCAGGCAGAATCCCGAAGGTTTTGATCTGGTTATCACAGATATGAGTATGCCTCAGATGTCGGGTAAAAAATTGATATCCATGCTCAAAGAGATCAGAGATTCTGTAAAAATTATAGTATGTTCAGGTTATGACGAAAAAGTGATGAATGAGCAATCAACAGACACATCCGCAAGTACATCAGAAAAGATGGGGGCAAGCGGTTTCCTTCTAAAACCCCACACTATGGCAGAATTGTCATCGTCTGTAAGGAAGGTGCTTGACGGGATTTACTGCGGCTGATAATAAGATGCCATGAAAGAAGAACCGATAAAATATGAACGTTGGCGAAAAGAGATGGTTGATCGCCAGATTATTGACAGGGGCATTACAGATACAGAAGTCATTAATGCAATGCTTACTGTCCCACGACATCTATTTGTAAGCGAGGCACTTACCGACAGTGCCTATATGGACTATCCCCTGCCTATAGGGGAGGGGCAGACCATATCTCAGCCCTATATTATCGCGGAGATGACCCAATCCCTTGAACTTAAAAAACATCACCGTGTTCTTGAAATTGGTACTGGCTCTGGTTATCAGGCCGCAGTGCTTGCTCATATAGTATCTCGTGTTTATACAATAGAGCGTAATAACACCCTTTTTATGCGAACTCGAAAACTGTTTGACTCTCTCAAATACCATAATATTATCACAAGATACTCTGATGGTACCATTGGATGGAAAGAAGAAAGCCCGTTTGATGCAATTATGGTGACTGCAGGTGGAGAGAAAATTCCTCAGCCGCTTATTGATCAACTTGAAGTCGGCGGTAAACTTGTCATGCCAGTGGGTGGATTGATGTCTCAGGAAATGCTTCTGCTTGAAAAGACCAGAAACGGAACATCAATTAACAATCTTGGCGGATGCAGGTTTGTAAAATTGATTGGTATGCATGGTTGGAAAGATTGATAATATTAATCAAACAATAATTGCAGCGAAGCTGCTTATGTTCTAAAAGGTATTTTTGATGATCAAAAGACTCTATGACTGGGTAATTAGATGGGCTGACAGACCAGGTGGAACTTGGGCTCTTTTTATATTGGCATTCTGCGAATCATCATTTTTCCCCATACCTCCTGATGTTCTGCTTATTGCTCTTGCTGTTGGTGCTCCTGCAAAGTCTTTTAGATTTGCAATAGTATGCAGCGTAGGGTCTGTAGCTGGAGGTATTTTCGGATATATCATTGGCTTGCAGTTCATGGATATTGTTGGAAATAAGATTATTGATTTTTATGGGCTGACAGATCAAGTTGACTATATTGCTACGCTGTTTCGTCAGTGGGATGCTTGGGCAGTTGCCATTGCAGGATTTACGCCTATTCCGTATAAACTTTTTACAATATCTGCTGGTGCTTTTGATGTTAATTTTCCTGTATTTGTAATCTCTTCTGCAGCTTCCCGTACATTAAGATTTGTGCTTGTTGCCTGCATGATCTACTATTTTGGTGCAGGAATCCGCAAATTTATAGAAAAATATTTTAATCTTTTAGCCACAGCTTTTACAGTGCTTTTGATTGCAGGGTTTGCTGCTATTAAATTCCTTTTTTAGACTCTTCGGTTCTCCCATGGCTGTTCAATTCTCCATAATATTTTTATAGTTAATGATAATTACAATCTTTATAATATTTCTTAAAAATTTTTGAGAAATATTATAAAGATTGTTTGTTCTCATTATATTCGCTTACCTTATAAAATTTTTTAGTGATTAATCTAAGGCAGTCAGATTATAACAAATTTTCAAAAAATATTTAGATATGTTTAAAAATTGAGGATACTTGAATGAATTTAAAAGAAGAATCGGCAAATCCGCTTAGGCAAGAAGCAGCAAAACTTCTTGAAGATTGTGCAACTGTAATTCAAATACCAGTAGCATGGGGCGATATGAATGCAGCACTGCATGTAAGCAATACTGTATATTTTCAATATTTTGAGACAGCCAGAGTCCATTTTTTTGAGCAGGTTAATTTTGTACAGCGAGATAGCACAAAAGATATAGGTATTGTGATTGCATCTATCTCGTGTAAATTCAGAATCCCGCTTGTTTATCCAGATACTCTAACAGTTGGCACAAAAATATGCTCCATACAGGAGGATAGATTTACCATGAAGCATCTGCTTGTAAGCCATACTCATCAGAAACTTGCTGCTGAAGGAGAGGCAGTTATAGTTACGTATAATTATAAACAACAGTGTAAAGCACCTGTGCCGCATTTTCTGATTGAACGGATTAATAATATTCAGAATCACCGATAAGCCAATATTTATAGAATGTTTTGATTGAACGGATGAAAATAATATTCATAACATTCAGGTAAGCCGATATTTATGGAGTATTACATTGAAAAAAAAAGAGCGGGTGATCTTTAGATGCCAGTCATGCGATTATAAAACACACCAATGGATGGGGAAATGCCCCGGGTGCGGTGAATGGGATACATTGATAGCTGAAAAACCTATGGATACTTCAGCTCCTGGGGCAAGATTCTCAAGAAAACGAACATCTCCAGTTCGCATGAGTGAGATTGAGTTTGAGCAAGAATCAAGGATTCTTACTGGAATAGGCGAGTTTGACAGGGTTCTTGGAGGCGGAATTGTTGCTGGAACGCTTGTTTTGATTGGCGGAGACCCCGGTATCGGCAAATCAACTCTTATGCTTCAGGTACTTTCGCGAGTTGCCGATTCTGGAAGAAAAGCTCTCTATGTATCTGGAGAGGAGTCAATCCGCCAGCTAAAAATGAGAGGACAACGGCTCTATTCAACTTCCTGTAATTTTCCAGTTTTGTCATCTTCTTCAAGCTCCTTATTATCGTCAGGACAATCTTCTACAAATCCACCACCATCATTATCTTCTTCAAACTCATCATCTCTTTTAGTTGCAGCGGAAACTGATCTTGATGCCATACTTGGCATGGCAGAAGATGAAAAACCTGATGTTATGGTTATTGACTCTATCCAGACTGTCTATAATCCTGAAATTGCCTCAACTCCTGGAAGCGTTACCCAGATAAGAGAGGCATCAATAAGACTTATGAACATGGCAAAACAGTCTGGTACTCCTCTATTTTTAGTAGGTCATGTTACCAAGGTTGGGGCAATTGCAGGACCAAGGATTATGGAGCACATGGTTGACACTGTGCTCTACTTTGAGGGTGACAGAAGCCATGTTTTCAGGATATTGAGAGCTGTGAAAAACAGATTTGGCTCAACCAATGAGATAGGGGTCTTTGAGATGAAAGATAAGGGACTTGAAGAGGTTCCAAACCCTTCGGCAGTCTTTCTTGCAGAGCGTTCAATCAATGCTCCTGGTTCCGTAGTTACAGCAAGCATGGAGGGTACAAGACCAATTTTGATAGAGATTCAGGGACTTGCCAGCAGTTCAGGATTTGGCAACGCAAGAAGAACAGTGCTTGGACTTGATCCAAACCGTGTAGCATTGATTGCAGCAGTTATGGAGAAAAGGCTCGGCATTAACCTATCTGGTCTTGATATTTTTATGAATGTTGCAGGCGGTGTGAAAGTTGTCGAGCCAGCAGCAGACCTTGGGGTTGCAGTTGCCCTTGCCTCAAGTTTTCTTGATATATCAGTTCCAGAAGGGACAACTGTAATTGGTGAAATTGGTCTTACAGGTGAAATAAGGGCAGTAAGTCATGGTGAGGCAAGGGTAAAAGAGGCTTTGAAGATGGGTTTTACCCGCTGTATTGTCCCTGAAAATACAAAAAAGCTGCTTCCTGATATACAGTCAATTGAGATTCAGCGGCAGAAGATCACAATTACAATTATCGGAGTAACGTCCTTAAAACAGGTGATGGAGATACTTTTCCAATGAGCAAAACTTCAATAAACACACCCAACGGGCAGCAAGTTTCAAAAAAGCAGAAAACAGGGGAAGACTCCAAGAAACAAAAAATCGGAACAGAAGCGTTTAAAAAAGGTAAACAGCAGTGGGCAGACCACTTAACTCAAAAAGCAAAACATGATAACTATCCAGCACGCTCTGTCTATAAACTTATGGAGATACAGAAAAAATTCAGCATAATGAAAAAAGGCAACAAGGTTCTTGATTTAGGGTGTGCCCCTGGTTCATGGCTTATCTATGCTGCTCAGACGATTGGACAGGGTGCAGAGAAAAATGTTGGGAATACAGGAGCAGCAGTTGGGATTGATCTGCAAAAGGTAACTGTTCCACTTCCTTCAAATGCAACAGCCATTCAAGGCGATATTTTTGATTTTAATCAAGATAACCACCTTTCTGATCTTCATGACTCACTTGCTCAAAATATGGAAAAAGGTTATGATGTTGTGTTAAGCGATATGGCACCAGCCACAACAGGCAGAAAAGATATTGATACGTCAAGGTCTTTTCAACTGTGTGAAGCAGCTTTAAAAGTTGCCTGTGAACGGCTTGTAAATGGAGGAAATTTTGTCTGCAAGATTTTTCAGGGAGCTGATTTCAAGCAGTTTGAACAGAGTATAAAGGCAAGTTTCAAGCAGTATGCTATTTTCAAGCCAGATAGCTGTAGAAAGGCAAGCAAAGAGATATATATAATAGGAAAAGGGAAAATATAAATTTTAAGGAGGCGTTTTAATGTCAGGACATAGTAAATGGTCAACCATCAAACATAAAAAGGGGGCAGCAGATGCCAAGAGGGGTAAGATTTTTACCAAACTCATCAAGGAGATTACAGTAGCTGCAAGAATGGGGGGTGGAGACCCAGAATCTAACCCAAGGCTCAGAAGGGCAGTTATTGAGGCAAAAAGCCAGAATATGCCCAAAGATAATTTAGAGAGGGCGATCAAAAAGGGAACAGGTGAACTTGAAGGGGTTCAATATGATGAGATCAACTACGAAGGATACGGACCAGGGGGGGTAGCTGTCCTTGTGGAATGTCTCACAGACAACAAAAATCGCACAATTGCAGATGTTCGTTATATCTTCAACAAAGCAGGTGGAAACATCGGCACAGACGGCTGTGTCTCATGGATGTTTGATAAAAAAGGTCTTATCTCTGTAGATAAAGCCAATGCAACCGAAGATACCCTTATGGAGATCGCACTTGAAGCAGGGGCTGAGGATGTCAAAGATGAGGGAGACTGCTTTGAGATTATAACCGATCCTGCTGATTTTGAAACTGTAAAAGCTGCTGTTGATGCTGCAAAAATTAAATATGAAGCCGCTGAAATCACTATGATTCCTCAGACTCAGACAAGAGTTGAAGGAAAGGATGCAGAGCAGATGATTAAGTTCATGGAGGCTATGGATGATTGTGATGATATCCAGAAATTCTACTCTAACGCAGATATTCCTGATGAAGTCATGAATGCTATGTAATATGCCTCAAAGGAGAAGATATATACTATTAAGTGATGTTACGCAAAGCCCCTTCCCCAGCCCTCCCCGTAAGGAGAGGGCTGGGGCAGATTAGTGTGTAACATGACCTATTAAAATATGTTTAAGACTTAATCCATATAGATAATATCTACCCCGTTAGGGATAGTGAACTCAAACAGAGCATCATCAATATCTGTAAAAGTTATGTTACTGAAAAGTAGCTCTGTTGCATCTCCATAAGAGTTAAATGTCACAACTCGTTTGATGTTGTAATTGTCTTTTAAGACCGTGATTGTTATTGATGATATATCAGGATTTTTCTTTTTAGGAATCATGTTCATCTCAATAATAGAGTCATCAGCACTGTTGATTGTGATATTGTAATTTTTTCTAACGGTTGAGATATCAGATAAAAAAGCACCTCCTGCCCCCTCCTTGAAAAAATTTGCTGCACTTCCTTTGCTCACCTGCTTCTCATCAGGCTTGTAAATCCATAAATTCACACCATCACTGATTATCTGATGTACCTCTGGTGCTGTATATTCCCATCTCATCATCCCAGGATGGCTAAAAAACACCCTGCCAGACGCTGTTTCTGATACATCAAGAGCCTTTAGAAGAGATGTCTGTTCATAGGATGCACTAAACTCTTTTCCTGAATAACGCTGTTCAATTGCTGTCAATATCTTCTCTTTGTCTGCACTCTCTGCTGAAAAAGCGGTAGGGCTATTGATAAGAAGAAGAGCCATGGCTGATATAAATAAAACTATCATATTATACGTGTTAAAAACGTTATTGTGAATTTTTATATATGTTTTCATTTTTGAAAATTCCCCCAAATTTATGATGTGAAATTCTTTATGCTATCTCAACAATTTATCAATATCTTTTCGGTTGTCTCTTGCATAGAGCCTCCGAAGTTTTGGCTTTTCGATTTTACCTGTGGCATTTCTCGGCACATCTGCAAAGATGATCTTTCTCAACCTTTTATAACGGGAAAGACCATATCCAAACTCTGTTATCTCAACTTTTGTCAAGGTCATGCCCGGTTTAGCACAGATAATACCAGCAGGAATTTCGCCAAGGCGTTCATCAGGCACTCCAATAACTGCTATGTCTTGTATTTTCGGGTGCTGCATGAAAAAATGCTCTATTTCTACAGGAAAGATATTTTCACCGCCGCAGATAATCACATCTTTTTTTCTATCAACCAGCCATATAAAACCATCTTTATCAAATCTTGCAATATCTCCTGTATAGAGCCAGCCATTTATTATTGTTTTGCGTGTAGCTTCAGGATTTTTGTAGTACTCCTTCATTACCCCTGGACCTCTTACGATAAGTTCACCACTTTCGCCAGCAGGCAGATTATTTCCAGAGCCGTCAACAACTCTGCACTCCCAGTCAAACCCTGGTACACCGATTGCCCCAACTTTATGGTCGTTTTCAATACCAAGATGAACACAGCCAGGACCCGTAGATTCAGTCAGACCATAATTGGTGTCATAGTCGTGATTTGGGAAATACTCTTTCCATTCCTTTATTAGGCTTGGCGGAACAGGTTGGGCACCAATATGCAGAAGCCTCCACTGTTCAAGCTCATAATCTGCAAGAGCCACCTTATTGCTCTCTATAGCAATTAGAATATCATGTGCCCATGGAACAAGCAGCCAGACAATCGTTACCTTCTCATCAGAAACAGCCTCAAGTATCCAATCTGGTTTTACGCCTTTTAAAATAACAGCCTTTCCACCAACAATGAAACTTCCCATCCAGTGCATTTTAGCCCCTGTGTGGTAGAGAGGAGGAATACATAAGAAAACATCATTATGTCTCTGTCCATGATGATTGTTCTCGACATAGCAGGCATGTTCAAGATTGCGGTGCGTCAGAAGAACTGCCTTGGGTGTCCCTGTGGTGCCTGATGTAAAATAGAGAGCTGCATCATCTTCAATGTTTATCTCAACATCAAGGGAGGCAACATCTGAAGTGTCTTCTAACGTACCATAACTATTTGAAAATTGACCAAAACTATTTTGAACAAAAATATGGTATGGTGTGGCATATCCTGGACACTGCTTTGGATCACCTGTAAAAACCCATGTGTGAACAGTTGCCTCAAGAATTGTTCTGATACCAGCAAGCCGCTCAATAAACTCCTCTCCGAATATAAAGACCTTTGCCTCAGCAACCTCTGTGCACAGAAGTATCTTGTCAGATTCAAATCTGAAGTTTAATGGAACAGCCAATGCTCCAGTGCTTAGAATACCAAAATAGATAGGCAGCCAATCCAAGCAGTTGGTCATAAGCTGCACAACTTTGTCTCCTTTTCTGATTCCTGCGGCTGAAAGGGCGTTGGCAAAACGGTTGGCAGATATGTAAAACTCATTCCAGGTGATCTCCCGTCTCAGGTGTTCAGACGGTGAGCGTTCAATCAACGCGATTTCATTTTTGTATATACGGCTGTTTCTGGCTAAAATTTCTGTGATAATCATAATTTTGATATCCGTTTTTATGCTGTTATCGTATGAAGATTTTTCTGACAAGGAGTAATTTGTCTTTATCAAAAAAAATCCCGCTGTGAAATATAGAACACAGCGGGATAACATTGCAAGATAGTTTTATCTTAATTATTTTTTACCAACCTCTTCAAAATCAGCATCAACAACATCATCATCTTTATTTGTATTGCTATGGCTGCCAGCCCCGCCGCTGCCTGCTGCTTGAGCACCTGTATCTTGTGCTGCCTGCTGATACATTGCCTCTGCAAGTTTATGAGATACCTGAGTCAGAGCATCAATTTTCTGCTTGATAGCTTCAGTGTCCTCACTGTCTTTCGCCCTTTTGAGTTCTGCAAGAGCATCTTGAATCTTGTCTTTTGTCGCAGAATCAACCTTGTCGCCGTGCTCTTTTAAGGTCTTTTCGCTCTGATTTATCAAAGATTCTGCTGAGTTTTTGGCATCTACAAGCTCTCTTTTCTTGCGGTCTTCATCTGCATGAAGCTCTGCATCGCGAACCATCTTTTTTATCTCTTCGTCAGAGAGTCCGCTTGCAGCAGTAATACGGATTGACTGCTCTTTGGCTGTGGCTTTATCTCTTGCAGATACATGAACAATACCGTTTGCATCAATATCAAATGTTACTTCAATCTGGGGGACTCCACGCGGTGCTGGTGGAATATCAGATAGCTCAAATTGACCAAGAGTCTTGTTACCAGCAGCCATCTCTCTTTCACCTTGCAGAACATGGATGGAAACCGCTGGCTGATTGTCTGCGGCAGTTGAAAATACCTGACTCTTCTTGGTTGGAATGGTGGTGTTCTTCTCAATGAGCTTTGTCATAACACCGCCAAGAGTCTCAATACCAAGAGATAGAGGGGTTACATCAAGAAGGAGCACATCATTTACATCGCCTTGCAGAACTCCAGCCTGAATAGCCGCACCCATTGCAACAACTTCGTCTGGATTAACACCTTTATGAGGTTTTTTCCCAAATATCTTTTCAACTCTCTCCTGAACAGCAGGCATACGGGTCATACCGCCAACAAGCACAACCTCATTAATTTCGTTTGCAGTAAGCCCCGCATCCTTAAGGGCTGTCTGGCATGGTCTTGTGAGATTATCAAGAAGATCAGCAACAAGTGATTCAAGTTTTGCCCGAGTAAGTTTTACGTTAAGATGCTTGGGTCCGCTTGCATCAGCAGTGATAAATGGAAGATTTACATCTGTCTCTACAGCAGTTGAAAGCTCCATTTTAGCTTTTTCTGCTGCTTCTTTCAGTCTTTGTAGTGCCATTTTGTCTTTTCTGACATCAATGCCCTGATCTTTTTTGAACTCATCAGCAATGTAATCAATTATTCTTAAATCAAAGTCTTCTCCACCTAAATGGGTATCTCCATTTGTAGATTTTACCTCAAATACACCATCACCGATTTCAAGTACAGAGACATCAAAAGTTCCACCGCCAAGGTCAAATACAGCTATCTTCTCATCGCCTTTTTTATCAAGACCATAAGCAAGAGATGCGGCTGTAGGCTCATTGATTATACGTTTAACCTCAAGACCTGCAATTTTTCCTGCATCTTTTGTCGCCTGACGCTGACTGTCATTGAAATATGCAGGAACAGTGATAACAGCCTCTGTCACTGGTTCTCCAAGATAGTCCTCAGCAGTTTTCTTGATGTTTGCAAGGATAAATGAAGATATTTCAGAAGGGCTGTGCTGTTTACCACGAAGATTGATGCGGGTATCTCCATTTGAAGCACCTTCAATTTTGAATGGCAGAACACTTATGTCGCCCTGAATCTCTTTGGAGTTATACTTTCTTCCAATAAGTCTTTTTACGCCAAAAACTGTATTTTCAGGGTTTGTGATTGCCTGACGTTTTGCAATTTGACCAACCAATCTGTCCCCGCCTTCAGTAAGAGCCACAACAGAAGGTGTGGTGCGCCCGCCTTCGGCATTTGTAATTACCTTTGGTTCACCGCCTTCCATAACTGCCACGCAAGAGTTTGTGGTTCCTAAATCAATACCTATTATTTTCCCCATTTTGTTTTCCTCCAATATATTTTGTATGCTATAATTTTATATATTTGATAGTTTTTTATAATCTATTTAGTAATCTTTTATAAGATAAGAATGATTTTTATATTTTCAACAATTTTTTTACATATCTGATAATTATTCACCCCTGTTGTTCTACAGCCTCCTGTTTTGATACAGATTTTGAAACGATAACCATTGATGGTCTAAGAAGTCTGTCATGCAGAATATAACCTTTCTGGAGTTCTGTAATTACGGTGTTTTCAGGGTATTCAGAAGATTCCTGATGGCTTACAGCCTGATGGTACACAGGGTCAAACGGCTTGCCTTGAGCTTCAACAGGCTTTACACTAAAGGCTTCAAACAGCTTTATAATATCCTTGCATGTCAGTTCTACACCATGAATTATACTGTTTTTTTGTGCATCAGAACTGTTCTGGGATACAGAATCCTCTGTAGTTGCTGGCAATACAGAGACCGAAGATAGAGCACGTTCTAAATTATCTATCACGGTTAAAAACTGCTTGAATACTGACTCATTGGCAAATTTTCTGAAATCTGCCATCTCTCTTGCAGATCGTTTTTTGTAATTATCAAACTCTGCGGAAAGTCTCAAAACCCTATCTTTTTCTGCTGCAAGAGCAGATTGAAGCTGTTCAACGGTTGGTTCTGAAGATGTATTATCAGGTGGTTTGTTCTCTGCTGAAGATTGAGATTGTTCAGAGTCACATTGTCCTGTATTAACATTTACCTCTTGTGGATTCGGTGACTCTTGCGGTATTTCATTGTCAGTTAGTATTTCTTGAGATTCATTTTGTTTCATGGATTTATTTCTCTTCGCCAATTGTCTCTCCCAAGTCCAATATGTTGTATAACTATTTAAAATTTTGTAAAAAACATAAGATTAATTTTTGGAGAGAAAATAAGACCATTTAATGTCATGTCAAGAACAAAAAAAGTTGAAGACAATAAGGCTGTTTAACAGATTAAATTAAGTATGAATAAGTAGAAAAAAGGTTTATAAAAAATAGAGGTTATTTAGATAAAAATGAATGATAGAGCAGGGTAAAATATAGGTAAGATAAAAAAAACCGGCTGGCTGAACAGAGCACCAGAATATTACACAATCGGGATCGATCCGCGACACAGATGATATCACTTATCGCTGCTTCCTTCCGGACCTGACGAGGTTCATGACCTTCTGTTGCACGGCGACCGATTAGAATATCCATACAAGGGATACATCTGGACAGCACAACCGGAGTTTGTTCTATACTTTAACTATATGTGCTTTTCAAGATAAATCTTGTTTTTAAAAAAAATGCTGATTCTAATTCATTTTGTGGTTTAGACAAAAGCCTGGTTATAACGGATTTGGGGGATGAGAACGACACCCTCCCAAAGATGCCGAAATTAAAAGATTATGTAACCAATTGTCATGATATCTGAATCCATTCATTTTTTCCGCAGGACACATATAATCCT
>JADFZJ010000018.1 GCA_015232555.1 Desulfamplus sp. | reverse complement strand
AAGCTGATCCGTGTAATAAGTCCTGACGATATCCAAAAGATATTAACATACTCAAAAAAGCATGAGCATGAAATGTACAGGATTATCTTTTTTGCGTTATATACAGGTTGCAGACGTGAAGAGATTGTCAAGTTGAGGTACGAGGATATAAAAGACGGCTGCATTACTATTCATGGGAAAGGCAATAAGGAGAGGCTTATTCCTCTTGTTGATAAAGTTTATGAGGTTCTGCACAGCCAAGATGTAGGCAGAATCTTTGAATATCAGCACACATCAACGCTTACCAATTATTTCAGACGCATTTGTAGTGTATGCAAAGTGTCTGCAAGATTCCATGATTTGAGGCATACAGCAGCCACTCAGATGATATCGTCAGGGATTCCGATTGAGGTTGTAAAAGCAATTCTTGGTCATGTTGAGTTGCGAACGACACAAATATACGCTCAAGTTGTGGCTGACAAGATGCGTCAGGAAATGAGCAAATTAAAATATTAGAGGGGAAAATTGTGTCTGCATTCTCTGTCTGAAAACAGCATACAAAATCTATGGGAACAATTGATTTTATGGGCTGCTTGGAAAATGTAACACGGTCAAAAATCTGTATGCGTTTTGTCTGCAAACTGCATACAAAAACACTCAAAAAAGTGAGTTTTAGAGAGAAAACAAAAAAGCCTGAAAAGCTGAAACGCTTGACAGGCTTGATAATTCTGGAGCCGACGACCAGAGTCGAACTGGTGGCTTGCTGATTACGAATCAGCTACTCTACCAACTGAGTTACGCCGGCTTGTTAAAATTTAGTTTACCATTAATGCTTATATAATATAAAATCAAGAAAAAAATGCTGAAAAATTTTTTGGACTTTATAAAAGAAGATATCAATAAATCAGGAAAAACATCATCCTTTTTTGTAAATTTGACAGGCTGTTACGGTTCATCAAAGGCATACGTTGCAGCAAAAGTATTTAAGGAGTGTGCAACATTTAAGAAGAGCGGTTGCAGCACAGTTGCGATATTTCCAACACCAAGAGATGCAATCCGTTTTATGGATGAGCTGCTCTTTTTCATGCCAGAGATGCAATCTTCCGTTCTTTATTTTCCTGGATATCATATTCAGCCATTCAAATCAGTATCTTACCATGCAACCACCTCAGCTTTGAGGATTTCGGTTCTTTATAAACTGATTGAGCTTACCCGCCACTATTTTATCATTACAAGTGTGGATACCCTTCTTCAAAAGAGTGTTCCTAAAAATGTGCTCTCCAAATCGGTTGATATCGTTCAAAATGGTGAAACTCTTGACAGAGACCTTTTGGTTGCCCGTCTCAATGCAAACGGCTATATGCGGACATCACTTGTGGAAGAGCCTGGTGATTATGCGGTAAGAGGCGGTATTCTTGATATCTTTTCTCCCAATTATGAGAATCCTGTCAGAATTGAGCTGTTTGGCGATTTTGTGGAATCTTTGCGTTACTTCTCGCCTGTGACTCAGCGTGGAGTTGATGAGATTCAAGAGGCTGTAATCATCCCTCCAAATGAGGTGATTATGGAAAAAAACAATCTGCCTCATGTTATAGCAAGATTACGTCAAGCAGGCAGTGATTGCGGTCTTTCACCTGCTAAAGTCAAGGATTATGTGGAAAAGCTAAAGGAGCTTGGAAGATTTCCAGAGATAGAGAGTCTTATTTCGATTGTCTATGGAGAGACAGATACTTTTGTCAATTATCTGCCTGAGGATACCCTTTTTTTGATGGACAGACCTGAAGAGCTTGCCTCCATATCTGATAATCTTCATAGTCAGGCTATAGAAAATTATGATCGTGCAAAGCAAGAGAAAAAACTCTGTGTGTTGCCAGAATCAATTTACATGCAGTGGAGTGATTTTATCTCTTATTTGGATATTGAGAATAGAAAAAGAGTTGCTTTCAGGGATTTGGTTTTAGAACCCACCTATTCTTACACTTCTGATTGTAATGCAGATTGCACAAATTATAATAAGAACTTTGACTCTAATTTTAACTTAAATTTCAAGAATAACTCATATATTTCTGCCCAATTACAAACATCCCTGTCAAAGAGAGATAGTATAAGTTCGCATGATGACCACATTTTACAGCCCCTTGCGGACTGGTTTATCAGTAACCGTAACTCTAATATTGCATCCGTTGCAGTATGCACAAGCGATGCTCAGGCTGGACGGCTTATATCTTTATTGAAACCTTATGGTATTGAGCTGCAACCTTTTAATTCTATAAACTTTAATAATCTAACAACTAAGATTAATAACTCTCTTTCTGAGACTAATATTGCAATTAATAAAATCAACAAGCAAAAAACTATAGCACCAACATATTATATGGTAGGAAATCTTTCATCAGGTTTTGTTCACCATGAGAGTGGAATTGCCATAATTACGGATCAGGAGATATTTGGAGTCAAAAAAAGGTTTTTGAATAGGAGCACCAAACGGGCAAAGAGCCGATTCATCACCCCAGAAGAGCTGAAAGAGGGTGATATTGTTGTCCATTTGGAACATGGTCTTGGAAGGTATGAGGGGTTAAAAACCATCACTATAGATGGTCTGTCAGGTGATTTTATCCAGATTGCCTATAAAGATGATGATAGGCTCTATCTTCCAGTTGACCGAATGGAGATGGTTGAAAAATATATAGGTGTTGAGGGATATAATCCAATTCTCGACAAAATCGGTGGAAAAACATGGATAAAGTCAACTGCAAAGGCAAAAAAAGAGGTAGAAAAGATGGCAGGGGAGCTGCTAAAGCTCTACGCCGAAAGAAGGGTTCAAGATGGACACGCATTCAGCCAATCTGACAGCTTGTATGATGAATTTCAGGCATCATTTCCCTATGATGAGACCCCTGACCAGTTGAAGGCAATTGATGATGTTTTGTCTGATATGGAAGATGAGACCCCGATGGACAGATTGGTGTGCGGAGATGTGGGTTACGGAAAGACAGAGGTGGCGATAAGAGCGGCATTCAAGGCTGTCAATGATAGAAAACAGGTGGCAATAGTTGTTCCAACTACAATTCTTGCCGAACAGCATCTTCACACATTCAGAGAGCGTTTCAAGAGCTGGCCTGTAACGGTTGAGGCTCTCTCAAGATTCAGAACCACAAAGGAGCAGAGACAGATTTTGAGCGGACTTGCATCTGGCAAGATAGATATTGTTATTGGAACTCACCGTCTGCTGCAAAAAGATGTTTCATTCAAATCTTTAGGGTTGTTGGTTATTGATGAGGAGCAGCGTTTTGGAGTTAAACACAAGGAGGCTATTAAATCAAAACGAACCACTGTTGATGTGCTTGCACTCACTGCCACCCCGATTCCAAGAACGTTGCATCTTTCTTTGACAGGCATGAGAGATATCAGCGTTATTTCAACTCCTCCAGAAGACAGACAGGCAATTGTCTCATATATCTCGGAATATAGTGATGCAGTTGTGGCTGATGCTGTTAAAAAAGAGTTGGCAAGAGGGGGGCAGATATTTTTCATCCACAATGAGATTGAAACTATCTTCAAAATGGTGGAAAAGCTCCAGCAGCTTGTCCCAGAGGTGAGAATTGGTGTCGCACATGGAAGATTGCCAGAAGCTGCATTGGAAAAGGTTATGGTTGATTTTATAAACCGTAATATTGATATGCTTGTCTGCACAACCATTGTTGAGTCAGGGCTTGATATTCCGTCTGCAAATACAATGATAATCAACAAGGCTGAACGGTTTGGGCTTGCTCAGATTTATCAGTTACGAGGCAGAGTTGGCAGAGGAGAGGAGCAGGCTTATGCCTATCTGTTTGTTCAAGATGAAAACAATCTCTCCCGTGATGCAAAAAAAAGACTTGCTGCATTGATGGAACACCGTGACCTTGGGGCTGGATTTCAGATTGCCATGAAAGATTTACAGATAAGAGGGGCTGGTTCTGCACTTGGTGCTTCACAGTCTGGTCATATTGCAGCAGTTGGATATGATATGTTCCTAAAACTTCTTGATGAGGCTGTGTGCGATCTTAAGGGAAAACCTTTGATACCAGCACTTGAACCCGAGATCAACATAACAATGTCCGCCCATATTCCAGAGGATTATGTTCAGTCCATAGAGCAGAGGCTCACAATTTATAGAAGGCTCTCCCAGATGACAGACATCTCTGAAATCACCACCATGCAAAAAGAGCTGATTGACAGGTTTGGCAAATTGCCTGAAGAGGGGCTGAACATGCTCCTAAAGATTATGCTCAGAATTTTTGCAATAAAAGCTGGTGTAAAGAAGATGGATGTTACTCTTAATTCTATTGTGCTTGTCTTTTCTGAAATTCACCAAAAAAGACCTTTTCGTCATTTCCCGCTTAATGGTTTTGAGTATGAATATACGTCAGAAAATGTCCTTAAAATAAATCTTGGTTCGCGAAATAAAAAGATTTCCCGTTCGCTTGTAGAAACTAAAAAGATACTCAAAGAGATAGCTCTTTATGTTTCTCCCCAAAGTAAAGAGAGATAAAAACCACTGCTGGCAAAGATTGTTATGATCGCGGAGAATCTATAATGTCCATACATCGATTTTATATCAACCCTGATGATATTGATGGCAATATTGCCACAATAACTGGTCAAGATGCCAAACATCTTGTTAATGTTTTAAGGCTTGGTAGTGGAAACAGCGTGGAGCTTGCAGATGGTCATGGCAACCACTATATGGCTGAAATTGAAGCTGCAACCTCTAAACAGGTGATATTTAAAATTATCAGCAAGAGATTTTTAGATGCAGAATCACCTGCACATATCACAATTGCTCAGGGAATGCTTAAAGACAAAAAGATGGATGTTATTTTACGCCATCTTACAGAGCTTGGAATTAAAGAGTGGATACCCTTCTTTGCATCACGTTCTGTTCCCTGCCCTGATGCTATCCAAAGAAAAGAAGCCGATTTTGCCATTCCAAAATCATACTCAAACAGAAAAACTACAGATGTTAGAGTTGAACGGTGGGAACGCATTGCAAGAGAGTCAATCAAACAGTGCGGACGAAGTCTTTTGCCGATAGTTCACCAACCAATGTCTTATGATAAGATGATAAACGAAGCAGAATGCTATGATGAAAAGATAGCTTTCTGGGAAAAGTCGACAATTCCAGTTGATGCGATACGTGAGCGTCTGAGCAATATTCCAAGTGTAGGTGAACAACGTAAAATAATTGTGATGGTTGGTCCTGAAGGGGGTTTTTCAGAACAGGAGATATCTATTGCCCTAAAAAATGGCTTTCAATCCTTTTCTCTTGGGAAACGGATTTTAAGAGCTGAAACCGCATCAATTGCTGCATGTACACTTGTTCAAAATATCTTTGGTGATATTTAGTAGTACCTTTTTATATCTAAGTAGAGACGCACGACCGTTCGTCTCTACAGTTTATGTAAAATTCAGTCTATGACCTTGAATAGTATAACTCCCAAAGTACTACAAATTTATCCCCATTGCCTCAGCAACTCCTTTTCCATAAGCTGTGTCTGCTTTCATGCAGTTTCCGATATGACGGCGTTTAATCTCTTCTGGTGCATCTCCCATAGCCCTTGCTGTGTTGGCAAAGAGGCGGGCTTTCTCATCTTCATTCATTAGGCGAAAGAGTTTTCCGGGCTGAGAGTAGTAATCTTCATCAACACGATGGTTCCAGTGGTCTGCTGCACCTTCAAGGCTCAATGGCGGCTCTGAAAAATTTAGCTGCTCCTGCCACTCTCCATAACTGTTTGGCTGATATCCAAGTGTGCTTCCATAGTTTCCGTCAACCCTCATTGCACCATCACGGTGATAGCTGTGGAAAGGACACCTTGCTTTATTAACAGGAATTAGGTGATGATTTACACCTAAACGGTAACGCTGGGCATCTCCATAAGAGAATAACCTTCCTTGAAGCATCTTGTCTGGTGAAAAGCCAATTCCCGGAACAATGTTTGCGGGATTAAATGCAGACTGCTCAACCTCTGCAAAGTAGTTTTCAGGATTTTTGTTAAGCTCTATGATACCAACTTCAATCAGAGGATAATCTTTGTGAAACCAGACCTTTGTAAGGTCAAACGGGTTGTATGGGCATGTTGCAGCTTCTTTTTCCGGCATAATTTGAACAAACATTGTCCAACGTGGGAAATCGCCGCGTTCAATGCTCTCATACAGATCACGCTGATGGCTTTCACGACACTTTCCGACAACTGCCTCTGCCTCTTGATCTGTCAGATTTTTTATTCCCTGCTGAGTGCGAAGGTGAAATTTGACCCAATAACGTTCATTGTTTGCATTGATAAAACTAAATGTGTGGCTTCCAAATCCGTGCATATTGCGGTAAGTTGCTGGAATTCCCCTATCGCTCATTACAACCGTAACCTGATGTAGAGCTTCTGGCAAAGATGTCCAAAAATCCCAGTTGTTCTTTGCACTTCTCAAGTTTGTGCGTGGATCGCGTTTAACAGCATGGTTAAGATCAGGAAATTTTAAAGGATCACGCATGAAAAATACTGGTGTGTTGTTGCCGACTAAATCCCAGTTGCCCTGTTCTGTATAAAATTTAATGGCAAAACCTCTGATGTCACGCTCTGCATCAGCAGCACCGCGTTCACCTGCAACTGTGGAAAAGCGGACAAACAGGCCTGTTTTTTTACCAATCTCTGAGAAAATCTTTGCTTTGGTATATTTGGTGATATCGTGAGTTACTGTAAAATTTCCATAAGCACCAGAACCTTTGGCGTGCATTCTTCTCTCTGGAATAACTTCTCTGTCAAAATGGGCTAATTTTTCCATAAACCAAACATCTTGAAGCAGCATTGGTCCGCGTGGTCCTGCTGTCATTACATTTCCTGGATATATTACAGACTAAAGCATTTAGAGAAGAGCTGGCTCTTTTACCGGGATATGAAACCAGCTCTACAGGCAAGTTGATTGCTAAAATTTAGGAATATTTTTTGGGTATTGGCACTATTTTATGTTAAAATCAATGGTTATAGATTTAAAAAACAATGATTATTACGGTTTTTTAAGTAAAGAGGTGTTGCCCGTCTTAATCATACCTTTAACAAGTCGTCCTGCTGTTTTCAGTCGTCCGAGAGTTCCCTGCTTGTGTGACATGATTACCTCATAAAGTTCTTCTCTATTAAGCGGGGGCTTTGTCTCTTCACCCTTCTTTACAAGTGAAACCGCTTTTTTAGAACATGTTGGAACACATAAACCGCATCCTATACAGACATTGAGATCAACAACAGCTTTAGCAGAGCCTTCGGGAGAGACATACTCTTTACCATAGCGTGTCAGCCGAATTTTTTGGGAAGACTTATCCACAATTTTTACAGCCCCTACCTGACACCTTCTTTCGCACACGCCGCAGCCATTGCAGGCATTAGAATCTACGACCGCATAAAAATTTGAAGACCAGAACTCAACAGGTATGGGAAGCATCTTATGGATACTCAGCATTCCGCAGCAACAGCCACAGCAGGAGCAGATAAACTCAATCTTTTCAGTATTAGATGGTTGAAGCACTAACCCCTCTTTCTGGTTTTGCTCAATTATGGAAATTGCATTATCTCTGCTGATTTCTCGTCCTATATTCATTAAAAGAGCAGTAGATGCAAATTCTCCAACAGCAATACAAGTCTCTTGTCTGTTAGTAACTTTACAGGGTTTTTCTTCAAGTGCTCTTTTTTTACGACATATACACTCAAGAACAACAAATGGCGATTCCGCGTTTTCAAATAGCTTTACTACCTCATCAAAATGGCTGACATGGTTAGTCGAGGTGATACTTTTTTGAATTGGAATAGTCCGCATCTGCGGTTTTTTAGTGCTTAAAAACTCAAGGGCAAAGTTAATATCACTACTATATTGATTAAAATTTTCTAAAAATTCAGGTGTAAGGCGGTTTACCTGCATTTCGTATATCCCTACTACAAGCGGGGCATTGCAATAATATCGCACTCCATCTTTTATCTTTGACTCAATCCCGCCTTTTTTCTGAATTCGATCAAGTATTTTTGTAAGGTGTTCGTGGGATTCGATAATAGTTGATGATGACTGTTTTAACCTATCAAAAATCTGTTCAATATTTTCAAGTTTATAGGTTAAAAAACGGGCTATTTTTGCCTCTTCAGGTGTGAAAATGCTCATTAACAGCTTTATGTCTGCTCCTGATTTAGTAGCAGGAAAACCAACGGGCATCTTATTTAGATGTTCTTGTAATTGCCTGTAAATTTTTTGATTTTTCATAAAATTCCTTGAACTTTATAAACCTTGGTTGTCAGTCAATGTTGAGCTTTTAAAAAAGTGGTTTGAATTTTTTTACCCAATCGGAACATAAAGCCCTTCATCAGTTTTATCAATTTTGCCTGTCTTTTTTAATCTGTAAACAGCATCTGCAACTTTTCTGGCAGTAAAACCAGTCTCTTTTTTCAAATCTTCAACATTAATACCGCCTCTTTTTTTAATCGTGTTTAAAACTATCTCTAAAGAGGTCTTCTTGTTTTTGCTGTTAGCTGTAGTTTTAGAGACTTTGCTTTTAGTAACTGTGCTCTTTTTAGTCGTCTTTGCTGGCTCTGGCTGTTTAGATTCAGGCTTTGTAGCAACGTTAATACTATCTTTAGTAGAACCAGATTCTGTCTTTTTTGTCTGTTTTTCCGCACTAATATCGTCTTTTTTTGCAACAATATTTTCTGTTTTAATAGTAAATTTCTCAAACATATTCACAAATCCAACGAGATTTTCTGCAACTTTGTTTAACGTAGTCTGAATCAATTCCTGTGAATTTTTGTCAAGTTCAATTTTGATTTCAATTTTCATTTTTCTCTATTCCTTTATTGTCTTGATATTATTAATGATATTTCACGTTAAGCTGCGTTAGATATATATTATATCTAACGTCTAATATGGATTGCGTATTTGTGATATATATATTTACGTAATTATAAAGTCAACTGTTATGTACCCTGTTGATTTCCCTATCACGCATACCAATAAAATAGAGAAGTCCATCAAGTCCCACATTTGAAATATTGCTTGCAGCTTTTTCCCGAACAAGAGGTTTTGCATTATAAGCTACGCCAAGACCAGCTATCGTTATCATTGGAAGATCGTTTGCACCATCTCCGACCGCTATTGTCTGCTCAATTGATATATTCTCTTTTGCTGCAATTTCTCTGAGAAGTTGTGCCTTTCGCTCTCCGTCAATGATTTCGCCTGTAACTTCGCCTGTAACTTCGCCGTTTGAGATTTCGAGCCTGTTGGCGTAAAGATAGTCAAAATTTAGTTTCTCTTTTAAATAGTTGCCTACAAAGGTAAATCCACCTGAAAGTATTCCTAATTTATAGCCAAGCTCTTTAAGCGTTTTAGTTACAAGCTCAACCCCTTCTGACAGAGGCAGAGTCTGGGCAAGATTTTCAAGTTGTTCAGCTTTTAAGCCTTTGAGCAGAGCCACTCTTTTGCGGAAACTCTCCTTAAAATCAATCTCTCCTCTCATGGCAGATTCAGTGATTGCCGCCACTTTATTTCCAACTCCTGCCATCTTTGCAAGCTCGTCAATAACTTCAGCCTGAATAAGGGTTGAGTCCATATCAAAAACTACAAGTTTTCTGTTTTTGCTGTAGATATTGTCGATATGAAAAGAGATATCAATACCTGTCTCCTGCGATATCTGCATAAAATCTCCTCTCATTGATTTTATGCTTGATGGCTTGCCGCTAACTGCAAGTTGAATACATGCTCTGGAGGGTGTGCTGGTGTTGTGATTTTCTTCTTTATTATCTGTATGCTGCTGCTCTCTGCTTTTATCTAAAGAGATACGACCCGTAAGGCGTGAAATATTATCAATATTCAGGTTTTTATCTGCAATAACTGACGTGACTCGTGCTATCTGAAGTGCTGTAAGTTTTTTTCCTAAAAGGGTTATGATTCTCCTCTCTCGCCCCTGAGAACCGACCCATTTTTGATAATCCTCCTTTTGAACAGCCTCAATATCAATATGCAAGGAGAGTTTGTAACCTTCAAACAGAATATCCTTGAATATGGCTGGAAAATCACTCTCAACAGGAATCTCTACAAGTATGCCAAGCAGAATATTCTCATGGATTACAGATTGCCCTATATCCAAAATATTTACGTTGTACTGTGCAAGAATGCTTGTAAAACGGCAGTTAATACCTTTTCTGTCTTTCCCGCTGATATTTATTAATACGATTTGACTCATCTTTTCTCCCTAAATTTTTTCAAGGATGCCTTTTAATATAGTATTTACATGTATAGAAGCTTGATTGGCTGTTTTTATAATATCTTCAATAGTTGCCTTTTCAGGAGCATCAGGATTATTGATATTTGTAATAGTTGCAAGTCCAAGTATTTTCATTCCAGCATGAATCCCTGCAATTGCCTCTATTACCGTTGAAAATCCAACTGCATCTGCCCCGATAGTTTTAAGAAAACGGGTTTCAGCAGGAGTTTCAAGAGAAGGTCCGCAAAGCCCTGCGTAGACTCCCTGCTGAACTGGTATGGCTGCTTTTTGTGATGCATTGATAGCCATTTTTGCAAGCTGCTTGTCATAAACTTCTGTCATATCAGGAAATCTTATTCCCCACTCGTCAATATTTCTACCAATTAATGGATTATGACCACTCAAATTTATATGGTCGCTGATAACCATTACATCTCCAGTTGAAAAATTAAGATTAAGACCTCCAGAGGCGTTGCTGATAACAAGATATTTAACTCCAAGCTCTTGCATTACCCTTATTGGAAATGTAACCTCCAGGGGGGAATAACCTTCGTAAAGGTGAAATCTTCCCTGCATTACCATAATATTTTTATTGCACATTGTTCCAAACAGCAGTTCTCCTTGATGCGTCTCTACGGTTGATACTGGAAAATTTGGAATATCACTATATCTGAATTTTGCAGCAATATTCATTGAAGCCGTGCTGTTTCCAAGTCCTGTACCTGTTAAAAATGCAATTGGAGGTGTTTGAACACCTCTATTTTTTAAAAAGAAGACTGTTTCAATAACAGACTCCTTATATTTATCCCTCTCCATAATTATCTCTTCCTATCTTTAGTAATTACTCCTGAATCTTATTAGAAAATAAGCAGCTTCATTGTAATTATTGTTGTATTGAAATTCCTGAATAATAAAAAAATTACTTCTTGCTGTTATGAGATCGGGGGATATTACTACCAAACAGATCGTTTTCTCTCAAGTAATATTTGAAGATAGAGAGATAGGTTTATGAAACTGTTATGTATGATATTTTATACAATAAGTATGATAATCGTCGTTACATTTGTCTCATGGGGGGGGGTAAATTATTTAATTAAGTATAAAAAAATAGACTTGTAAAAATATAGTTGTTATGTTACGGATATCAAATTTATAAACTTATAAAGTCATATAAATTAATAAAAAATCATAATATGTCTGGAGGAAAAATGCAGGAAGCACCACCTCAAAAATTTTGTTTTGTATGTATATATTTTTTATTTTTTTTGTTTAGGAGTTTCAACCCAACAATAATTACAGCAAAGCTGATTATGTTTTTGTTTAGGAAGTTCAATCCAACAATAATTGTAGCGAAACTGATTATTTTCTTTGTATTTCAGTTTTTGTTATTTTCAGGATGTGACAAAATTAATGCAACCAATGATTCTAAAACTTCCGAATGCACAGATACCATAGGATGTGTCTATCTTAATGAGGGTGAGCCATTCAAAATAGCCGTGCTTCAGGCATTGAGCGGAGATATTGCTCCTTTAGGGCAGGAGCAGATACGGGGGCTTGAACTTGCAATGGAGAGATGGAACAACACAATAGCCAACCACCCGATTTCGCTTCAGATTGAAGATAGCGGATGTACACCCGAAGGTGGTGCAAATGCCGCTTTAAAGGTTATCGCGGACCCGCAGACAATAGCCATTTTTGGAACTACCTGTTCAGGTTCGGCAGTCACAGCCTCAAAAATTATGAGCAAGGCTGGTCTTACGATGATTTCGGGAAACAACAGTGCTCAGTTTCTCACCTCTGTAAATGGAAAAAGGGCAACTCACTGGCAGGCTGGTTATTTCAGAACTGCTGCCAACGATGAACATGCAGGTAAAGCTGCTGCCATTTTTGCATGGCATGAACTTAAAGTTAAAAAGGCTGCTACAATCAATGATGGAGATATCTACACCACTGGCATGACGATTGGATTTATCAATGCCTTTAAACAGCTTGGAGGAGATGTTGTGCTTGATGCTGCCATTAATAAAGGAGATAAAGAGATGCAGCCAGTTATAGAGGCTGTTAAGCTCTCTGGTGCAGAATTTGTATTCTTTCCGCTGTTTCAGCCTGAAGGGAATCATCTTTTGATTCAAGCTAAAAAAACTGCTGGCATGGAAAAGATTATAATGATGACTGATGGGGCACTAATTGAAAACTCGTTTATCCAAAGTGTAAAAGATTATGGAAAGGGAGTCTATTTTGTAGGACCTTCATACTGTAGGGGAATTGGCACCAACAATATTAAAGTCAGCTATACTAAAAAATATGGTGAGTTTCCTTCTACAAGTTACTATTTATGTGCATTTGATGCTGCAATGCTGCTTTTCAAGGCAATTGAAGCTGCATCTTCCAAGGAAAAAGATGGAACTTTACGCATTGGAAGGCAGGCGTTAAGAGATGCTCTCTATCATGGACGAGAGATTGAAGGAGTCAGCGGTTCACTTAACTGCGATCTTTTTGGTGATTGTGCATATCCTGTTTTTAATGTGCTTCGGTTAGATGAGCCGAATGGCGGGGTTGAAGCCCTTCAGTCCAATGTTATCTTTGTTTATAATCCAAACACTTCTGAATAAAACCTCTAAATTACATATCAGAATATAAGCAGTTTCGCTACAATTAGTGTTGATTGAAATTCCTGAATAATAAAATAGAGAGAAAAATCTTATGCGTTCTGCTAAATCTATAACACGTTGGTCAGTAACCAAGTCAATATGGCAAAGGATGAATATCTCTTACAAGTTTGGCATTGCTTTTGGACTGTTACTGATTTTAATAATCATTGTGGCTCTGACAGGTTATATTGCCTTACGTTCAGTATCAAATGCGGAACGATCCATTCACTTTAGCGGTAAGATACAGCAGTTAGTCCTTGAGATGGACAGAGGTATGGAGAGAGCAAGGAGACTTACTAACACATTTTTTCTTATACAGCATCTGATTGGCTTTGAAAATGCACGTAAAAAGTATGTTGAGCCATCAATAAAAGAGATTGAACGGGTGCTAAAGGATAGCTTGATGTTAAAAGCGATGCTCTCAACATCTGATTTAGAACATCGGAAAAGCTCCTACATAGAACCAATTGTCAACATCAAGCCAACTCTTGAAAAAAAACATATTGATCTCAATCGTTATCTCTCCTTTGCGAACCGTTTTTCAGAGACAACCCTTGAATCTGTAAAATTGGCAACACAGTTGTTTCTGCCAGAAAAGGGGCTGGAGGCACGCTTTGACCGCTGTTTTGAGAATATTCTCTCTGAATTTGACACTCTGACATCTGAATTTAATACTAAAACCACTTCTTCTGATATTGATTCAAAAGTGAGCTATATGAAGCAGTTAGCTTATCAGATCAACATTTTAGGTTTTAAATATCGAATAAGCCGCCAGCGTTTTTTAATGCAGTCTGCCTTTAATTTGGCTTTTACACTTAAAGATGAGATTTTCAATTCTATCTACATCAATCAAGTGCAGCGTCAAAAGCTGATTGATCTTACTGAACAGTGGCTTAAGATTGCTGAAGAGATAGTTTCAGTTGATGTACAACTCAAAGGTAAAATGAATGACTTTTCCATTCAGGCTGATGCTGTCGATCTTATTTCCAAAACCCTTGTAAAACTTGCGGAAGAGGAGTTAAAGAAATCGAGTGCGGGAATCACTAATTCTTATCTTGTCTCAACTGCAATTATAACTATGGTAACTTTTATAGGTATCTGTTTTGCTATATTAATTTTTCAGATTCTAAATGTCAGCATCACAAAACGAGTAACAGCTTTGACAGATATGGCGGCAGCCTTTAGACAGAATAATATGCAATTTCCTATAAATAACACAGATGAACCCCCCAAAATGGGTGGTGGCTCTTCTGAAAATGTGAAAATATCTTCTGATGAAGATGGCTCAGACGAACTGGGGCAACTTAACCGTACATTTAATTTAATGGCAATGCGTATTGACTCTCTTGTAAACGATCTTGAAGAGAAGGTTGAACAGAGAACATCTGAACTTATTGAGAGTCAAAAGCGTCTTCATAGGGCAGAAAAAATGGAGGCGGTTGGAGTGCTTGCTGCTGGTGTTGCACATGATCTCAATAATATTCTATCTGGCGTTATCGGTTATCCTGAAATTATTCTAATGCAGCTTCCTGAAGGGAGTGATCTTGAACCGCCTGTAAGAGCTATGATGGAGTCAGGGCAGAGAGCGGCCTCAGTAGTGGCTGATCTTCTTACCCTTGCACGAGGTGCGGCAAACAGCAGAAATATCGAAAATTTGAATGAACTTATTCTACAATATCTTGATTCTCCTGAGTTTCAGAAGCTGCAAGAGTCTAATTTCAGTGTTGAGTATAACACGCATCTTGCTCCTGATTGTGCCAGCATATCCTGTTCAGGGATTCATATCATAAAAACCATAATGAATCTTATGATGAATGCGGAAGAATCTATTAACGGTTTAGGTAGCGTTTCAATTTCTACTCGCAACGAGCTTATTGATGAAGAAGATGCCACATCTAAAGGAGTAGCACAGGGGACTTATACTGTTCTTAATGTCACTGATACTGGTAAGGGGATATCTGATAACGATCTTAAACATATTTTTGAGCCGTTCTACACCAGAAAAGTCATGGGTAAAAGCGGAACAGGGCTTGGGCTTACTGTTGTATGGAATACTGTTCAAGATCACAATGGCACAATTGTTGTCAAAAGCAGCAGCAATGGAACATCATTTGATCTCTATTTTCCCTCAATTGAGCCTGCATCTTTGGATAAGATAAACAGTAATGACAAAAAAGAGAGATATTCAAAAAACGTAGAACTGTTACGGGGCAATGGACAGAAGATTCTTGTGGTTGATGATGAACCTTGTCAGATTGATGTTGCTACCCGTATGCTCACTATTTTGAATTATGAAGTAGTTAGTGTAGAGTCAGGAGAAAAGGCTGTAGAGTATCTAAAGTCCAATAGAGTTGATATGGTATTGCTTGATATGATAATGGCACCAGGGATAAATGGACGTGAGACCTATGAGCAGATTGTTCAGACAAATCCACTACAAAAGGCAATTATTGCAAGTGGTTTTTCAGAAAGCGAAGATGTGAAAATGGCTTGTCAGATGGGTATAGGGGGATACCTCAAAAAGCCCTATTCAATAGAACAGTTGTCAAGAGCAGTTGCCAGTGTGTTGTGAATGGTTCAAAAAGCTCAATCAACTCTTTGATATCTCCTCTTTTAGCATACAGCAGGCAATTTTATAACAAGGAGTGCCATCGCTATTATACTCCAAATTTCCGGGCTGAATAAGTTTGTTCATCACACACCCTTCAGGAATGTTGAGTTCAAAAAGATCGCTCTCATTAATTTTGAGGGTTGGGGCGATAACGCGATCACTACCAATTATTTCAATACTATGAAGCGGATAATCTTCGCACAAAGGGCAGCGATAAACTCTACCATTAGGAAATATAAAGTAGTTGTCAGCAACAACTCCTGCACACTCAAACTTCTCTGTATCTTCAAGAAACACCTTAGGATATGTGACTGTAATCCCCAGTTGTGCCACTTGATGAGCCACCTCTGGCACTGTTTCAAGCCATGACTCCTTAGATACTTGACGATTGATAGTCTCTATCTTTTCGTCTCGTGCTTTATTTTTTTCATATTCGTCTATGCTCGTTTTACTTTTATCTGCTGATGAGCCACGAATACCAACGACTTGTATAAAAAAACGCTCAATTCCAGCACCTTTGCTCAAAAGAGATTTAAGTAAATTTGGCATAAGTGCAAGCTCATGCAGATTATCAGAACTGACCGTATAGATCATTGAGGTCGAAAATCCCAAATCCACAGCTTTTTTGATTCCTGCAATTACAGTTTGATAACTGCCTTTTCCTCGGATAAAATCGTTAGTCTCTTCAGTTGCTCCATCTAATGAAAAGCTGATAAAATCAACATCATCTGGAGTGATTTTTTCAAGTATGTTGTGGAAAAGATAGCCGTTAGTATCAATAGTGATAGATTTGAATCCAAGCCTTCTTGCCTCTTTTATTGCAATAGCTAAATCAGGGTGAAGAGTCGGCTCTCCACCTAAAAATATAACATTAATCTGTTCAGATTTTTTAGAAAATTGAGCAAACAGATATAGCCACTCTTTTATCGTTTCAATACTCAAGGTATTTGTTCCATGCTGTTCTGTATTTATGTAACAGTGGCGGCAGGACAAATTACACTTTGTCAAAATGTGAAAAAAGAGATTTGATGAGTTTTTTGAAAATGCAACCGTCTGTTTTTTCATGGTGCAACTCCTAAGATTAAAAGCCTGAATATTTAAACAGGCTCTTATAATCCTAAATTTTGTGTCTCATATATAAAAGATATCTATCCCATACACTTCTTTGAAATTCCAGGGTCAAAAGCCACTGGATATGAGCCGTCAAAGCACGCCTTGCAAAAGTTGTTTATAGGATTTTCAACACCGCTTGCCTCAAGCATTCCTTCAATTGATAGATAATGAAGAGTATCTAATCCTAAGAAATGGGTAAGCTCCTCTTCTGTTTTTGTTGCAGCTACAAGCTCTCCTTTTGTAGAAAAATCAATGCCGTAATAGCAGGGGAAACGGTGCGGCGGGCAGCTTATCCGCATATGAATCTTTTTTGCCCCAAGATCACGCAGAGCCTGAACTCTGGTTTTTGCAGTGGTACCGCGAATTATCGAATCTTCAATAATTATAATCTCTTTGTTTTTTATAAGCTCTCTTACTGGATTGAGCTTTACTCTTACTGCAAAATCTCTCATGTGCTGGGTTGGCTGAATAAAACTTCTTCCAACGTAGTGGTTTCTTATCATTGCCATCTCAAACGGAATGCCAGACTCCTCTGCATACCCGATTGCTGAATAGTTACCTGAATCTGGAAAAGGCATAACAAAATCAGCATCAACATGAGACTCTCGTGCGAGCTGGCGACCAAGTGCCTTTCTCATTTGATAGACATTTGTTCCGCAGATGGTGCTGTCTGGTCTTGCAAAATAGATATACTCAAATATGCAAAGAGATCGTTTTTCAGGTGGATTTTCAGGTTTGATGCTCTGAACCCCATCTTCGTTAATAATGACAATTTCTCCAGGGTCAAGCTCACGAACAAATTCAGCCTGAACCAAATCAAATGCACAGGTTTCTGATGCAAGCACATAGTGCCCATTTAGTTTGCCAAGTGCAAGAGGACGGAATCCATGCGGGTCTTTTACTCCAATCACTTCCCCCTTACAGGTCAAAAGCACAAAAGAATAAGCACCCTCAATCTTTGTGACCGCCTTCTGTATAGCCTGAATAACATTCCCCTGTCTGAGATTTTTAATAAACAGATGGAGAAAAACCTCGCTATCCATTGTGGTCTGAAATATTGAGCCATTCTCTTCCAGTTCATTTTTCAAGATATGAGCATTTACCAAATTGCCGTTATGGGCAACAGCATAAGCACGACCTTTATGCTGAACTACAAACGGCTGTGCATTGGTAAGGTTTGAATCTCCAGTTGTAGAGTAGCGGACATGACCAATTGCACTGCCTCCGCCGCCCTCTATCTTTTTTAAATCTTCCATCTCAAAGATATCATGGACAAGCCCCATACCTTTGTGGGAGAAGATTTTATCCTTATCTCTTGCAACTGAAATCCCAGCACTCTCCTGCCCTCTGTGCTGAAGTGCATAAAGCCCAAAATAGGTCAATTGGGCAGCCTCTGGGTGTCTGTATATTCCAAAAACACCGCACTCTTCTTTAGGTATATTGTTATCAATCATTGTATTTTCCATTTTAGCCATACTCAACTTAGAAAAAGTATCAGGTTTTAGTATGAATCAAGTTTTTCTTTTGCTATATCTTTAAATTTTTTATCAAGTTTCTCTTTAAATGTCTGACCAACTTCGTTAAAGACGTCCAGTAACTCTATGAAAGTGTTTTTACCACCAATAAAATCCCAATATTCATCACCAACTAAAAAATCATTTGGAGGGTTCATCATACCAACTTCAGTAAATCTATAATATGGTTTAGGATGGTATGGGTTATATGGAAATGCAAGAAAAACATTAACAGCAGTTCTCTTTCTTGCAACCCATTCAAGAAGTTTTGTTTTACTTTTCTCAAATACGTCAATATTTGGCTTAACTGTTTTTATTTCAAAATAATGTTCTTTTCCATCTCGTTTCATATAAAAATCTGAGATATTACCAGATTTTTGAAATTCTCCATTATAAGTAGAAGCCTTTAATATCTCGTCTATTTCTGTATCAATATTTGCAGTTCTTGTTCCATTTCTTAGTTCAGACACAATACGATCAATTACAGATTTTTGCTCTTTTGAAATAACGCCTCCAACACCATAATTTCTAAAACATTCATCTGAAGTTTCAGAGGCAATAATAACAGATACATCTTCATAAATAGACATTCCTAACGTTGTAGCCATTGAGTGGATGAACGAATAAGCAGCAATTTTCTCATTATCTTGTATAAGGCGTGCAAGAAAAGGCATTGATGTTGTTTCTCGTCCATAAGACGATAGCTTGCTTATAATCTTTTTTGATAAGAGATTTATAATTTTATCTTTTTGATTTATTGATAGAGCCATTATTTTATATTCTTAATTTTTAGATTTTAGATGAAATATAATTTCAGAATAGGCAGCCTGCCCTTTTTCTACTCTATTCAAAACTGGTCTTTTATATTGATTTACAATTATCATATCAGATTTCTGAGCAATTTTAGGATAAAGATTCCACTTATCATTTGCTACAAGAAAAATATTATAATCATCAACCAAATAATTCTTACAGTTATTTAAAACTTCAGAAACCCCTTCAACATAAGAGTTTCGTGCATCTTTCCCCTGTCCTTTGTATAGATTCCCTATCTCTGAATCATCGTTTCTTTCAAATCCAAATAGATCATAGGCGTATGCGTGTTGTTCGTGGTAATTAATTAAACCAACATAAGGAGGACTTGAAAAAATACCTTGAATTTTCTTATTCTCTACAAGATTTGCTAAGATTTTATATTTAGCTTTTAATTGAGCTAAAATATCAATGTTTCTGCTATCTCCTGTTAAACAGAACTGATATGCGTCTGTCCTTAATCGATCGAATTCTTTGAGACGTTTAATAGTATCATTGCTATATCTTTGCCACCAGCTAAGAATTGAAAAAATAGGTTTACAGATTTTTCCATGTTTCTTGCAATAATATGTCTCAGTAACTGGAGATATAAGAGTTGCAAGGTCAGCATGTGTTGTTGCCCTGCATGAGCGGATAGTTCTGCTCAATATAATTCCAGCTATTTTTCTGGTTGGCACACATTGGATCTGTTTCACCTGCTCAAAGACAAAATCAATTTCTTTTCTAACAGGGGCTAAAAACCATGTATCAATAAAAGATATTCCGTTATCCTGTTTTACAGTTACTTGATATTTATCTAACAGTTGATAGTAAATATCTTTAAATATCCTCTCTTTTTCATTTCCATAGGCTTTCTCATCAATTTGTTTAATCCTTACCCATCTTCTATAATCTGGAGATGGAAAATATTTATCGTTGAACTTTTTCAACTCTTCTAAAATATGTTGATCAAATTTAAGATTATTGAACTCTTTTTGAAATTCTTTTAGCTTAACAGTAATAGAAGATAAGGTTTTTGTAAGCTCTACAAGATCATATTTTAGAAGTTTTGAGTTGCTAATAAATGAATTAAAAGCTGAAATATCAATACCAATCCCATTTATACCAAGTTCATTTGCCTGCACAAGAGTTGTGCCACTGCCACAAAATGGATCAAGGATAATATCTCCTTTACGAAAAAACACATCTTGTTTGAACTCATCAACATGGTCGTCAATAAAATACTCCACCAACTGAGGAATAAATTTACCTTTGTATGGGTGGAGTCTATGAACATGCTTTGTCCGTTCAGATTCTTTATATTGGTCAAAAGATAGAATCCAATTAAGGTCATTACCAAGGTTTTGTTTCCATTCTTTTTCCTTTGGATGAACCTGTGTTTGATAATACTCTTTTAACTCAGATAAATTAACTAATGTTCTTCCATTATTTTCATATTTTTTTATTCTACCATACTGAATTAAATATGATATATTTGATATTGTAACATTTTTACCTAAATAGTGTGTAGCCCATTCACTGGCTTTGTCCGTAGTAGTTAACTGTGATGTTACTTCGGTTGATTTCATTATATATCTCAAATTAGTTTAACCTACTTTTGAATTAAACGGTGCATGATACTCTTGAATCGACTTTACAGTTAAAGGCTCTTTTTTCAATGCCTTGATTGCCCTGCAAATTGCCTTTGCACCATCGGTTGTTGTTGCATAAGGGATTTTATATCTTATTGCAGACCTTCTAATTTCGTAGCCGTCCATCTTTGTCTGGCTGCTTGCCCCTGTGTTTAAAATAAGCTGAATCTCATTATTTTTAACAGCATCAACTACATGAGGTCTGCCTGTAGATACCTTTTCCACAACTTTTGCAGGAATTGCATTATCTTGAAGAAACATCGCAGTTCCCCGTGTGGCAATGAGCTTGAATCCCATCTGATAGAACTCTTTTGCAACTGGAAGGGCGGACATTTTATCTCTATCTTGAACACTTATAAAGACAGTCCCTTCGGTTGGAAGATTTTGACCTGCACCAAGCTGGGCTTTTGCAAAGGCTGCCCCAAGCTCCATGTCAATGCCCATAACTTCTCCAGTTGATTTCATTTCAGGTCCAAGCACAGGATCAACCTTGTCAAACCTGTCAAAAGGCATGACAGCCTCTTTTACCGAATAGTGGAGAGGTATCACCTCTTTTGTCAATCCCAGTTCATCAAGAGTTTTTCCAAGCATAACCTTTGTGGCAAGTTTTGCCAAAGGAACACCTGTAGCCTTACTGACAAATGGAACTGTTCTTGATGCTCTTGGATTGACCTCAATCACGTAAAGTTTTCCATCCATAATGGCAAATTGGATATTCATAAGCCCTATAACTTTCAGCTCTTTTGCAAGTGCCCGGGTAGCATCAGCCATCTCCTGAATCAAATGGGCAGGTATGCTGTAGGGAGGCAGAACACAGGCAGAATCTCCTGAATGAATTCCAGCCTCCTCAATGTGCTCCATCATTCCACCTATTATGGTGCGGTTACCATCGGAAATTGCATCAACATCAAGTTCAAACGCATCTTCTAAAAATTGGTCAATCAATACAGGGTGATCAGGGGATGCTGATATTGCAAGGTTAAAATACTCCTCAAGCTCTTTTGGCTCATACACTATCTTCATGGCACGCCCTCCTAAAACAAACGAGGGTCTAACCATGACTGGATAGCCAATTTCACGGGCAACTTTTTGAGCTTCTGGAAAGTTTGTCGCAATTCCGTTGGCAGGCTGGGCAATATCAAGTTTTCTGAGCATTGCCTGAAACAGATCACGGTTTTCCGCCATATCAATGCTTTCAGGGCTTGTACCGATAATTGGAACCCCTGCTTTTTTAAGTACTGTTGCAAGGTTCAACGGAGTCTGCCCGCCAAACTGCACAATAACGCCGTCAGGTTTTTCTTTCTCAACAATGTGCAGAACATCTTCACGGGTCAGAGGTTCAAAGTAGAGTTTATCTGATGTATCATAATCTGTACTGACGGTTTCAGGATTGCTGTTGACCATGATGCTCTCAACACCCTCTTCTCTCAAGGCAAAAGATGCTTGAACACAGCAGTAGTCAAACTCAATTCCCTGTCCGATTCGGTTTGGACCACCACCTAAAATCATCACTTTTTTACGGTCTGATATTCTTGCCTCGCACTCTTTTTCGTATGTTGAGTAATAATATGGCGTGGCAGCTCTGAACTCTGCGGCACAGGTATCAACAAGTTTATAGACTGGCACAATACCAAGTTTTTTTCTGTAACTTTCAATCTGCTCTTCTGAAAAACCTGTAAGATGTGCAAGCTGTCTATCTGAAAATCCCCATCTTTTTGCCTTTTCCATGGTCTCATAAGAGATTATAGATTGTGGATACGTAAGATTAGATTGCAAAGATTCAAGATTAGATTGTGAAGACGCACGATTAGATTGTAGAGATGCACGTCCATGCGTCTCTACGGTTTTTTGAAATTCCACAAGCTGCTTCATCTGGTAGAGAAACCAGGGATCAATACCTGTAAGTTCGTTTATTGCCTCAATTGACATGCCATTCTCAAGAGCATATTTGATATAAAAAATCCTCTGGGAATTTGGTGTTGCAAGTCTATATTCAAGTTCAGTTCTTGAAACCGAGCCAGATACAGGGTCCTTGCCATCTGCACCAAATCCAAATCTTCCGATTTCAAGAGAACGTAAACCTTTTTGCAGAGCCTCTTTAAATGTTCTGCCAATTGACATTGTTTCACCAACCGATTTCATGGCAGTGGTCAAAATATCATCAGTTTCAGGAAATTTCTCAAATGTCCAGCGTGGAATTTTTACTACGCAGTAATCAATAGATGGTTCAAAACAGGCAAGAGTTTCACCTGTTATATCATTTTTAATCTCATCAAGAGTAAATCCAACTGCCAATTTTGCCGCAATCTTTGCAATTGGAAAGCCAGTAGCTTTAGATGCAAGTGCAGAGCTTCTGGATACTCTTGGGTTCATTTCAACAATGATCATCTCTCCATTAGAAGGATTTATGGCAAACTGAACATTAGAGCCTCCAGTATCAACGCCAATCTCCTGCATGATTGCAATTGAGGCATCTCTGAGCATCTGATACTCTTTATCAGAAAGGGTTTGGGCAGGGGCAACTGTTATGCTGTCTCCTGTGTGAACTCCCATAGGATCAATATTTTCAATCGAACAGATTATAACAACATTGCCCGCGTGATCCCGCATAACCTCAAGTTCATACTCTTTCCAGCCAAGAACCGACTCCTCAAGCATCACCTGACCTATGAAACTTGCATCAAGCCCTTTTTTAGAAAGAACAGCAAGCTCTTCAGGATTGTAGGCAACACCGCCGCCTGTTCCACCAAGTGTAAAACTTGGGCGAACAATTATTGGAAAGCCAATCTCTTCGGCAACCTTATCAACTTCGTGCATGTTTTTAGCAAAACCACTTCTTGGAATACGTAAATTGATCCGGTTCATGGCATCGCGGAAAAGCTCTCTATCTTCTGCTTTTTTGATAGCTTCAACAGAAGCTCCTATCATCTCAACATTGTATCGTTCAAGAATTCCCCTTTTTGCCACCTCAACCGCAGTATTAAGACCTGTCTGTCCCCCAAGTGTCGGCAGAAGTGCATCTGGTCGCTCTTTGGCAATTACCTTTTCAACGGTTTCAGGTGTTACAGGCTCAATATATACTCTGTCGGCTGTATCAGGGTCAGTCATTATAGTAGCAGGGTTTGAGTTGATTAAAACTACCTCATAACCCTCCTCTTTCAAAGCCTTGCACGCTTGAGTGCCTGAATAATCAAATTCGCAGGCTTGACTAATAATAATCGGACCTGCTCCAATAATAAGAATCTTTTTTATATCTGTACGTTTTGGCATTTTGTTTTATTGTTCCTTTTTAACTTTTATTGAGAGCCCTATGCTCTCCAACTGCTTTTTCAGGGGGGCAACCATCTCATAGTATTTTTCACTTGTCAAAACACCTGATAATAAAAGCGATTCAAGTAACTTAATCTGACCTTTGATTTCACCTTCCTTTATCCCCTCAAGTTTACCCTCAAGTTTACCTTCCTTTATCCCCTCAAGCCTGCCTTCATTGATATAATGCTCTGATATTGTTGTTGCAGTAAAAGTCATTTTAACCTCCTTTTTTATCTTTTGGACGGTCTCTTCTGGCAGTTCTTTATATGCACTTACCCACTGCTCTATCAAAAGTTTCTTTTCATTATCAAGGTTTTCCCCCATTGTAGCGGCAGCGTTGTAAATCTCTCTTATAATATATTCCCTCTCAATGCCTCTGTCATCAGCTTTGAGAGCAAGCAACTTGCACATGAGTGAATGTTTTTTAATCAAGTCTTTTTTATTATGTGGAAAGTTCCTCACACATTTTTACATAGGCTTTCCACTCAATATAATCATCCCATTTGGCAAAATCTTCATGCACGGATGTTGCATTATTTATATCAAATTCTTCCCATGACTGATTATACTTATTCTCAAAAAAATGAAGTTTTTCATGAACGTTATGTAAAGTTGACATGTATTCTACTAAAAGCCAATTTCCTACATCCTGCTTTTTTAAAGTTACCATTTTAATATTATTGTATCGCTTTTTCTTAATTTATATCAAAATACCTTCTTTCATAACTTCATCTAAAAAACCGCTTTTATCGTATTTTGTCTCTATTACAAAAGGCTCAATTCTATCGTCAATTTCCCGTCTTATTTTCCACAACAATGATCTTGTCAATAAATAGTCGCCAGCTAACTCATCAACAACAATTGCCACATCAAAATCACTGTCTTTATGCTGCCTGCCTTTTGCATAAGAACCGAAAAGTATCATTTTATCAAGAGGTATCTGTTTTTGTATAAGTTGTTTATATTGCTTGAGTATCTTTATAATCTCTGCTTGATCCATTCCTGAAGTTCCTTTGTATTTTTTAAGATTTCTTTACATCGTTCATCAGTCAAACTTTGAAACAACCTATCTTTATAAGCGGGGTATCGGCACTCAATATTCATGGGTTCTAAAATATCAGTAAATGCTTTTTGATCTTCGGTGAATTCTTCATATAGACCTGATTTTTTTGCAAGATATGAAAGGTTATGAGAAGATGGTGCTGTTTCATTATGAATCTTTACGTAATATGCTTTTAATGTTTTCTCAATCGACTGATGCGTCATGAATCCAACATACAAATATCTTTTTGTGTTTAACATTGCTTCGGCAGTATCAATGTCATAATCTGATAAATCGCTCCAGTATTGTATTTTGTCATTACCCATTATTTCTCTCCTTTCGTGCTTCTATCAGCTTTCTTGCAACATCACGGGCAATTTCAAGAGTTTCAGAGACCGTCCTGCCTTGAGCAATAAGACCTTGCACTGATTCTGATGTGGCAAGATAAAAGCCTTCTGGTAGTCTTTCTATGTGGATATTTATGATTCTTTCCATTTTATTCCTCCGTTTTTATCAATCTTGTAATTCCCAAACTTAACAACCCTCTAAAATCGGCTTTAATATATCAGGACGTTTTTTAAGCAAAGCTGTTCATGCTTTCGACAATTTCGATTTTTAGGTCTGTCCATCTTGCATGAAGCTGATTGATAAGCTGTTAAGCTGATTTTTTAATCGGTTCAACCAGTTTAGGCGGAAATGAAATCAGCTTCTTTTCTTGCATATTTTGCTTATTAATGAGGTCTTCACAAATAGCATCAAGATCATATTTGAAACTTTTAGCATATTCATCACGAATTTTTTGAATTTCTTCGATTATTGGATCATTAAACATATCTTTTCTCCTCAATAAGTTGAAGTGGAGTACAAATTGTTGGTAGCAAATAACCCATATTTTCAAAAATCAAACGCATACGTCTTTGAAGAGTTGCATTAGCAATGTGTTTGCAATTCCATGTAAGCAGATAATCCATTCCATTTGCTGTTGCAACTGCAATATGAATAGCATCCATACTTGCTTTAACAGGCAGATTAGCTTCATGAATTAATTTTTTGGCTAATTCACTTACTTCATGTGTGATTTTTAATTCAGGAATATTTTCTAACACTTGAAGCCTTCTCTCAGCAGCTTTAACATCTCCAGAAGAAGCCTCCTGAATAACTGCTTCAGAGACAAATAGATTAAAATGATGACGCTCTTCGTCCCACCATTGACGAGTAGCTTCTTGATGAGCAGCCATAATCAGATGAGGACTCCGCCAAGCTGTTAAATAACTAATAACTGTTGTCTCAATATAAACATTAGTATTCATAATAAATATTTTTCTATGTTATTTATAATTAAAAATTCAAAACCTATTATTTTAACAACTCTCCAAAATCGGCTTTAATATATCAGGACTTTTTTTAAGCAAAGCTGTTAATACGTTTGACAAAACGTTGATGCTCTGAGTTGTTAAGCAACTTTTTTTTCTGCAATTTTGATTAATAACCTTAATGCTTCGTTTACAGATTCATTATCTTTAAAAACCTCAGCTACATCAGGTGCTAACAATATAAGATTAGTTCCCTCGCTGTATTTTGCCGCATATTTGCCCCTCACACCGCCTTTTAAAATAGTTCGTCCAAAAGTGGCTTTACTTATAGTGTTTTGATAGCCAAAGTTGAGCTTCTCTATGCCCTAATGACGCTGCATTCTTTATTCTTCGGATTGCATTATTATAACCTTGCCCACTTGCTATTTCAAACATAGCTAATTCAAAATCATGTTTTTTATCCTGTTCTTCTCGTTCTTTTCTTAATCGTTCTTCTCGTTCTTTTCTTAATTTCTCTTCTCGTTCCTTTTCTTTTATTCCTTCTTGTAATCTTTTTTCTAAAAGCTCTTTTTGTTTTAAAATATCATCAATAGGGTTTGAAGTAATTCTCTGCCGTATTCTATCAAATTCGTTTTTATACTGTTCTGTTACTACTGAGTCTTTGATTATCACGATATTCTCATAATTCTTTTTCTGTGCACTGTGAGTCCAATTAAATGATCCTGTAATTGTAGTAATATCATCAATCACAATAAATTTATGATGCATACTGGCATTTTCAATGTTCAATGTTCTGAAAGTTAATCCTGCATTATTAAGGGTAAAGAATATGCTTTGATTATTGTGCATCTGTCTTTGGTCAAAAATAAGAAGAATTTCTATTTCATTTGCTTTAGCTTTTTTTAAAGCCTCAATCATTTGGAGGTCTCTTAGAGCCTGTTTAAAAATTAATTGTAACCCTCAGTTTGCTTTGCAAGTAATCACAATTTTTAACATGTTTGCTCAAATGAAGTCTTTATATTGCAACCTTGTCCGTCTTAATGGATTACTGTGTAGAATCTGCTTGAGTCACAAAAGGCTCTTTTGGCTCTATATTGGTTCGTGAGGAAAGATTTTTACATGTTACAAATAATTTTTAAACAGGCTCTTAAAGTGTACATTGCTAATAAAACATACTTTTTTGCTGCTAATATTTCATCGGCAATGATTTTACTGATATTGTCCGTTTGAGAAAAGAACGCCTTGGTCGTTGTCAATATTTACCTCCTTAATTTTTATTCGCTAACAAATGCAGTTTATTTCAGCAAAAATATTCATATATATCCATTATTTAAGGCTTGTATTTGGCAATTCTTCTTTTATTTACTCATCATATTCGCGAACTGCTGAAAAAGATAAGCTGCATCATGGGGACCCGGCGATGCCTCTGGGTGATACTGAACAGCAAACACCTTTAATGATTCATCTTTAATGCCCTCTAATGACTCTTCATTTAAGTTGATGTGGGTCATAACTGCATTTACTGCTGAACACTTAAGCGATTTAATATCAACTGCAAACCCGTGATTTTGTGAAGTTATCTCAACTTTATTAGTTGAAAAGTTTTTAACAGGCTGATTTCCACCTCTGTGTCCAAACTTTATCTTGTAGGTTTTTGCACCCATTGCAAGCCCTAAAAGCTGCATTCCAAGGCATATTCCAAATATTGGCTTGTAGCCCAAAAGAGCCTTTATTGTTTCAACAGCCTGATGGAGAGGCTCAGGGTCGCCAGGTCCGTTTGATAGAAAAATTCCATCTGGCTCAAGACGTTTAATTTCATCAGCAGTAGTTGACGCTGGCACAACAAGAACCTCGCAACCAACATCTTCAAGACATCTGATAATATTGTATTTTATACCAAAATCTAACGCCACAACAGAGTGCTTTTCCCCTTTGTGCCTCCAGATTGACACATCAGCCAAATTACACCCACTTATAAAATCCAACTTTATAAATTCAGGGCGGTTATTTTTCCAAAAATATGGTGTCTCAGTGGTTACTTTTTCTGCAAGATTGCACCCTTCCATTAGTGGTATCTGTTTTGCCTTTTTCACAAGCGAAGCAGGGTCAAGGTCTGATGTTGAGATTACAGCTCTCATAGCCCCTGCTTCTCTGATATGCCGAGTCAAAGCTCTGGTGTCTAAATCTTCAACACCTAAAATGCCCTCTTTTTTCAGATAATTGGCAAGTGTGCCTGTAGAACGCCAATTGCTTGGAAAATCTACATATTCTCTTACAATCAAGGCTGCTGCCTGAATTTTGTTTGATTCAACATCTTCAGGACAGACTCCGTAATTACCCATCATTGGATAGGTCATGGTAACCATCTGTCCATAATATGATGGGTCTGTTAAGATTTCCTGATAACCTGTCATGCTGGTGTTGAAAACCACCTCTCCCTTTGCTTCCCCATGTCCTGTAAAACTTCTGCAGGGGAATGTTCTGCCATCTTCAAGTGCTAATAATGCTTTCATTTTATTTTACCTGCTTGTTTAAAATGGTATAAAAGTCACCACTATTTCTAATAATATCTATGTATACTGTTCAAGGTCATAAATTTAGTTTTAGTCAATTATCACTGTTCTTTCCATATTTTCAGGTATTTCTCCATCAGTTGCTCGGGAAGTTTTTGGCTGGAAAACTCTTTCACTTTTTTTGTCAGATGCTCCTTTATCTTCTGGCAGTTGCAGGGAGATTTTTTTGAAATTGTAAAATAGAGACCTTCTGAAATAACAGAATTTGGCAGATAATCAATTTTATCCCTGAATCCTGTTATCTCTGCACCCGCAAGTCCTGGATAAAGCCCGTACACAAGATATCTATTACGCCCTGATTCGAGTTTTTTGAACGCTTGCACCAGTGTTGAGACTCTTTCTATAGACAGCTTTTCTTTCGCAAATCTGTCGAATTCTTCTCCATAGCTGTTACCGATAGGGGCACCGCCACTCAATCCGATCAAATCCTCCCATATTTCAAACTTGAACTTGTCTCCTTTTTTTACAAAGACAACCGTTGGATCCATAATAATCGGTGGAATAATATAGTCCATGTATTTTTTTCGCTCTTCGGTTATATACATTCCTCCGATCATATCCACATTTCCATTTTTTACTTCGTTCTGTGTCCTTGCCCATGGACCGACAAACTTTCCCTCAACTTCTATCCCAATGTCTTTGCAGGCGATTTCTAACAGTTCAATAGCAAATCCGATAATTTTATCAGGGTTTTTCTTATCCTGCCATGTGAGTGGCGGATATTCAAAATTTCCGCTTACGATGATTTTTTTGCACGGCTCACATTCATCAGCATACGCGATACTTGCCAATAGCAACATTATGCTTGCCAAAAAAAAATTTCTCATTAAACCCTCCTTTGTTTAGTTCTTCAAAGAGATTTGATTGAATATTCTGCTCAGGTAATTCACAAACAAAGATATTCATTATTTTTACCCTAAAGAAAAGGGCAACCATAAAGATTGCCCTTCCCACTAATATAACACATCTTAAAAGTTATCTTACACCGCAGTATTAGAAACGAGATTCCAGATACCGCACGGACAAGCCCCAGTACAAAACCCGCAACCAATGCACTTTTGAGGATCAGCCCTATATTCATAAGATCCATCTTCTGACTCAAATCGATCAATTGCACTTTCGGGGCAGACATGAACGCAGATACTGCAATCACGGCATCGCCCGCACGATGCACACTCTGACCCGCACTCCTCAAGCGAGTTATAGCTTTTAATCATTGGATTGAAGTATTCAAGAGATATGCGTGATTTATCAATCTCTTTGCGAGCATCAACAGGCTTTGGCTCTTTCCCGTTAATTATGCTGTCAATGGCTTCGGCAGTTCGTTTGCCTGCACCAATAGCATGAGTCAAAAGCCCGGGACCTACAATATCTCCAATTGCAAAGACCGCGGAATCAGAGGTCTGGTTGAACTCGTTAACAGAGACAAAACCATTTCTGGTAGCTATATCTTTTCCAAGAAACTCAGTATCAGGAACATCACCAATTGAGATAACGACAGTATCTGCCTCAAGTGTCTCTCCGTCATCAAGTATAACTCCATTCGGGGTTATCTCTCTTGTAAAACATGGCCATTGGAATGTTGCACCAACAGCCTCAGCATCCTCTTTTTCCTTGCCAAATGCTGCTGGTTTTTGAACATCAATTAACGTTATAGTTTCAGCACCCATTCTGTGAGCTTCGGTTGCAACATCACAACCTACGTTTCCAGCACCAATTATCACAACTTTTTTAAGAGGTTTTATCTGATTATCAATAGCTTGAGCTTGATTTTCACCTGTTTTTACCTGACTATCAACCGCTTTTGTCTGATTCTCTTTTAATCTTATTGCTTTGATAAAAGTATCAGTTTGATTTGACTGATTCTCCTTTGCCTTTGCCAAGAAATCATTTGCAGAAATTGCAAATTCAACGCCCTGAATTGGAAGCATTCGAGGTTTTCTCGCACCAGCAGCAACAATTACATAATCAAACTCTTTTTTGATCTTCTGAAAACTTTTAGGTGTAATCTTTTGTTCAAGCCTTATATCTGGAATAAACTTTTTTACCCGCTCCAACTCTTTATTAAGAGTCTCTTTTGGTAGTCTTGAATCTGGAATAACAGATGATATTTTACCGCCAATCTGTTTAGACTCATCAAATAGAACTGCCTCATGTCCTTTTAAAGTAAGATGCCAAGCCACAGAGATACCACCCGGTCCCGCACCAATTACAGCAATTCTTTTACCGCTTTTCTCAGCAACTGATGGAAGAGCATCTAAAGGCAGTTCGCTACTTTCTCCAGCACGTCCAAGAAGTTTGACATTTACTGGAGTCATATATTGAAGATTTTTTGTGCATGATGCCATACATGGATTTGGGCAGAGATAACCACAAACAGTTGCTGGAAATGGTGTGTATTTAAGCCCCATTGACGTTGCCTCATCAGCAAGCCCTTGACGGATAAGATGCCACCTCTCCTGAACAGGAATACCAGTTGGACAGTTTGCCTGACATGGAGCTTTATATTTTGCATGTTCCCACATAGGCACCATACGTCTTAAATCGCCTTTAGTAATCAGAGGAATTGCTCCCCTCTCAACTTCTTGGAGATCTCCTATAAGTCCGCCTTTGCCAAGCTCTCTGTCCCACACATCTTGACGGAACGACTGCATTGAGAGACGACCTTTTCCAATAAGTTTTTCCTGCGGTGTCTTTGCCCTGATAAGTGTCCATTCCGAACGCTTGGATAGATTATCAAATAGTTGCAGTTTGTTGATTTTCTGGAGAAAAACCTTCAGATTTATGCAGAGCCAATCCCAATCAAGATCCGTTATTGGGATAACTTTTGCATCATTTTTGCTAAAACCAGTAGCATCTCCACGGCAGAAGACCTTGCCTCCTACCATTCCAACTAATGGGCGGTAACCTAAAACACTTTGGCTTAATATGGAGTTTGATTCATCTCTGCCATCTTTACGCGGGTGTAAGTCTCTGCTTGAATTATAACCGCACACAACAGCAATCCCACCAGCCATGAACTCTCCAAAATAGTCGCCTGCAGAACCAATAACCCACAGTTCAGGAGGTTCAAAACGTGGATTTCGTTTGGTCATGGTCATGCCTCTGGCACCTATATTTCCTCCAATATAGACCTTGCCTTGTGCTGCTCCGTTCATTACACCATTGGATGCGTTACCATGAACAACTATCTCGGCACCCGCATTGAGCCAGCCAATATCATCAGAAGCTGGACCCATGACCTCAATTTCAGTGTTTGGAAATCCAAGTGAGCCAGTTCTCTGACCAGATTGTCCCTGAATTCGTATCTTTATCTTATCACTTCCAGCTTTCCAGAGTCTTCCTCCAATTCCGTGCTGACCATAAGCATTAACCTCTATAGCCCGATGTCCCTGCTCGACAGCATTCTGAATCATCTCTTCAAGAACGCGGGAAGGAATTCTTTTATCACCTTGTCTGCCCGGAATATTCACATAAAATGTATTTGTATTCATTAAAAATTTCTCCTAAACCACATACTCTTTTGAAATTGCACTCTTTTTAAATACCCTATGGCTAAAAACTCAATTTGTAACTTTAGACCACATACTTGATATTAAGACGCTGTGCCACCTGATAATCATCAATACCAAGAGCATCTGACATGCCAATAGGAAGAGATGTGGAGCGTCCTAAAGGGGCAACTATTTTTTTAAGTTCAATATCAAATGAGACAAAGAGTTCAACAATACGCTGGGCAACATCTTCAGGGTCAAGTCTTCTGTAGAGTCTTGGATCTTGAGATGTAATTCCCTTTGGGCAGACACCTGTATTGCACATATTGCATCTGTCGGTTTCGGTACCAATACAGCCTGCTGCTGCCTGCATCACATATTTTCCAATCTGAACACCGCTTGCACCAAGCATTATAAGTGCTGCTGCATTTGCTGCAAGGTTGCCGTTTTTTCCAATACCTCCACCTGCAAATATGGGAATTTCATTCTGTTTTCCAAGATGAACTAAGTTAAGATAGTTATCTCTGATACATGAGGCAATCGGGTGTCCCATGTGATCCATAGAGACAGAGTAGGCAGCACCTGTTCCGCCGTCTTCACCGTCAATCACAAGACCAGACGCATATTCGTTTCTTGTGAGGTTGTTAAGAACGGCAAGCGATGTTGAAGATGCGGATATTTTAGGATAAACAGGCACCCTAAAACCCCATGCCATTGACATTGAGATAATCATCTTTGCAACAGACTCTTCGATTGAATATTGGGTCTGGTGGGTAGGAGGACTTGGCAGACTCACACCCTGGGGTACGCCTCTGATGGCTGCAATAAGTTTGTTCACTTTATGCCACATAAGAAGTCCGCCGTCTCCTGGTTTTGCACCTTGACCATACTTAACTTCAATAGCACAAGGGTCTTCCTTCATGTGTGGAATTGCATGTATAATCTCGTCCCAGCCAAAGTAGCCGCTTGCAATCTGGAGAATCACATATTTGAGAAATCTGCTTCTCAAAAGTCTTGGGGGGCAGCCGCCTTCACCAGTTGATATTCTCACAGGCATTCCAAGCTGTTCATTTAGGTAGGCAACACCCATCTGAAGACCTTCCCACATTGTTGGAGAGAGTGCACCAAAAGACATACCGCCAATGATAAGCGGATAAATCTCCCGAACAGGCGGAATCCAGCCATTGTTTCTCAGACACTCCATGTTCTCTTTTGGAGGCAGGATTCTACCAAGCAGAGTTCTAAGTTCAAATTCATGGCGTCCAGCATCAAGAGCAGGGTCTGTAAGCATAGAAATTCTTATGAACTTGATTCTGTCAAGCAGAGAAGCTGTAGAATTCCTTCTGCCACCACGTTTTCGTGGTTCTCCATCTTGATTGATGTGAAAACGATATCTGTCTATTTCATGGTTTCTATGAGGCTGAATTGCATCATTTGGGCAGACCATTGAACACATTGCACACCCGATACAAGCCTCTTCAATGCTGGTTTTCTGCCTTATTCCGTAGTAAGTCTCAAAAGGGGAGAGAGGCTGTTCTTCCGCATTAAACTGATTGAAAGAGCCTATTGGTTGAGAAAATTCAGAGGAATCAGTCTGATTGCTTGAGCAAACAAAGCTCTTTGAAGCTGCTCGACTTGAAGAGTTAAGCAGATTTGATGGATTTATAGCTGCAATATTTCTCTTTCTGAAAACAGAAAGGGAGATAGCCTGAACAGGGCAGACAGCAGTGCACTGCCCGCACAAGGTACACCTCTCCTTTTTCCAATCTATCTGCCACGGTAGATCGCTAACACTTAAAGAGGAAGGTTTAATTGTTCTGTTTGACGACATATTTTTATCTCCTGCCTGTCTGGGCTTACAATAGCTGTGTCAAGGTGCATGGGTTGAATATCTTTATTTTTGTCTCTGTCTGGAATAACAGCATCAAGTCCGCATATTTCAGAGGAGAAGGCAAACATTCCTGGTCTTCCGCCAACCACTCCTGGTCTGAGTTTCTTTCTGTCTTGAGCCATAAACATTGTGTTGTCAGGAAGTACGCCAATCACACAGTTAGGACCGTCTATGATAAGCTGCCTGCACGATTTTTTAAGATGGTTCAAAAATATAGAGTTTGGGTGATTTTCAATACCTTTGTCTTGAAGAGGCGTAATTACATGCTTGTAGGTATCTAATCCAAGCCCTAAATCAGACATTGTATAGTGTAGAATATGGGCAAATACTTCTGAGTCAGACTGATATCCAGTATACCCCGGAAATTTTCTGGAAGAGAGAAAATCCCGAATAGGGATAAACGCCGTGTTTTCTCCGTTGGTCATAGTGGAGTAACCTTTTATAAAAAAAGGATGGCACGCATACAGATTGATTGCATAATTGGTGTTCTGCCTTCCTTGAACCATTATTGTTCTTGCTGTCAGGTCTTTTCTGTCAAGCCCAAGATAGCGGGCAATCTCAAGCGGATCACCAAGCTCTTTTATCATAATGGTATCAGGCCAAAAGGAGAAAACAATCATATCATCTTTTTCTTCACCCATCTGACGTATTCTTAGACGGGTCATCATAAGTCTGGTGGCAAGCTCCTCCTGATCAAGGTGCTCCCATGATTCAGGATATTCATAGGCACGCAAAAGGTATAGACCTCTTTTAGGAACACCCTCCATTTTAGTTTTAGGGACTTTAATGCTCATCTTATATTTGGTCATAAAGCCCTGTTCCATCATAAAGAAATCGAGTTTTCTTATCCCCTCTTCACTGAAAATGCCCGACAGAATGGGGGCATCCTTCATCTCTTCAAAGGGACCACCCAGATCACGAAGCAGAATACCCACGCCAGAACCATCATGTCCCTCTTTCATAACATCAAGAGCTTTTATGGCTTCCATTGGAGATACAGGGTCTTTGCTTGTAAGTGCAAACAGACGGCACATTCTTCTTTTCTCCTTGTTATTTTCAATTGATTGAGCAATATATTATTAATAGTTGTAGCTTTTTGCTAAAAAGTTACATTCATATTATAAAGCTGTAAAGCTGATTAATATATGCAGAAAATCATAGTTTTTCAATATCTTTTTAATTATGCGGGTAATTCTGAAAGCCTTATAATTAAACATTGAAAAAGCAGTAGGCTGGTAAAATTGCAGCGAAGCGGCTTATATTCATAATGTTAATTTTAACCTTTTAGAGCCTGTTCTAAAGCACGCTTCAAATCAGTCATTGAGTAGGGTTTATGCAGAAAAGCATGCGGCTTCTCTTTATTATCTCCAGACATGGCAAAAGCTTCATCATATCCGCTTGCTAAAATAGCTGGAATATCGGGGTTAATTTTTTTTATTTCTGCTAATGTTGCCCATCCATCCAATTCTGGCATGGAAAGATCAGTTATCAGGCAACAGATAGAGTCTTTATGCTGTTTGAACATATCTATAGCTTCAAATCCATTTACAGTCGTTATAACTTCAAAACCTATGCGTTTTAGCATAGTTTTTGTCATATTACGAACCATCTCATGATCTTCAACCAGCAATACAGTAAAGCACGAATTTCTTTGTTGCTTTTGGGCAGGCTCGATTGACTGCTGAACTGTATTTTTTACAGAAAGGGGGAGAAAAACCATAAAGGAGCTTCCATAACCTTCTTCACTCCTCACACCAATCATACCGCCCCATGTTTTAACTATTCCCAATACAACTGCAAGTCCTAAACCTCTTCCTGTGAATTTAGTCGTAAAAAAAGGGTCAAATAGTTTGTAAATATTTTTTTCGGGAATTCCACATCCTGTATCTGTAACTTCGATACAGGCATATATATCTTCAGACGGCTTGCAATCAACAGGCAGTATATTAAATTGAAGAATATCATAGGCTGACATAATCTTTGTAGCCAGCACTATTCTGCCTTTATTTTTGCCTATGCTCTCAGATGCATTGATAATAAGATTATTAAGAATTTGCTGCATCTGACCCGCATTAGCACTGACAATAAATTGATTGTCTGTTAGATTTCCATCTATTGTGATGCCTTTATTCACTAACAATTGAAGCTGAGGCAGATTTGTCCTACAAAATTCTGTAATATCAATGGATTCACGCTGAACAATAATTTGCCCAAGATATGTCAGCATTGACCCGCTGACATCTGCACAGCGGCGGGCAGCTTTGAGTGCTTCAAAGAGGTTCTCACGTATTAACGATTCTTTAGACAACTCTTCCAAAGCAAGTTCTAAATTTCCAGTTACAACGTAAAGATAGTTATTGAATAAGTGGGCAATTCCTCCAGCCATTTGACTAAGACTTTCAGCCTTTTGAAGTCTTCTGTTAGTGGCTTCAAGCTCTTTCTGCTTTGCCTCGGACTGTTTACGTATGGTTATGTCTCGGGCAACAGCAATATTGTATTGTTTCCCCTCATATTCTAATAAATTGGAAGTAACCTCTACAGGAATTTTTCTGCCATCCTTAGTTAGATGAGTCGTCTCAATTACAACAAACTCACCTGGTTTAGAAATTTTCTCCCAATGATCTTCCAATTTTTCTTTATCAAATACAGGATCAACATCAAAAATATTCATCTTAAGTAACTCTTCTTGAGAATACCCAAGATTTTTGCAAGCAGCACTATTTACAAAGAGAAAATTTGCGTATCTGTCTATCCAGAAAATACTGTCTGCAATATTGTTAATTGAATATTGAGTCAGACGCAGTTTTTCTTCTGTACGCTTACGCTCAGTGATATTGCGAGTTACACCTAATATTCCTGAAATATTACCATCTCTATTACGAAGAAATGATGCTTTAACCTCTGTCCAGAGAACTTTGCCGTCTTTGCTTATCATCTCCAGCTCAATAACCACAGGGTCATGGTTAGACTCTTTTTGAATTTCCAACTGTTCTGAGATAAGAGTTAGAACCATTTCCATAGATTTAGGTGTTAAGGTCTCTTTGATATTACGATTTATAAGCTCTTCTTGCGTTAAACCTCTGAGCTTATATACTGACGGGCTTACATATGTATAATTTAGATTTAAATCCAAAGTAAAAATAACATCTCCTGCATTATCAGCAATAAGACGATATTTTCTTTCGCTCTCCCTTAATGCTTCTTCTGTCCTTATCTGCTCGGTGATATATGTATTAGTATCTCTGTATGGACAACTACTTACGTTGTAATCTTTTGGAACGCAGCTATTATTAAGCATTATTTTTTTATACTCAGAGTTAATCAACTCTAACTCTTTATTCCGCTGCTCTAACTCTTCGTAAGTTAATTTTTTAGTCATCTTTTTCCCAATCTTCAATACCGTATTTAGAAAGTATTACAGCGAGTTCGCCGCTGATTCTTTGTACAGCAGGCTCTATGGACAATATTCTATTCCTACGGCTTTGATGGTATCAGCATAAGCATCAGCCATAATTATTTGCATTACCGCTAAAACTGCAAAGATAAATCCTAAAATTTTTCTAATCATTTTGTATTCCAAATCTCTTCTAACTATTCTTGATTTTTTATAACTGATTCATTTAACTTAATATTTATATATATTATGGTTATTCATTTACTCTGTCAAGGTTAAATTGTTTTTCATTTACTATTATTACCAATTAGACATGGAGAAGGCTGTTTTCTGAGAAGTGGTTTTCAGAAGACCGCTTTAAGAATGAGGTTGACATCTCAATTAACTTTGTATTACTTAGATGTAATACGGAGGTGATAAAATGATTACATTGAGACTGAACCCTGAGTTAGAGCAAACAATTAATAATACTGCAAAAATAATGGGTTTAACTAAATCAGAGTTAATCCGTCAGAGTATTAATGAATATATTTCCAAACTTGAACAGCCCAACGCATGGGAAACTGGTAAGGATTTGTTTGGTAAATATTCAAGTAGTCTTGGAAACTTATCGGAGAATCGTAAGGATTTGATAAAAGATAAGCTCAAAGCCAAAGTCAAAAGACAATGAAAAAAATACTTATAGATTCCGGTCCGTTAATAGCTTTGTTTGATGCTTCTGATAAATACCACAATGAGGTTATCAAGTTTATAAAATCTAATAAATATCCTCTGATTACAACCCTTGTGTCAATTACAGAGACACTGCACCTGCTCGATTTTAACAGAAATGCCCAGATAGATTTTATTGAGTGGATACATAGAGGAGCAGTTGAACTGGTAAATATCGAAAACAGAGATTTTGGAAGGATTAAAGAATTGACAGAAAAATATCGTGACCTGCCAATGGACTTTGCTGACTCCTGCCTTGTATACCTTGCTGAAAAACTGAATTTGGACACTATTGCGACCATAGACAGAGATTTTACAATTTATCGGATACAAGGGAATAGAAAATTTAAAGTTATTCTTTCGTGAACTAAAGGAGAAAGAACTATGAAAAAAATCATTGTTTTAACCGTTTCGTTATCATGCTTTATGTTTAGCTGTGTTGAGGTATAGGAACTCTTAAAAAAGTATTTAATGGATAGCATCATGAAAAAATCGTTCACTGCTCAATTGTCTTATGTAGTTAGTTTATCTGTTCTGTTTTATCTTTTTTATATCTCAACTTCATCTGCTATTGATAAGCCTTTTGAAGGAGTCAGGCTCAACGCATTAATGGAAGAACACCCTACACAGAAGGTTGTTGCAAAATTGCTGCCTGAATTTGAGGCAGAAACTGGTATAGCGGTCAATATAGAGGTTTTACCGTTTGAAATGCAGACAAACAAGGCAAAAACTACCTTAAACAGCAGATCAGCAGAATATGATGTCTATATGGACGCATGGATAAATGCTGTTGAATGGGCTGTAAGTGGACATATCCAACCTTTGACAGAATATATAACAGATTCAGATAGTAAGACAAAAGATAACAAGAGCACCAATATAGATAATACGAGTATCAATATAGATCAAAACAGCAGTGGATTAGGGCGGTATATTGATATAAGCGACTTTGTAGAAGCCTATATTAATGATGCAAAACTTGGGAATACTCTATATGGTCTACCTATGTATGGAGAGAGCACCTTTTTATATTACAGAAAAGACCTTTTTGAGCAGTATAAAATAAAAGTCCCTGAAACAATGGAAGAGCTTATGGATGCAGCAAGGCAGATCAAGGAGCAGAGCAAAAATCAGATTTATGGGATTACATTGAGGGGAAGAGAAGGAATCCATTCCGTATATATATGGGCATCGTTTTTATGGGGATTTGGAGGGCATTGGCTGAACGATCAAGGACAAGCTGATCTCTTTACTCCAGAAGCAGTTGAAGCCGCACAATTTTATGCTGCTTTACTCAATAAATATGCACCTCCTGCTTATAATCAGTTTGGATGGATAGAAAACCGAGATATATTTATCAGAGGGAAAGCTGCAATGTCTATTGATGCAACTGTAAATGGTGCTTTTAATGAAGACCCTGTAAAATCAAGAGTGGCTGGAAAAACTGGATATGCTTTAATGCCTGTAAAATTAGGTGCAAAATTGAAAGGGGGGCATACAGCTTTAGTTACTCACCAGATGTACATAAACAGATACAGTAAAAACAGAGATGCGGCATTTCTATTTATTTCATGGGCTACATCAAAAAAGGTTCAACTAAAAGGTCTTGAGATTGAACCAAATTGTGGTGTTACCTCTAAAACTGCTCTACACAGCCCAATATATAAAGAAAAATTCGGAGCATTTACCAGCAGCATGACAGAGTCCTTAACACATGGAAATTCAAATTATCTTCCGATAATTAAGGAGGGACCATTTATATTTGAGAAAACAGGCAAGGCACTTTCAGAAATAATATCAGGAAAGAAACCTGCTGATAAAGCAATGAAAGAGCTAAATCAGCAGATAAACCAATATATAGACTCACCTCAATAGGTTAAATGCGTTTACAATAGCTGACAGCTAATTGCTAAGAGTAACGGAGACAATATGCGATTTAGTTCAAGTATAATAACTAAACTTATTATTATAACATTTTTGATATTTATCGGTGCTTCAGGAATTCTTTTGATAAATATCCTGTTATTTAAGAATGTTGAGCGAACCATTATAACTATTGTGGATAAAGATGTAACCAATATGATTGACAATGCAATAGTCTCCAGAGAGTTGAGCCAGCTATTTTCAGATACAACTTTTATGATCAATACATTCACCAGTCAGAAAAAATTTTCAGCCTCAGATGGAAAGCCTCTGTTAGATAATTTAAGACATACTATCTATAAACATGGAGATATTCTTCCTCAAGATTTGAATAGGCAGCTTAAAAATTTCGTTGCAAAGTTAGAGGCTATAATTAATCAATGCTCAAAAATCTATGACCAATTACAGACTCTTAACGCTATTGACAAAATAATAGCAGATTCTCTCTCCTCTTTAGATGATACCATATCTTATGCAGAGACAAAGCTGATCATCGAAGGTGAAGATAAAGGACTATCCTACATAGTATCAGAACTTCGTTCACAACTTCCTATTTACCGTCAGTTTAGATTTCAAATTATTTTTCAGGTTTCAAAGCTTATATCGCTATATCTTGATAGAGTAAACGAACGTATTAACAATTCAGGAGGAGCAGGTGTTGTTAATCAGGAGAACTGCAACAATGCAGGAGGAGCGGATGTTGTTAATCAAGAGAGCTGCAACAATGAAGATATAAAAGATATATCAGTAACGCTTGATGAGTTTGATTCCGCACTTCTTAAAGTTACAACGTCAGGAGTAATTTTCGGAGATATCTCAAGAACACTGAGGCATAACATAGCTCTTTACAATAAGAATTTAATAGACTTACGTCAGCTTATGCTGGAGTTTGAACCGATATTGCAGGATATGAAGAATGAACAGAATAGTATTATGACAGCCGCTGCTGACATTGATAAACAGATTAAAATTTCGGCAGATAAACTAAAAAACGATATCGAAAAAAGATATCGTTCATCACTGAATATAAGCCTTGTGTTATTCTGGCTTACTACTCTTATTCTGGTTATTATGGGATATTTTGTGGTTAAGATGGTCAAACCCATCAAATCTCTTGCAGCTACGGCTGACAGGCTTGCAGATGGAGATATTGACTGTAAAATAGAGAGGTTTTCGTCAAATGATGAGATCGGATTATTAGAGCAGTCGTTTGGCAGACTTATTCTTTATATTCAGGAGATGGTAGGTGCTGCTAAAGCGGTAAGTATGGGCAATTTGGATATCACTGTTACACCAAGATCAGCCGATGATGTGTTGGGTAATGCTGTTATGAGCATGATAACAGCATTAAAAGAAGCCAGTGACAATGTCCATGAACTTGTGAAAATACGCACATTGCAGCTTGAAAAACAGAAAGAGGAGCTGATTAAAGCCAAAGAGTCTGCTGAATCAGCAACAAAAGTTAAAAGCGAATTTTTGGCAAACATGAGCCACGAAATAAGAACGCCTATGAATGCTATAATAGGTTTTTTAGGACTTGCCATTAAAACTGATTTGTCAGTAAAGCAGCGGGATTACCTAAACAAGATCGATGTTTCAGCCAGAACTCTTCTTGAATTAATCAACGATATTCTTGATTTTTCCAAAATAGAGGCGGAAAAGTTGCAATTAGAGTGTATTGATTTTAATCTTGAAGATGTAATAAAACACACAGTAGATATGATCTCTGTAAAAGCCTCAGAAAAAGGGATAGAACTGACTATTGATGTTAAAAGCAGCGTTCCTTTAAATTTGAGAGGAGATCCTGTACGCCTTGGACAGGTTTTAATCAATCTTGCAAATAATGCAGTAAAATTCACAGAGTCAGGTTATGTGATGCTCATCGTAGAGCCGCTTAGTGTTAAACCAGCCGAAGGCAATAAAGATTTTTGTATCCTGAAATTTTCAGTCAAAGACTCTGGCATTGGAATGAGCTATGAAGAGCAAAGCAGACTTTTTGAAGCATTTTCTCAGGCAGACACATCAGTTACCCGCAAATTTGGAGGCACTGGATTAGGGCTTGCCATTTCCAAACGGTTAATTGAGATGATGAACGGCAATATAGAGGTAGAGAGTGAACCTGAAAAAGGAAGCATTTTCTCTTTTACTGCAAAATTTGATTACAGTTCTGAGATTTGCAGCAGCCGTTTTGTGGCAAATTCAGAATTAAGTGGTTTAACTAATTTTTTGTTCGGTGCTAAGGTTCTGCTTGTTGAAGATAATCTTTTGAATCAGCATTTAGCAAAAGAGCTTATTGAAAGCACAGGTATTACTGTAGATATTGCAAATAACGGTAAAGAGGCAATTGAAGCCTTAATTGCTAACATAGATATGAACATCAAGTTTAAAACCCAGAAATATGATCTTGTGTTTATGGATGTTCAGATGCCTGTAATGGGAGGCTATGAAGCGACCTCTCTAATCCGTAAAGATTTACGTTTCAAACATCTGCCTATTATTGCAATGACTGCTCATGCCATAAGCGGTTCAAAAGAGGCGTGTATTAATGCTGGAATGAATGATTACATAAGCAAGCCGATAGACCCTGCACATCTATTTAATATTCTTTCACAATGGATAAAAACAGATTCAGTCAGTAAATATAGAGAGTCAAGAGACAAAGAGGCTGACAGAACAGGCATTGGGTTAGTTGAAGAAAAAAGTGTTCCCTATTCTAAAGATGGTTATGTTAAACAAGATGATGAGATTTATTTTCCTGATAAAATATCTGGTATTGATGTTGAGTCAGGACTCAATAGAGCCTTAAAAGACAAAAGGCTCTACAGAGAGTTACTTTCATACTTTCTAAAGGATTACGCATCTGCTGCTGAGGATATACGAACCTTAATAAAAAATGGAGAACTTTATAAAGCAGAACGTATGGCTCACTCTGTTAAAGGTGCTGCTGGAAATATCTCTGCTGATGATATTTATAATGCTGCATGGGCATTAGAGCAGGCAATATCTAAAAATGATACAAACTCTGTTGAAACCTTGATAGATAATTTGGAAAATGTATTAAGACCTGTAATTGAATCAATAAGGGGTTTGCAGCAGGTTGTTGAAAAAAAGTCTGATATTATATGAAAGTCTCTTAACTAACTTTCATTTTTCGTTGCGTAAGTCATTGCATTGAAGTTATATAAAAATTATGTCTTCATAGACAAAGCAAACAATTAAACTTTCACCTTGAACATATAGTTTTATGTAAGGAAAAAAATAGTTGCCCAAAGATTTTTATCACTTAAAAAGAGAGAATAACCCGCTCAGAGAAGATGCTTTTACACTTGCATGTCTTGGGAAAATACACCCCGCGTCCTCTGCTGATTTTTTAAGATGCAAAGGCTATTTATCAGCATTGATTCAAGATTTAAGAATTAATCAGGATACTATGCAAGAGCAGGTATTAATTATTGGTCTTACAGAATCTGGCATTATCCCTGCGTTGTTAATGTATATAGAGACGCTTGAACGAAATCTTGACACCAGCATTTTATACTCCACCCGAAGACCTTTATCAGGAATAGCCTTCAAGGAGAGCCACTCTCACGGACCGGATCATATATTGCCGCTACCTTTATTGTCCCCATCACTTGCTACATATATTAACACTAATATTGATACTAAAAGCTCTTCTAAAATATCTAAACTCTACAACAGTAGCATAAGAAGAGAGCCTTCACCATTCAAGGAGATATGGATTGTTGAAGATGAGATTACCAGCGGCAACACAGTTTATAATTTAATGGTTCAGTTGTCCGAACATCTTGAAATCAGCCGTGTGCGTGTATTTGCTTTTGCCGATTTTCGTAACAGTGAGCAAAAATCTGATTTTTATCTAAAAACTGCCCAGCATAAAATTGAGTGCACTGTGCATACCCTAAATGTAATGAGTGAAAATCCTAATCCTGCTTCGTTAGGTTATAATGTCAATGAAAAGCCTAATTCTACTTTGTTAGGTTCTAATGTGAGTGATAATTTTACAGGGCATAATAAATATAATAGCCAAATCTCTACATTTAATGGCTGGCATCTTCCTTCAAAAAGACCAGCTCTTGCCATTAAATCAGGCGATTTCATCTGCTCTGATCTATGGAGGCTGCCTTTTGATAAAATCTCGTCTGAATGGCGAAAAAGCGAAGAGTTACCAAAAAGAACAATACTTGCAGTTGGAGAGGCGATTGATTTGGCTGCCTGCCTTGCCCTGTCAAATGATAAGATCAGGTTTCAGCAGATTTCATTAAGTCCATGGCAGGTTGACAACAGATCAATTTTCAGCAAAATCAGCTTTGCAGAGAGATATTATCTATATAATTACGAAAATCTCAAAAATCGTGATCTGAATCCTGTTTTTATCCTGTGTGACCCAATTGACAAAGATATAGAACAGGAGGCGGTCGTAAAACTTGGAGAGCATGGTATTGAAGTTAAACCGATATTTAATTAATAATCTCCTATGGAATCAGCGTTTTTATCTGAAACTTGAGGAAGAAGTTCACCCCTTTAACCAGCTTCATCTTTTTCGTCCCCTGAGCAAAGCATATAACGGCAGCATAACTTTTTGGTCAACTCCTTCTCCTGAGCCAAATTTGAGCGATGCTTTTTGGCTGGAGGTTGAAGCTGCATTCAGGCATCAAGTTAAATCAAGCGACAAATCTGAATCTAAAATTTATATGGCAGCTCGAAAACTTGCAGCATCAATTTTAATCTGGCAGCCAAATCCTGAAAAAATTCTATTTGTCTCAATTTTAAGGGCTGGAGTGCCAATAACAGAGTGGCTCTGCCAGATGCTTCCTGGTTCAGTTGGTGCAGCTTTGTCACTTTTTGTAGGTATTGGCATTGATAAGGTGGCACTTTCGGCAATAGAGAGAGATTTTCCTGACAGAACCATAATTTTTGTTGACGGCTGGACAGGGAAAGGGGGCGTTGCAAGAGAGATCGCAAAGCTCAACAAGGGTCCTCTTGCTGTATTGATTGACCCTTGGGGATGGGCAGATTTTGCAGGCACAAGAGAGGACATATTCTGCCCTTCTGCCTGCTTTACAGGTCTTGCAACATTGGGTTTTTCAAGGACATTTTTTCTGGATAATGATAATTTCTTTTCGGCTTACCGTTTTTCCGAAGATTTTGCACAGCCAAAGATCGTAAAAAGCTGGAAAATGCTCTGTTCCAAGCCTCTCTCTTCCTCAGAAATATCAAATATTATTCAGTCAGAGACAGATATTGATAAATTTTTCAGTGCAACGACAGACTTGAGAATACACAGCAACGAGGTTTGCCGTGCCCTTATCAATGCTGCCCCTGAAATCCTCTTTTTTGCTGATGATCAACAGTTTGTCGAAAAACACTTTTCCCTTTTGCTTAAACTTGCCAAACAGAGAGCTATTCCAGCAGAGTTTAATGTTTGCCATTTGAACGAGCTTAAAACTAAGGTAGCTTGCAGATTATCAACAGTGCTGTGATTTGTTTCTATAAAAAGAAACAAAAATCTTGACAAAATAACTATCAGACTGTAATCATTCATAAAATCACAATATCAGAAACATAAGCAGCTTTGCTGCAATTATTGTTGGATTGCAATTCCTGAATAATTAATTATTAAATAGGCACTAAAATTTGATACATAATAATTTAGTGCATAAACAAACTTGGAGTATAATAAACAGATGAACTTTACCGACTATCTTAAAATAATTGTCAAACGTCAGGATTTGTCAGAAGAACAGATGTCCAACATGATGTCCGATATATTTTCTGGCACAATTACAGATTCACAGATTGGTGCATTTATAGGTGCACTTGCAGCCAAAGGTGAGACATTTGAGGAGCTTGCAGGGGCTGCCCGTGCAATGAGGGCAAAAGCCGCGAGAATCCAGACTGTTTCTAACAAGGCTGTAGATACCTGCGGCACAGGCGGAGATTTGTCAGGCTCTTTTAACATTTCAACTACCACAGCCTTTGTAGTTGCAGGATGTGGAGTTACCGTTGCAAAACATGGGAACAGAAGCATCTCAAGCAAATGCGGAAGTGCAGATGTTTTGGAGGCTTTAGGGGTCAACATCAACACTCAGCCAGAGGTTGTTGAGGAGGCTGTCAATGGAATCGGAATCGGATTTCTGTTTGCCCCAACTTTTCACAGTGCCATGCGTTATGCTGCAAAGGCGAGAAAAGAGGTTGGGATCAGAAGTATCTTTAACATGCTTGGACCTTTGACCAATCCTGCTGCTGCACGATGCCAGCTTTTAGGAGTATTTGCTCCGCAACTTACTGAAATGTTTGCACAGGCATTAAAACTTCTTGGTACTTACCACGCATTTGTGGTTCATGGGCACGATGGTTTAGACGAGATTTCAGTCTGTGCCCCAACCCGAATTTCAGAACTAAAAGACGGAATTATCCGCTCTTACGATCTTGATCCAGTAGAGTTTTTTGGTGAATATGCAGACTCTTCAGAGATAAAAGGCGGTGACGTAAACTTTAATGCCTCAATTACCACAGCTATTTTGAATGGAGAGAAGGGGGTAAAACGAAATATTGTGCTTCTTAACAGTGCCGCAGCATTGGTTGCTACTGATGCTGCTGAAAATTTAAATGACGGTATAAAAAAGGCAACTGAATCTATTGATTCTGGAAAGGCAATGGAAAAGCTCAAACAGCTTGCAGATTTTACACAGGAGAATGGATAACTGATGGGAATATCAGGTTTTTTAAGGGAAGTTACTGCTCTGAAAAAAATGGATGTTGCAGAGTCAGAGCGTATTGTTCCACTGACTCAAATAAGAAAGGAGGCTGAAGAAAGTTTAAATATTAAATCTCCCTTATATCGTAAGCCTTTTCTGTTTTTAGACGCTCTTCAAAAGGGCAGAGCAGGCAGCGTTGGAATTATTGCTGAGATTAAAAAAGCCTCGCCATCAAAAGGAGATATAAAGATAGACCTTGATCCTGCAAAATATGCTGACGAATATACAAAAGCTGGGGCTTGTGCGATTTCAGTTTTGACAGAAAAGCACTATTTTAAAGGTTCTCTTGATGATTTGAAGGCTGTAAGAGAGATTACATCACTGCCTATCTTGAGAAAAGATTTTACCCTCTCATCTTATCAGATTTACGAAGCAAAAGCTGCTGGTGCAGATTCAATTCTTCTTATTGTTGCAATGCTATCAAAGGAGCAGTTACGGGACTATGTGGCACTTGCAAGAGATCTTAAAATGGAGCCTCTTGTTGAGATAAATTCAGAGTGGGAGCTTGACAAAGCTGTTTATGCCAATGCTCGAACAATCGGCATCAATAATCGTAATCTTGAGACTCTTGAAGTTGATCTGAATGTCTCAAAAAGAGTTGTGCCATTTTTCACTGAAGGTCAGATTCCAGTTGAAGCAAGCGGTATCTCATCATCTGACGATATACAAAAAGGCATAGATTCCAAAATCTTCAATTTTTTAGTGGGTGAAAGTATTGTAAGAGCAGAAAATACCAAAGAGTTTATTCAGAGCCTTGTAAAAACAGGTATAGGTTATAAATCTAACCATCCTATAAAATCTAATAATTCTCTACACTGTTTTTCAGAAGATAGAGTGGTAAATGGCAAAAAATTATTTGTAAAAATATGTGGTCTTACCACACTTGAAGATGCTTTAGCCTGTGTCAAAGCTGGTGCAGATGCTATTGGCTTTATCTTTTATCCAAAAAGTCCAAGATATATCTCGCCAGATGCAGTAGGAGAAATAACCAAAAAACTTCCTGAGCATATTATTACTACAGGTGTGTTTGTAGATGAAGATTACAAAACAATTATGCGGGTAGTGAAAGCCTCTTCTATCAAAGCGGTTCAACTTCATGGCAACGAAACTCCTGAATTGGTAAGGCAGCTTGCAGATGATGGGCTTATTGTAATCAAAGCACTATTTGCGGGAAAGGATCCTCATCTTAGCAAGGCTCATCTGTATGATGATGCTCATGCAATTTTGGTGGAATATGGCAAAGGAGTTCTGCCAGGTGGAAATGGAGAGATCTGGAACTGGGAGCTTGCAACAGAGGCATCAAACACAAACAATAACAAAAAAGAGCTAAGAATAATCATTGCGGGAGGAATTAATCCTGAGAACATAGAAAAAGCTATAGATACAGCCAATCCTTGGGGAGTTGATTTGAGTTCTGGCGTGGAATTTTCACCCGGGAAAAAGGATATTGAAAAGGTTAAAAAATTTATCTCTCAAATAAAATGAGCGGGTTAGTAAAAACGGGGAAGAAAGATTATTATAAAAATATAGGAGCAGGGTTAAGTTAGATTTCCCCATTTCCCCTGCTCCTAACAAGTTCAAAAAGTGCCTATATGTATTATTTTTTTACTATGAGCTTTTGACCAATAACGATAGCATCCTGTACGGTCATTTTATTCATTGCTCTTAACTGCTCAACTGTCGTGTCGTATCTTTTACTGATATTATAAAGAGTATCACCTTTGGCAACTGTATGATAGGCAGTAGCAGTGCTCTTGCTCTCTGGTTGTTTTTGCTTCTGTTTAGCTGGTGATGCAGTTTCAGGTTTCGTGCTTGCTGCTGTTTTATTTACTGTAACATTGCTCTTCTCCGGAGTCTTGCTGCTCACTTTAGCAGGAGCTTTTGTTTCTGACTGCTCTTTTTTAGGTGCAACTTGTTTATCAACTGCTGTTTCTGTATGTTTAGAGGGCTGAGGTTGTGAGTGCGGTGTCTGCTTGATGTTGTTTACTATTCGGTTGTTTTTTTCAACATCTCTAATAATAGCAGATAATTTATCATCCAATTTATCAACCCTTGCTGTCAGAACGTCAAATTTAACAGATAGTGCTGTTTCAACTCTTTCAATTCTCGCTACATAGGGTTTGATATCCTGCATCTGGGCACTCGGCTCTCCTTCAGTTGCAGCCTGGCTTGCATTAATTGCCTGCATCATCTCTTCAAGTGTAGTCAGCTTCTGTTCAAGAACCTTAACTGTCTCCTCAACAGGAGGAGCTGCATTTGCAGTTATTTCTTTGTCTATATCTGTTTTTGCTTCATCTGATGGTCTTAGAAAAACAAAGAAAATAATTAATGTAATGATACCTGCTCCAATAAAGACCAGCGATAGATCGCTTTTTTTGAGCATTGATTTTCCCGGTAAATCTGAACCTTGTGCTATTTTTTTCTTGTTTTTACGGATGATATTCTCTTTCATCAGATCATCCGGCTCTTTTTCTTCCTGTAATGAGTTATAATTGTCCATTGTTTTCTCTGATTATTATTCCGATTCACTATTTATTTTTTATTAAAGAATATGCCCTAACAGGCACAACTAACGATTAAACTTCTACATACATTAAAAGCAAGAACAAATCATGCTGCCATCTGATCCAGCAATGACATTACATTTTTAGGCTGTGCATTTGCCTGAGCCAGAGCAAAAATACCTGCTGTCCGAAGATTTTCGATCTGTTTCATATTCATTGATTCTTGAGCAATATCGACATCTTTTATGGTAGCTTCTGACTGGTATGAGTTTATCATTCCTGAACTAAGACTGTTTATAGTTGATTCAAGCTGATTTTGAATTGAGCCTGTGTCAGACCTCATTTTTGATGTCTGTTCAATAGCGTCATCTACCATCTCAAGAGATGCCTGACTGCTCTCTACACTCGAAAGATCAATCTGGGCTATAGATGACAATCCAGGCGAATCAGACAGCAATTTTTGACCATTAAATTGTGCCCCTTCATACAGTTTACCGAGAGACTCAAGTGATTTTGAAATATCCTGCTGAATTACTGCTCTGTCTGATGAATTCAACGTTGATGATGATGCTTGAACAACTCTTTCTCTTATTCCCTGCATTATGGAGGTTGCCTCTCCTAACGCACCATCTTTAATCTGTGCAATACTGATACTATCGTTAGCGTTCATAATCATCTGCCCAGCACTTTTAGCCTGGCTGCCAAGTGAGTCTGCAATCATCATGCCTGAGGCATCATCGGCAGCACTGTTTATTCTGTTACCCGTGGCAAATCGTTGGATTGAACTGCTCATATCTGTTGTTGATCGATTCAGCGAGTTCAATGCTCTTGCACCTGCTGTGTTGGTATTGATTGAAAAAGACATCTTGCACCTCCTTTATAGTAAAAAGGGTAAATTCTCCTTATATAACTTTATAAATCCTCTTTTTTTGAATTTTGTTTACCCTATTGGAAACTTTATTGACACAAAGTTTAATAAGTTTATATCTGATTTATTTAAATGTCAATCAAAGTTCCCTCACAATCCTAAATCCAAGACTATTACGTTTTGCTGTAGGTTTATAAAAACTTCTTTTTGCACTTCTGCAGTGTTTAGGCGGCTGATGCCAGCCTCCTCCTCTTAAAATTCGGTGTTCTCCTTCTTTTGAGATAGGATCAACAATATTGTCTTTATAGGTTGATGTAACGACCCCTGTTCTGCCAAACCAACTGCTTTTCCAGCCGCAAGAGTCCATGCACCACTCCTGAACATTGCCATGCATGTCATAAATTCCCCATGCGTTTGGCTTTTTGGTTTTGACTGGATGAGGTCTTAAAACATCAGGCGGATTTTTATAACCTGAGTTGCCGCAGTACCATGTTATCTCATCAAGCACAGGATCAAGCGGAGAACACAAATTTTGCGTAATATGACCATTGGCAAAGGCCGTGTTACTTCCCGCCCGACAAGCATACTCCCACTCAGCTTCGGTTGGAAGGCGGTATTTTTTTGTTCCTTCCCACTCATTGAGAACTCTTATAAATTCAATGCACTGCCCCCAAGAAATAGTATCTACAGGACAATTTTCTCCACAATCAGGAAAAGAGGATGGATTGAACCCTACAAGTTTTTTCCATTGTTCTTGTGTTACTTCTGTCTCTTGAATATAAAAGCCTTTTGAGATATTTACAGAATGAAGTTCCTCATTCCAATCTCTTCCTATCTCGTTCTTGGGGCTTCCCATAAAAAATTTTCCTGCTGGAACATAGATAAAAGTCATACCTAATTTATTGTTAATGGTTTTATCTGATGCGATAATACTATTATCGGCATTATTGTTATAAAATCCAGATAATATAATATAAACAATAAGCCCTGAAATTGCTGCTATAACTCGGGCAGGCATTATTTTGAATATTTTGCGTGTAAGCATATTTTTCTATATACTCCTTTTATTATGGCAGGTAAAATACCAATAAATTATAGTAACAATTGAGGAGCAAAGCAGATGAAAATAAAATTTTTTGCCATTGGTGGTACTATTGATAAAGTCTATTTTGATGCGTTGAGTAATTATCAGGTAGGACCTCCTGGAATTGAGAATATTATAAGTGAAGCAAGAGTTAATTTTGATTACGAGGTTGTCTCCCTGCTGCAAAAAGACTCTCTTGATATGACTTATGAAGATCGCAAAATGATACACGATGCAGTTTTACAGGAAGATAGCAAGCATATTGTGATTACCCACGGAACAGATACTATGGTTGATACAGCGATGGCACTCAAGGCAATTGAAGATAAGGTGATTGTCCTTACAGGAGCCATGAAACCTGCATGTTTCAAGTCAAGTGACGCATCTTTTAATCTCGGCAGTGCTGTAGCAGCGGTTCAGACGCTTCCATCAGGCGTATATATTGCCATAAATGGCAGGATATTTGATCCTGCAAAGGTAAAAAAGGACCGTAATTTAATGCAGTTTACTGAAAATTTAGATTAATTACATTAAGAACCAAATAAACTGAAACTCAATTTTAGGAACTATTCATCTGAACATAAGCAGTTTCGCTGTAATTCTGGTTTGATTGAAATTCCTTAATGATAAATTAGCGACACTGCATAAAAAGTGATAATCCCCTTGATAATGATTTGACAAAACATGGTCATACATACTATGAAACCACAATTTTCACGTTGTTTATATTTCTTGTTCTTTTGTTCAGGAGTTTTGGAATTTTAATCCAACAATAGCTGCATTAAAGTTGTGTATGATATTGTTATTATTCTCGTGACTTAGGAGCTTTGATTCAGCAACAATGTTTATTTTATTTGAATGATAAAAGAGTTGATACCAAGGAGAAGTATGTATAAAGACAATGCAGAGGCTAATAAGAAAAGAACCAGAACCAGAAAGAGAAAGAGCAGAAAAGACCATGCAAATGATGGAGTCTATGCTGCCATAAGCCCCGCCTCCTATAAAATTGGCCAGATTGTCAATATAAACACTGGCAATACACATACAGGTGGAATCACAAGGTCAGGTGGTTCTCTTGTATTTAAATATATTGACAAGGATGACCACCACACATCATCAACTCAGGAAAAGTCTATTTTTTTAGAAAATTACGGCTATTATTTTGGAGATATCCCCTTAAACGGTGAACTGCCGTTTCTGAGTCAATCCTCTGTGATTATTGAAGAAGTTGACTTTGCAAACCTCTCTTCAGAATATTTAATGAAAATAAGAGAGATGAGCATGGTCTTTACCGAGCTTAATTTTAGGCAGATATTTGCACTGGATAAATTTATCCGTGAAAATATGAACCAGAAAAGATTCAATTCAGTTCATTTGACGGTTGAATCACAATAAATGCCCCACGCTTTCTGTTACAAAATTTCTCGGCAAGCTCCCATATCTCATTTAGCGAAACAGAACGGTAGTCTTCATCCATAGTAGCTGCCCACTCTATCTTTTCAGGATGGTATGAGGAGCCTGCCATAACAGAATCACGCCAATAGCTGTTAGTTCTTCTTGTGTCCTTTATATATGTCCAGATTGGCTCAAGCACAAGGTTAAGCTCTTTCTCTGATATCTTCTGATTTGTCATGGAATCTGCAATAATCTCCATGTGTGTAATTATTTCATCTACTTTGTTAGGTGCTACCGTTATAACAGCCCGCATTACACCATAACCGTCGTATGTCTGAGATGAATCATTATAGGCATACGGGGAGTATGTTGCTCCAAGCTCTTCACGAACTGTCTTACGAAGTCTTTCTGATAGTATCTTAGAAAGAATATTCAATCTTCTGGTCTGTCGAATTTTCCAAAAATCATCCGTAGGAAATGCCATTACAACAAGTGCTTTGTCAATCTTACTGTCAACTGGCAGTTCTATCTTTCCTCCCTCTGGAAAAACCAAGTGGTTTCGTTTATCCTGAGCACCTGGCTCTGACGATTTTTTTAACGGAAGAGCACCAAAATATTTAGATACAGAAGCAATAACCTCTTCAACATCAAGATCACCTACCACTGAAATTTCCATGTTTGAATCTTTGAAAAAGGGGGTAACCCACTTTTTAACATCTTTCATATTTAACGGTTCCATCTGTTCAAGTGTAGGCATAGAAAAACGGGTATCTCCTCCTGCTAAAAAAGATTCGCCTTTAAACTGCATCATGCCGTCAGGAGTGCTTAAAAGCTCCTGAAACATCTGTTTGTAACGGTTTTTGAACAGGTTTAAAGCCTCTTGATCAAACCCTGGATCTGACATCAGCGTGTAAAGCAGTTGAAAAAGAAGAGTTGTCTCATTCGGAGCAGATGAACCTGAATAGATAAAAGAGTCTGAATCTGCACTAAAACTAAAACTGATATTTTTACCGGCTAATGAGGTCTCAAGCTCATCGCGGGTCAATTGCCCTACTCCGCTTTCATTGATTACACCTTGAGTTAAAAGAGCAAGTCCTGGTTTTTTCCATGGCTCTGCCTTTTTTCCGCTTCCAAAATCAAGTCTATAAATAAATTCCCCTTTTTTGTAATCCGTCTTTTTTATGTTAAGCCTCACACCGTTCTTAAAATCAATCATACGAATTCCAAGAGGCTTACTCTCTTTATCGCTTACAATTTGGGCGTTATCATTAGGCTCTGGTAGATAGGGAAACAAAACATCATCATTATTTTCTATCTGGGCAACTTCAATATTTTGGCTTTCATGGTATGCACTTAAAATAAACGCTTCGGGTGTAGTATTGTCAAGTTTAAGAGTTACATTACCGGTCACCTCAATAAGACGGTGTTGTGCAGACCATGTCTCTGTAAATGCTCTATTTACATCATCAATTGTCAAGTTTTCAACAAACGGTTCCAAAATATCTTTTTCTTGTTGTGGGGATAAAAATATTTTGTTTTTATTTATAGAGGCTATAATCTCCCTTGCAAGTGAAGTGCTTTCACGAGTTGTTGCCTCTTTTACAGCAGTTTCAAGACCAAGAATGAAATCTGCTTTTACACGATCAAGCTCAGGCTCAGTGAATCCATGTTCTAACGCTCTGCGAAGTGTTTGTTCTATAACACTGAGACTTTGATGCCATTTTTCTGGAGAACACTGAGCTGAGATAGCAGTAAAACTGATATTTTGAAGAAATATACCAGAATAAATCCCTGCATTTGAGAAATGGCTGTCCTTTTTTCTTACATCTTTAGATAGTCTATTTTGGACTATTGTATCGGCAATGCGTCTAAGAACCCGCTCTTTAAATGTTGTTATACTTTCAGCCTCAAAAGGCATCCATGTCACAGTGCCAATGGAGATATCAGTTTTACCTGCCTCTGGTTCATAGTGGTAAAAAACCTCTTCAGAGGCATGGGCTTCCCAAGTATTAAAAGGCTGCTCCGCAGCAGATGCTCTGGGTTTTATGGCAGAAAATCTCTCCTGAATAAGATTTTTTGCCGTATCAACATCAAAGTCTCCAACCATTATAATTGCCATATTATCTGGTCTGTACCATGTATCATAGTAATCTTTTAAAAGATTTCTGTCTGCAGACTCAATAACCTTTTTAATTCCAATTGGAAGTCGTTTTGAAATAAGAGACCCAGGGAGTTCAAACTCAAGTGATTCCTTAAAAGTCCTAAAACCTACAGAGTCTCTTTCCCGCATCTCGGCAAGAATTACTCCGCGTTCTCGTTCAATCTCTGAATCTAATAGCAGTGCTCCTTCTGCATAATCTTGAAAAATCAACAGCCCTTTTTGAAGGTTTGCCTTGTCCCCTGCTGGCAGAAGAATATCATACACAGTTTCAAAAAAACCTGTCTGTGCATTGGCATCTGCCCCGAACATCATGCCAATTGACTGAAAATACTCAATCAGCTCTCCCGGTTTAAAATGAGTTGAGCCATTAAAAAGCATGTGCTCTACATAGTGGGCAACCCCCTGCTGATCATCACGTTCGTGCATTGAACCAGACTGAATATTAAGGTGCATACTTACTCTGTCCTTAGGAGTTGCGTTTTTCAAAAGCAGGTAACGCATCCCGTTGGGCAATACTCCTTGAATCAGAGCAGGATCAGGGGGGGGGGGGACGTACCATGCTCAGCAGGAGCAGAGTTATTATAATTAGCATCAGAAACCGTGTAAGATGACTGCACCGCATTTTTATCTGTAATCTCGTTGTTTTTGTTCAAACCAGTGCATGATGTCAACATAGCTGCGGTTAAAATAAGTGATAGAGATGATGCAATCAACAAATTCAAAAGGCACATTTTAGTAGAAACTTTTTTTACGATAGAAGCCGTTTTAATTTTTATCATAATAATTTCCTGAATTAGCCGTCAATTAAGCCAGGCTTAATCTCAATTTTACTGCTTTTCTTCAACTGATCGATCCATGCTCTATATATTGCACCCTGTTTTGTGCTGATAAGCTGCTTTTTCATAGATGCAAGATTTTCAGTGATGATATCTTCTCCTGGTATCTTTTTCTCCTTAAAGGCAATAACATAATAAGAGCCATCAGAAGCCTTTATAACTTCAGATACCAATCTGTTTTTTTCTGACAGCTTGAATGCAGCAGAGGCTATTTCAGGCTCTCTACCGAGTTCAGGTATATTGCCATCCTTCTTAAAAAGGGGTGTGGATTTCACATCAAACATCTTCTCTTTAGCAGCATTGATAAATCGTGTAGCAGCATCAGCGTTTTTCTCACCATTTTTTACAGAAGCCAAAAATGCTTCAGCCGCTTTTTTTGTCTCTTCAATTTGTAGTTCAGATTTAAGAGATGCTGTTACTCTCTCCTTTGCTTCATTAAAAGATAGTATCACAGGCTCTTTTTTTTCTATTGGTTTTACAATGTAATAGGCGTTTCCGACTTCAATTATATCGCTTATCTCATTGATAGGGAGTTTAAATATCTTCATAGCAAATTCAGGACCATTCGGAAACTCTCTATTTGTATTGTCTGTATTGGTATTTTGTCCTTGTTCGGGGAGTTTATCTGGTCCTTTCATGGTAAATGGACCGACCTCAATAACCTTGTTACCTGTAATAATAGCCGCTTGCTCAAGAGAGTCTCCGTCAACAACAGCATCAAATGACTCACCTGCTGCATTATATGCAAGATTTCTGCTCTCATCAGCTAACAATTTCTCTTTTATCTGTGGGGTTGCCTCTGCAAGAGTTTTCTTTGATGCCTCTGTTTTTGATTTTACCTGTATTATGTGCCAGCCGAATTGAGTCTTTACAGGTTCGCTAATTTCGCCTGCTTTCATGGAAAATGCTTTCTCCTCAAAAGGCTTTACCATTCTGTTCCTTGCAAATTTTCCAAGATAGCCGTTGTTCTCTTGTGCTGATGGATCCTGAGAGTACATTTTAGCAAGCTGTGCAAAATCTTCACCAGCAGCAGCTTTTTTATATATATCATCAGCCTCTTTTTTGGCTGACTCCACTACCTCTGGTTGTGCTGTTTCATCCACTTTAATTAGAATATGGCTGGCTTCCACCTGTTCAGGTGTAGTGAACTCATCAGGATTAGAAGTATAGTATGATTTTATACTCTCTGGTGTCACGCTTGCCTTTGCCTTATAAACATCCGGCATGAATCCAATATACTGAACCTTAAGTTGAGGTTCAGATTTGTAATTATCTTTGTTTTTCTCGTAATACTCCTTGATTTTAGTATCATCGAGGGCAACTGTGTATGATGATGGATCAAACTTAACATAATCTACAGCTACTTCGCTGTTGTTTTGAATATACCATTCTCGGGCTTCAAGGTCAGAGACTTTAACGCCGCCTAATACCAAATCTGTAAACTTAGACTGCCGAAGTGTCTGACGCTGCATGGCTTCAAAAGTTGCGGGTACTAATCTGTTGGCTGTAAGCACCATCCGATAGGTTTGAATATCAAATACACCATCCTTTTGAAATGCAGGAATAGAAACCAGTGAATCCTGAAGTTCTTTATCAGAAACCTTTATATCAAGCTTATCTGCCTCGTCCGCAATAAGACGATCTTCAATAAGTCTATCCATAGCTTGTTCTTTTACTTTGAGCATCTTAAGCAGTTCGTCATTTAAGCTGTTTCCAAATCGCTGCCTCATCTGCTCAATCGTATTTTGATATGAACGGTTGTATTCATCAATGGTGATTGGGATGTCATTGATCATGGCAGCCTGATCTGCACGGTTGTCTCCCAATGAGCCCATGCCAAGGAATATAAACACAACAATAATAAGACCAAGAATAATCTTAATAATCCACGACCCTGTATTTTCACGCATAAACCTGAGCATCAAAATCTCCTTAACTCTATCTTTAAATAATTAACATCTTATTTATACAATAACTTATTTCAAAAAATATATTTATAAAACTGAACTTTTATCTTTTTATAAATCCTTGTGTCAATGGATATTATTATAATATTTATTTTTAAAGAAAAATTTTTTTTCATTGACACAAAAAATATAATCGTTTATCTAAGTTCTACTTTTTTTGTGGGGCTGTAGCTCAGCTGGGAGAGTGCATGGCTGGCAGCCATGAGGTCAGGGGTTCGATCCCCCTTAGCTCCACCAAAAACAGTTTCACTACATTCCATATAAGTCTAAAAGCCCTTGAGAAATCAACCTCAAGGGCTTTTTTAGTTCTATACAGTTATATATAAATTCATTTATGCGGGTTGGTGATTTTTACAAACTCTTTTTTCATATCATTTTTAACAAAAACTATATTCTCTACGTATGAATAGCATGAATCATTGAGGATATATGTGAACTCAAGCTGATTCTGAACAATACTATTTTGATCTACAACATTTATCAAATAGTTACACTTTTATTGAATTATGAGAGTCAGCGGGTGCAATATAAACACCTCACCTTTTTATTAGGTGAGGTTGTCTATAAATTACTTTACCATTTTAAGCCTCTCTTCACCTGTCTTATCCATATCTGCTTCAAAATTGATAGTATCGCCATCTTTAAAGTCGCCTTTTAAGAGAGCCATTGCAAGCGGATTTTCCATATACTGCTGAATAACTCTTTTTAAAGGTCTTGCACCAAAAGCTGGATCGTATCCTTTATCTGCAATAAACTCCATTGCACTATCTGAGAGCTTAACCTCAATTTTTCTCTGTGCAAGACGCTTGTTCAAAGCCTTAATCTGAATCTTAGCAATTGCTTTAATATCTTCTTGTGAAAGATTTTGGAAGGTTATTATCTCATCAATTCTGTTTAAAAATTCAGGCTTGAATGATGCTTTAAGAACTTCAGACATACTTTTGTTAAAAAGTTTAATGTCTGATAAATCTGATTTTTTGGAAAGTTTGTCGGCATTACTCATAAATATCCCAGAATCTTGTATAAACTGACTTCCAACATTTGAGGTCATAATAATTATGGTGTTGGTAAAATCAACTGTCCTGCCGTGCCCGTCTGTCATTCTGCCGTCATCAAGCACCTGAAGCAAAATATTGAAAACATCAGGGTGAGCCTTTTCAATCTCATCAAACAGAAGAACAGCGTAAGGTCTGCGTCTGACAGCCTCTGTCAATGCTCCGCCCTCTTCATATCCTACATAACCAGGAGGAGCACCAATAAGGCGGGCTACTGAATGTTTCTCCATATACTCAGACATATCAATACGAACCATTGCCTGTTCAGTATCAAAGATAAACTCAGCAAGTGCTTTGGCAAGCTCGGTCTTTCCAACTCCAGTTGGACCCATAAACATAAATGTTCCAATCGGTCTATCTGCTGACTGCAACCCTGAACGTGCCCTTCTAACCGCATTTGCTACAGCATCAATTGCCTTTCGTTGACCAATAACCCGTTTTTGGATATGAGACTCCATCTGAACAAGTTTTTCCTGCTCGCCTTTTAGCATTCGAGATACTGGAATACCTGTCCATGCTGAGACAACATCAGCAATATCAGAGTCTTCAACATCTTCTTTGAGCATTCTTTTATCTTGCTGAAGTTTGTCAAGCTCTGATTTTCTTGCGTTAATCTGCCGCTGCAAATCTTCGATTGTACCGTACTTAATTTGAGCAACCTTAGCCAAATCTCCTTCACGTTCTGCAATCTTTGCCTCCGTCTGTGCCTGATCAATCTTTTCTCTGATTGTGGTTATCTCCTGAATAAGCCTTTTTTCACTCTCCCAATGCTGCCGCATCGGCTCAATGTCTGCTTTCATCTGTTCAATCTTTTTCTCCAACTTGGCAAGCCTCTCCATTGATGCAGAGTCTTTCTCTTTTGTTAGTGCCTGACGCTCAATCTCAGCTTGAACCATTCGTCTTTGAACTTCGTCAATCACAAGCGGCATACTGTCAATCTCAATTCTAAGGCGAGATGCAGCCTCATCAATAAGATCAATTGCCTTATCTGGAAGAAATCTGTCTGCAATATACCGCTGCGATAGAGTGGCAGCCGCAACAATTGCAGAGTCTTTTATTCTAACGCCGTGATGAACCTCATATTTCTCTTTAAGACCTCTTAAAATTGAGATTGTCGCCTCAACTGAAGGCTCTGCAGCAAATACAGGCTGGAATCTACGCTCAAGAGCTGCATCTTTTTCAATATATTTACGATACTCATCAAGGGTTGTTGCACCCACGCATCTTAAAGTTCCACGGGCTAAAGCGGGCTTGAGCATATTAGAGGCATCCATTGAACCTTCAGCAGCTCCAGCACCTACAACTGTGTGAAGCTCGTCAATAAAGAGCACGACTTCGCCTTGTGAAGCCTCAACCTCTTTGAGAACTGCTTTTAAACGCTCCTCAAATTCTCCTCTATATTTTGCACCAGCAACAAGAGCACCCATATCAAGGGCTATAACTTTTCTGTTTTTAAGACTCTCTGATACATCGCCTGCTACAATTCTTTGGGCAAGCCCTTCAACAATTGCTGTTTTTCCAACTCCGGGTTCGCCGATTAGAACGGGATTGTTTTTGCGTCTTCGCGAGAGAACCTGAACAATTCGCCGAACCTCTTCATCTCTTCCAATAACAGGGTCAAGTTTACCTGCACTTGCAAGTTCAGTAAGGTTTCTGCCAAATCGTTCAAGTGCCTGATATTTCTCTTCTGGATTTTGGTCTGTAATGGTCTGATTGCCGCGGATATCTTTAAGTGCTGATAGAACCATATCTCTTGTGAGACCACTTTTTTTTTCGCTCAGACCATCACGTCCGACTCCTTTAAATAGCTCCTGATGAGGTCCTGACACATGAATTAATGCAAGAAGGATATGTTCAAGGCTGACATACTGATCTTTCATCTCCTGAGCTTCAACAAAAGCTCTGTCAAGAACGCGTTTCGTATCCTTTGAAAGATAGATATCACTTGCAGAACCAGTAACCTGCACTAATTTATCTAAGGCACGCTCAATCGTTTTGAGTAACTGCTCTGTAACTTGGCTATCTGTTGTAATTCCACAAGCTCTTTTAATGATAGAAGGTATAAACCCATCTTTATCCTCCATCATTGCTTTTAAAATATGGACAGGCTCAATTGACTGATGATTTTTTCTCAAGGCAATTGATTGGGCAGCCTGAATAGTTTGCTGTGATTTTATTGTGAATTTATCGAATTGCATATTTATTCCTCCATGAGTTGAATATTTTTTAATATGAGTTGCATATTTGCTTTAATATGAGTTTTTTTATATCTAACTCAAAAGTAATGCAACTCATGGCGTTGTCAATTCGATATTTTGTGGTTGGCTCTTATTGTGTTTCATGGTCTTATTTTACAAGCAACTCAATCAGGTAGTGAATCAGGGTTTTGCCACGTTTTATGGCATTATGAAATATTCTCTTACCATATCAAAACCACTAAATCCTATAAGAGCCAAGTTTTTTTAAACTGAAATAAGATTGTGCCGATAGTATTTAAATGATGGAGAATATAGATAATCTAAGCGACATAGAAAAAGGAGGAAAAGATGAAAATAGCATCCTCACAGATATCTTTTAATGCAGAGAGAAAATATGAAGAGAACCATGTTTCAACAAGGGAGGTTGAAATATTAGAAGAGCATGGAAATAGAGCTTCACCTAAACTATCATCACCCATACGAAATAAAATAAACATTACTCCAAGACTTTTTTCTGCCAAAACAGATGTGCCTCCTGCCTCTCCAGAGGATGAGACACCGACTGACCCAAAACTTGCTGCTATGAAGAGAATGCTTGACGCTATGATGGGAAAAAAAATTAAATTGACTGATATTTCAGGATTTCAGACAGATAGAACATCAACGGCTTCTTCATCCAGTCTATCATCTTTAACATTATTATCATCTTCAGACTCAATACCAAACAACTCTTTAAATAGTAATGCTCAAAGCAGCCAGCCAATTGCATCAGCACCAAGACGGGTGAGAATAACAGAATTCAATTCTCATTACGAGTCAGAAGCCACTCAGTTTAATGCTTTGGGAAATGTTAAAACAGAGAGCGGAGAATCTATCAATTTCAAACTGCACCTTGATATGAAACGTGAATTTTATTCAGAAAACAGATCGCAAATAGTGGGAGATAGCAGCCTTATAGACCCTCTTGTTGTCAATTTCAGCGGTCAACCAGCAGAACTGACTGATGTAAAATTCAAATTTGATCTTAATTCTGACGGAAAAGAGGAGGAGATTCCATGGCTATCATCAGGAAGCGGTTTTCTTGTTTTTGATAAAAATCAAGACGGAGTAGTAAATAACGGAAAAGAGATGTTTGGTCCAGCTTCAAACAATGGATTTCAAGAGCTTGCACAGCTTGATGATGATAAAAACGGATGGATTGATGAAAATGATGCTGCCTTTGAAAAGCTGTCGCTCTGGTCAGGAGATACACCAGAAAATGCACAGTTAAAAAGCCTTAAAGAGAGCGGTGTTGGAGCAATTGCCGTTACAAGCACTGAGACAGAGTTTACAATCAAACAGCAGCAAAGTCAAAATACTCTTGGTCAGATACGAAGGACAGGCATCTATCTTGAGGAAAACGGAAAGGCAGGTACAATTCAGCAGTTGGATCTTGCCATCTAACCGCTATTATTCTATGATTTCAGGGAAGTTGTATAATACTCAAATGAATTGTTGACAGTAGAAGTTTTATAACCTATCTATATTAAAATAGATTTATGCGGGGGAGCCGTTTTTAAGGCTGAGATGATTCGTATCAGACCCTTTGAACCTGATGCAGTTAATACTGCCGTAGGGAAGCGATGAGTTAAACTTTATGATGTTCTGATTTTATACTGTTTGACGTTAAAAGCTGCCCTTTTAGGGTGGCTTTTTTTGTTTAGAATATAATCAGCTTTGCTGTAATTATTGTTGATTGAAATTCCTGCATAATCAAGACCAGCAAAAAAAGAACAAAAATCAATAAATCAATAACAACAAAAAAAGAAGAAAAACAAAAATAACAAAAATAAAAACATATAAGGAGCAAAATGGTAATAACAGTAAACGGCGAAAGCGTCTCTTTAAGTGATGAGCCTGTATATATAAGCTCATTTTTATCATCTAAAGGCATAAATTCCAATACAGTTGTTGTTGAGCTGAACAGAGAGATTATTCTGCGTGAAAATTATGAGACAGCTTTTATTAAAGATAAAGATATTCTTGAAATATTAAGATTTGTCGGAGGTGGATAAGTTGGAAAATATTAATAACAATGAACAGACTTTAAATAGCAATGAAAATGTTTTAGATAGAGGCATCGTACATAACAGCAGTTTAGATAAAGATATATTTAAGGTTGGAGGAAAAGAGCTTAAAAGCCGTCTTTTCATAGGTACGGGCAAATACGCTTCTGATGCAGTTATTCCTGATGTGTGCAAAAGTTCTGGTGCAGGCGTTATCACAGTTGCTCTAAGAAGGGTTGATTTTAATTCAAAAACTGACAATGTTATGCAGCATATACCATCTTATATGCAGTTGATGCCCAACACATCAGGAGCAAGAACAGCGGACGAGGCTGTAAGGATAGCAAGACTTGCAAAGGCTGCGGGGTGCGGCAACTGGATAAAGATAGAGGTTATTACAGATAATAGATATCTTCTGCCAAATGGTTATGAAACTGTAAAGGCAACTGAGATTTTGGCAAAAGAGGGGTTTAAGGTGTTTCCATATATAAATCCAGACCTTTATGTTGCACGAGATTTGGTAAGTGCTGGTGCTGCTGCTGTAATGCCTCTTGGTGCACCCATAGGAACAAACAAAGGTCTAAAGACAGAGGAGATGATCCGTATTTTGATTGAAGAGATCAACATTCCAGTTATTGTCGATGCTGGTATTGGAAAGCCTTCTCACGCATGTATAGCAATGGAATCTGGTGCTGATGCCTGCCTTGTCAATACAGCAATTGCAACATCAGACAACCCTATAATGATGGCAAAAGCATTTGCAGAGGCTGTATCTGCTGGTAGAAGGGCATTTCTTGCGGGTCAGGCAGTGAGCCAAAAATTTGCAACTGCATCTTCTCCTTTAACCGGTTTTCTTGATGCTTAATGACCATTTTTAAACAAGAATGCTTCAATTATAACAATATTATTATGTTCGGCAACCAGTAGACTATCAAATGAAAAAAACATTTAGAATAGGACAAAAAGAATTCAAGTTTAAAAAAGATGCAATTGCTCATTACAGAGCCATTCTTAATGCTTATGATTTTGGACAATCTTTGAATGACTCTGACTTTGATGACCTTATTGATTTACTTAATTATGCATATTGTAGCGATCTGGCAGAAAATGAGAATTCAGAACAAAATATTGAAGAGGAAATCTACTATGACGATAATGAGGAAGTTGATGAAGATGGATTAGAAATTGAAGACATCAAAGTGGCAAAGGTGCAGTTTAATACTAAATGCTTTGAAGTTTTTTACACCGATAATACCAGTCAATATATTTCATACTTAATGATGATTAATAAGAGGGAATATAATCCTGAAAATTTATTCTACATCGCCTGTAGAAATTCTCTACATAGTGATATTAGATCCGTTAAACAAGAATATTTTGATAAATATTCAGTCAGAGGACGGGTCAAATGTCAAGAAACAGGTGAATTATCGAAATGGACTGATTTAGTAGTTGATCATAGGCAGCCAAATACTTTTTCAATAATTGTTGATAGATTTAAGGAAGTAAACAGAATCGACTTAGACTCAGTGGAATTCACATCAAACGAACAAAATCATATTATGTTCAAGGACGATAATTTAACTCAAGAATTCAAAAAGTATCATAAGGAAAAAGCGAATTTACGAATAGTTAGAAAAGAATGTAATTCAAGTAGAACAGGAATGGCTCGAATTAAAAAGACAACAAAAGATTTGATAATAAAATAAAAATAACCAATCGTTAGTTTTGGCTCGCCGTGTAGGGTTGCCGTTGAATTTTTCGTTATGAAGTATTGATATGAAAAAATAAAGAAGGTAAAAATGAGTTTTTTTTATGAATATGAAAAGTTTAAAGAGATAGACATTTTACAGATAATCTCTTCTACTCCAAAAAGGGCTGTAGAGAAGGCACTTGAGCAAGATAAAGTCTCTATTGAAGATTTTGCTACACTTTTGTCGCCTTCTGCACTGCCCTATCTTGAGTTTATGGCTCAAAAGTCTCGCGACATAAAGATGAGATATTTTGGAAATACCATCAACCTTTTTACGCCGATATATATCTCAAATTTTTGTAATAACGGCTGTCTCTATTGCGGTTTTAATCATGGTGTTGATATTGCCCGTGATAAATTGTCGCTTGATCAGATAAGGCAGGAGGCTGAAACTATCTCTTCAACTGGTTTAAAGCATATACTTGTCTTAACTGGTGATGCTCCGCAGATAGCGTCTGTTGAATATATAGCTGAGTGCTGCAAGATTTTAAAAGATTATTTCAGCTCTATATCTATTGAAGTTTTTGCACTTACAGAAGATGAGTATAGATTTCTTGTTGAATCTGGAGTTGATGGTTTGACAATATATCAAGAGACCTACAATCAAGAGCTTTATAAAGTGCTTCACCCAAAAGGACCAAAGCGATCTTACAGATTTCGTCTTGATGCTCCGGAAAGAGGTGCGGCTGCTGGAATGAGAAATGTGAATCTCGGGGCACTGCTTGGGCTTGATTTGTGGCAGAAAGATATATTTTTTACAGCTCTTCATGCAAAGTGGTTGGAAGAGAAATACCCAGAGACAGATTTCAGCATCTCGCTTCCAAGAATGCGTCCCCACTCTGGAACATATCAGCCAGCCTGTATTGTCTCTGATAAAGATATGGTTCAGATGATTACAGCTTTAAGAATATTTCTTCCAAGATGCGGAATAACCATCTCAACAAGAGAGAGCGAATCATTTAGAAACAACATCTTAACACTTGGAGTTACAAAGGTCTCTGCCGGCTCTACAACTGCTGTGGGCGGTCACACATCACCAGAGAGAACAGGGCAGTTTGAGATATCAGATACTCGTTCAGTTGCCCAGATGATAGATTATCTTACTCAACGTCAGATTCAGCCTGTATTTAAAGATTGGGAGCGGTTCTGATAATGAATATGGACAGTTTTCGTACGGCTCTTCTCCGCTATCTTCCGTCAGAGTATTTAGAAAAAATCTCTGATGTTATTATCGGAGTTGCAGGCTGCGGAGGCATCGGCTCAAACTGTGCCCACAATCTTGTTCGGTGCGGATTTAAGCGGTTTTTGCTTGTTGATTACGATATTGTTGAGTCTTCAAATCTTAACAGACAGTTTTTCTTTTATGATCAGACAGGCAGCCCAAAAGTTGAAATGCTTAAAAATAATCTTCTTATGATAAATCCTGATCTTGATATAAAAGCAGTGGTTAATCGAGTTACACCTGATAATATGAGAGAGATTTTTAAAGATTGCAGGGTAATTATTGAAGGTTTTGATGATCCAGTTGCAAAAAGAGAGATTGTTGAAGGTTTTATTGGTTCAAAAAAGCTGATTGTTGCGGTTTCAGGAGTTGCAGGCAGCGGAAACAGCGATTTAATAGTAACAAAGATGGTAAACGAAAATTTCTATGTGGTTGGAGATTTTAAATCTGAGGTATCAGAAACTCTTCACCCATATTCGCCATATATCTCAATTGCTGCTGCAAAACAGGCTGATATTGTCTTAAATTACTTCTTAAATTTATGTGAAACTTTAGGCTGAGCGTAATAATGGAGATTTAAAGATTGCAGGCAGTGTAGGACGGAGCGTGCTGAGACCTATATAAGGAGATAAAATGAAAAGCTGTATGAGAATTGTTGATGCAAATTTGAACAGAGTTGCAGAGGGCATAAGAGTTATAGAGGATTTTTTTAGATTTAACTTTGACTCTGAAAATAACTTTGATGTTAAAACTTTTGATAACAGAGAAAACCATATAAAACTTGTAGAACCACCTAAACTTGTAGAGTCGCTTAGAGAATTAAGACACAAAGTTAGAAAATCTGCTTGTGGTATCATGCCGGAACTCTTAACAACCCGTGACGTTGATGGAGATATCGGCTTTAATATATCTCAAAACAGCCGGTTAGATAAAAGAGAAGAGGGAACTCTTGATATAATCACGGCAAACTTCAAACGTATCCAAGAGGGAATCCGCTCTATTGAGGAGAGTTTAAAATCTATGAACTATTATGCGGCTGCAAAACAGTATGAATCTCTCCGCTACACCTCTTACAATCTTGAACAAGAGTGCTTTAGGTTTATGGAAGAGCAAACAAAAAAAGAGCAGCAAAAAAGTAAATTTCCAGTTACAGATATCTACTGCCTGACAGATCATGCCCTCTCTTGCGGACGCAGCAACATAGAAGTTGTAAACGAGATGATTCGCTCGGGCATCAAGATTATTCAATATAGAGAAAAAGAGCGAGCAGCTTTTGAGAAATACCGCGAATGTGTTCAGATAAGGGAGATGACAAAGGCTGCTGGAGTAACCTTTATAGTTAATGATGATGTTGCTCTTGCTATGATGGTTGGTGCTGACGGCGTTCATATTGGGCAAAGCGACTATCCTGTTGAAGGTGTCAGAAAATTAGTCGGGCAGGATTTTATAATTGGTCTTTCAACACATGCACCAGAAGAGGCAGTAAAGGCACAGAATGCAGGAGTTGACTATATTGGAGTTGGTCCTATTTACAGCACAAAAACAAAAAAAGATGTCTGCTCGCCTGTTGGTCATGCTTATCTTGAATATGTAGTTAAAAATATCTCTATTCCGTTTGTTGCAATCGGTGGAATTAAAGAGTCAAACCTGCATGAAATCACAAGCCGCGGGGCAAGATGCGTAGCTATGGTTTCAGAGATTACAGGAGCAGCAGATATTGGAGCTAAAATTGAGAGCATTAGGCAAAAAATAAACTTATCATTTAAGGAAAAAATATAATGACAACATACACAACTCAGATGGACGCAGCACGAAAACAAATTGTAACAGCTCAGATGGAGCAGGTGGCACTTGAAGAGCAGATGGATATAAATGAATTAATGACTGCAATTGCAAAAGGATCAATAATTATTCCAGCCAATAAAAACCATAAAAATCTTTCAGCTAAAGGCGTTGGAAAAGGGCTTGCAACAAAAATAAATGTAAATCTTGGAATCTCAAAAGATTGCTGCAACATTGACAAAGAGATGGAAAAGGCTCTTTATGCAGTTAATCTCAAAGCTGATGCAATAATGGATTTAAGCTGTTACGGCAAAACCCGTGAGTTTAGAAAAAAGTTGGTTGAACTCTCTCCAGTTATGATCGGAACTGTTCCAATTTATGATGCAGTTGGATTTTACGATAAAAATCTTCAAGATATCTCAGTTGATGAATTTTTTGATGTTGTTGAGGTTCACGCACAAGACGGCGTTGATTTTATGACCATTCATGCAGGATTAAACAGGGTAGTTGCCCAAAAAGTTAAGAAAAATGAGCGTTTAACAGCTATTGTCTCAAGAGGAGGCTCTCTTCTTTTTCGCTGGATGGAGCTAAATAACTGTGAAAATCCTTTTTATGAACATTTTGACAGACTCCTTGAAATCTGCCAAAAATATGATGTGGCATTAAGTTTAGGCGATGGGTGCAGACCCGGCTCTATAAATGACTCTACTGATGCAGCACAGGTTGAGGAGCTTATTGTTCTTGGAGAGCTGACATTAAAAGCATGGGAGAAAAATGTTCAGGTGATGATCGAGGGACCAGGACACATGGCAATTGACGAAATAGCTGGAAACATGATGATTGAAAAGAGGCTTTGTCACGGAGCACCGTTTTATGTGTTAGGTCCTATTGTAACTGATGTGGCTCCAGGATATGACCATATTACAAGTGCAATCGGAGGAGCAATTGCAGCGTCAAGCGGTGCTGACTTTTTGTGTTATGTAACTCCTGCTGAACATTTAAGGCTGCCTGATATGGACGATATGAAAGAGGGGATAATTGCAGCAAGAATCGCCGCTCATGCAGCAGATATCGTAAAAGGTGTAAAGGGTGCAAGAGAGTGGGATTATAAAATGAGTAAAGCACGGCGGAATTTAGATTGGAACACCATGTTTGAGCTTGCAATTGATTCTGATAAACCTAAAAAGTATAGACAATCATCTCTGCCAGAACATGAAGATACCTGCACCATGTGCGGAAATATGTGTGCAGTTAAAAATATGAATAAGATACTTGGTATTTGAAATAAAGAACATTTTATATTGTTCATAAGGTATCAAAAATAGGCATCCTTCATTGTTTACTAAAGCTATAGTTTTCCACACAATTAAATTGTTCCTGTAAATAATTCCATGCTGTTATGCCAAAAGGCATTTAAGTATCTATGATATAGAAAAGGCGGTCTTTTCTGAAATAATTGCACTAAATCTTTGTGCATAACAGTATTGGAATATCTGGACGTATTTTAATTAATTCTGGTTATAACGGATTTGGGGGAGCAATGATTTTAAGCTGAAAAAAATAAACATCTTCTGTTATTGTTTAGTTTGCAGAAAAAACGATAATCAAGGAGAGTTTATGAATAAATCAGTTGCCACCACA